>CAUZPL010000012.1:0-108334 GCA_963581585.1 Planctomycetota bacterium
ACGGACCCGGACGAACCAGCCAGCGCCGTTGTCCATTAAAGTCAAACGCGGCTACAACCATCTGCCCCGGACTCACCGGCCTGCCTGAGTTGTCGGCACGCAAATTTCCGGAGCGCGCCCGAACAATAGCCGCGTCAACTTCACTGCCATCAGGTTCCAGGAATGCCACGTAGACAAGTTTGCCATCGGTTGCCGGAGTCCCGGAGGCATAGCTGTTGAGATGATGCATTTTCTCCAGCGGCGCGGTGAACACCGTAGTACGCCACAGTTCTCGACCGCTGGACCGGTCGAGGCACAGCAGAACACGCTCCATTGTCTCGGCAAGGCCGGAGACCAAAAAAATGCGATCGCCCCATACGACTGGTGAGGCATGGCCCTGACCTGGCAGTCTCACCTTCCAGACAACGTTCTGGGTATCACTCCAGTGTGTGGGTACGTTGTGCTCGCAGCTGCTGCCGTCGCCGCGCGGTCCACGCCAGTGTGGCCAGTCTTCAGCCTGCACACCCGATGACAGGAGCGCGAATATTCCAGACAGAAAAAAATGTGCAATTTGCATTGTGTCAGCTTGCCTAATGTTCTGCGATTTCAAGCAACACGCCCACAATGTCTCCCTTGTTGGGTGTACGCGGACTGCTCATGAAGACCCAGTATTTCCCGTCGCCGGCACTGATCGAGTCGCTGTAGGCATAGCTGCCACGGTGCACCGGCGTGTCGAGGATCATTCTGTCACTCCAGTTCTGACCGCTGTCGGTTGAAAACCAGGCGACGGTAGCACGCTCGCCAATATCACGACCGGTCGCAATGAGTGTGTCTTCGTCGAGACGATTCATTCGCGGCGCCCACAAATTCAGTTCCGTTTCTTTCACGATGGCCTCCCATGTTTTGCCATTATCCCGGCTCCGCCGGGAATAACAGTGATTTCGAGGAGAAGTATGATACGTCATCGCCAAAAGGGAGCTATCCGGACAGAAGACAACATGTGGGTAGAAAGGCGGCCCGGCATTTGGCAGGTTCGTAAAGTCCGGAAAGTCAATTGGAAAGATCACACTGCGTTTGTTCCACGAACGGCCGCCGTTTTCCGAGACGTACAATGCATTCCCGAGTCGCGACCAGGCTCCTGCATACATTTCGTCATGATGCGTGATGAGATTGCGGCCAAACATCACTGCGTATTCGTGAGTGGCATCCATTGGACCAATCCGCTGCCAACTTTTGCCGTGATCTTTGCTCATCTGCACCCACGACGCGATGATTCCACGGTCTCCGGTGAGCGTCTTGCGGCGCTGGACGATCATTACCAGTCGTCCATCAGGAGCCAGACCGTATTCACCGAAGAGGGAGTCGATCTGGTCACTGCGCCAATCCGAAACCGGTCCTTCATTTTGCCAGGTGAATCCGTTGTCGGTGCTGCGCCATTGCCGAACGAAACCGTCACCCCCCCGATGTTGGTTGGAGTCCTGATGGCACAGCAGTAAATCACCGCTGGCAGCCCGGATCACGCACGGTCCGTGCAGATCACGCTGTGGATCAATGTTGACCTCGATCCGCTTTGCGATGCGTACAACGGTGGAATTCGGCAGCTGAACGGACGGAAGCTCTCCTCCCGTCGAAGCAGACACCGCTGTCAGTAAGGCAATCCAAATCCACCCACGAAAAATTCGTGCCACGTCGATCATCCCGAAAATGAATTACCGGTTTACTTCTGCAGATGCTCGCAGTTCGAAGCCTGCAGACTGAGGTGCGTTTTTTGTGATCACTGACCCTGTTGCGCCGGATTCAGAAAAGGCAGTAAAGTCCGGAGGCTGATATGTGCCACCGTAACGCGACATCGATATTAGTTTACCGTTGTGATTCCATAACTGCATCACTGCCTGAACTGCCGCGCTGCTGAGAAGTGTGCGTTCGGCAGGGTACGGTTCACTGCCCGTGTTGAAAGTATACTGGAAAGCCTGTGAAAGCGCTTTGTACCGACAGCAGTTGGCCTACGGTTCGTTAAACAAGGCGGTTTCATGCCGTTGCGGTTCACCACGCCGTCGCCAGGCAATATTCCAGCGACCGGCATTGCTTCAAAGTCGCAGTACGGTGCCCCGCAGACCGTCGTTGGACAGGATGCACACGGCGTATGAAACCGGAACGTCGTCGCAGTTTCGGCGGTCAATTCTGCTGTACATGACCTGATTACCTGTTGATCGGACAGATTTATTGCAGTCGTCCATGTGTGCACACCGGGCCAGGCCGCATTATAGTTTGACAATAATTGAGGCTCTATATTTCGCGTGAGAACACCGCGGATGGGGTGTGACGATGCGTATGTGGTTTGGCTGAATCGGAGAATTGCCGGTCCATTGAGCACAGGCTCAGGGACTTTGTGCAGCAAGACAGAAGCTCCACAATGTTACTCCATCCGCATTCTGAAAGGAGAACGCCATGCCCTTCATTGATATCAAAGCCATGCCGACCCACGAGGTTTGTCCAGGTTGTCGCCTGCGGACGCCATACGGCGAAAATCTGATGCTGTCGTATCTGGAAATGGATGAGAGCGCTGTAATCCCGCTTCACGATCATCCCCATGAGCAGGGCGGGATGCTGCTGGAAGGAAAGCTGGAACTAACGATCGGCGACGAGACCCGAGTTGTTGAGCCGGGAGCGATGTTTATTGTACCGCCCAACGTACCTCACAAAGCGGTCGCAATCGATGGCCCTGCGCTTGTTTTGGACGTGTTTAGCCCGGTCCGTGAAGACTACGCTGAAATGATGAATCGGTACATCCCGACGCAGCCATGACAGACGTGTCGGCATCCGTTCGATCAGAGAGGCTACCCGTGCCTCAGACGACCTGGGTCGACCGTCAGTTTCCTGAAAATCAAAAATAAAGAAGTCTCTGGTGGCTCGAATTGATCCCGCGCCGGGCCGCGCTGCCACCGGCACCGTTTGCACATCCGTTCTCATACTCAATATGTGATGTAAGCCACACCGACTGATCCACGGTTAGAGGTGTGACCGTGCAGCTTCCAAAGCGAAACTAGCGATTCATCCGGCGGTGGTGATCCGAAAAAACAGCTTTGCCGGCCAAAGCGATTGAGGTGCCCTCACGCATCCGGTTCTGATGACCGTCGTTCGTTCTGTACGTCTGAGAAATCTGCCGCCATCGACACAGTTTGTCAATGGTTTGGCCACATAAGTCCAGATCGGAATACTGCCAAAACTCCCGTACAGATGACCAGGCGGCTGAATCGCTACGAGGTATGAAGAGGGACTGTGATTATCCCAAATCATTGACGCAGTACTTCGAACTTCAATTCGGGAGCACGTGGCACTATCCAGCTAATAGATCTCATGATAGTGACGAGCATAGACTTCTTCGCATTGAGCTCGCAGGCTGGCATCTGAGGCGAAGTTGTCTCCAAATCGGTCGACACTCAACACCGCCGGATCGATCCAGGACTCACGATCACAAATGATATCCGCCACAATTCGGCCAGCTCCCGGGGAACGGTCGATACCACCGACTCCACATGCGGACAGTACAACGAGGCCCTGGAGTCCGCCCGGTTCAGAAAGCACAAGCCGCCCGTCCGGAGAAATAGTCGGTAAACCACGTCGTTCCTGCACAATGGTGGCGTCCGCCAGAGAGGGAAAGAACCGTTTGGCCTGATCCCGAAGTTGCTGGTAGTAAATCGGGTCCGCTGGTAATGCAGAGATCTCAAAGTTGCGATCAAATTCGTTCATATCAAAACTCATTGGGCGATATCCGTAGCCGCCAACCAATAATCCTCCTGCTTCGGGGCGGACATACAGCTGAGGTTCCGTGAATCGAACGATGGGCTGATATGGCTGTACATCAGCCAGGGGAGCAGTGACAAAGGCCTGATGGCGAACGGGTACAGTCCGCAGATTCAGTCCCAGCTGCTGTGCGAACTGCCGCGTCCACGCACCTGCTGCCAGTACCACCCAACTGGTTTCAATGATACCCTGGCTGGTTTTTACGGCCGTAACACGGCCGTTGTTGGTCACCAAACCGGTCGATTCGACACGCGTATGGAACGAACATCCTCGATCTTTTGCGGCAGCGGCCCAGGCAACTGCCACGGACCGGGGGTCGACATATCCATCTCGAGGGATTGACAGGATTTGACAGTCATCAGAAGGAGTAAACGTCGGAACCAGCTCATTTGCCCGCTTCCCCGAAATGAACTCAACCTCGTCGGTCAGTGCCTCGGCAGCTTTCAGACGCGATACCAGATCGTCCTGAAACCTTGTTGTCAGTGCAACGCGAAAGCTGCCGGTCTGTCGGAAGTCAATGGTCTGGCCGGTTCGCTGCTCAAACTGCTCGAAGAACTCGATGCAGTATTTCCCGAATTCAAACGCGAAACGATCGACATTGAGATATCCCGTTTGTCCGGCTGCCTGCGGAGTCGTGCCACTCGCGATCGGTCCCCGGTCAAGCAGCACGATATTCTGCTGCCCGGCGTCGGTCAGGTGAAACGCAGCACTGCTCCCCAGTACTCCTCCACCAACGATCACGATCTTTGCGGATTTTGGCAGCACGTTTATTTTTCCTGCAATGATTTAAGTGATTGCCACGCCAGCAGCACCAGGATGCACGCACCCGTAATCAATGAAACGTAGTGGAGAATGGTTAACAGCCAAACCGGAATCATCTGGTCTCCTCATCGGATTTGTTGTACCCGGGGCGGAACAATTGACCATGTGGCTTTCCGGGAGTATGCAGCAGACCCACGAAAAACGTCACCAGGGCAACAGAAAAACCGAACAATGCCGGCCCAATGTCCATTGGGGAACCCAGTATGAATCTCCAGATGACTGCAGCAGTTGCTCCGGTAAACATCGACGCCACGACTGCATAGACGCGTGATTCGCGGTACCAGAACAACGCGACCATAAACGGCAGCACCATTGTCGGTGCCCAAAAGTCATATACGAACAGAAGGATCTCCGCCACGTTGCTGAAGAACCAGGCGCACACGGCTCCAGCCACACCGAGGATCAATGTGCTGGCCTGAGCCACCTGCAGCAACTGACGATCTGTCGCTTCCGGTTTCACATGTCTTCGAAAGATGTCTTCCATCACAACTGTTGCCAGGCTCGACAGACAGCTGTCTGCAGATGACATTACAGCCGCAATGATTGCCGCAATCATGATGCCGGCGAAAAACGGATGAAATGTCACTCGCACGAGCGTGGGAAACGTTACCTGAGATGCCTGTTTGAGAGCGTCCGCCTCCGTCAGCGGCAGATTATCCTCAGCGGCAGACGCCAGCAGTGCCTGTTTCTCATTCTCAATCGCAGTCTGGACCTCCGGGTTTATCTGCGCCGTAGTGCCGAGGACCATCGTTACGATTGGCAAAAACAGCAGTAAGAACAATCCTGCCCCGGTGACTCCCCGTTTTGCGTGATGCTGATCTTTTGCGATTAAGCAGCGGACAACGTAGGGCGGCACGAATGCCTCGCCCAGCAGGAATGCAACGAACAGGCTGACCAGTTGCAGCGTTGTCAAATGGCCGGTGAGGTGAAATTGTCCTTCGTTGGCAGCCGCCTCCATGGTAGCGAACCCTCCCTGCTGTGACATCAGCAAAGCGGAGGCAATTCCAAAGCCCACGATCAGAATCACAAACTGTAGCATGTCCGTGCTGACGACGGCACGGATGCCTCCAATTGTCGAATAGAAGATTGTCACGGCTGCCCCTATGAAGAGTGCCGTGCTGTAGGGGACTCCAAGGATCGTATTTGTCATGGTGCCGATAGCCGCCATTTGAGCGGCCAATGCGCCGACAAGGAATACCACGCTGTTGACCACCGCCAGTTCTCGGGCCAGGGGACCAAATTTGTCGTGAATGTAGTCTCCGACAGTTATTAGATTCAGTCCGCGAAGTTTTGGCGCCACGAACATTCCGGTGAAGATCAACTGCAAATGCCATCCACAGGTGACGAATGCGGCGGCTATCCCGATTCGTCCAACTTCCGACACCATGCCGACCGATGCGCCTCCACCCAGCATCGTAGCTGCCGTCGTGGCCAGAACCACGATCCAGGGTACGTCTCGTCCGGCGAGTGTGTAATCATCCGATGATCGGACTCGCCGTGCGGAACGGACGCCGATCCACAGCAGGACCGCCAGGTAGGCTGCCAGCATCGTGTACTCGATCATCCGGTCGCCCGATTCCATGCCTTATCCCAGAATCTCGCTGACAACGCGTGGTTCGTAAATGCTGGTCAGCCGTTCGTCCAGACCATTACGAACGAACGTCAGCTGGTGGTGATCCAAACCCAGAAGATGCAGGATCGTTGCGTGTAGATCGGGGACGCTGACTCGGTTCTCAATCGCCGCGTAGCCGAAATCATCCGTGGCACCATGGACATGGCCTGATTTCACGCCACCGCCTGCCATCCAGATCGTAAATCCCTGACGTCCGTGATCACGACCGTCTTTTGCCTGCGAAATCGGCAACCGTCCGAATTCTCCGCCCCAGATCACCAGTGTCTCTTCCAGCAGCCCACGTTGTTTGAGGTCCGCCAGCAAAGCGGCGACAGGCTGATCCGTTCGGGCACACGCGCCACGCAGGCCCGATTCAAGCCCCGAATGGTTATCCCAGATCTGTTCGTCGATGAAGATCTGCACATATCGAACTCCCCGTTCAATCATTCGCCGAGCCAGCAGACAGCGTCGCCCGTATGAATCGGTTGTATGGTGTCCGACTCCGTATGCCTGTTGAGTCGCAGCGGATTCCTCGGACAGATCGAGTGCTGCCGTCGCTGACAGCTGCATGCGAGCTGCCAGTTCGTAACTGGCGATCCGTGCATCCAGTTCGGACTCGCCGGGCCGCACTGCTTGGTGAGCGTCGTCGAGTTCGGCAAGAAGTTGTCTGCGAGCCTGTTGAGCATCTTGTGAAACGTCGCGAGCCGGACTCAGATTCCAGACCGGGACACCTGTGGCCCGAAACCGAGTTCCCTGATACTGGGGCGGCAACCAGCCGGATGACCAGTTGCGGATCCCGTCTATCGGCAGACCCTTTGGATCATCCAGTACGACATAGGCCGGCAGATCCTGCGTCTCTGAACTCAGCCCGTACACGACCCATGAGCCAATTGACGGCCGCCCCGGGACGGTGCGGCCGGTATGCATCATCCACAGGGCAGGTTCGTGATTGATGTGCTCAGTCCACATCGATCGGATCACGCAAATGTCATCGACGTGCCTTGCCAGGTGCGGCATGATATCACTGACTTCGATTCCCGATTGTCCGTATTTCCCGAAACGGAACGGGCTCTTAAGGATACCACCCGCCTGTTCCGGCTGCTGGACATCAATGACTCCCGGAAATTGCTGACCATCGTATTTCGTCAGCATGGGTTTTGGATCCAGCAGATCTACCTGACTAGGACCGCCATGCATGAACAGCTGGATTACAGAGCGAACCTGAGCAGAGTGATGAGGCACAGCGCCGGCCTGTTTCTTGGACGGTGACCGCAATGAATGCTGCGAACGATTCTCAGTGGTACGGAGTTCACTTGCCATCAGGCTGGACAAGGCGAGTCCAGAGAAACCCTGACTGACCGAGTTCAACAGGCGGCGACGATCAAAAAAATCCACAGCAAACGCCGTTCTTCGATTTCTGCACCGGACAGGTCTGGACGGAAAAATATCCCGACCTCCCGCGGTCGAGCACAAATTCTTCGATGAAAAATGTTCCTGTGTCATGGTCATTCAATCCACATAAAGGAACTCAGCCGAATTGAAAAGCACCAGACAAAGATCCACCAACGGTCCGTTTCGTTCAGCAAAGGTCAGTCGCTGCATTCCGGTCAGGGACAATATCTGCGGGACGGCAGACGCGTCCGGTACGACGTAGTGATCTGTCTGAAGTTTCAGAAACGTTTCAGCTCGAGAGGCTTCATCGGTGTCGGGTGCACGACCCAGTACCCGAAGATATGCGGCTTTGATCTTTTGAGGAGTGCTCTGAGCCGACGCTGTGATCTGTTCCGCTACTGTCTGCGCCTGTCTCTCGACGAACCCGCTGTTCAGCATGAGCAACGCCTGAGAGACGACATTCGAAGTGCGGCGTTGAAGACAGTTCGTAGTTAAACGAGGTGCATCAAAGGTTTCGAGTAACGTGATGGGTGTTGACCGGCGATGCATCAGATAAATGCTGCGACGGTTGCCCTCAGGTGATTGAGTGGCTACGAGCTGATCATCGGGCAGCGTCTTCAGCGGAACTGCCGGACCGTGCATTTTGAAATTCAGGCTTCCGGACACGTTGAGCATCGAATCGCGAAGGACTTCGGCGTCCAGGCGTTGCAGTGGCATCCGCCACAGCAGCCGGTTGTCCGGATCAACAGTCGCGGCGTCTTTCCGCATGCGAGACCGCTGACGCCAGACACTGGAATTTATGATCATTCGATGCAGGTATTTCATGCTCCAGCCATGGTTCACGAAGTCGACGGCAAGCCAGTCCAGCAGTCGCGGATGAGTCGGCAGGACACCCGTCTTTCCAAAGTCTCCAGCTGTGGCCACAATGCCGCGGCCAAAGTGCTGCTGCCAGATTCGATTGACCAGGACTCTTGCTGTCAGTGGATGCTTTGGCTGCGTAATCCACTTTGCCAGAGCCAGCCGTGACCCGCTCGTAGGCGCATCCTGAAACAGTGGAGTGATCGTGAAATCTTCGGGCGCTGTACTGAGAACGGCGGGCACATTCGGAAGCACTCGCCTCCCTCGGTTATTCCATTCGCCGCGGCGCAGCAGATAGAATGGATCCGGTTGCAGCTGCATGTCGGTCAATCCGTGCGCAAGCGGTGTCTTGCGAATTTTTGCCTGCAGAATCCGTTTTTTTTCGGTGAGTGGAGCTAGCCGCTCTTTGAACTCAGGATATGTTTCCTGCAGCATCTCGGAGGTGGACTCTGCACCGATTTGATCGGGGTGTTCTCGGGCATAGCGTTCCTGAAACTCCTGGGTCAAACCCGTGATCTTCAGATCGATGGGATGAACCTGCTCATTGATTACAGCGTTGAATTCATCGATCTCACGGCGCTCCTCCGTACCTGCCAGTACCACAGTGCGCTCTCGTGGCTTGAGCCAGTCGTGTGGTGCGTAGGCGGGTGAAAAAATCGCCGTGAAGCGATAGTAATCCCGCTGGGGAATTGGGTCATATTTATGACTGTGGCATCGTGCACAGCGCATGGTAAGGCCCATTAATGACGAGCTGACGATCTCAACGGTATCAGCAAGTACCTTGTAGCGATCGGATGGAAAATTCAGTTCAGGGCTGGTCGTTGGATCAATACACGTACGCAGAAAACCTGTGGCAATGAGCGAATCACGCAGTTCCGGTGTCATACGTGGCACGCTTTGATAATCATACAATTCATCCCCCGCCAGTTGTTCCATCAGGAACTGATCATAGGGCTTGTCGGCGTTCAGCGATCGGATGACATAATCGCGGTACTGGTGAACCAGTGGATATAACTCATCGGCGCTGGCCGATCCTTCGGAATCCGAGTAACCGGCTGCATCCAGCCAGTGCTGCCCCCACCGTTCTCCGTGACGCGGCGAGTCAAGCAGGCGATCGATCAGGTGCTCGAACGCCTGAGGATCATCATCGGACAGAAAGTCCTGCACATCCTGCGGCGACGGCGTGAGTCCCAGCAGGTCGTTCCAGGCGCGCCGAATCAGTGTCCGTCGATCGGCATCCGCAGAAAAACTGAGCCGCCTTTGTTCCAGTGAGCTCAGCAGAAACGCATCAACGGGAGTTCTCACACGCGACCGAGCCTTCACGTCGGGAACGGCTGCGGCCACAGGAGGCTGGAACGCCCACCATGTCCTGTCCTCATTGGAGACCAGCAGGCCGTTATCATTGATCACACCTGGCGGCGGCGGCGGGGCAACTGCACCACTGTTGATCCAGTCGGCGATCATCTGCTGCTCGGGTTCCGTCACAGGACGAATCGACAATTTGTAGCGCACATCGCGCGGTGGCATTTCATCGTCATGCACGCGTTGCAGTAACAAGCTGCTTCCGGCATCACCTTGCACGATTGCCGGGCCGCTGTCACCACCCTGGAGTATGTCCACCATGGTGCACACATTGAGTCCGCCTTCCTGCTTATTCCGTCCGTGGCAGGGTTGGCACCTGATCTCAAGCAAAAAATGGACCCTCCGGGCAAGAAGCAGCTTGGGACTCAATGCTTGCTCAATGGTTGCCAGTTCACGTGGCGCAATCGTATTAATCCAATGCTCCAGTGTTTTGATTTCCGATTCGTTGAGCTTTGATTTGTCCGGCGGCATATCTCCGGACCGTACCAAATCAACCACTCGACTTGCATCGGCATCTCCTGCGACCAGGAGGGGGTCACCGGTTTCCCCACCCTGAACGATCCCGCTGAGTGTCTGCAGACTCAGATCACTCTTGCGGTTTTCGTCCCCGTGACACTTCAGACAGTATTTTTTGAAGATTGGCAGAACGTCGTTTTCAAACCGGACTGGCGGTCGGCCGGCCTGTGCAGCAATGACAGCAATCAGCAGACTCACAGAGCCAATCAGGCAAATGCGGAGGTGGCGGAAGTCTGGCATGGCGACAACGGATCACGAAGAGTTGAAGGATGCCCCGATCGTAACGGCTCAGGACTCGTGATGCGAGAACTTCGGATCACCTGCCGTCCACGCCAGATCGGATTTGCTCGCATGGATAATTGATCGGGCGCAGGCAGGTCACGGGTGCGTGGAGAGGATTGTACGATTCGTCCGACGGTCCACATCAGTTGCATCACCGGCAACCGAGGATTTCGTTTGCGCCGAAAATCTTGGAGAATGGAGGGAACATTGGTATGTTTTGTACGATGGCCAGATGATGCTTACCGCAGCGTATCGTCCGGAGACAGTGATTCTGATGGCCGGGAACCGTTACGGCGCGCTTGGGAAATCCAGAGGAGGATTCGACTTTCGGCAATACCGGCCCGTATAATTTGGAGGGTTGAGTGCGAAGTGCTGCACTTTCCACCGGTCCAGCTAAATCCTGTGACCCATGCTGCCGGCCGTTTTGTTGCGTTTTGAAGCCAGCCTCCCAAGGATCCTGTCATGTTTCGAACGGTATTTTGCGTCACGATTCTGCCACTGGTTACCGCTACGTCGGTATCCGCTACGTCGGTATCCGCTGCAGAGGGCTGGGGCTCCATGACCGGAAAGATTATCTGGAAGGGAGAACTTCCAAAACCGGAACTCCTCCACCGCAAAGGTGCCGCCATTAAAGACGCAACAGTGTGCGCGGTGAGAGATGTCTACAAGAGTGATCTGGTCGTCGATGAGGATTCCAAAGGCATTGCTAATATCTTTATCTACCTGCCGAAGTCGCCAAAAAAAATTCATCCTGATCTCAGTAAATTTGATGAACAAGTCGTCTTTAACCAAGAGAACTGCACATTCAAACCTCATACACTGCTGGTGCGAGCCGGCCAGACAGTCGAGGTACTCAACAGTGATTCAATGAGTCACAACACCCACACTTATCCGCTCCGGAACACAGCTCAGAATCTCATCATCACCGGAAACACAGCCAAGGGTCAGGGCGCAGCATTTCCTATGCCGTCTCGTGAATTCCTGCCGATCCAGGTAAAATGCGATCTCCATAACTGGATGCTGGCCTACTGGCTCATTCTTGATCATCCATATTCAGCGATCACTCAGATGGACGGCAGCTTCGAGATTAAGAACCTCCCCGCGGGAACTCACACGTTTCGCGTCTGGCATGAACGTGTCGGATACCTGGAACGAAAGCTCTCTGTGGTGATTCAGGATGGTGAGACGACTGAGCTTACGCCTATGGAATACAAGATCGAACAGAAGGAATAATCTCCGTACCGCTCAGAACTACAATGAGATTGTAATGCGGTGATTCGATGGATTGTGTGGACGCACCGCCTTTCTACCTCATCCCAGGCGACCTTGTAGTGAAACATCAGCTTGGAGTTTTCCTGCAGATTTTTGTGCTGTCCGCGCTGCCGGCGCTGATTTTCTATCAGCTGCAGTTCGGCGTGCGACGGTTTGTCATGCCGGCGGGTCTGCTGGCCGGTGTCATTCTATTCGCAGCGGGAACTCGTCTGCGCGAGCGATAGTCAGCAATATGGCCGACGAGAATCGATATCGGACGCTTTTGCGACGTACCGTCATCTCCCAGATTGTGATCGTATTGATCCTGGCTGCGTCTGGCCTGGGGTTTTGGGTACTCAGTGCTCAGAAGCTCGGTGTCAAATCCAAACAGATTGTCATATCTCCGCTCAATATCGATTCTTTTTCAGTGGCGCCTGTTTCCTTTCGAGAGATTATTACGGCCTATGGAACCGCTCTTCCGGATCGCGAGGTTGTGGTGGCCGCCCAGGTCAACGGACAGATCGTTGAAGTCCATCCGCGGCTGGAGGTCGGGCAATCGGTCACGGCACCTCACACCGTCATTTCTACGAACGAACCAACACGTTACGCAGAAGGTGACTTGCTGGTCCGGATTGATGAACGTGACTATGCCAATCGGGTTCAGCAGTCAAAAAACCGGATTAACGAAGCGACGCGCGACATCGAACAGCTGCGGCAGCAGGAAATCAACAGCGGACGCCTGCTGGCGAAGGCGAAGTCCGATGTGGTGACCTTTCAGCAGGAATATGATCGATACCGTCGGGCTGTCGACCTGAACGCCGGAGCGGAATCTGAACTAAACCGGGCATTAGTGGATCTTAACCGGCAAAAGGACTCCATTGTCCAGGTGGAGAATCAACTCAGCCTTTACCCACTTCAGATTGCGGCTGCGCAGGAACGGCTTTCGACGAGCCGGTCAGAGCATCAGCAGGCTGAAAACGACCTCGAACGTACAGCAGTTCTGCCTCCGTTTGATGGTATCCTGAGTGAAGTGTTGGCGGAATTCGGGCAGTTCGTACGCGCCGGTGAACCTCTGGTTCGAATCATCGATATCAAACGCATCGAAATTCCAGTGGCCATCGGACTGGAAGACTGGAGGCAGATTGCCGCGTCATTGGCGGAGGGGCGGCACCCGACTGTTCGTCTGGCCACCGGTGAATCCGGTCCTGTAGAATGGACCGGGGTGATCAGCAGCGTCGCACCGGAAGTGGATCCTGGGTCCAGAACTATCCAAGTGTTCGTGAAAGTACTCAACGAACACCAGAAGCACTCCCTGTTACCGGGAACCTTTGTTCATGCAAGAATTTCGGGGGATGAAATTCTCAACAAAGTCATTATTCCCAGGAATGCTGTTCTGAATGATCATGTCTTCGTCATTGATGTCGGCAGGATCGTCCGAAGACAGAGAATTACCCAGGGTCGGCGTTTGAAGTCTTTAGTGGTGATAAATTCAGGCCTCGACGGTGCCCAACAAATTGCAACCACAAATCTGACGCTGCTGCAAGATGGCAAACAGGTCGCTGTTCAGGAGACCACAGATCTGGTCGCCGAACTGCATTCTTTGGAGAATTCGGTGATCGAACTGATTGGAGAGGGTTCTGAATGGCTCTCTTTGGATTCTGCTCACAGCGAGAAGGCCAGCGACGCTGTCCGCGAATGATCCGCCGTGTTCGTCCAACGCTCGCTATTAGCAGGACAGCACCGGTTTGGCTTCAGTGGCGACACGTTTCAGAACGAAGCGAGCGCGAACGTGTGTGTCCTGCTACATTCTCACTCACTTGCGTTTCGAATCTGTGTAAGCGGGAAAGTGGGGCTGTCAACTCAGGCACTGCAGCACAAAAGACCACCGGAATTGTCGCTGAATCAGGCTGGCTCGTCCGATACAGAAATTTTCCAGTCGATTGTTGAACATTTGACATCGCCTAAGGACACAAAAACCGCATGCCTGCCAGATTCTATTGCCCGATGATTGCTGGCTCGCATGCCGAGCTCGACGAATCAGAATCTCATCACGCACTGCATGTCGTGAAATTGAATGTCGGGGATGAAGTGGAGTTATTCGACGGTTCTGGAGCCTCTGCATCTGCATCCGTCGCAGGGGTCACGCGGAAAACGGTCACTGTGAATGTTGGAGAGTTACGTGCCCCGGGGCCGCGGCAGCGCCCACGAATGATTGTAGCCGCTGCCCCACCCCGCGGCGATCGATTGAAGTCGATGGTGGAAAAGCTGACAGAACTGGGTGTCGATGAATTCATCCCGCTTCGTACCGTGAGATCGGTGGTTGATCCTCGACAATCGAAGCTGGAAAAACTGCGGGGAACAGTGATTGCGGCAATGAAGCAGTCTGGTCGAAATCGACTGATGTCAATTCACGAGTCCACAGAATTCTCGGTTGTGCTTCGCAATGCTTCCTCAGATCAGCAGGCCGTGCACATCGCACATCCTGGTGACGTCACTGTAAACAAAATCAGGACAAGTGGACGTGATACGCTGCTGCTGATCGGACCGGAAGGCGGCTTCACGCGAGAAGAAGTTCTGCAGGCGACTGACTATAAGGCAACGCGAATTGCCTGGGCGGATGGTATTCTGCGGATAGAAACAGCCACCATTATTTTTGCCAGCCTGTTGATGAGCCAGATGCGGCAATCGAGCCCGGACTGATGACGATATCTGTCCGGACGTCTCACGCTTGGAGATCCGGATCCTGGCCTGCTGAGTCTCGATGATCTGTTAATCGTCGAGCAATCAGCAACATCATCGCACCGATGCCAGTGAGGACGACGCCACTGAACATATTGACAACCATCGCGCGTACATTACCCAGTGTCCAGGCCGTGGCTGCCATCACGAGAATCCCGAGTAACACAAAGAAGCGACCGATGATCCGCAGTGAAGACGCATCTCGGTTTGCAGTCGATTCTCCCATTCTCACCGGCCCCACCAAAGATACACAAGGATATAAGGAATAACCACGAGTGTTGCCCAGATCCGCAGATCACGCCACCGTTCGGTGCCGGGCGCGCCGCGAAATATAAAGTCGCGTTTCAGGGTCCAAACCCACAGCAGCGCAACAACGAACAACCCGATGCAGCAGACCATGGCGACTGACATTGGCAGTTCACCAAGCCATTCATCGATTGGCTGCTGAATGCTTTTTAAGTGTGGACCAAGTATATTTCGCATTACGTCAGCAACTCCCGTCGTCTCCTCAGGTGTTTCAGCGTCTGCGATTACAACGCTGTGATTCAGAACACATTGAAGATTCCAGGAAGGCGCTGTCATAATCAACTGCCGTCTGTATCACTGGAAACCACAGATTCGTAGACAAGGCCTTTCAGCTTCTCGTCAGAATCTCGTGGTGTGAGCAGGCTGACAGTCACAGTGACCAGCAGCGAAGCGAGGAACGACCAGAACGAAACATACAGGTATGCTGTTTTGGACATGAATACAGCAGGTCCCAATTCAGTCAATCCGAACGTCAGACAAAATCCCACCAGTAATCCGGCACATCCGCCCCACCCCGTTGCTCCACGCCAAAAGATACCGAGCAGCAGGATCGCCAGAGTTGGTCCCTGGAACAGAGACAGTAACGTCTGCAATACATCGTACAGCGTCTCGACACTGCGGAAAGCCGGTGCCAGCCATGCGGCAAAGATCAGAACACCTGCGGTCATGATTCTTCCCACAATCATTGCCAGTCGGTCGGCCACCTGTTTGCCGGTTGTGACCCGATATATGGGACGAAAGAAGTCACCTGAAAAAATTGTGACACAGGAGTTGAGATATGAGTCCACGCTGGACATCAATGCTGCAAAGAAAGCGGCGAACATCAGGCCTTTCAGGCCTGGAGGCATTAGTCTGTTGATCAAAGTCGGAATGGCCGCATCATGCTGTTCCATTTCCGGTACCAGGGCGCGGGCGATCATGCCGGGTATGAACACCAGGACAGGAACGGCCATCTTGAAAATTCCCGCCGTGAGGACACCTGCTTTGGCGTCCCATTCCGTACGAGCTCCCAGTGCACGCTGCATCACTGCCTGGTTTCCGACGTAGTATCCGGTGGACATCACAATGCCGAGACTGAACACCATCCCGGTCCACGGATATTCAGTCTCAGGTGTGTGCGCATGCAGCAGCCGGAAGTAGTCCTGGGACGCTGTCGGCTGGGCCGAAATGGCCTGTACCAGCCCCGACCATCCACCGACTTCCCAAAATCCCAGTGCAAGTAATGAAGCCAATCCCACAAACATGACGATCAGCTGTATCACATCGGTCATCACAACTGCTGCCATGCCTCCGCTTACGGTGTAGATTCCGACAATGAGCGCTGTCACCCAAATGGCGACGATCGGCTCCCAGCCAAGAACCTTTTCCATAAATACAGCCGATGTCCACAGCAAAATTGACAATGTCGTGGCCATGAACAACAGCAACACGGATGCGAGGCTCCAGCGAGTCACACCGTTGTAGCGCCGTCCGAGGAATTCCGGGAGCGTATACACACCGGCACGCCAGTAGTATGGAACGAACAGGAATGCTGCAAGCAACAGTGCAGGAACGGAACCAATCCAGTCCCAGTTCGCCTGAGCCAGCCCGCGGTCATACGCTGCACCTGCACCGTTGATCAGGTCGGATGCCCCGATATCACTCACAACCATCGACATGCCGATGGCCCAAAATGGAAGACTACGGCCACCCAGGAACAGATCACCGGCAGACCTGATGTAACGCGCAAAATACATTCCCACGAACATCACACCCGCCATATACACAGCGATGATGATGTAATCGATGCTTGCGAGTCCCTGTGCCATGCTGATACCGGAAATCCGTGTCGGTCCGATGAGGCTGGCCAGTCTAGACCAGGTTCCCAGGTAATTCGCGTCGGTACAGTGTTTTCCGGGGAATCGAGTGCAATCCTCCAGCGACATCAGTACATGATGTGTTCGAGCAGTCGTGGCTGAAAAGCAGTTCAGTACGGTCCGGTGATAGTGACGCTACGCGGAGAGACGAGGCAGCCCAAATGTTGTCACTTTACTGCGTTCTGTGGCAGCACTTTGGATTGATACACCGACGATTGCGGATCACCTGCGGATCGAAGGTAGGCAATCAAATCCAGGATTTCAGCTTTGGTAAGGACGTTTGCCAGTCCGACGGGCATGGGAGAGACCTTGGAGGGAAATGATTGCTCAATCTGTTCACGCGCTACGACGACCGTTTCCGGTCGGAGCGGATGAGTCTGCAGTGTGATTGTCATGGCAGTTACCGCAACTGGCCGTCCTGTGACAACTCTGCCAGTGTCCAGCACATAAGAGCTGAGGCGATATTTTTCGTCAATTACTTTCGACGGCAGCAGAATGGACTCGAGGAGTGCCCGTTCGTCGAACCGGCGACCGACTCGTGTGAGGTCCGGTCCCACAAAAGAGCCCTGTTCTCCGAAATGGTGACACATGAGGCACGAGGCCTTCGCCAGCGCCGATCGACCTCGTTCCCATGACCGGCTGTGACGCGACAGCGCCAGTGCCGGTTCCAGTTCTTCCCAGGTCCACTGTTTCACAAGGGGGGCCTGCTGTGACTCCTGCGTGGCTTCTTCGTTGTCCGCCAGTTGCTGGAGATGAGACTGCAGGAATTCCTGTTCGGAACTCGTGAGTGTGGCAATGGCATCATCGCGAATATGGCTTATGTTGACCTGCTGCAGATGGCCACCCTGGTACCGGCGGGCGGCCAGCAGCCAGTCGAAGAATATCGCGCGTGTCTTTGCTGTCCAGCCGTCGGTCACGCGGGACAGCAGCTGGCCATGAAAGATCGCGTCTTCCGGACTCAGGGAATTGTGAATTAACTCAGCGGTGCGCGGGACAATCTCAGGGGCCTGCAGGTAAATGAGAAGACGGCAAAGTTCACGGTTAGCAAAATTACTTGTACGGGGATAAAGTGAATTGAGACGGCGAAGGACACGTGACCGACTGTCGGGTGAGGGAGGACCCTGGCGGATAAAACTCAACTCATAGACACGCAGAATATCAATCAACTGGTTACGTGTCAGTTTTTGTGGCGACAGGCGCTGGAGTGAAGCCAGTAATTCCGGCTGGTCCTCGGACCTTCCAAGTCGCGCCAGCGCCAACAGAGCAGTAATCGACGCGGTTGGACGACATTCTTGCAACGCACGGGCGCGCCATCGGGCCGGGTCCTGACGTTCCACTGCCAGTCGCGCAGCAAATCGCAACCAGCGGTCGTCACTGTTCAGATATGGCCACGCCACGTCTGTTGCGTTCGGGTCACTTCGATGATGGAATGCTTCCAGACGACGCCGTATCTGGCGTGAGGCTTTTGCTTTAAGGGCTCTGGTGACTTCTTCCTGGTTCAATGACTTCGTCTTGAGTTCAGATCCATCATATGTCACACGATACAGCCCGGACTGTGAGCCACGACCGCCGGTGATGAAATACAGTGCTCCATCGGGTCCAAAAATCAGGTCGCAGATGTTGAGCGGTCCACCCTCGAGGAACACATCGTAACGGCAGTCGTAGCTGGCGCCATCTGGCAGCAGTTCCACACGAAGAATCCGTCCATTCTGCCAGTCACCCATGAACAGCGAGTCCCGAAAACGTGGCGGAAAGCTCGAACGCGTGCCGAATTCGAGGCCCGTTGGCGAACCTAGGCCTGTATTGAGTATTGCGGGCAGGCTGTCCGCGAAATAAGCCGGCCACTTTCCGGTTCCCCAGCGCCAGCCGTACTCTCCGCCGGAGACAACGTGATTGAGCCGCGTTGGTCGGTACCACGGCAGGCCGATGTCCCATTCCATGTCGGCGTCCCAGGTAAACATCTCACCGTCCGTATTAAATGCCACGTCAAACTGGTTGCGAAAACCACCGGCGATGACCTCCCAGTGTCTGCCGTCAGGGTCGGTCCGCAGAATGTGTCCGACCCTTATGTTTTCGACTGCGTCCCGCCGTTCCGGCAGCAAATGGTCATCCTGTGGATCTCGATACGGCGAATTGGCTGACACGCCATTGGGAAACGCCACGTCGTTGCCATTGACCACATAGAGCATGTCATCCGGCCCCAGTACAACCTGGTTGGTGCCATGACCAAAACGGCTTTGGTAATCCATGGGTTTGAGCTGCTCTACATCGTCAAACTGGTCATTCGCGTCGGTATCGCGCAGACGGTAGAAGCCGCGGCTGTCAGTGGCGCAGACATACAGGCTGTCGTGCGCAAAGAGCACACCGCGACAATGCTGCAGTGTGTTTTCCAGAACCTCAAACTGATCGACGCCGTCATGATTTCCGCTCAGCGTCAACCGCACCACGCCGTGTTTGTCCCGACCGAGAATCAGACGGCCACGGTCGTCAAACGTCATACTGATCCAGGACCCTTCGCTCTTGTGTGCAGATCGAAGCAATTGAGCGTTGAAACCCGCAGGCAATGTCATTGCACTCACCGGCGCAGCTCGCCCGCCGCCGGGAAGTCCGGTGTCGTCGTCTGCCGGCAAGTCCAGGCAAATCAGGGAAAGAGTTAAAAAGACGAAGGTTTTTACTGTTTCACTCCGTTCCAGGATTCAGTGACAGGATATACAAATGGAACGGAGAACATCATGGAATGTTTTCCACCATATCGGTCTTCCTACACATGAACCGCAACCGAATGAAACCTACATCGCCGACACCAGAGTGTGGGTCACCGATCCGGCTGATCATCCTTACCGCATCGAGTTTCTTCGGTTCGAGGACGACTCACCGGTCACCGGACCCCTCCGTGATATGGCTCACATAGCCTACCGGATTGATGACATGAATGCGGCAATTGGAAGCAAAGAAACGATCCTGGAACCGTTTACTCCTATGCCCGGTCTGAGCGTTGCCTTTGTCAGAGAACACGGTGCCGTCATCGAATTCATGAAGTTCGAAGGTGATGCGACTGAGTTCGCCCATTTGCAGCAAAACAGGCAGAAGTGACGCACGCGGGGCAGCTCATGTCCCCATGTTGTCCGCACGGCTTTCTGGACGCAGGCGTTGATTCACACCCTGACGTTGTTTCTGTAAGCTCTCGTCCTCTGCGAAAACCGAGCGTCACGACACACTCAGGTCACTTCAGCATGTCAGAAGGTTCGGAACAACCTGGTTTAATAGCCGAATCGGGTGATGAGTCTAGGTCCGAAGCCAGGAATCCTGCAGACGTGCGTCGTGTGGTGCTGGCAAGTTTTGTGGGGACGACAATTGAGTGGTACGATTTCTTCATTTATGGCACTGCTGCTGCCCTTGTGTTCAGCAAACTGTTCTTCCCGGCCGAGGATGATTTCACTGCCCGTATGGCATCTTTGGGTTCCTTTGCCATCGGTTTTTTCGCACGACCACTTGGTGGAGTCGTGTTTGGGCACTTCGGAGACCGCATCGGTCGCAAAGCCATGCTGGTGACCACACTGATGATGATGGGAGTGGCGACGTGCCTGATCGGGATCCTACCGACCTATCAAACCATCGGTGTGGCCGCACCGATCCTTCTCGTTCTGCTGCGTCTGGTCCAGGGGTTCGGTGTTGGCGGTGAATGGGGTGGCGCGGTGCTGTTGGCAGTCGAGCACGCTCCCGGTGGTCGTCGGGGACTGTACGGAAGCTGTGTTCAGATGGGGGTGCCTGCCGGTCTGCTTCTCGCAACGGGTGTATTCGCATTGTTTTCCGGCATGGAGGAAGACGCATTTCTGAGTTGGGGATGGCGGGTTCCGTTCCTGTTCGGCATCCTCCTGCTGGCAGTGGGAATGTTTATTCGTGTTCAGGTGATGGAAAGTCCACTGTTTGCTGATATGCAGCAGAGAAAAGATGTCAGTCCGCTGCCGATTCTCGAAGTTATCCGGAACTATCACAGGAACGTACTGCTGGCGATGGGTGCTCGATTCGCAGAGAATGCCTGTTTCTATATCTTCAGTGTGTATGTACTTTCATTTGCCACGGAACAGCTTTCGCTTGAGAAACGCGATGTACTCATTGGTGTCTGGGTTGCTGCTGCCGTGCAGATGCTTGCGATACCTGCTTTTGGAATGCTCTCTGATCGAGTGGGTCGGCGACCGGTGTATTTGGCGGGTGCATTCTTCATTGCCGCGTTCGCTTTTCCATTTTTCTGGCTGATTGAAACAAAAGTGATGGTGCTCGTATGGCTGGCTATTGTAATCGGTATGGTGGGGCATGCGGCCATGTATGGTCCTCAGGCAGCCTTCTTTACAGAGCTGTTCGGAACGAATGTTCGGTACAGCGGAGCATCGATCGGGTATCAGCTGGCATCGCCGTTTGCCGGCGGCATTGCTCCGATGATTGCGACGGTTTTGCTGGAATGGTGCGATAACCAATCATGGCCCGTGTCTGTTTATATTATGGCCACAGCCGGCATCACGATTTTTTCTGTCCTGCTCGCGGCCGAAACATTTGAATTGGATCTTGGACAGGAGACAGTACAGAGTGATGCAGACCGATAATGTCTTTCAGATGGCGGCATCAAACATCCGATTTGGGGCCGGATGCAGCGCAGAGATCGGTATGGATCTGCGGGACATGTCGGCAACCCGAACAATGGTTCTGGTGGACCCCAATCTGGCGTCACTGCCGGTGACTGATATCGTCACTGACGCACTGAAGCAGCAAAACCTGGACTTCACGCTGTTTGATGAAATTTCGGTCGAACCAACAGACGCCAGTTTTCAGCATGCTGCGGCTGTTGCCTCCGATGGTCAGTTTGACACGTTCGTTGCCGTCGGCGGCGGGAGCACGATTGACACCGCGAAAGCGGCGAATCTTTACTCCACGTGGCCGGCCGAGTTTTTTCATTATGTCAATGCTCCTATTGGTGCCGGACAACCGGTTCCGGCTCCGCTGAAGCCGCTGATCGCCGTCCCGACGACAGCCGGTACGGGCAGCGAAACGACCGGAGTTGCCATCTTTGACTATGCAGAAAAAAAAGCCAAAACCGGGATCGCTCACCGATACCTGAAGCCAACGCTCGGCATCATCGACCCCGACAACACACGAACCCTGCCCGCCGCAGTCGCCGCGTCCAGCGGACTGGACGTACTTAGTCATGCTTTGGAATCGTTTACTGCACTGCCATACGACAAGCGGCCGAAGCCGGAGGGACCACTACATCGGCCGGCTTATCAGGGTGCGAACCCAATCAGTGATCTTTGGTCACTGCACGCTCTCAAACTGATGGCCGAGTTCCTGCCGCGAGCATTTCAGGACACGTCCGACGACGAAGCGCGAGGAAACATGCTGCTGGCTGCCGCAATGGCTGGAATGGGATTCGGAAATGCCGGAGTTCATCTTCCGCATGGCATGTCGTATCCGGTCGCAGGAATGGTGAAGGAATTCCTGCCCGACGGATATGATGTGGATCATCCGCTGGTGCCGCATGGAATGTCGGTCATTCTGAACACACCTGCGGTCGTGCGATTCACTGCGCCGGTGTGCCCGGAACGGCATCTGCAGGTGGCTGAGGCGCTCGGAGCGGACACCTGCGGCGTATCGACTGAAGACGCGGGGACACTACTCGCCGACCGCGTGATCCATTTTATGCAGCTTATGCAGGTGCCGAACGGTCTGCGGGCTGTCGGTTATCGGAATGAGAATATTTCTGATCTGGTTCAGGGAACTCTTCCGCAGCATCGTGTGACAAAACTTTCACCTCGTCCGGCTGATGAGAATGATCTGACCTCACTGTTTCGTGATTCGATGACAATCTGGTGAGCTGAGCAGACGTAGTTCGGTCCGACGAAATGAGTGGCCGATATTTTGAGCATGTCGAAGCGGCGGATTGAAGCTTTGAGTAAAACAACGAAAGAGATATCGTCACGATGGTCAACTCAGGCGAAGTCAGAAATCTGATCAATGGACAGCTCAGTCCTGCAGACACCGATCAATATGAGGACATCTTCAATCCATCGAATGGCCAGGTCATTGCGCAGGTCCCGTTGAGTGGTGCGTCCGACGTTCAGAGTGTCGTCAAATCTGCGCGGGATTCCCTGGCTGCGTGGACTGCTACGCCCATCGTCGAGCGGACCCGGCTGATGTTTCGCTATCGTGAACTGCTGGAGCGAAATTTTGTTGACATCGCCCGCTTAATCACCCGCGAACATGGGAAAACGATTGCTGAGTCGCGGGCTGAACTGCGTCGAGGAATTGAAGTTGTCGAATTCGCCTGCGGAGTTCCCAGCCTGTACATGGGGCGTTCTCTGAGCAACATTGTGACCGACGTGGACGCGGATGTGGTGCGGCATCCGGTTGGAGTCTGTGTCGGTATCACACCGTATAATTTTCCGGCGATGGTCCCAATGTGGATGTTTCCGATCGCACTCGTGTGTGGTAATACATTCATTTTGAAGCCGTCTGAGAAAACGCCGCTTGCAGCGGTCCGCCTTGGGGAACTGCTGCAGGAAGCCGACTGCCCACCGGGTGTCTTCAACATAATTCACGGTGGTCGGGACTGCGTGGTCAATCTGATTCAGCACCCGGACGTGGCGGCAGTTTCGTTCGTCGGATCGACGGCCGCAGCGAAGTCCGTTTACACTCAAGGCACCGCGTATGGCAAGCGGGTCCAGGCGGCTGGCGGTGCCAAGAACTATTGCATTGTGATGCCGGATGCTGATCCGAAAATTGCGGTCAAAGCTCTCGCTGCTGCATCATTCGGCTGCGGCGGTCAGCGCTGCATGGCTACCAGCGTTGCGGTTCCTGTGGGAGACGTCGCGGATCTGCTGGTTGACCAGTTGTCTGAGTATGCCGGCTCACTGACACTGGGTCCAACGGATGGGCACGATGACGTTGATCTCGGCCCACTGATTCGCCGCCAGCACGTGGATCGCGTTGAGTCGTTTCTAGAGGTCGCTGACAGGGAAGGCGCAACGGTGGTTCTGGACGGTCGCCGAGACTTCAATGGTGACGGATTTTTTCTTGGTCCCTGTGTCGTGGACCATGTCACAGCGGACATGACCGTTGCGAAGGAAGAGGTGTTCGGCCCGCTTCTGTCAGTTGTTCGCGCGTCAACCCTCGATGAAGCCATTCAAATGAGTCGGTCATGCGAATACGGGAACGGTGGCTCAATTTTCACCCGGGACGGTTTCTCCGCCAGACGGTTTCGTGACCAGTTTAATGCCGGGATGATTGGCATCAATGTTGGAGTCCCGGCTCCAATGGCTTGGTTTCCGTTTTCCGGCTGGAATGGTTCATTCTTTGGAGATCTGCACGTTCAGGGGCTGGAAGGCATTCAGTTTTACACTCGCCAGCAGGTGACATTGACTCGCTGGATGCAACCATCCGCAGACAGTTATCACGACCCGGTGTGGAGAGGATAGCCGGGCGGCGCTTCAGTCCGTCTCCACAGCATCATCGCTCCATCTCTGTCTGGCTGCCGAAATCGCTGCCTGATCGTAGAAGTGTGTGAAGTATCTGGATTCACACATCTTTGCCACGTACTCCGACGGAAGTCTGATGTTCTCAATGAACGCTCTGTACGTCCCGGCATAGTCCTTCCGGGCACCGATATTCGTATTGACAAGCTGGAATTCCCTGAATCCCAAAAACTCTTTGATGGCGGTGACTTTTTCGCTGTCAGCAATCTCGGAACGCATCACAAGCAGCGAGACGTTGCCATTGCGAATACGTAGTAAAACCGTGCGGAGGAAACGGTCTGGAAAAAACATCAATATCGAAGTTGTCCAAAATGGTTTTGTCGAACCATTTCAGAGGAAATTCGTGGTCATAGTTCGACAGGAAAATTGACCTGAGCTCTTCAATCGAGAATTTTGAGTCAGCATACGGGACACCGGTATCGCGTTCAAAATTGTGAAAGAACGCAGATATGTTTCTGCCAATCGGTTCCCGAGTCAGCGAAATGATGTTCAGGGCTCTCACGTGCCGAGTCACCCAGCGGTAGAGCAGTCTTGTTTTCGGATCTCCGTAACTCGCTGAGAAACCGTGCGAGTGCAGCACGATTCCCCTGTACTGGTTCAGCAGGGATTTGTAAGCAGAAGACGACCCCACTTTCCCCATCTGATAAACAAGAATCGGGGTCGCCTTTCCCAGCTGCAGCCGGAACCTCAAAAGATCCGACTCATCAACCAGCCTCCGTGCCACACGCCTGATCGGTTTCGGTATGAGCTGTCGTACTGTGGTGATCATCAGGTTCATCCGGAGCTGGCCGAGTATTCAGACTTGTGGACCTAGTGTCAGGTGGTCATCTGAGAATGCCGTCTGACTCAGCGAGTTGCAACCTGCCCGGCGATTTTACCAAGTGACGCGAAGGCTGCCCGGTCCCCGGCATCAGCGACCATTTCACAGATCATGTCAATCGTTCTGAAGTCCGGATCGACTACGTACAGACATGACGGATGCGCCAGGAAATCGAACACAGCTCGATTGTCAATGGCCCACTGCACAGACTCGCGGATCGCGTCAAGGAACCACTCCAGCCGCCAGCGACCGGTTCGAAATGCGCCGATGTCGCTGATGGGACTCATGGGAATTTCAATCAGACCGTCAGGGTAAACAAAGGGCTGAGCCGTCTGCTGGGCGGCCACAATTCCTTCTATGACGCGCCTGGACGGTCGTTCCATCGGTTTTGTATACGGGTGCCGGGGATACAAACTGCTGACCCACTCGTAGCCGAGGTCCCGGAGCATTTTGCGGACCTGCGGGAATTCTGTGAGTCCGTCATGGAATCCACCCGGAGTCCGAAAGCCGTCGGACTTCTTGTCCAGTCGCTGCCGCATGGCAGTTTCACACAGCACGACATTCTCGCGGACCGAATCTATTGCTGACTGATTACGCAGCAACCACGGGGCTCGCTGAAAACGAAACTGCACGTCCTGTGGTCGGGTGGCGCGGACATTGACATGATCGTAGGTGTGATTGCCCATCGGATGACCGTCATCGATCAGCCGCCTGAGCCAGCCGACATCTTCCTGTTCCAGCGCGCGACCGACCACGAACCCATGCAGGACACCTCCGAAGGCTTTCACTCGCCCCGCTGCCTGTTCCGTATACTCCTTCGTCTCACTGTTGAGGTTTCCCTTTTCGTAGTCCCAGTGACGCGACTCCCATGTCGGAAAATTGCGACTCATTTCCAGATCCATTGTGACTGCGATCTGGGCCTGATTTTTCACTGCTGGTCCGCCCTGACTCACCGGACCGGAGAAAGATCCGAAGCCCGTCCCTGTGACAATGGCAGTCTCCTTGAGCCAGTCACGACGACTGATCCTGATACTTATCTGTCTGCGAGATAAAAGATTCATGCGTCGGCAACGTTTGAGAAACAAGTGTTACGTTTGACGTAGCCTGATTCTTCGAGTCGAGCGTCGTTTTGTGTTCAGAGTGTCGACTCAGAGAGTCAGGCTGCGACAGTTACTGCCAGGCCGGTACTTACTCGCCGGCCTGGTCGAGTTTCACCCAGGAGATCTGAGTGATCAGATGACTGAGAGAAGCAAATGAAATGGCCGCGTTGACTGAAAAACGCGGTGAGCTGTTGGCTGGAAATGTTGCCAGAGAGGCATCACCGACGAGGAAGACATTGAAATCCCGAGACAAATTCTTGTATCCGGCCGTGGTTTCGCAGAAGCACATATCGGTAGCGTAGCCTGTGAGCAGAACGTGACGTACGCCATGTTCTGTGAGAAAGCTGCGGAGCGGCGCGTATCCCTCCTGGTCATAGATCACGATGTCCGCCGGATGAACATCCAGGTCCGATGTGACGGGAATGGGCAGGTCCCAGAAGCCGGCATTGTTGTACTTTGCTCCCGCATCCAGACCTGGAAACTGCTGAAAATAGTCGATGACGGGATGATTGGTGGATAGAGAGAGTTCAGGAGACACCCCCTGACCCCTGTATTCGAAGCTGTTCAGTTTTCGGTCCAGTTCAACAGCGCCCTGCCTGCGATTCTGATCGGACGGGGTGTGGGTCAATGACCGATAGAGTTTCATTCGGATCTCATCTTTTGCTCCCGGCAGACTGTACATCACGAATTTGACCTGGCGTCGCATCGACTTGAGGAAAGGGCCGATGATTTCCCGTGTGTGGCGAGCCGCGAGATGATTCTTTTTTATTGTGCAAAAATCAGCGACTCCGGCGGGCTGCGGCGTACGCCATCCCTGAGCGTCGTCAATTCCCCATGGATGCACCATGATCACAGCGGTTTTCGAGGCTCGCAGATGATTCGGCATCTCAATGATGCCTCTTGCATTATAGGAGAATCGCCATGCCCGGACGTGGAGGTCTGCATTTGCGTCATCGACAATGGCTGGGGCTTCGAAATGCATTTGTTCGATGATGGGTTCAAAGAATTCCGGGTGATCCGCCAGCAAAGGTGCAGGATTTCGGATACGCGTCAGTGTATTCGAATAGCTGCGCCGGTTGTGTGGCAGTTCGTCTGTGAGGCCAACACATGTCAGGAGTGCACAGCCGCAGAAGGCGGTCAGTTTGACGGCGTTCACAGTCATTTTTGTTCCTCCTACGGAAGATCCGGACCTGACGACCGCAGCCATGCAAACAGATCTCGAAGTTGTTGCGGTGTCAGTTGACGGTACAGATTCTCAGGCATTAACGAAACGGGTGACGCTACCGACTCTGCAATGTTGCCGGAGGCAATGGTCAGTGGTTTCCCGGAGTTGTTAATCAGTGTGACGCTGTCATCGTCTTCCGCGACCGGTAGTCCGGACACCACGCGTCCATCGACTGTTTGAATGATGACTGCTGTGTATTCACGCCGAATCACACTGCTTGGATCGACAAGACTGATAAGCATTGCCTGACTATCCAACCGGTTGGCAGTAGTCAGATCAGGGCCGACCTTTTTGCCTTCACCAAACAGCTGGTGACAGGCGGCGCAGTGCTTTTTGAAGATCGTACGACCGGCGACGGGGTTTCCTGGTCCTGCCCGGAGATCGTTGTTTAGTCGTCGCACTTCAGCGAGTTTCTCTTCTCGTGAGGAAGATTCGATACGTCCCCAGTGTTTGAAGACCAGTTGATTGAGGTGTGGATCATCAAGCAGGGCGATCTGACGGACCTGTTCAATTGGAGTTTCTCCTGCCGGCATCTCTCCACGATCCACTGTTTCCAGCCAAACGCGAGCGGACGCACGGCGTCCAAGAAGTACGTCGCGGATCTGTGACCGGAAGACACTGGAAGCTGACTGGCGAAAGACATGAATTAAACGCCGAGCGTAAGAGTTGTCATCAATTTCAGCCAGTGTCTGCAGAGCGGCAGCCCGGACCGATTCGGTGGTTCCGGATTCAATTATTCTGAGTAATGGTCGGACGATTGCCGGTGACGGTGCGACCCTCATAGCCTCCAGAAGCTGAATGCGTCTGGAGGGTGCTGTGGTGGCGCGAAGTGCTCCGTCCACGGCTCTGTCCATCGCAGCCTGATGAAAGACTCGAATAGCAAGTCGGTGCAGGATGATGTCACCTGGCCGGTCCTCCCATCGAGCGACCGCCAGTGCAGCCAGTGGGTGAACCCTGAGTGCGGCCCCTTCCCCTGTCCAGCCGGAGTCGACGTGGAGACCACGAAAAATTGGCTCCCACAACGTGTCGCGAGATCCCGGCGTAGGTGCCGAATCCAGCAGTGTAACCACAGCATTCAGACCTTCCTGCGTGTTTTCGGCTGCGTATCGACGAACGAGGCGCGGCAGCAGGTATTCACGACCCAGTTTTGACTGCCATGTGGTGGGGAGCACAAAGCGACTCATCACCTCATCGCGGTCTGACACGCTGTGATGTTCTACCGCCCACCACAAAAGCAGAGGCAGGTAAGGATCATCGATGTCAATGTCACGGATGATACTGGCATGGATGATCGGTACAGCATAATTCGCCGGCAGACGTTTCGCCGTGCAGGCGAGTTGCTGGCGGACCCATACGTCCGGCTCACGGTCTGCAAGGATCTCCAGTCGGTGGGCGGCACCTTTTGAGATGCCACCAGCATCTCCCAGCAGACGCAGCGTCCAGAAGCGAATTTCTGGTTGAGGGCTGTCAAGCAGAGGGAACGCCAGTGCCTCATCGAAGTCGCTGGCCGAAGCAACTGACCAGAGTGCTTCGAGTGCTGATGTTTCTGCCGTTGGAGACAGCAGACTGTGTCGCAGTGACGCCACTGCGGTCTCGTCTTTGCGTCGCACGAGCTCCTGTCGTGCTCGGCGAACGTGCCACTGGTTAGGGTGTTGATGTCGTAGCAACAGTTGGCCAGTGCTGAGTGTCCCGTAGTCAAAAGGTCTGACCGTCGGGGTGCCGCTGGCGGCGATGCGATAGATCCGACCATTGGACCGGTCCCAGTCAGCGTCCGGATCCGGATGGGCAGTTCGCTGGTCGTGCCAGTCTGCCACGTACAGGGCTCCATCTGGTCCCGTTGTGACATCAGTGGGTGCAAACCACACGTCGTTGGCCAGCAACAACTCGTCACCATGCGACGTGGCGACGCTTGATCCCCGACGTTCGATATTGTGCCAGTAGATTCCGTGTCCCAAAAGATCTCCGCCGATGTACCTGCCGTTCCAGGACAGCGGAAAGCTGCCACCTCCATAGACGAGGCCGCCGACGGTGACGTGGCCACCGCGGAAGCCCGCGTGAGGAGCGTGGTTCAGGTACCCGTATGTATGTGGATTATGCAGCGCCCCATGTTTGGCGAACGACTTGATGAAATATCCACCCTGGACTCCGTGGACCAGGACGTAACCACCATAATTCGTACTGTAGTACAGATTACCGCGATGATCGAAATCCAGTCCCCACGTGTTTCCGCCACCTTCGCAGAACAATTCGAATCGATCAGTTTCCACATGATATCGCCACACACCCTGCTGAAATTCACAGCCCCGGACGTTTGCCGTGACAGTGCTTCCCTGGCAACCGTACAACCATCCGTCGGGACCCCATGTGAGTGAGTTGGCGACGCTGTGCGCGTCCTGCATGCCAAATCCCGTAAGCAGGACCCTCGGATCACCGTCAGGGACGTCATCACGATCATGATCCGGATAGAACAACAGATAGGGTACATTCAGCACGAATACTCCACCGTGACCGAAGGCGAGGCCGGAGGCAAGATTGAGTCCGTTGACGAAATCAAGTCCACCATCCATGTGACCGTTGTGATCAGAGTCCAGGAGGATGGTAATGCGATCGACACCGCGCGGGCCATGGGGTGGTGGCTTGGGTACTCGATCATATTTGGTGCGGGAATAGCGATCGACGTCGACTCGCCTGAGTCCTGCCGGGTTTGGGTACTGCAGATACTGAATCACCCACAATCGACCCTGATCATCGAATTCGATGCATACCGGCTGGCGGACCAGCGGTTCGCTGGCGACCAGTTGCACTTCGAAGCCTTCAGCGACTGTCATTTTTGAAGCGGCCTGGTCAGGCAGGTAGCCCTGACTGCGCACCCTTGTCGTGCAAACGATGAAAAACAGCAAAACCGCAGTGCCAAACGGGTGGAAATGCCCAAACGCCCGTGCCGCACCGTTCTTTCGATCAGGGATGAGGGAACTGAGATTGCGGGTCATATGTTCCGACCGTGATTCGAAACGCAGAGAACGGCGTTTCACATCGTGCAATGGACGACCGCCATGATATCACGGGTCCGGTCCATTTCACTCAGGAGAACCAACACGAAAGTACAAACACATATAAGCTGATCGTGATCGTCCCAGCCTATCCAGGCCGTCCAATCCGGGGAGAAAAATTGGTCCAACTGGCAATGAACCCAGTTTTTTTCTTAATAAACTGGCCGTTGGGTGGGATGATGGATCAGGAAGTCATGCACGCGTCATTCGCACTTGCCGTGCCGGACACGGTAGTCATCGCCCGCAATATGCGGGGTCTTCGTTTTTTCCAGTCGCTCCCACTCAACCCAACGCAGTCGGCACTCTCGGCGTAAGTCAGAGTGGAATGGCTGTCAGAATTCACCAAATGACCGATTCGGATTCAGCATTCTGTTCGTCAGTGCCGTCTTCGGAAGACGCCGGTCTCCAGGCGGCTTCTGATGCGCGTTTGGTGGATGAAGCGCGTCGTGGTGACACGGAATCCTTTGGACAGTTGGTATTGCGTTATGAGAGGCGAGTGATTCGGGTCATTCGGCGGTTCATGCCGGACGATCAGATGGCTCAGGACTTAACTCAGGAGGCGTTTCTAAGAGCATATGAGCGGTTAGAGCAGTTTGACCCATCACGGCGTTTTGGACCGTGGTTGTTTCGGATTGCAGTGAATCTGACGTACGACCATCTGCGGCGAGTCAAGCGTCGTGGAAAATGGGCGTTATTCAGTGAGACTGGTCAGGATCGAACCCCGGATCCAGCCACACTCGATCCTCGAGTGCATCTGGACCTTTCGCAGGAGGTGCAGATGGTGTTGGCGGATGTCCCGGAAGCATATCGAACTGTCTTGATTCTGCGGGATCTGGAAGGCTTTTCGACGTCCGAAGTTGCCGCTGTGACCGAACGTAGTGAAGCCACGATTCGATGGCGACTGGCGGAGGCCCGGAGAATGTTTCGGGAAGCATGGGACCGACGCGAGCGCAGCTTTGAAGAGATGCCGGCGGATGAATCATCTGCTGCGGAAAGGTAGGTGCCCAGTGAAATGTTCGGACGCACGTCATTTGATTCATTTGTCTGTTGGTGATGACAACCTTCCCGACGAAGAACAGGCTCTGGGAGAGCACCTGCACACTTGTTCCGACTGCCGCGCGTATAACGCAGGTATGGTGGATGCCATGCAGTTGCTGCACGACTTACGAAACAGCACCATCGTGACGTCGGATCGATCTGTCTGGAGATCGGTGATAGGTCGAATTAAGGATCGCAGGAGCTTTGCTCGAACATCCCGGCAGCCTCAGCGGGAGTTTCACGGAGGAGTCGTAGCTCTGTGTGCCCTTTCGCTCGTGCTGGCCTTCGTCACTATCGTGCAGAATCTGCCTGTCAATGACTCTCCATTTGCTTCGGTACCTGACGGGAGCATGAACGTCAGTGCCCCGACGATTCCGGCGTCACGCGTGCAGCCTCAAGTCGTCCGAGGGACCTTTCAATTGAATCCGGACGGCACCTATCGGCTTCTTTTCGAACCATCTGCCAATCGGAATGCCGTTTCATCGATCACCCCGGAAGCAATTCCGACGGGCAATGACCAGGTACATTTCTGACGGTCGCTGGTGAGCACAGTCCCGATCCTGAATTGGCGGCGGCAGGGACCTTGGCGGACTCTACTGGCAACCAGCTACTGTGCCTGTGACGTTCCGTCTATCATTGCGTGCTCGAAAACTTCCGTGATTCCTGTTCTCGATAGACTGTTGATCGCCTAGACAACGTCAGACTCCGGCCGATCAGTCACTGCGGCACCCCGGTTATCAGGCAGGCTCCGCCATTTCGCCGACACACCGCAAGTGCGTGAGAAGTTCGCTGAACATTTTCCCACGGTCTCCACATTGCAGGCCACGTTTGACCGACTGTTTGCCCTGACTCCATAAGCCCGACAGGGAACGGTGCTTACACCGACGACGATTGGCCTGGCTGATCATGTTGCTGGTGCTGTGGAAGTTTCAGTAAATAAATCGACGACCAAGGCATCGGTTACATCCATCTTCGAAGTACCAGTTGTCAGCAGACTCACCGTACCACTCGTGGCAGGAACGGACGGACAAAACGCAGTGAAAATCATACATCCCTCGTACTGCAATCTCCAACTTGCCGGTTTGCTTGCGTCCACATCGTCAATTGAAGTATCGGTCGGCAGACCAGTGGATCGTCTCTTTGTCATGGAAAGCGGTGGCAGCAGGGCATCACCCCAAGGGCAAGTGATGTTGCCAACCGGGAGGAATCACCGAACTTTTCGCATGTGTCGGAGGCCAAATTCTTACCCGAAATTCAGTGGGGAAGCTGAAAAAAAAGACTGAATTCTCCGCAATTGATTTTTCCCGGACTCAGCAGGAATCTGTCCGCTGTCAGCTGTTGCTGCTTGTGTCCACCAGGATTCGATTCTTGTAACAGAGAGTCCGGTCGTCAAGAATCGCAGGCAGCGGCTTCTGCTTCTATCTTGAGCAGCAACAGCTGAGTTGCCGCTACCGGAAGTCATATCGACTGGGATCACATGAAATTTAATACATTTTTGGCCTGCAGCCTCATCAGTCTGATCAGCACTCCGGCCGCCGACAACCAACGTGCGGCAGCACTGCACCGTATCCGAACTGATATTGAATTCTTCGCATCGGACGAGCAGGAAGGTCGAGGCGTCTCAACTCAGGGAATCCAGTATGCTGCCCAAAGAATCATAGCGAATTACGATGAGACTGGACTGACGCCGGTGTTGCCCGATCGCGTCTGGCGTCAGACGTTTGACATCATGATTGGATCCGTCGGGATCAGCAATGAAACATCGCTGAGTCTGCGTAGTTCGCGTGGAACGCAACTTCAGCTCACCACGAATCTGGACTACCAGCCACTGCGACGTGGCGGAGAAGGCAAGTCATCTGGCGGGCTCGTGTTCCTTGGATACGGGATCAGCTCTCCGGAAGACGATTACGATGAGTACGCCGACATCGACGTCGAGGGTAAAACGATCGTGATCATTCGTCGTGTGCCAGGCCAGGGAAACCCGGAAGCACCGTTTTCCGGAGAGTCGACGAGTCCACATGCCTACATCACGACAAAACTTCGTTTGGCTCAACAACATGCCGCCGCCGCTGTTCTGATGGTAAACGATCCATACACGTCATCCGATCCCGACACTGATGAACTCGTCGCCATCGATGGTTTCGGTCCGCGCGGAGGTCCAATTCCGTTTGTCCAGATTCGCCAGAGACTTCTTGATCGTTTGTTGGCAGAAAATCCACTTAGAACATCCAGTGGTGAATTACTGACGACCCTGCGAGCAGTGGCCCGACATTTGGATGAGTCGCTGACTCCGGTATCACAGGTGTTAGCGTCGTGGGAAGTGGACTTGGAGGTGAAATTCACTGGGCGCACCGTTGAGGCATCAAACCTGATTGGTATGGTGGAAGGAAAAGGTCCAAATGCTCATCAGACCATCATCGTGGGTGCACACTACGACCATATTGGCTACGGTAACTATGGTTCCCGTGCTCGCGACCGCCGCGGTGAAATCCACAATGGAGCCGATGACAATGCCAGCGGAGTTGCGGCAGTGCTGGAACTGGCTCGTCGCATCGCTGCCGGACCGACGCCACATCGACGGATTGTGTTTATCTGTTTTTCAGGTGAGGAACGAGGACTGCTTGGAAGTCGTCACTACATCCGTCAGCCCGTGTTTCCGCTCGACGATACAGTGTTTATGTTCAATTTCGACATGATCGGTTCAGCGCGGAATAATCGTGTGGAAATCAATGGAGTTGGCACGGCAGCCGAGTTTCTGCCGCTGGTAGAACTGGCTGACGAGCAGTCGCCGATGGAGGTAAAAATCGTTGCTAACCCGTTTGGCGGCAGCGATCACTTACCGTTCTATCGGAAACAAATCCCGGTGATGTTTTGTTTCACGGGAGTGACAGACCGATATCACACGCCTGATGACGATATTGAGATGATCAACATGGATGGAGTGGTATCAATCGTTGACTTGTCTGAGCAGGTGCTTCACAGCGTTGATGAACTGCCCACAAGGCCTGCGTACCGACGTACAACACGTGGTCGTGTCCGGATGGCAATTCTGGGCATTCGACCGGAGCTGTCCGGGACCGGTGACACACACGGAGTTCGTGTTCTTGGCGTTCGCCACGGATCTCCGGCTGCCGATGCGTCTGTACAGGTTGGAGATGTCATTGTTAGAATCGACAGCCAGCAGATTAACGACTACGCAGCTCTTCACGACTTCCTGCGTCAGGCGAATGGAGGCGCAAGTGTGTTGGTCACTGTGGAACGTCATGGACAGCGCATTGGGCTGCGGGTAAGACTTGGGCAGGCGATCCGGTAGTGGGCTGCAGTCAGCCGACACCACAACACAGCACGACGCAGGGACGCAGTCATGAACAAAGCAGTTGCCGGATTAACAGTTACCGGATTCGCAATTGCAATTTTCCGGTTGTTACAGGCCGAACCGTCAAATGAGGCACTGTTGGCGCCGGAACTGTCTGCAGACAACACGGTGTTGTCGCAGCAGCCGGACTCGACCAGGAGCGATCGTGAGTCTCCGTCTTGTGTGATTGTTGCCCCTGTAAATAAATCTGCAAAGATCGATTCAACTGATCGATTACCAATGACACAGGAACGACGGAAGCAGGTTCGTCAGCTCATTCGGCAGCTCAGACCCCAGCAGGCCGAATCTGCTGTTGAAGTGTGGGTGGAGGAATTCGGACATATGAGCGATCAAGAAATCTCATTTTTGATCCAGCAGTCTGGTTTACCAGACGTTGTTGTGGGTACGGGTACACAGTCATTTGTCGGGGCAGCGGAGTTGACCAGGGAGGTACAGATCGAACTGCCTGGCCCTGCCCTGTCTCTATATTCGGGTAATCCCAGGTTCAAAGATCACCGTGTTGATACGGCTCGATTGAACCTGCAGAATACTATGACAATTGGATACCGTGATTGCCTTGCTCTAAATGTGCTGTCAGCCGGTGACTCTGCTGATTCGCAGCGATTTTCGCTGCGCCGGCTCACAGTCGGTGAGGTGATTGAAACCTGGGATCCTCTTCATGTCGCATTGCGAACACCGGGACCGGTCTTCTTTCAATTGGCGGACGGACGACTCACGCGGAACGGCATGTTTGCCCGAATGCACCATGGTCAGCTGGGACTGCGAGCTGGTGACGGCTTCGTCGCTTTGAAGGACTCTCCTGTCCTTCCGACCGATCTTCCGTGTGAGATCACGGCAGACGGCCGTGTGATTGGTGCAGACATCAGCAATCAGATCGGCAGGATCCGTGTCGTGACGGTGGAGCGCGCTGATCGACTGACAACAAAAGACGGTGTTTACTTTCATTCCGATGCGAAGGTGCAACTCGCTGAACATTTCGAACTGCAGCCGGGAGCGCTGGAACTCAGCAATGTGGATGTCGAGATGAACCGGCACACGCTGATTCTGTCGTCGGGTTTCTTCCACGGGGCTTCGGTTCCGATTCCCGAAGTTGGTTCGGTCGATTGAAGTTCCTGTGCCGGAGTTGTAGAAGGGCTGTTACGAGTGGAGTGTCGTGTCCGCGACGACCTCCCCGATATCCTACCAGAGGCGCGATTAAGAAGGGACTGCGGGTCTGTCCCGTGAGAAAATTTCAGTTGGCGACTCGCTGCAACGATGCACTGGAAACGTCATGACAGTCGCAGAGGCAGACAAGACAACGATCGGGCAGCATTTGCTTGGTATTGAAGAGTTGTCCGCCGAGCAAATCATGGCCATTCTGGATCTGGCGGAATACTATCGGGAAAAAACCCATGGCGGTACTCGAAAGCTGGATGATCTGCGCGGCATGGTGGTCGCCAACCTGTTTTTTGAACCGTCAACTCGAACTCGAACCAGCTTTAATCTGGCCGCCCGACGAATCGGGGCAGATACTGTTGATTTTTCAGCCGGTGGCAGCAGCTTGGCCAAAGGCGAAACGTTTGTCGACACAGCGCTGACCATCGAGGCTATGGGAGTTGACCTGGTTGTCTGTCGGCACAGCGCGCCAGGCGCTCCTCACATGCTTGCGCGGCATCTGAGAGCAGGCGTTCTCAACGCCGGGGATGGTACTCACGAACATCCGACTCAGGCGCTGCTCGATATTTTGACCATTCGACAGCGGCGAGACATTCGCGGTATGAAAGTCGCCCTGGTTGGTGACATTCGACACAGCCGAGTCGCACGCTCCAATATTCATGGCCTGCAGAAGCTTGGTGCCAAAGTGATTGTGTGCGGTCCGGCGACGCTGATTCCACGCATGATCACTCGTTTGGGCGTTGAAGTTGCTTACAATCTGGACGAAATTTTGCCGGAAGTCGACTGCGTGAACCTGCTGCGAGTGCAGTTTGAACGGCAGCGAGGGGCGTTTTTTCCGTCCATTGAGGAATACGCACATCTGTTCGGCATGACAGTGGAACGAATTCGACGAGCGAAAGAGGGGCTGCTGGTTCTGGCTCCTGGTCCAATCAATCGGGGCGTGGAACTCACGTCCGAGGTTGCAGACGGACCTAATTCGCTCATTCTGAACCAGGTGACAAATGGGTTATTTGTGCGAATGGCCTGTCTATCGATGCTGGCTGAGCAACGCCGACGAGCACGGCAGAACAGCTGAGCATTGACTCAACAAATCGGCGGACGCGCAGAACGTCGAGCTGGCTGGCAACGTCCACATGCAACGACTCCTGATTACGAACGGAACGGTAATTGACCCAGCCAATGGCATTGACCAGATGGGCAGTCTTCTGATCGAGGACGGCCATACCGTCGAATTCCTTGCGGGCAGCGTGTCCCAAGAAATCGACGCCGAACGGATTGAAGCAAGCGGGCTGATAGTGACGCCGGGGTTTGTTGATCTTCACGTGGGCATCGGAGAGCCCGGTTTTGAAGAAGATGAGACTATTGCATCAGCTGCACTGGCTGCAGTTGCCGGCGGAATAACCAGCATCGCCACGTTGCCATCGACCAATCCAGTAGTTGATAATCGGGGTGCGGCCGAGTTTGTTAAGCACCAGGCGCTTCAGGTGCCGGGCAGTCGTGTGTTTCCAATGGGAGCTGTCACACGGGGAGCAAAAGGCGAAGCATTGGCTGAAATTGGGCAGCTCGTCGAAGCTGATGCTATCGCCTTTACCGATGGAAAATCACCGATCGCAAATGCGGAAATCATGCGGCGGGCGCTGGAATACACTGATATGTTCGACCGGCCAATTCTGCACAACGCAGTCGTCCCGGAACTGTCGGAAAACGGCATTATGCATGAGGGTTTCCAGTCGACACGACTGGGTTTGCGTGGGATTCCTGCTGCTGCCCAGGACATCATGACAGGCCGGGACATTGCTCTGGCAGAACTTACAGGTGGCCGCGTTCATATTATGACAGTTACCACAAGCGATGCCGTTGATCAAATCCGCTCCGCCCGCCAACGCGGCATTCGAGTTTCCGCAGACATCACCCCGCATCACGTGCTGCTGGACGATGGGGTGATGAACTCATTCAATACACTGTACAAAGTCAATCCCCCGCTGCGGTCACAGGATCATATTGATGCCCTGATCAACGGATTGAAGGACGGTACAGTCACTGCGATCAGTGCTGACCATCAGCCACTGGCGATCGAAAAGAAGGCCGTGGAACTGGATATAGCACCGTTTGGCATGTGTGGTCTGGAGACACTTCTGTGCTGCTGCGTCCGCGCTCTGATCGATCCTGGTCATCTGACGTGGAGTGAGCTCGTGAGATGCATCACCGTCGGACCGGCGGAAATCCTGGGAATCAATGCGGGCACTCTGTCGCCGGGTCTCCCCGCAGATATCACACTCATCGACCCGTCACGGAAAATCACTCTCAACGCAGCTCAGTTCCAGTCCCGCAGCCGTAACACGCCGTTCGATGGTGATACCTTTACCGGTGCCGTCGTAAGAACACTCGTCGGTGGCAAAACGGTGTATGCGCGGGATGCTTAACACAGGCCAATCAAAAACTGTCCCAACTGCAAGCTGCCATCAGGTACGGTCGTGATGATTGCTGAACAAATATTGATTCGCCAATCCTTATTGCCTTGCCAGTTACCTCATGTCGAAACCAATGGAGTTTGAAAGGCGCGGTTGAATTGGTGAACCCGGATTGGACAGCGGGACTTTGGCACAAACGGCATTATATCTGCGCACGAAGCACGAGCACGTGTGTTCTCCCAACGTCTTTCGCTTGCCTGCGTTTCTGGCCTGAATTCCGGTGAGAGCGGCGGTGTCAAACCAGGTTCTTCGATTCCGAGTTCCTTAGGTCGAATCCAGACAAACTTCAATGCACCCAGCCTATCGCAGATCGATATTGTTGTCGATCTGCCTCGAATGTGATTCGGTGGCCAAAAGTCCTGGCTGGCCGTCTGAATCTGACAGCAGGTCAACGGATTCCTGGGCAGGTGTCACCCCAGATTGTCCACCAATCAAAAAATGAGGAGGATTCAGGAGGAATTCTCTGACATGCCGGAACGACCGCTACGCACAATGATTACCCGTACTACTCAACCCATACCGACACCGCGGTGGTCGCAATTAACTGCGACCTCCAGTCTCCGCGCCGCTGATCGGTTCACTCCGAGTGAACTTGCCGACAAAACAGCGGCAGAACCACGAATCCCCCGTACTTGATAGCGGACCCGCGAGTTGCTGCAAAAACAAACATCGCCATGACCATGATTTCGCTGTCAGAATTCAAGGTCCTACGGAGAGTCGTCGCCGGCAGTCACCGACTCTGACGTGACCAATTCGTTTTCCATCTGATCAGATCGAACTCGAACATTGACGATTCCATTCGAAATCGGCTCTGTCGCTTTGAGGTTAATCCGGATCGTTATATCTTCGGCCGGCCCAATTCGTTTGATGGGCTCAAACCGATAAAGCAGCTGCCCGCCGCTGATATCAGGAACAGCACGCGGTCCGTCCTTTCCAACGCTCACTCCCTTGACGCCATCCGGCAGATCGACTGTCAACAGAATTCCAGTCGCGTCAGCTGTACCCCGGTTTTGCACGACAATGTCAAAACCAAACTCTTCACCCACGAAAACAGGACCGTCCAGATGACTCATTCTGGTACCGATATTATGCAAATCTTCAACAGCTGTAATATGTTGAGCTGACGTTTCAAATCCGGCATTTTCCAGGACGGTGACAGAACTTTCCTGATCACCGGACTTCATTGCGAGCAGCTCAATTGACAAGGTCTTTGTCTCTGCTGCATCGATGCGATCCACTGTCCAGATGACGGCTCGGTCCTGTGGATTATAGACTCCATTATGAGAGGCGCCAGCGAATTTCATGCCTTCCGGAATTTGTTCGACGACACGGATTCCCGAAGCTTCAAACGCAGTTTCATTGCTCAGAATATTCTCGTATTTTGCTGACCGACCCACGTAGCGGCGCCGAGGACCGCGCCGGACCAGCTGAATTTGCTGTCCAAGGACGTTGATTTCGACTTCAGCGGTTTCTCCGGAGACGCCGGCCGCCAGCAGTTCTGCCGTACTGGTAAACTGCCCAGGCTCAGTTGCGATCACGTCCAAAACAATCTGGCGCTCTTCATCGGGCATCAGGGTTTCGATGTTGTACTCCAGATCATTGCCAATCGGATGGCTCAGCCCGGCTGGCAGGTCACTCCGCAATATGACGTCGGTGGCAGCCCCATCGCCGTCATTGCGCACGATGTAACGAAGTTGAGTTTCCTCACCCAATCTGACATGTTCGGCTGCTGTGAATTTCAGAGTCAACTTGGGAATACGTACAACGGTACTGGTAGTGACCTGGGTTCGGAATCGCACAGTGGCGACGCTGCGGAGTATACCCTGGTCGGTTGGAGTCAGCTGAATCTTTAATTCGCGTGAGTCGCCGGGCTGGAGTTCATCAAAATTCCAGACCAGCTTTCGAGTTTCTTCTTCGTAGTCGGCCGGCGGTTCCACACCGTCGAGACGTGCAGCAGACGGAACAACGTCTTCAACGACGACGTCTCTTGCGGTGGCCTTACCTTCATTAGTTACCACCAGCGTATAGCTTAGAGGTTGTCCCAGAGTGGCAGATGGCGGCATCAGCTTGCGAAATGACAGATGAGGACGCAGCACGTGCGTCGAAGACGGCGGGCGATCGTGCAATTTAGCGGGGAAAGTTTCCACTGTTGGCCCGGGTTTGGCAGCATCGCTTTTCCGATCATTGGGTGATCGAATTTCGATCGACTCCGAATCACGCCGCAGAAACGGCTCATGCTGTAGATCCGGGATATTTCTAAGTTCGTTCGTTTGGTCCTGCACGAAAGGAATCTGAGAGAGGTCCGGTACGTCTTCCGTTCGTGGTTGAAGTGGATCACTTGGCGTCGTATCAGAATCGTCAGCTCGGTGATCACCAGCGATGGAACGACGGGAACTTGACCGATCCGTTGCATGCGGGACCGGATTCGGAGGATCCGTGGCTTCGACAGATTGATTAAAGAATGGAAGGGAGTCACCAGTATCGACATTTTCTTCACTGACCGTCGAAGTGTCACTGTTGGCTACCGGATCGGTAGTTACGGAGGTGCCTTCCGTTCGGCTAGCCTTTTCGTCGACGAAAAACTCGGGATCAGTGCCTCCTGGATCCGGTACCGGCTGCAAAGCGGGGCTGTGACCGAATGCATCTGTTTGGTCAGCGGGATGCTGCAGACCATCTACTGGCGCGGCCGAACCACCATCGTCAGGAACATGGGTTACGGACGATGGATCTGTTGCAGAGGATTCAGCTGGTGGCTCGGAAGCGAAAGAAGTTACGGTTTCACTTCTGTCGCCCGGTGGCAGGAAAGTCGGAGAATCCACCGCTGCAGATGGTGGATCATTTGGAGTGGCGGGAGCGACAACCGATGATTCGGAATCAGCAGAAAATGGCTCCGCAGTCAGCGCCGAAGCACTGGATTCAGTGCGACCTGCAGGAACGACGGTATTTTCACTGGTGGCAAACGGATCTGTTGGATTTCGGTCATCTTGAGCGGCGGGATAGAGCCCGGGTTCAAATGGGTTTGAATCATCTACGACGGCTGATTCGTGTTTGTCCAAGGACGAAATCTTCAGCCCAGGCAAGGCAATGGCGTCAACGCTGGTGAAATCAGAAGTTGGGTCAGGTGTTAACGAATCATGTTTTTCCGTGAGGTTTGCATGGTCGACTTTGGTGTCAAAATCGTCGTGGATGCCGAGGTCCGGCTCATCGAAATCTATGTTGATTGTATTGTCGTGCAGGCTCGCACCGCTGAACTGATCTTCCTCAGAGGGTTCAGCAACCATCAGATCCCGCTCAAAGTCGGATGGTTCGGTGTGAGGCGTAATGGCAGTTTCCTGGTCCACATTCAGCGGAATCGGACCCGCACTCTGAACGGATTTGCTGCTGGCAGGGATTCGCTGCTGGACCTCCAGCACGACCAGTGTGCCAATCGCAACGACCCCAATAACCGATATCAATTTCCAAGTTGAATTCTGCATGGGAAGCCATTCCCAGTGTGGTCAGGGCGTATAACCCCCGACCAAAACAGTCCGTGTGATGCCAGCTGCCATACACTTATCAGAAGTTCCGGGATGCGGAAAGACAAGTTCCGTGATTTTCGTGTCTGGTGAGTCCAGCTCGCATCCACGGCGGTTTCCTGAACAATTCTGTCCGCTGCAGGCGAATGTCACCCTCGGTTTGATCCACATGAGTTATGAATTGAGCCGAACAGAACTGCCCAATGCCGATTAAAGCAATCGAAACGGGCACGATTCGTGGTGGGGGATCGATCCCGGAACCACCAACTCTGCCGTCTGTACCACGTCAGAGACCCCCCGAGTGGAGGTTTTTTCCTGTCGCCCAGCTGGTCGCGGTGGGTCAAATCAAGAAATGTGAGACACAGCCATCGTTCCACTACGAGGCGGCCGTTGATGAATTCGGTGATTTCCACGTGTGCCTTCCGGGGGACGATCACGCAGATTGCTGTGTGGGAGTGTTTGCTCGCGACCATGATGTTCACGTTCCTGATCGGCTGATTGCGTCTGCGAAACCAGGGCTATGCCACGCTGGAGTGCACCGCACGGCCAAAATCCTTCCGTGGCAGGGCCAGGACGACGTGTCGCGCCGACGGAGTCGAAGGAGACTTTCGTCTTGCCGCCGATGGTCAAGGGGTGTGCATTCATGATGCGACAACCGGATGAACCGCAGGCAAGAACCTCGACGTTGGCCGAATTGCAGATGCTGGACGTTGGCAAGGGGAAAGGACCCGAGTTTGCCGGCCAGACCATTCCGACACTGGAAGCGGTGCCGGCAGACAAAATACCGATCATCGAACTGAAAGCCGGGCCAGAGATCGTGGGCCCGGTCAAGGAAATTCTGGCGAAAGACCGTTTGCGAAATGAGCAAAGCTGCATCATCGGTTTCAGTGATCAGGCGACCCAGCTCGCTGGTGGACTCGTCCTCAGTCAGCTTTTGCAGCATTTCAGGATTCGTCCCTGTGGGACGGGACTGAAGTGCGATTCAGCTCACTGTGACGCAACTGAGTACACTTCGCAGGGAGCGTCGCGATGGTAAAGAAGTCGAACAACCTGGCAGGTTGTTCGGAGGGACCGCTCGCATTGCGGAATACCCTAAGGTGCACATCGAGCGTACATAAACGCATTTGACCCGCCGATGTGCGGGTTGCCAGTCTGCAAACTGGACGAAGTCGGCAGAACGGCCAGGCAGCTCGGTTGCACAGAAACATGCATTGTCCTGCTTCCTGAGTTAGCCCTGAATATAAATAGGGAATTCAGGTTTATTAAGTTGCATCGTGATTTCTCGCGACGCAGTCCGACGAATCAGCTCGATTCAGCTTTCGTGGACCACGGACGGCCTAATATCGAAACAGATCTGTCCGCGACCACGATTTCCTTCCGTCAGGAAAAGACGAACCCAATGCCCGGTACGACATTGTTAATCCATGAAAGGTTCGCGGAATCTATCAGTTTTCTTTCGATTTTTCGGCAAAAAAAACCGACGTCGACGCAAACCAACTGTGATTATGAAATTGAGACAGTCCAACATTCATGTGTTGTACCGGGGTTCACCAGATCGGGAACTCATGCGGCACGATGTTGGGACACGCGCCGCCGCCACGTCATCAACCGAGGTTTTTCAGCACGCCTATTTTCCAGGAATCCTAATGGGGCGAGGTGTCTGGTCGAAGAACCACAGCTTGTGCGGCAGTGTCTGGCCGGTAGGATTCTTGGGGATTGAGAATAATTCCGGAGTCCGCTCCCTCCGTCCGGTCTTCGGGTTCGGCTTGATCTTAGCCCGAAACTCCTCAACCAGCAGCCGGACCGCAGGATCATCCGGGCTGTCAAATGATCCGACTGTGACGTAGGACTTATAGCGTTTGTGCAGCACCCATGCGTCGTAGTCGCGGCCATACCCGTACTTGCTGGCTTGGCGCAACGCCGTTGCCAGCTCCCATGCCATTCGACCGGATGCATCCAGATTCTTGCCAAAGGTGTCCTTGAATAAATCCAACGCCTTTTTGTTTTCTCGGCCGCTGACCTGTACAACCGCGTTGCCCGAAAATGTGGCAACTTTGACGGAAAAGCGTCCTTTATTCCTGAGAAGCGAGATATCACCGCTGTCAGAATTGAGGTTGACAAGATCCCTGTCAACGGATTTTGACTGTTCTTTTTCTGCTGACCGTAATGGATTTACGATGATGAATGCCCGGCGGAACGGCTTCGCTGCCAATTGTTCCGCGATAATCGCTCCCGTTTCCTGTTTCCTCAGAAAAGACGGCTGAAACTTGTTTTGAATGTACTTGAGCACGGTCTGAGCGAATCGATGGTTGCGTGATGGAAAGTTCCCCGCCACGACCGCCAGTTCTTCCTGATGCGTCTTGAACCTGCCCTGTTTACTGAGCTGTTCCTCCTGGTGGTAAACATACGCGGGAATTCCTACCAGCCTCAACTGGTACACGAGCTCGTCAGCAGCTTCCTCCGCCGTCATCCCCTTCGAATTCAATCCGAAATTCACGTCGCGCAGGGTGGTGACCAGAACCATGTGCGGTCCGTGGACCTTGTGCAGGGTGTAACGTTTGCCTTTGACGGCCTCAATTTTTGCGTCCGCGGCGCTCACGTATATCAATGAAACCGTGATCGTGAATACCGGCAATAGCTTCAGGCAAGACATCCGTGTCACTCCTGATATCGACTGACGTTGTCAATGTCAGTCAAACGTACGGTTGAGAGGGCCGTCTTTTGCTGAAATGGTTCATTATTTGAGACGGAAAAGCCTAGCAGGACCAGGGATTGCAGGTCCAGATCGGATTTGAAAGGTGATCGGGACGTGCGTGCCGGAAATCAGTCGGCCAAGAGGGATGACGGCCAACTGTTGGCGAGAGACGTTTGTGACAGGTACAATCTGTTGTGGCTGACGCTGTCCAACGGCGAGGCCAGAGACATGCCAGCCGGATTCGTGCGTTCGGCAGTGCCAGTATTCGATGAGCAAACGGAATAGCCATTCGGCTTTGTGATGATCGAAGCGGCTCTCATCCAAGTTGTCGCAGGGTTCCTCAGGAACCATCTCAAGAGCAGAGATCGAGTGTTCATCCTGAACAACGAGTGTAAAGTGGTGATGCAGGTAAATCAGGACGGCTCGCGCAGCATTGACTGCGACGGTCAGCCAGCAGCATCTATTCCAGATGGTGCCGTCATGCCCGAAATTCGTGAACGTGGGGAAGATGTCGACGACCGAACTCATTCGGTTTATGCAGCACGGGTGGATCTGGTTCCGGGTCAGTCCTCACTTGTAATCGTACTGCTCAACGGCGCAGGCTGACAAACCAACGGGACTGGTGAAAATTCCTGATTCAGTTCTGTAACAGTGATGGTCGGACCGCGTATCTGCCGGCAGATCACGTAGTCAGTTTCACAGTTTGCTGCAGCGCATTTGGGGATTTTCCGGCAGCAGGGAGCTGCGATGTCTCTGAGCGGATGCCGGGTTGAGAGTCCGCGGTCTCGATCAGAGATTTGTGTTGATCACGCAGTCATCGCAAGGCTATTTCCGGCGGTGTGCGGCTCACCGGCTCGCGATTCCGTTCAGGTTGGTCAATTGCTATTCTTCCCCGACCAATTCACTCTATCCGCTGTTCAATTCGCACTCTATCCGCCCGTTTGGGAGCCGTGTGCCATGAAACGCTCAAGAAGTTCGTTTGCTGCCTTGGTCACGCTGGCGGTGGCGGCCGTTCTTGTGGCACTGCCGCCCGTATGCAGCGCACAGCATACGCCGACCGAAGTCGAATCCAGCGATGACTTGAATCCGGGGGACGAGACGAAACCAGAATCTGACTTCAGGAAATCAGCTGCAAACACGTTGCGTGAATTCGAAAAACAGGTCGATAAGTATTCCGGTCAGGCCGTAGGTTTCATCGCCAGTCTTTTCTTCTACGAATTCGCCGGTCATTCCGAATTCACGATGAAACTGGAAGAAGCTGCATTCGATTCACCGCAGTTTTCGTCGTTGATCAGCTCCGTTGATGCGTCGCTCTCCGACGACACCAGAAAGACGGCTGTTTGGTCCGTCAAATTTGTCCGCAGTCGGCTGTCCGAAGACGATGCGGTGAGCTTTGACGCCGAAATCGCGGCAATTCGTGACGCCATTCAACCCCTGATGGATAATGCGTCTTCCGCAGTCAACCTGGGGGAAGCTGATTTTACCATTACGCTCGCAAAGGGCGACCTGAACCAACCGGTGGCGTCAGTGGTCGCCGATGCCCTGCGTTCAGAATTCTGCAGTTCGAAGCTCAGGAGTCTGTCGGTTTCACTGAAGGAACTGGAACCCGGAGAAGCACGGACATTCCACGCCGTGAATTCAGGTATTCCGATTGTTGTTGCCTGGCTGGTCGTTGGAGCTGTTTTTTTTACACTGCGAATGGGATTCATCAACATCAGAGGGTTCACACACGCGATTCGTGTCACTGCAGGACGTTATGACAATCCGGACGACGAGGGCGAAGTCACTCATTTCCAGGCGCTCACGGCAGCGCTCTCAGCCACCGTGGGACTAGGTAACATCGCGGGTGTTGCCATTGCCATTGGCGTGGGCGGCCCGGGAGCGACGTTTTGGATGATCATTGCCGGGATCCTCGGCATGAGTTCCAAATTCGTTGAGTGCACTCTGGGGCAGATGTATCGACAGGTGCGACCCGACGGGCAGGTCATGGGTGGTGCCATGTATTATCTGTCAAACGGACTCAGGGAACTCGGACTGGGGCCACTGGGCAGGGTCCTGGGAATCCTGTTTGCACTGATGTGCATATTTGCATCGCTCGGAGGTGGGAATGCATTCCAGGTCAATCAGTCCATCAACGCGGTGCAGCAGGCGTTTCCTCAGCTTGAAGCCATGGGCATAACCGTCCGGTTTGCGATCGGTGTTGCTATGGCGTTTCTTGTGGCGGTCGTCATCATTGGAGGCATCAGGCGCATTGCCTCCACGGCCGAAAAAATTGTTCCGCTGATGTGTGGAGTCTATGTTTTGCTGTGTGCCTATATTCTCATCATGAATCTCAGCGCAGTTCCGGACGCCTGCTCACTGATTGTTAAGTCTGCGTTCACACCGCAGGCTGGTTACGGAGCGATTCTTGGGGTTCTTGTTCAGGGATTCAAACGAGCCGCGTTTTCCAACGAGGCCGGAGTTGGCTCGGCCGCAATTGCGCATTCGGCTGCAAAGACAGATTACCCGGTGCGTGAAGGTATCGTCGCCCTGCTTGAGCCGTTTATCGATACAGTTGTGGTCTGCACAATGACCTCCCTTGTCATCGTGATCACAGGAGCATGGGACATCAATAACGAGGCGTACTCTGCATTGATCTCCGACAGGAATGGTGCCGGGCTGACAGTCGAGGCAATGAGGAGTCAGATCCAGTGGTTTCCCTACGTGCTTGCCGTCGCCGTCATGCTGTTCGCCTACTCAACAATGATTTCATGGTCTTATTACGGCGAACGCTGCTGGGCATATCTGTTTGGTGACCACAGCTCAATGGTTTACAAAATCATCTTTGTTGTGTTCGTGGTGCTGGGTTCTGTCATGTCCGCGACAAATGTGCTGGATCTCAGCGACCTGATGATTCTTGGAATGGCATTCCCAAATGTCCTGGGTGTGGCACTGCTGTCAGGCAAGGTTCGGCGAGCGCTGGATGACTACTGGCAGAAACTCAAGAGCGGTGAATTTCACCAGCCGTAGAGCCTGAGTTCGGCGAGCTTCAGGAAATTTGGAAAAGGGTACATATGACACTCTCATTCACGAATGTGGTTGTTCCGGTAGATTTCTCCGGTGAGTCGCCCCAGGCAATTCGGGCCGGACTTGATGCCGTTGATGATGCGTCGAAGCTGCATTTGATTCATGTCCTGCTGCCATTGGATTCGCTGTCTCCAGGAGTACTGCTGGGCGATACCTCCGACGAATCCCGAAAAAACAGAGTCGAAGAGAATCTTACGAAGATCGCTGAAGACAATAGCGCAGCGACGGCACGTCGCGCCGTCCTGTTTGGGTCGCCCGGCCTGGAGGTTACCGACTATGCCAGACATCAGAGTGCTGATTTAATTGTTATTCCGTCTCACGGATATCACGGAATGAAACGCCTTGTGCTGGGCAGCGTGGCGGAACGCGTCATTCGCCACGCCACATGCAGTGTCCTCGTCCTTCGCCGCAGTGATGCGGAGTAGCTCTGTGACGTCATTGGCCTGGGATTGTCGGGGCACGGTGCTGAAGGCTGGCCGTATCCCATTGCTTATGGGGATTTTGAATGTCACCCCCGACAGTTTTTCAGATGGCGGTGAACACGACTCAGTCGACGCGGCTGTGCGCCATGGCCTCAAACTAGTCACCGACGGAGCTGACATCATCGACATAGGAGGTGAATCATCGCGGCCGGGAGCAGCCGTCGTCGATGGAGACGAAGAGTTGCGACGGACGATTCCTGTCATCGAACGGCTGGCGTGTCAGGTTGCCGTGCCGATTTCAATTGATACGACCAAGGCGGTAGTCGCCGAGGAAGCCATCGCTGCCGGTGCAATAATTGTCAATGACATCTCGGGGCTGACATTTGACGACCGTATGTTGAATGTGTGTCGAGACACTGCAGTCGGGATTTGTGTTATGCACATTCTCGGCACACCGCAAACGATGCAGCAGGATCCTGTCTACGATGATGTCCTTGGTGAAGTCATGCAGCATCTTCGACGATGTATCAATCGTTGTTGCGATGCTGGTATCCCGACGGAGAGACTTTGCGTTGATCCGGGGATTGGGTTCGGCAAAACGGCAGATCACAACCTGCGGCTGCTGCAGTCCGTTGCAGAGATGAAGCGGTCATTGGGACGACCCATACTCATTGGCCACTCGCGGAAGCGATTCCTGGCAAAACTTCTGGGGCGACCGGTCGAAGAGCGACTGGCAGGAACCTTAGGTGTGTCAGTTGCGCTGGCTCAATGCGGAACCGATATCCTGCGTGTACATGATGTGGCAGCGGTCCGGGATGCTCTGCTGGCTTGGCAGTTGACCCTCAGAAAACATTAGGAGTGGTCGACCTGTCATCAGTATTTCCGGAGATCTGCAGGTAAAAACCTTCACCTCAGGCAGGGTGGCCTGGTCGACCCGTGGTTTCCTTTGGCCGTCCGGTGCTGCTGGAATTGCTGGTGTTTCATTTTTTGCAGCGAGTTTTGTCGAAAGTATTCAGTGAACCTCGCCAGCGTCGATAAAGGTTGACTAAACTCCGGCCGCAAAAACCCCAGATGTGTGATCGGCGAAAGGTCACTGTACACCGCGTTCGATTGCGGGCTGAATATTCAGGATAATGATATGAGCGACACGCCGAACGCCGAATTCAGGGACAGTGATACTCCATCGCCTGGACAGTATGCGCTAACAGAAGACGGCGTGCTGAAGGTCTACAGCGTTGGTGAGACGACAGTCCTGGGATTTGGCGGTGAAGACGTGCCGTCGGAATTCAACGCAGCTCATTATCGTGCGGCCATCACAGCTTTGTTGAAATCCAACAATAGTTCCACAGTGGCCTTCGATGTTGGCGGTGTGCGACTGATCCCGAGCGGTATGCTCGGCCTTCTGGTATCACTCAAAAAAATTGATGGTCTTTCGCTTGCGGTCCAGCTGTTCAATCCTTCTTCGGACATTGAAGAAGTTCTGCAGATCACGAAGCTCAATACGATGATTGAAGTCCATCATTTGTAATGGTCGTGAGCCGTACAGCCGGTACTCGGCGAATCACCGGTTCAAGCAGTCGTCATCCATCAGCTCCGTCGGTGAGATTTGAATCACTCAGGCCGGTTGGCCAGCACGGTCGGTCTCGTGCGGAATTTCAAACAAAGCCTCTGGGATAGGGTCAGGACTTCGTTCGAAAAAATACCACGAATGCACCTGAATAGCAGAGGCCTCGCATTGTTATTCATCTCATCTATCCGTGGTTGAGACTGACTTCGGCGTCCGAATCCATGCTTCATCGGCAGTGAAGTTCCCAACGGTGTCAGGGGAATTCCGACTCTCAGACATCGCGCCAAACCCTACAAACGGAATGGCGGGCAGTTGACACCGGTTGTTCTCAGTGTCCGAGCATAACACGGCAGAACCCGCATCAGCACGGCGTTTAACGGCCTAAACTGATAGCTCATACAGCTACAGTCCCGGAGTGAAACTCGTGAAGGGCACGATTGCGACAGCACTGGATCTCATGGCAAAGGGTCTTTCGCCGTTTGTGGTGGAAAGACTGCGTAAAGCGCTTGGTGATGACTGGCTCAAACAAATCTCGGTGGCACACAATATCACGGTAGTGGATCCATGCTCATGGGATGCTCATGTCGTGCTGGTTCTGATGTGGGACCACTGGAATCAGGTGTTTCGACATGAGCTGTCATTCGTCGAACGCAGCCTGGTCAGTGAACTTCGCGAATACCGGAATCGGTGGGCTCACCAGCGTATGTTCAGTGAACGCGACACCTACCGATGTCTCGACAGTGTTGAACGTCTGCTGCATGCTGTCGGCAGCACGGTCGCTCCTCTAGTTGATGAACTGCGTCGTGAATCACTGCAGCGCCTGCACGACAATGAACTGGTGAAACCCAGCAGAAGCGGCCAGGACTGGTTCGCTGGCGCAATGACTGCAGTTTGCGGCGTGATACTGGCGATCACAGTCAGTTTGTTCTTCCCAAAAGAATTCTCAGTCGCTCTGGCTGGGCTGATTATTCTGGTCTTCGGACGGCTGGTCTATCAAATGACGCGTCCGACAGTCATCATTACAACGGGACCGCGGCAGTGTTCCGACTGCAGTCGTGTATTTTATGGCGAGGCTTGCCCGTACTGCACGCGAGCAGTGCAGCCGGGAACGAAAAAACTGGCTGCGGCTGAGTCGATAACGCCGGCGTTACTTTCGACCAGTCTGAGATAGACGCCGTCAAATTTCTGATCACCGACACCGATTGCCCAGGTTGCCGGATGGTGAGGTTCAGATTTGACACTTCCATCTGCGGATTCCCGTGACTCCATTGCCTCACGATGATATCGAACGCTGTTCGATGTAATCACACCAGATGCTTGGGACGATGCCGATGGACTTTCATGGCTGCGCCCACGAAATCGGAAAACAGGGGATGAGGTTGATTCGGCTGTGACCGGAATTCCGGATGATACTGCACGGCGACGAACCACGGATGATCCGGAATTTCCATGATCTCAACCAGCGTCCCGTCCGGACTCATGCCGACTGGTGTCATTCCGGCATGTATAAACTGTTCACGATACTCGGTATTGAACTCATAACGATGACGGTGCCGTTCACTAATTTGATGTGCTCCGTATGCCGCGAGCGATCGTGACCCGTTAGCCAGTAAACAGGGCTGAGCTCCCAGCCGCATGGTTCCACCCTTGGCGACGACCTGTTTCTGCTCTTCCAGCAGGCAGATCACCGGATGCTGAGTGCCACGGTCAAACTCACTGCTGTTGGCGTCGTCCAGCTGCATAACGTTGCGTGCAAACTCCACGACAGCACACTGCATTCCCAGACAGATTCCAAAGTACGGAATGCCATTCTCACGAGCATACTGCACGGCCTGTATTTTGCCGTCGATTCCTCGCATACCGAAACCACCGGGCACCAGGACGCCATCAATACCGTCGAGAAGCACACCGGCCCCCTGTCGCTCAAGTTCTTCGGATTCCACACGCTTGACGATCACCCGCGCCGAATGTTGAAAACCGCCGTGATCCAGAGATTCGTAGATCGATTTGTAGGCATCACGGTGATCGATGTACTTGCCAACGACCGCAACTTTGACTTCGTGACGTGGATTGCGAATGCGGTGAATTAAATCATGATAGTCATCCAGTTCCAGTGGGCCGGCTGTTATGTTGAGCTTCTCGACAATTAACTCATCCAGGTGATGCTCAACCAGCCCAATTGGCACTTCGTAAATCGAAAATTCCTTGTCGATTTCCTCAATGACAGCTCGTTTTTCCACGTTACAAAACAGCGCGATCTTGTCGGTGTGCTCGCGGCCAATTGCTCGCTCGGTGCGACATATCAGAATGTCCGGCTGAATTCCGATCTCACGCAACTGCTGGACGCTGTGCTGAGTTGGTTTGGTTTTGGCTTCACGGGCGGCCTTGAGATACGGAACGAGCGTGAGATGGATGAACAGGCAGTTCTCCTTGCCGATGTTCAGGGGGATCTGGCGAATCGCCTCTAAAAATGGCAGTCCCTCGATGTCGCCTACGGTACCGCCCAATTCGGTGATGACCACGTCGACCTCCGGTGAGGCCAGTTTGCGGATGCAGCGCTTGATCTCGTCCGTAATATGCGGAACGACCTGCACCGTCCCGCCCAGGTATTCTCCGCGGCGTTCCTTGTCAATCACCGTCTGATAAATCTGTCCGGTTGTATAGTTCGAATCACGATTGAGCGGACTTGAAGTGAAGCGTTCATAATGCCCGAGGTCCAGATCGGTCTCAGATCCGTCGTCCAGAACGTAGACTTCGCCATGCTGGTATGGACTCATCGTACCCGGATCCACATTGATATACGGATCCAGCTTCTGCATGCGGACGGTGAGGCCGCGGCGCTCCAGCAACATACCGATGGAGGCTGACGTGAGGCCTTTGCCCAGTGAACTGACAACACCGCCGGTGACGAAAATGTGCTGAGTCATCAGATTTTCACTCCGTTGAACGGGCGGCACATAAAATCGTTGCTGTGACGCTCATAGATGAATGTTATATCCTTCGAAATCTCTGTCAGACTTCTCCGAGCACAAACAATTCACTATGAACAACAGGATGGTCAGAACAGGACCAAATGAGGTGGCTCAGCCGTACCATTAGAACGGATCCTGAGGCGTCCTCAACAGCGCTGCCGTTCAATCTCCCTGGTTCAATGGAAATGGCTGGCTGGCTCGAGTCGATATGATTGAGCGGCCTCTGTTTTATGCTGAGTCACAGTTGTTTCTCAACGCAGTTGTTCTGGAGTGATCACGGAAATTGCTGCAACGCAACCGCGAAATTCAAAGGATCCGTAGGTAAGTAATGCTGATTCTCCCAGCATCATCGTGGTGGGCAGCAGCTGATGGCCCGAAACCGGCGGACCGGTTCAACTGTAAGAAAAGAAACGCACCCCGAATCAGCTGTTGCCGAAGTTATTCCTGCTACACTGTTCTGTGCTGCACGAGAACTGATCCGTGCCGACCAATGCAACCGATTCCCTTCCCACACAGGCCGACACATGACCGAGTGGATCGAAGTGGGCGCCGCCGCACCCAAATTCACGCTCATCGCAAACGACGGGACGAAAATTCGGCTGGCCGATCTCAAAGGCACACCAGTCGTCCTGTATTTCTATCCCAGAGATGACACGCCTGGCTGCACCAAAGAAGCGTGTGCATTTCGTGACCGTAAGGCCGACTTTGAGGCACTGGGAGCCTGTGTTTTTGGTGTCAGTCCCGATGGCGTGGACAGCCATCAGGCCTTCAGCGGAAAATTCGAGCTCAACTTTCCATTACTGGCCGATACGAATCATGTGGTCGCCGCAAGATACGGGGCCTGGAGAGAACGGAATCGCTACGGCCGAAAGTTCATGGGCATTCAGCGATCCACGTTCATCATCGATGCCATGGGTAAGATCGCTCGCGTGTGGAAGGCGGTCCAGGTGGACGGGCACGACGACAAAGTTCTGGAAGCTCTGAGGGGTCTGGCTGATGACTGAAGTCAGAACAGCCGATTCAATCCGTTGAGCGCCGCCACGCGGTAAGCTTCCGCCATTGTCGGATAGTTGAACGTGGAATTGACGAAGTACTGCAGCGTGTTGTTTTCACCCGGCTGCGACATGATTGCCTGGCCGATGTGGATGATTTCGGATGCATTGGCTCCGAAACAGTGGATGCCCAGTAACTGCAGTGACTCCCGATGAAACAGCAGTTTCAGCATCCCGACTGTATCCCCCGTGATTTGGGCACGTGCCAGGCTGCGGAACATCGAGTGTCCCACTTCATAGGGAACACCGGCTTCGGTTAAATCGCGTTCGGTTCGCCCGAGTGAACTGATTTCCGGGCTGGTGTAGATCCCCGTGGGAATGTCCTCAATTAATGCTCGATCACATTTCCCGCTGACGAGATGATGCGCCGCATATCGTCCCTGAACGTAAGCAGCGCTTGCCAGAGCTGGCGGACCAATGACGTCACCCACCGCATATATGTTATCAACGGCTGTGCGAAAATGTTCATCAACATTGAGTTGACCGCGGCTGTTGGGCTTGATGCCGATGTTCTGCAGTTCCAGACCGTCTGTATTGCCTGTCCGGCCTGCTGCCCACAGCAACACGTCCGTTTTAATCTGTTTACCTGAGACCAGATGAGTGATCACACCATCGTCGACGGTTTCTACCCGCTTGATTGCCTCGCCATGACGAATAATCACGCCGCACTCCCGCAGATGGTAACTCAGTGCATCAATGATCTCATCATCCAGAAACGACAGCAGCTGGTCGCGCGTGTTGACCAGGTTCACTTTCACGCCAAGATTTCGAAAAATCGATGCATACTCACACCCAACGACACCGGCTCCGTAGATGCTGATACTGCGAGGTGTCTCTGACAGGTCCAGAATGGTGTCGCTGTCTCGGATGCGAGCATGATTGAAGTCCATGTCGTCCGGACGCCATGGCCGGGACCCCGTGGCAATCACGATATCAGCGGCCTGGATCGTGCGTTTGCCTCCGAGGTCGTCTTCGACTTCGATCGTGTGGCGATCAGTCAGTCGAGCGTGGCCATAAAAGACCGGGACATCATTGCGCTGATAGAAACTCTCGCGCACACTCACCTGCTGGTGGATTACCGAAACTGCTGATTTGCGAAGCATTGGAAACGAGTATGCCGCGGATTGAGCTTCTGGATCCACAAGGCGGGCCTGCAGCAGGCTGGTCAACCGGTGGACGGCAAATCGCAGCGCTTTGCTGGGAATGGTGGTGCGGTGCGTACAATTGCCACCAATGGAGTCCAAACGTTCCACAGCCGCCACACTGCGACCGAGTTTGGTGGCCTGCATGGCGGCACCTTCACCACCGGGGCCGGTGCCAATCACGACAATATCACAGGAATGACTGTTCAATTCCGCCTCCATGACTTACTCCTGCAGTTTGGGTTCATGCCGGAGGGATAGTGCGATTACAGAACTGACTGTCGACCCGACGTCTCCGGCTTTGCCGTAATCACAGACTCCACGTGACAGGATTTGAGACTGTTGGACTGACCATCCTGCAGATGTGGTCGCAGCCAGTGTGTCAGCAACACCGCGAAGACAGTCACCAGAATGCCACCGAAAACGTCGCTTCCATAGTGCCAGCCCGTCGTCACCGTCGAAACAACGACCGTGAGATTCAGGACCAGCATCGGCAGGTTCAGCCAGCGATGGTGCCGAAATCCCCACGCTACCAGAAGGGCCCAGGACGTATGAAACGACGGGAAAGTAATCAATCCTTCCAGATGACTCAGGGAAATCTGATGAAATCGTCCCGACCGCAGTGCGTCGAAGTGTTCCAGGAATCGTTGTTGATCAGGTCGAACTTCGTAACCATAGGCTGAAAATGGTCCTGCTGCGGGGAGAAGAAAAAAAACTATAGTTGTCAGCAGCCCTGCAAACATGAATTGGAACACGAATTCCTGCATTCGCCGGCGATCCTGGTCGAGTCCCAGGACGACAATTGCCAGCAGTGTTGACGGCATGACAGATGGATAGGCTGCATCGAACATACTTTTGACGATCGGATGGGCCGCCGTCCATGCTACGATCGCTGGCAGATGGATGCCCAGAGCAGAATCGCAGGCCATCAGCCATTTGTCTGACAGAGGCGCATCAAGTGGCGTGCCGGCGTACGTCAGAATCGACAGGAAGACGTTGAAGGCCACCATGCAGAGAAATCCTGTCAGCATGTTGACGAACGGAGGGATTCCCCGGCGTTCAAAGATCACTGCAAAAGGGCTCAACAGTATAATTATACCGATCGCTGTGGACGCAGACGCGAAGTCGAACGTCATTCTTTGACGCAAGAGCAGACCGAATGCAGCCACACCCGTCCAGGAGATGATGAGCAGGTTGAGCCGCACTGCCGGACTGCGAGTTGTTCCTGTTGGAACAGATGCTGCCATTGTGACGTAGTTCATGCGGAGTACTGGAAGCTTCATGGACGCCAGGAGGCCTTGATGCAGCATAGGTCCTTCACTGTCGTTGACAGAAGTGAATCATCAGGCGTCAGCGTATGACGTACTCCACCGGTCGGATCGCAGCGACTGTATGGCCATGGCCGCATAGTTGACCATTTTAATGACACTTGGGTCGCTGCAACGTTTAATAGCGCACAGGGGCCGTGTCTTTGGCCGTGGTGCGAACCTGGGAAAACTCCCCCCTCAGCTCCGCGACCAGTTGAGGCAGTTCATCTAGGAGGTCATAGGCATCCTGGTCCGGATCGCCCCGATGATCCAGTGCTCTGATTTTGCGAGTAACGAGCTGGTGATCTCCGGTGTCAATACGGTCGGCAATTAACTGCAGCACTTCGAATGTATTGCGGCGGGCCGATGAACGTTCCATCACTCGGGCTACCAGAAAACCACTGCCCGCCGACATCACCACAATCATGATCACAAAGAGTCCTCCAAACCAATGCCGAATCCAGTGGATGTTGTGGAACTCACCCACACACCAGCCCCACAGGCTCCAGCACGTCAACAGGATGAGCAAAAGTGCAACGACGACCATGGGATGGGTGAAGGTGAAGGTGAGGGGCCGTACCAGATTAATCATCGTCGTTGTGATGCTGTACAGTGCTGGTAAACAGAGGAATGGGCTCAATTCTGCCGGAACAAGCCCCGTTCGACACTCGTGTGACTGACGATTCCGGTCATTCGTCGTGGCAGAGTCCTGTGCAGAAACGACAATAGCGGTGCAGGATTGTAAGAACTGCAGCCACCAGGATAACCGCGGGGCCAGCATCTGCTACCAGTCTGTTCGAAGGCTAACTCATAATTTGGATGTGGGTTACAGAAAGAGGGCAACCGGATTTCGGCCGAATTGGAAGTTTGGAGCGGCATTTGCTGCCAATGGTCGTAATACCGGCTGCAGAAGGATCTGTAGCTGCGAATTAAACTAAAAGTCATACGACTGGCTGAGCATGGACGCGCTGATGCTGCGAGTGGTACTGATCGCAATTAGTATCTTGGTGAGTACGGGTGCCAGTTACCGAACCCGTAACTTTGCCGTCACCGCCACGAACGCCAAAGAGGCGAAGGCCGTTGCCGAGGCGGCCGAGAAATATCGCCATCGACTGGCGATTTTCTGGATCGGTCAGCCTCTGAAACATTGGCGCCGTCCGTGCACGATCGATGTGCGATCCGGTGCCTGCGGCACAGCCGGACAGACAACGTTTCAATTTGTCGGCGGTACGGTGATGAATTGGAAGATGATGGTCCAGGGCAGCTCTGAGCGAATTCTGGATTCTGTTCTGCCGCACGAAGTGAATCACACGATTTTCGCCAGTTACTTTCGCCGTCCGCTGCCACGTTGGGCTGACGAAGGTGCTTCGACGCTGTTTGAACACAGTTCCGAGCAACGATTACAGCTGGAACTGCTGGAAGACGTCGTCAGGAGCCGCCTTGAATTTATTCCGTTGCGAAAACTTCTGACCATGAAGCACTATCCAGCCGGTCACCGGTCCATGCTGGTTCTTTACGCAGAAGGATTCGGCTTGGTCGACTTCCTCATGCAACAGGGCGGGCGGCAGACATATCTCAAATTCCTGAACGACGCACGTAATGGTCGCTGGGAAGCCGCGATCCGCAAGCACTACAACCACAAGGGCGTGGACGCCCTGGAAACCGACTGGCGCAGCTGGGTGATTGCCGGTATGCCAAGGTACGGAGTGTCGCCGGAGGAAATGATTGCGACCTTGGGACCAGAAACTCGTCACGTTGCAAAGACACGAGCGGATCGGCCGCAATCACATACGACGGCTGTTCGCGGTCAGAACCCGGATCAGCACGCCTCTCGGTACCTGCATGGTACGACAATTCGTCAACCGATGCGTGGCGCTGATTCAGTGCAAAAACAAAAACCGACGGTGTCCGACAGAAATCGCCGACGCACAGTGCAGGCACCTGCACCCGTGCAGTGTTCAAAATCGACAAAGAGACAACGAGACGTTGATTCAATGAGCAAACAACCATCTGCCACAAATGATTGTCGGCAACAGATGGTTGTGGTTCCACTTGGTGACGTACCTCAACTCCAGCCCACTTATCATCAGGACCAGACATTCACATGGCGCCAGCGTGCTGGCACGAACCTCCCCTGGAAACGCAGAGAGGAATCCGGTTCCACCCCGCAATGGGCCGGATTTCCTGGGCAGATGGGATCATTCTGATCCCATGTTGGAGGACCCGAGTCATTTATTGACCCGCGTACGCATCAGCTTGACTTCCTCCTTCTGAGTCGACGCTGTCTCCCGCATCTCTGCCAGCGTTTCCATTTGGGCGAGTCATCAATCCCGCATGGTGACTCGCCCCCTTTAGATCTTACAGACTGCGTTTGTAGAAGTATTTTTCGACCAAATCCCGCGGCGGCGGTGGCGTCAGGATCGTGACGCCGTAGCCGACGACGAAAGACGTCGTCAGTCCGATAATGATCGGATCCATATCGAACAGCCGGTAGGGCGAGAACCCGTTGCCCTGCAGAAATCCGACCAGGTACATTGAAAGGTGAGCACTGAACCCCGAGACCATGGCAGCGATACAGCCTTGCGCGTTCGAACGGGGCCAATACAGCGCGTAAACAACCGCTGCCAGAAAGCAGGCGGCCAGGCCGCTGCCGGTGTAGACGATGATGTCCTGCAGGAACTCGGGTGGGTTCATCGCTCCGAACAACGCCCCCAGCCCTGCGACCAGGGTAATCAGGTAAGTGAGCGTCTTGATGTTCTTCTCGTGGGCCTTGGGATTGACGTTCCTCTGATAGATGTCACGAACAAGTGCCGAGGAAATCATCAGCAGGAAACTGTCGACGGTCGACATCACTGCGGCAAACGGGGCGGCGATCAGCAATCCGGCAAGCCAGCCCATACCGATATTTGAGGTCAGCTCGATGGCCATCTGCGGCATGATTCGGTCAGGCTCCGATTCCATGCCTGGCATCAGGACTCGGGCACAGCAGAAGATAATTACCAGTGGGAAATAGATGGCCGAGTAGTAGAGCGCGACGGTGAAGATCGATCGCCTCAGGGTAACGGTGTCTCTGAACGCCATCAGCCGAACCATATTGCTGGGCTGGCCGGTGCCCGAAATGGCCCACATGAAGAAGAATGAGATCGCCAGGCTCAGCGGAAGGAACCCGTCGGCCTTTTCCCGTTCCGGACCCGGACCGGTCACGTACGATCCCGCCTGTTCGGGCTTGGCTCCGTACGCGTAATCTCTGAGTTCTTCGATCTCCAGTGTGACCTGTCCGGTTACGTTGCTTGGTTCGCTACCCGATTCAAGCCGTTGTCGAACCTGACTAATGTCGTCCGGCGAAACGATTTCCCAGATTTCCGTCTTTGTTTGGATCGGTTCGCTGCTGGTGAGATCGGAACGGTCCTTGATCTTGAACAACCGCTGGTCGTCACCATCGCCGAGGAAGATCCATGAACCTGACGGTACCGTGACATCAGCACCAGGCTCGACGGTCTTAATTGTTCCGGTCCCTTTTCGGGGAGGGACCATTTTTGCCATCCGACGGGTGACCTGTTCCAGCCCTGCTCCCTTGTTGGTCTTGGCGACAGCTCCGGCCTGGTTGATCGCCAGCGGCAGCATGATCAGCACCCCGACGACCATCACGATGCCCTGCATCACGTCGGTCCAGACCACCGCGTGGAAGCCTCCATAGGTGGTGTAAACAATCACGGCGACGCCGAAGACGACCAGACAGACAAGGTACTCGTTACCCTCGGAACTAAGATTGCCGATCCAGTCGGGCAGGCTGGCTGCCGTCGACGTGAAGGCGTCAATCGGCCCCAGCAGAGTTTTCAGAATCGTGCTTCCACCCTTGAATTGTGCGATCAGGTTGAACGTCATAAAGAACACGATCAGCGAGACGGAGATCAGCCCGAAGGAGATGCTGCGGAAGCGGTCGCGCAGCACGTCGGGAATAGTAATCGCATCGGCGGTTCGAGCAACTTCATTGATTCGTTTGCCCAGCAAGCCCATGACGCAGATTGGTACCACCATGTAGCTGCCAATCCACAGTCCCAGGCTCCAGCCGTGAGTGTAGATCTTGCTCGGAAAACCCATAAAGCTGCCGCCCGACGAACTGGTGGCGGCCAGGGTCAGAGCAAACGCCCAGACCCCAAGACCACGGCTGCCGAGGAAGTACTCGCTAAGGAAGCTTCGGCCCTGCAACAACCGGTTCGACAGTCCGGCGATAGCGAACACGCCCACCATGTAAATCAGGAACGTCCACAGCACGGCGTTGCCCGAGTCGGCCTGGGCCAGGAGTGTCAGCTGGAGTCCGCTCATGCTGCATCCCCTTCCGTTTCAGCCATTTTTACCGCCGGTTGGTCGTAGTTCTCTTCGTCTCCAGCCCGGCCCAATTTGTCGTCCTTCATGTAGAAGAAGCAGACCCAGATGGTAAACAGGTCGGCGACAATCCACGGCAGCAGGATGCCACCGAAGAGCCAGCTTGGAATTCCCATAATGGTGCTCAATGCTTCGGGATCGACCTTTTGGCCGTATCCGTTGATGTAGCAGTAGGGGACCGACCAGCAGAGCGCGACAAACCACGCGCCAAAAATCACGATTGCCTCGCGTCGCGAGTTGAGGAACACGCGGGTGGGTTGCAGGCCCGTGTTGTTGTCGGTGGACACGGGTGTGTATTCCTTGGAGCTCATCCGGGGCCTCGTGATGCCAGTGAAACGGTGCAGCACCTGAGATTGTACTTCTGCCTGCAGCGCCGAACAAAACGCAGCTCGCAACGAGCCTGCCAAAATGATTCACCCAGTTTGTAAGTTGTGGCGAATGTTGTAGCAGATCGTGAGTTGGAACAAACCGAAGATGGGTTTTTCACTGGCTTCTGCCAGAATATTCGGTGGTTGGCATTCCCCCGGCAACGACTGATGACGATTCTTGCACCTAATTGCGGGCACCTCGTTCGAGCATTGCGCGGTCAGTCAAATGCCGCCCCCGAGTGCATTATACGGATATGCTGTATCACTTCTGTAACACAGGGATACAATTCTCAGGCTGGACCGCGACGTGCGAATGGTGCTCCATGGACTTCATCGTTGTACGTGCCACGTCTGTCAGTCCCAGGCACGGATGTGACTGACGATGCTGCTGCCGGATGTAATACAGTCACGCCAGATATCGTTATAGTCGATGCCTCGAATCCGGATTGCAATGACTCGCGCAACAGTACTTCCCAAATACAACCGCCACCGTTCCTACGAGTGGAATTACGATCTCGCCCCGGTGCCCATCGTCCTGGACGTCCCGTCGGTCGCAGGTAGCTGGTCGTTCTGTGGACTGCCGATTGATTCCCCGATTGGAATTCCTGCGGGACCGCTGCTGAACGGGCGGTGGTGTCTGTACTACGCCAGCCTGGGCTTTGACCTGTTGACCTACAAGACAGTCCGCAGCCAGGCTCGCGCGTGTTATCCAATGCCGAATCTGCAGCCGGTGAACTGTGGACAGGTTGCGGAACGGGTGACAGAGCTGCCTGCAGCTGCTGCTATGAATGGAAGCTGGGCCGTATCCTACGGCATGCCGTCACAGGAACCGGATGTCTGGCGTACGGACATTGAAGCAACTCGCGACGCGCTTCCCGCCGGAAAGCTGTTGTCCGTGTCTGTGGTGGCCACGATGCAGGACGGTTGGACCATCGACGACCTTGCCGCCGATTACGCTCAGTGTGCCAGATGGGCTGTGGAGAGTGGTGCGGATGTGGTTGAAACGAATTTTTCGTGTCCGAACGTTTCCACCTGCGATGGTCAGCTTTATCAGAATCCGGATGCGGCGCAGCGCGTGACTGAGTGTGTACGTGACTCGATCGGCACGGTGCCATACGTGGTCAAGATTGGGCACGTGCCGTCGCGTGAGACTGCAATACCGCTGCTGGATGCTCTGAGCACATCCGTGAATGCCATCGCGATGACAAACAGTGTCGCCACACAGGTACGCGAGGGCGACGACTTGCTCTTCGACGGACAAAAACGAGGTATTTGCGGAGACGCCATTCTGGAGGCTTCTGTAGCTCAGGTGCAGATGTTTGAACAGCTTATTCACGCACAAGATTCTGCGGTTGAACTGATTGGCGTCGGCGGAATCAGTACAGCGGGCCATGTACAGCGTTATCTTGCAGCGGGAGCGGGCGCATGCCATATAGCGACTGCAGCCATGACAAATCCTGGAATCGCGCTGCAAATTCGCCATGCGCTGAGTCTGGATGTCTGACAGAAGGCGGACTTGCCGGGAATTTAGACTTCCCGTCAGAAAAGTCCGCCCCATTGTTAATCCTGCACAGGAGGCCACTGCGCTGGCCGGAACATGGTGGACACCGGTTCCATTGGCTCGCGAAGGCCGCTGAATCTCATCAGACGAAGAGAGGCCCCGTCATCCTGGTGCCTGTTAAACGCTTGACGACTGATCACGAAAGGCCACAGAGGTGTCAATGTCATATTCGCCGTCGAAAACTTCGTCGAAATCGTAGACGTCGACGAAATCATCCAGCTGATCATCCTCTGTTTTCCGCATGCGGCCCGTCTCGATGAGTTCAAAAACGATTCGACCGAAATCCTCCGTGGTGGTCACGCGCCAGTAAGCAAAAACCGTTTTTGCCAACAGGCCAAAGTGCTGCAGACTCATGTCTCGAATGCTGTCGAGCAGTTCCGTGCCGGAAATGTGTCCGGCCTGCGGACTGCCTCGATCGCGTCCCAGTTTTTCCTGAGCGTACTGCAGAGCCGCGAACACGAACTGATATGCGTTTGCATGATATGCTGACTGGCTCGTTTGGCTGCGAAGGATTGTCATGGAACGCGCTCGATCACGGGCTGTCGGAGGGTTCGAATACCGTACCCATCATAGGGACGAGGACGGGCAGACTGAAGGCTTTGCTACCGATTTTGCTCAGGATCTGATTTAGGTTTAACTTTGCTGCCGCGGTTTTCCTTTGAAACGACAGTAACGATATTGTTCTGGTGGATGAGAACACGGCGCCCATCTTCATATTTCACGAGCAACTGACGTGACAGAAGTTCCTGTGAGAGAACTCGTCCCTGTCCATCTTTGGTAACGACAGTCGTTCCAACGGACGGCAGTTCCCGTTGATGCTCTTCGTATGTATCGTACTCATAGCGCAGACAGCACTTTAGTCGCCCGCAGCGGCCGGAAATTTTTGCGGGATCCAGAGTGGCCTTTTGAACCTTGGCCATTTTCATGGAGACAGGCGGCAACTCCGACAGGTGAGTGTTGCAACACACAGGTTTTCCACAGTCTCCGTAATCCGCAAGCAATCGCGCTTCGTCACGGACACCCATCTGTCTCATTTCAATACGAGCGTCAAACTCCCTCGCCAGTTCACGTACGAGCTCCCGAAAATCAACTCGCTTTTCCGCCAGATAATAAAACACGATTCGCTCGCCACCGAAAACCTGTTCGACATCGACGAGTTTCATTTGCAGCTTGCGGTCTGAGATGAGTTTATTGGCGTCCGTGAAGAAGCCTTTTTCGCGTTCTGCGACTTCGTCACGAGAGCGTCTGTCTTCATCTGACGCGAAACGGAGGACCCGGCCCACTTTTTTGCGGTCACCCAGCCATTCCCCGGTCCGAGATGTCGATTGACTCAGGACTGTTCCCCATTCGACACCCCGATCCGTCCGGACGATCACAGCGTCACCGCGCTGCACGGTGTCTCGAGGTGGTGTAGTGAATTCCCCCAGGTACCTCATAGAACCAAAGCGCACAACTACGCGAGGAGGGTTATCCGGCTGGCTGAGTTCGGTCATGACATGCCTCCCGCGAGGGGCAGAAAACGGTTCCCCGATTGAATGTAGCGGAATTTGTGAAACTTTCTTTCGTGCCGGCCCATTAACGTCTCATGAACTGGACGACGTTCTGTTTGGATCCGATAGACCGCCCTGCTGTGGAGTTGAATTGATAGCAATTATGTGTCCAGACAGTATATGTCGGGCAGGACTTAAATGAGAAGTCTGCGGGCAGTGGAGGTTTTTAATCCAGTATTCTGCACGAAACTCAGCCAGTGATGTCACTAACTCAGTAACGGAGACGCCGGCGACCGGGACGGTGCAGACTGATATGAGAGATGATCGGCACGTCTGTTAACTGAGGGTGATCCGGGCGTTCACGGCCTTCATCGAATTCGCCGTCGTTGTTTCCATGGCGGTCGAGTCCGGCGTGCCGCACTAAACTGACACGACGTTCGGGCAGGTATCACTTTCCATGCGATTGACACTCAGAACACTGCTGGCATATCTGGACGACCGCCTGTCTCCAGTAAATGCCCGTGAAATCGGTAAGAAACTCAAGGATAGTGCATTCGCTCTGGATTTGGCTGATCGAATTCGCACGGTCATATGTCAGCGTCGACTGACGACTCCTGGTCGGAAGGTCAAAGTGATCGATCCGAACCTGATTGCCGAATACCTCGATGATCAACTGACGCCGGAACTGGTTTCGCTGATAGAAAAGGAAATTCTGGTATCCGATTTTTCGCTGGCTGAAGTGGCTGCGTCGCACGAAATCATCGGACTTCTCGGGGACCCGGTGGACCTGGAAGATCGACTCAGAGTACGACTCATCAGACAGAACCCTCACCGATCACATGATGAGTCCACGGATCACGAATTCGATCAGATCACAGAGAAATCGGATTCGGACGCTGCTCAGGACGTCTGGAAGCCACTGGCTCCTCAAAGGGCGAGTTTTCCCCGTTCGCCGGCCTTGATTCTGGCGGTACTGCTGATTGGCTGGATCGCTCTGCTGGTGACGGATCCGGATCGTCTGTTCAGGAGAAACGGCAACGAGGTTGCTTCTTCAGACGCAGATGACAATTCGAGACTGGACAGTGACGAAGCCAACCACGATGTGGAAGGGATTGAAAACAAGACTGGGCGTGCCGTGGCAGGTCCGACAAATCCCGAAGCCGGTCACACAGGTGGTGAGCAGGATCCTGAAGGCTCAAAACTACCTGATTCCACAACGGGTGTCTTGGAACCTGTGACTGCGTTCACACCACAGGAGAACCAATCAGCGACAAGTGAACCCGACAGTGGCCCGATTCCAGCCAGGTCACCAGAGCCTCGGGACCGGACACCCATTCAACCAAACGCCGCCGTGGCGGACGGCGATGTTCCGCCTGCCGTGTCACGACCGGATCAAGGTGGCGAAACTGGCACCGACGTGACAAGTGCTACGGTGGAGGTCCGGCAGTTCTCATTCACATTGGATGATCCAGACGGAATGTTGCTGTCCCGTGCCGTTGATGGCGGTGAATGGACCAGAGCGGCTGTTGTTCAGGGAGATGGTGCGGACTGGCATGATCTTGTCACCGCTCGTGTATTGGCTCTGCCCGAACCCTTTACCGCAAAGGTGACTCCGGCTGATGCCGGCTGGTCAACGATACTTCTTGCTCCCTGCCTGGTGCAATTCGACGACGGTGTGTGGCCGGAACTTCGTCTCATCGACGGCCGCTGTGTCATCGACTCGGACTTGTTGAGTGGTGAGGCTGAAGCCGGAGTACTGCGGCTGCATGTCGGCGGGATCACAGCGCAATGCTCTTTAAATGGAGATGACGTACGTTTGGGTGTGTGGGTTATTCCAGCAACGGCCGTTGCAGCTGCGACAGTACTGCCTGACCCGGACAGTATTTCTGTTCCCAGTCGCCCGGGAGCCCAACCCACCGTTGCCGACGTAGCCGCAGAACCGGTGTCATTACTGAATCAAACTGAGAGACTCCCACTGGATGCAGACGTGAGTGTGTCGCTGTTCGTCGCCGGAGGCAGTGTCCAGGTGCAGCCGAAGGGAGCTGACCCGATTCAGATTGGCAAGGGACAGGTATTGCGATGGACGACGGCGACCGGACGCATTGAAGGAATTCAACTGAGTGACCAGGGGCAGCTGGATGCTATTCCAGACTGGGTTTATACCGCCGGGGAACCTGCGGTCCCTGAAATAGAAAGTGCTAAATCACGATTTGCAGCTGCCCTGAAGGAATCAGATGCAACGATTGACAGGGCTCAGAAACTTTGTGGAGGCCGAAATCCGTTGCTGGCACGGTACGCGGCCTCGGTGCTTTCGGTATCACGTGAAATAGATGTTCTCGTACAGGTACTACTGCAAACGGATGAAGAACAGGTCCGCATCGAAGCAATTCGCGGGTTGCGGACCGCTGCGGCACAGACGCTGCCTGGCAGGCAGGCCGTACTGCGGGCACTGGGGAATCGATTGCCGACGCGTGATTTAGATTATTTTGTGCGACTGCTGCCGGTAATCACACGGTCAGAAGCGCAGCAGGAAGACCCCGCCTGGCTTGTCACGATGCTGCGCCATGACCGCGCGCCCATCAGGCAAATGGCCTTCATGATCCTGCATGAACTGACTGGTCAAACGAATGGTTATCACCCGGACAGTGACACCGCACGCCGAAATGACTCTGTGCGGCGATGGGAACGGTTATTGGAGAAGAACGACAGTCGAATTCTGTCTCCGGAGTGATCGCATGAATTTGAGTGCTGAGCTAAGGCCGCGGCCGACACTGTTTCAAGGGCTGCCCTTGCTTCACCACCGAGTTCGTAGAGCCGGAATTTTCGGTACCGGGCTGGCATCGCGGAACGTGCTCAAAATTCAGGTGTTCAATTTCAGATGTTCGAAGTACCATGTCGATAACGTGACTGTGATCCATATTTAGCAGGATCCTTCCGTTTTACTGTTGAAACTACCTTCCGATTGTGATTCTGGCGTCGCATTCACAAGGCCATGCTGATGAGCGGGTTCACCTTCGAGGAACACAAGGGTTACGCCGTCGTCCGGTTTGAATCAGTTCTCTACGAAATGTCCTGGGGTGACGTTGAAAAGGAAGCATCGGAAGTTGTCGGGAAGATCAAGGACGGCAATACATCACGCATGCTCGTCGACCTGAGCCCGATAGACATGATTCAAAGTGGGCTGGTGGCGTCGCTGGTTCGTATGTGGAAAGCCACCGAGGGCGGCTCGCGGCGCAAAGTGGTGGTCACCGCTCCCCACGAAGTGGTACAGGAAGTGCTTCGTTCAGCCGGCCTCTTCAAACTCTTCACGGTCGTGAGCAGTCACGAAGAAGGTGTATACAAAATTGGGGCTTCGGGGGACTGGCGACAGGACCTGCATGAGAAACGCGTGGTCGCTTTTCTGGCTCTCCCGGCCGCCATCCTCGCCACGGTGGCCGTCTTCCCAATCTTTGTCTCCCATAACCCCAGCATTGGACGTAACGTTGAGTTGGCCGGGCTGCTGCTGGCTGTTCTGGCGTGCATGCTGTCTGTCGGTCCAGTGTTCAGGGATGACGGTTTGCGAAGAGGAATTGCCATCATCGCCATGATTACCGGACTTGTCGTGATTGGCAGTCTGTTCATGAAAGATGGCAGCAGCCGAACGCCGGCTGTTTCCCCAGATAATGCAGATGGTCAATCAGAAAACTTCCAGGATATTTCGCGGAACCACCGGCAGTTGACCCACAGACGAATGGACAGGGTGCGTTGCTGGAGTTAGGCGAAGGTCCGCTGACCGTTCGGGGCGGAAAGTTGATTAACCGGGGGGATGTCTACGAATCATCAGCATCGACAGGAACAACGGCTGGCGGTGCTGGTGACACCACAGACGACGGGAGCGAATGAGTCCGCAATCGCACTGTGATTCTTAATGCTTGTTTCTCAGCGTGTTCCTTCCAGAACCAGAGCAAAGGTACTGTGACTATGGGTTCCAGAACTGCAGAACGGAACGACAATGCAGAATTGTCAGCCGAACTGATAGAACTGTTAGGCGTAGTTGAACCCGGTGCCATTGCAGACATGTTGCTTCAGCGGGCCCATTCGTATGGAGCCACGGACATTCACCTTGATTCGGTGTCCAACGGGCTGCGGATACGCTTTCGCATCGATGGACTGCTACAGGACATATGTCCTGTCCCGACTGCCAAAGCTGCCAACATCATCTCGCGAATCAAAGTCCTGGCAAATATGGACATCACAGAGCGTCGCCTTCCACAGGACGGCCGAATTTCCTCGACTCATCTGGACGGCATTGACCGAGACGTTCGCGTGGGAACGATGGCGACGATTTATGGCGAGCGCATCGTCATGCGGCTCATGCCCGATCCCACTCAATTCACATCGCTGAACAGTCTTGGGATGTACGAGGATCAACTGGAGCAGATACACAGACTGCTGCAGACTCCTTATGGACTTATCCTGGTCGTGGGACCGGTGGGCGCAGGAAAAACCACAACCCTGTACAACTTTGCCGCCTCCCTCAACCGTCCAGACCGCAGTATCGTTACGATCGAAGACCCGGTGGAACGTCGGCTTCCTGGTTCGAGTCAGATTCAGATAGAAAACAAAACCGGGCTGACGTTTCCGGTGGCATTGCGTGGTGTGTTGCGTCAGGACCCCAACATTATGTGCATTGGCGAAATTCGCGATGCCGAATCCGCAAAAATCGCCAGCCGAGCTGCCACGACGGGTGTTCTGGTCATGTCAACTCTGCATGCCAACGACGCAGCATCAGCTGTGGACGTGATGCGGCAGTTTGGAATTCCCTCGATGGTCATTGCTGATTCATTGAGGGCCGTGATTTCACAACGCCTCATTCATTGCATCTGTGAAAAATCAAGACAGGAGATCCAGCCCGACGAAGCCGCCCGCGAGTTATTAAACCTGCCGCATGATGACACCAGCACCATGATCGCTGAAGGTGTACCGGCGCCCTGTAATTTTCAGACGGGGTATTTGGGACGCACAGCAATTTTCGAAACAATGATGGTAGGTCGACACTTAAAAGAAGCGATTCATCGGGAGGTAGCGTCCTATGAACTCGCTGATGCGGCGCGTGAAGATGGCATGATCTCGCTGGAGGAATCGAGTCGCCGTCGTGTGCTTGATCACACCACATCGCTGGAAGAACTGCGTCGCATAATGATTGACAAATCTTTGTTGTAACGTCTAAAAGATTCCCAGCTCGTCTCGTGCATCGTCCGTCATTCGTTCTGGAGTCCACGGTGGCGACATGGTTAGCTGGATTTGCGCGATTTCCACATCGTGCAGTCGCTCCAATGCCATTTTAGCCTGCTGCACGATTTGAGGTCCCGCCGGACAGGCCGGGCTGGTGAGCGTCATTTCCACCACGACTCCCTCTTCCTTTTCCTCATCTGTCCCGACGGAATAGACCAAACCCAGATCGACGATGTTGACCATTAATTCGGGGTCAATGACCTGACGCAGTGCATCGAGCCAGTCAGTTTCAGTCGACGGACTGGTGCCAGTACCGGCGGAAGGTTCGATATTCGTGCCGGTCGACTGTTCCGGTTTGACGGGGTCGTTTGACATAGGATCAATCCGATCATGAGTGTGATGTACGTGGGGTATTTCCGAGATTTCAGACTGCGATCAGGAATCATTGTTCAAGCATGGCCGGCCCAAATGCCGTCGTCACGAACTTCCACTTTGAACGTGCGAATTCCCTTTGTGGCCGGCATACACAGCGCCTCTCCGGTGCTTAGGTCAAATCTCGCTCCATGACGTGGACACTGGATGGTGCCTTCAGTCAGAGGTCCGTCCGCGAGCGGTTGTCCGTCGTGAGAACACACATCTTCCACCACGAAATACTCGTCGTCAATTCGAATCAGCAGAGCAGGCAGGTCGTCGACAAAAACTGATCGACGTTTCCCTGGTTGAATTTCACCTGTTTCTGCAATCCGTTCCATAAATTGATTCCCCGCTTCTTCCCAATCTGAGAGATAACATCAGCTTTGTCGCTGAAGATTTTTGCACGTCCCGATGCTTCTTGAGGATTTGAACCTAGTGTGGCTGCATCCAGTTGTAGGGGTATTCCCACGAAGGAACCCTGTATTTCCACTGCGCGGCTCCTGTCCGCCACATCCGGATGAGTGACCTCTTACACATTGGACGCAGGAAGGGTCCGCGCAACATGATACAGCGTCAACTGGTCAGAAAGCGAATTCGCCGGATTTCTCAAATTGAACACGAACAGTGACCTGCTTCAACCCGGATCCCGGTTGCCAAGGGCAACTATCAGTCGCTCCAGCCAGTGTGTAAACTCACTTTCCAGACCAGCGGCCGTGTCGCCGATCTCACGGTGATCTATCGGATGATCTGAGAGTCCTGCTGCTGGGTTCGTAATGCAGGAGACCCCCATGACTTCGATTCCGAGCTGACTTGCCACGATCGCCTCGGGAACGCTGCTCATACCCACTGCATCAGCTCCCAGAGCTGCCAGCATCCGGATTTCCGCCGGGGTCTCGTAGTTCGGCCCGGGCATCATCGCATAGCAACCCGTGTGGATCCTGAGCGTCGTTTCAATTTTCTGAGCGATGTCGAGCAACCGCCGGCTCCAGCATGTCTCTCTCCGGCAGACAATGTGACCAAATTCCGTCGGCTTCCGCAGTGGACTTATATCAACCAAACTCAAATGATCATTGATGATCATAAGGTCGCCAGGCTGCAGCGAACTGCGGATGCCGCCAGCGGCGTTCGTGACGATTAACGTTCGAATACCCAACTCCGCCAGCAGCCGGACGGGAAACGTGACTTCAGCCAAAGAGAAGCCTTCAAAAAAATGGGGTCGTCCCTGCATGAGCACACAATGATTCAGGAGTTCGCCACCCGTGGCCAGCTGGCCCTCGTGTCCTTCCACTTGAGGTACCGGCATCCCCGGAACCTTTGCGAATTCCACTGAAATGGCTCCGTGACGCAGTGCTTTGTCGGCCGCCCCCTGAAGTCCTGACCCCAGAATCACAGCAGTATGCAGAGGCTCGTCGACTCCTGCGGTTAACCATGTCCGGCGAAAAGCGTCAGCCGCTTTCAGAACGCATTGGGCATTGTCGGTAGGGGAGTTAATCATCGACACGCGGTGCACCTCAGACGACGATTTGCGGCCGTCAAATCCGATTGAATTCCCCGGGATCACACTGCAGTCTGGTCCCCGGGAATCAGGGAACTCTCCCGCAATGTCACTGCGGCTGAAGCGGACAGTTATGACAGAGGGACAAAGGCATGCGGGCAGAGTTGCACCCGGAAAGATCCGCTCGTCCTCAATCAAAGTCAAGTCCGCCCGAATCCGTCTCACAAGCGGACCGGTCACTTTTTCGCCGAATAAGACCAAAACTCAGTGGGGGAAGGCATCAGAGAGGTCACTTCGGGCACAGTGACGTTGTGGTTAGAATGAAAGGCGCTGTTTCTGGAACACCTTCATCGCTGCAGAAAACCTGTCGTGTCCTCATCAACATCGACCAATGCACGAGACATTACGGTGCCGGAGAAACTGCGTAACGCACTTAAGCAGTATTGGGGATATGACGCCTTCCGACCTCTGCAGCATGAAGCAATGCAGCTGGTGATGGAGAAACGTGACTGCCTCGTTGTCCTGCCAACCGGTGGCGGAAAATCGCTGTGCTACCAGGTGCCGGCCGTGTGTCATGACGGTATGGCCGTGATTGTGAGTCCACTGATTGCACTTATGAAGGACCAGGTAGATACACTCACTGCCTGCGGAGTTCCGGCCGCTTTCGTGAACAGTTCTCTGAGCCGGAGCGAACGCCGCGATGTTGCACGGCGGGTGGCATGCGGCGAACTCAGATTGCTGTTTGCTGCACCAGAGCGTCTGGTCCAGGAAACGACGATTCGATTTCTGCAGGAAGCCAGGATCAGTTTTATTGCAATTGACGAGGCCCACTGCATCAGCCACTGGGGTCACGACTTTCGTCCGGAATATCGACAGCTCCAGTCCCTGCGATCAGCCTTTCCGGACGTCTCATTCCATGCATTTACCGCCACGGCCACTGAAGGTGTTCGCAAGGACATCTGCCGTCAGCTGGAACTGTTCAATCCGGCAGTTCTTGTTGGATCCTTTGACCGACCGAATCTGGTCTATCGAGTCGAACGCCGCTACGACGCACTCAATCAGATTCGTGACGTGCTGCAGCGACATCGGGGCGAGTCCGGTATCGTCTACTGCATCAGTCGCAGTAATGTGGAAGAAACCAGCAGCGCATTGAATACCCTCGGCTATCGAACCCTGCCTTACCACGCCGGACTGGACGGCACAACTCGGAAGAAACACCAGGACGCGTTCATCAACGACGACGTCGACATTATCGTTGCCACAGTGGCGTTCGGAATGGGTATCGACAAGAGCAACGTCCGTTTCGTTGTACATGCTGAAATGCCGCGCAGCCTGGAAGCATGGCAACAGGAAAGTGGTCGCGCCGGGCGTGATGGTCTCGACGCCGATTGCTGGCTGTTTTTTTCGGGCCGCGACGTGAGTACGTGGAAGTTTCTGATTGATCAGTCGGAAACAGAAGACAATCGAACTGCCTCACGAGCAGCCCTGTCAGATATGGAATCTTTTTGCACCAGTCATCGTTGCCGTCACGTTCACATTTGCGAGCATTTCGGTGAAGAACTCGACAAGGTGAATTGTGACGCCTGTGACATCTGCCTGCAGGAAACCGCAGCGGTTGATGACGCCACAGTAATCGCTCAAAAAATTCTTTCGGGCGTGTATCGACAGAACCAGGGATTTGGTGCCGGTTACACATGTCAGGTCCTGAGAGGTTCTCGCAATAAGAAGATAATTTCGAACGGACATCATAATCTCAGTACGTGGGGACTATTGAAGGACGAATCCGAGCATGTCGTCCGCAGCTGGATTGATCAGCTGATTGGAAAGGGACTGTTGGTAAAAAACGGTGAGCATCCCGTATTGAAGCTGACGGAATCCGGCTGGCAGGTGGTGCGTGGTGAGAAAGATGTGATGCTCACTCGCTCGCGTCCGCGCCGGCAGAGTGTCACTGCGAGCGAACGCTGGGATGGTGTTGATCGTGCGCTGTTTGAACATCTGCGAAACGTTCGGATGGAGATGGCAGTGCAACGCGGTGTCCCGCCCTATGTAATCTTCGGAGACGTGACTCTGCGAGAGCTGGCGAAATTCCGTCCGACCACAGTCGTGGGCATGTTGCACATTTATGGAATCGGTGCTCAAAAACAGGAGCAGTTTGGCCATCGGTTTGTCCGTGAGATTGCCGAATGGTGCCAGGCCAGCGCACTGGACCATGATATCACCGGAAATTCCGGTTCCGTTCCGCCATTTCCATTACCGCAGCCCGGGTCATCCGGACCACAACTGAATTCTAAATCCAGCCTGTATTTCGAACTGTTTGATCAAGGGCTGACCATCGACGAAGTCTGCCTGCAGCTGGACCGTACTCCCGCCACGGTGGCAGGCCACCTTGTGAATTTCATTCAGATTCGAAACATTAAAGACGCCACGGCCTGGGTCTCTGCGGAAAGAGTTGCCAGGATCGAATCTGCCATTCATCAGCACGGCAGTAAACGTTTCAGTCGCATCTTCGACGAACTTAACCAGGATGTCAGCAGGGAGGACATCAAAATCGTCGCGGCGTGTGCGGCCCAGTTAATCGACAGCTGACGCTGACCTGCGGCAATCCGGTTAACAACCGGCAGTCCTCCCGTTCAACATGGCTGACGAGTGAAGCCTGATCCTGCCGTGTCAGTGCAAGTTGGCCAGGGAATACTTGCGATTACGGCACTGATGGCCGACACTGTAGGGGGTGTTTCAGTGAATTCCTCCGTCTGCACTCACACGCCATGCATAGAATCAGATTTTGTATCATTCTCGTGTGTTCTGTTCCGGTTGCGGCAGAAGAATCATCGTCCACCGAAGACATTGTTTTCTTCGAATCGAAGATTCGACCGGTGCTGGTGGAATCATGCTATCAGTGTCACTCCACACAGGCGCTTCAGGCCGGAAAACTGCAGGGTAAACTATTGCTCGACAGTCGTGACGGCATCCGCAAGGGTGGTGAAACTGGTCCTGCCATCGTGCCGATGGATCCGGACTCCAGCCTCCTGATCTCGGCCATTAATCACGATGGGTTTGAAATGCCGCCCAAGTCGAAGCTGCCGCAAAATGTTATTGACGATTTTCTGAAGTGGGTTGAAATGGGTGCTCCGGACCCTCGCGACGGTGCCAATGCTGTGGTGGAGCAAAAGGATATCGACGTTGACGTCGGCAAGACATTCTGGTCATTTCAACCGCTGCAAACAACGGTTTTACCTAGGGTCAGGAATCCAGCCTGGTCCACCACGGACATTGATTATTTCATTTTGGAGAAGCTTGAAGAACAGAACCTCTCTCTTAACAGCACCACGGATCACATTACCCTGATTCGGCGCCTTTACTTTGACATATGGGGACTCCCGCCTGACCGCAAGGAAGTTGTCACTTTCATCAATGACCAGTCACCCGCTGCGTACCACAAACTGGTCGATCGTCTGCTTGAAGGCCAGCACTACGGTGAACGCTGGGCACGGCACTGGCTCGACCTGGCGAGGTTCGCGGAAAGTAACGGCTATGCTTTCGATGTGGATCGTAATGCGGCCTTTCATTATCGCGACTTCGTTATCAAGGCGTTCAACGATGACATGCCATACGATGAATTTATCCGTCTGCAGGTGTCCGGTGACCTGCTTGCACCGCAGGATATCCTTGCACAGGCCGCAACAGGATTCCTTGCCGCCGGACCATTCACGTCACAGCAGACCCAAAAAGAACGTGAACGCAGTCGCTACGAACAGCTGGATGACATCATCGGCACGCTTGGTACGTCAATGCTCGGTCTGAGCGTTGGCTGTGCCAGATGCCATGATCACAAATTTGATCCTCTGGGCCAGCGCGACTACTACCGGTTTATCGCCTGTTTTGAGCAGACTGGTTTTCAGGACTTCGACTGGGATCCTGATCCTGTCGGTACAAAGACGGCTATGGATGCCTTCAACGCAAAACACCAGCCATTCGTTGATGCACGGACTGCATTCGAGAAACACGTCCTGTCCGATCGGCTGGCGGCCTGGGAACAAACCAATGCTTCACCCCGACCGGAAACGAAGCTGAGCACTTGGCATCACATCGGCCCGTTCATGGCGGCCGATTTCATGACAGCCTTCGAACAGAAGTTTGCGCCAGAAACACAGGTAGATCTGACAAAGGCTGTCGGGGAATCACGTTGGACAGAAAAGCCCGAATGGAAAGATGAGACTGTTCACAACACATTGACAGGCAACAATGCTGCCAACTATCTGTTCAGAACGATCGAGGTTGGCCAGGACGCGGCGCTGGATGTTTCATTCGGATATAATGATGGCATTAAAGTCTTTTTGAATCAACAACCCGTGCTGGCCAAACCAACCATTGGTCCTGCTGCGGCGGATCAGCATGTCACGATATTGCACCTGAATTCCGGTCGCAATGAATTGCTGTTGAAGATTGTCAATGCCGATGGTCCATCCGGCTTCTACTTCAGAGCAACCACCACCGCCCCCGAGACCATTCGGAACATACTCAACCTCACCCAGGACCAGCGCAATGACAAACAGATGCAGGAGTTGCTGACATGGTTTGCTCCGCGGGACAGGGAATGGGCTCGTTTGGATCAATCCGAAAAAGAGCATCTTGAAAAGAAGCCGCAGCCGCCGATCACAAAGGTGTTTGCTGCCCGCACGGGTGGAATGACGTACGATTTCGGTGAGGATACGCGGAAGGTGTACTTCCTTGCTCGCGGCAATTCCAACACCAAAACTGGCCGGGCAACTCCCGGCTTTCCCCGCGTTCTGATGAACAGTGAGGACGGGGAACAAAAGTGGCTTGGCGATGGGTCTCAAACGAAGAAAATGAAGCAGAAGCCACCTCGGGTGGCGCTTGGTGAATGGCTGACCGACACCAAACACGGAGCCGGTCATCTGCTCGCGCGGGTGATTGTCAATCGACTGTGGCAGCACCACTTTGGGACCGGGATTGTGGCGACGCCCAGTGATTTTGGTCAACAGGGAGCCCGCCCGACTCATCAGGAATTGCTCGACTACCTGGCCGCGAAATTGATTGAGGGTGGCTGGAGACTTAAACCACTACACCGACTGATCCTGATGAGTGCTGTTTACAGGCAGAGTGGGGCAGCCAGCGATGTTGGTCTGCAGCGTGATCCCGACAATCAGCTGTGGTGGCGTCGGCCGTCTCGACGTTTGGAAGCCGAAATCATTCGCGACAGTCTGCTTGCCGTCAGCGGGTCGCTGGACAAAAAAATGTTCGGGGTCGGTTCCCTTGACGAAGCGGATGTGCGGCGCAGCATTTATCTCAAAGTCAAACGTGGCAGCCTGATACCCATTCTGCAGCTGTTCGATGCGCCGGATGCCATTCAAGGTATTGGTTCTCGGGGAGTTACCACAGTTCCGCCTCAGGCGCTTGCAATGATGAATTCGCCGCTGGTTCGCCAGCTCGCAGAAAAACTGGCCGCCCGGGTTCAGGAAAAGACCGCGATGACTCCGGAAAAGATTGTGGACAACGCATTCTGGATTACGTTGTCTCGACCGCCAGTACAGCACGAAACTGAGCAGATGAGTCAATTCATCACGGACCAGGCGGCCAGATACGGGAACGAAGAGACTTCGATGACGATCGCTGTCGCTGATTACTGTCAGTTGATGTTGTGCTTGAATGAATTTTTCTATGTCGATTGAAAATTCGATTGTTTTGTTGCATCCCGGATCGCCGGGGTTATCAAAGCATTGACTTGCTTCCGTCCCGAGCGGGCGACTCCGGATTACTGAGACCCGACCATGAACTCCCCCTCTTTTGACTTTGAATCACGTCGAAGGTTCCTGCGAAATGCCGCTCTTGGCAGTGGTAGTCTGGCTCTCACCAGTCTGTTGAGTGAACAGGGACTTGTGTCCAGCGCTGGTGCTGCGGCGGAGGTGCATCCGATGCAGCCGCAGCAGCCGCATTTCGAACCGAAGGCCAAATCTATCATCTGGCTGTTCATGCCAGGCAGTCCTTCACAGGTGGACACTTTCGACTACAAGCCTCAGCTCCAGCACTGCGACGGCCGAAAATTTGAGGGTGCTGACCCCAAAACCGGGTTCTTTACCACGAGTGGCAAACTCTTGAAGTCGCCATTTCGGTTCCGACGTCACGGTGAATCGGGTACCTGGGTGTCTGAGATCTTTCCGCACACCGCAAACCACGTGGACGACATGGCGTTCGTCTATTCGTGCTATTCCCAGTCGAACAATCACACACCCGCGATGCTCGAAATGAACTCGGGCATGTTTCTGCAGGGCCGGCCGTCGGTAGGGTCCTGGATCACGTACGGGCTGGGCACTGAAAACAAAAACCTGCCAGGGTTTGTGGTTCTGCACGGAGAGATGCCACGGGGTGGCAAGCCGATCTGGTCCCCTGGTTTTTTGCCCAAGGTCTATCAACCGACATCGATCGACGGTCGTAATGAAACGCCGATTTCGAATTTGGTGCGTCGCAGTGCGATGACGGAGTCGCAGCAGCGGGCGCAGCTGGATGTGCTGAAGACTATGAACGTAAAACACCAGCAACTCAGACCCCACGAAGCCGACCTTGCGGCAAGGCTGCAGTCCTTCGAACTTGCTTTTCGCATGCAGACGGCTGCACCTGAAGCCATGGATATTTCACAGGAATCCGGGGAGACGCTCAGTGCCTACGGTGTCGATCAAAAGGAAACAGAACTCGTCGCGAAGCAATGCATCACCGCCCGTCGTCTGATCGAACGCGGCGTGCGTTTTGTCCAGTTGTATGCCGGGACCAACGGACCTGGTGGCGGCGTGGGCGATGTCCCCTGGGACGGGCACAGTGACATCGGAGCCAATCACCGTGTCGCCGGAAAGAGCGTCGACCAGCCAATTGGTGCTTTGCTGGCTGATCTCAAAGAACGTGGAATGCTGGATGACACGCTGGTGATCTGGGGTGGCGAGTTTGGCCGCACCTCCGATTCACAGGGGAGCCTGGGTCGCGACCATAATCCGAACGCATTTACGATGTGGATGGCCGGTGGCGGTATTAAAGGTGGGGTTCACTACGGGGCCAGCGATGAGTTTGGTTACAAGTCTGTTGAGAAACGAGTCGGTGTGAATGATCTGCACGCCACGATCCTGCATCTGATGGGGATAGACCACGAGCGACTGACATATCGCTTCAATGGGCGTGACTACCGACTCACGGACGTAGCTGGCAATGTCATCAGCGACATCATTGTATGATATCGGTACAGGGGACAGGGCACGATCATGGGCGTGAGGTCCGTTGGTCCCGGAGGTCTCATACTCGCGCACCACTACTCACGCGATGAGTGCGGATCCCGTGTCGATACCCCGTGTCGAAATTCCGGAAGTGGATATTTATTAATCGGCAGAGTGTGAGATGTTTCGGCCAGTTCCTGTAGTCGGTGCCAGCCGCGGGTCATCAATTCTGACTGGCGGCGAACATAATCAATGTCCAGCTTCAGCTTCGAACATGGGCCATGCATAGTCACCGGTTCAAATTCGGGCGTCTCGATAAACTGCGCGGTGACTGGATTGCACCTGAGATGACGTTCCTGAGCTGTCAGCAATTGGCGGGAGTCAATCTGACCGGTCACGAAGCGCAAATACAGATCACTGTCGCGGATTGAGCTGACCTCTTCGTCACAAATGTCACATACATATCCCTGTTCACATGGCGCCATGACCGGAACTCACTGGCAATTGCACATTTCGACGGCACGATGGATGCCCGACAGCAGTCATTCTAAAACATTCCGTCTGACAAAGTGCAAGAATTTGATCGGGTAGTTGACTGTCGAGCTAACGTCAATGAACGCTTCAATGATAACAATTCGGGATCTACAATTCTCGTGGCCGGTCAGTGAGTTTAACCTGCGGATTCCCTCACTGGAGATTGCATCCCGGACTTCCGTTGCCGTCACTGGTCCCAGCGGATCCGGTAAAACGACACTGTTGGACATTATCGCCGGTATTCTGCCGGCCGGCGATGGTTCGGTCACAGTTGGTAACACGGAACTGGCCCGGTTGTCGGAAAGCCACAGGAGAGCCTTCCGTCTGCAGAAAATCGGACTGGTTTTTCAGAGTTTTGAACTGATTGAGTACCTCAGTGTACTGGATAATATTTTGCTGCCGGCACGCATCAGTCCGGCCGTCCCGCTGTCTGCTGAGCTGCGCGATCGTGCCCGAAGTCTGCTGACCCAGGTGGGTCTGGAACGTCATGCCGCGCGGTCAGTCACTCGTTTGTCTCAGGGTGAACGGCAGCGGGTCGCCATATGCCGGGCCTTGCTCACGGAACCTTCGCTGCTGCTGGCGGATGAACCGACAGGTAACCTTGATCCGGAGAGTACATTGCTCATCGTCGAGATTCTGCTGTGCCAGGTTCGCGAATACGGGGCAACGTTGTTGATGGTTTCACACGATCATTCCCTGCTGCCTCACTTTGATTCTGCAATCGACTTCGGCAGACTGAATTCGACTTGGTTCGTTGCGGCAGGGGGCTGCGGTGCTGCGTAACGCTTTGTTTCTGGCACAACGATCGCTGGCCTGGTACCGCGGACGATCAATCACGATCGTTCTGTGTCTGGCAATAACGCTGTGGGTCCCGATGACGGTACGAATGATCGTTCGTGAGTTTGAAGAGGAAATCCAGCAGCGTGCCTGGTCGACGCCACTGATCATTGGGACTCGTGGCAGCCGCATTGATCTGGTTCTGCACGGGCTGTACTTTCAGTCCGTACCGCCGTCAGCTCTGACCATGGCGGAAACGAGTTATGTTCGTGATTCCGGGTTCGCGGCTGCAATTCCTCTTCACCTGCGATTCCGGACTCAGACAGTGCAGCGTGCTCCTGCAGCACCAATAGTGGGGTCCACACTTGAATACTTTGAGTTTCGCGGGCTGACAATCGCTGAAGGACATCCGTTAACTCGTCTGGGTGACTGCGTCCTGGGAGCCAGATTCGCACAACAAAGCGGGCTTCGACCTGGAGACCGACTGTTGTCAGCCCCCCAAAATGCTTTTAACCTGGCCGGTGATTATCCACTGAATATGCGGGTCAGCGGGGTCCTGAATGCGTCATGGTCACCGGACGACGATGCAGTTTTCGCGGACATACGCACGACATGGGTCATCGAAGGCATTGGCCACGGTCATCAGGCTTTGTCAGCTGAATCCGACGACCAACTGCTGGAAGCTGACGGAGGCGGCCCACTCAGGGCCAATGCCTCCGTTCTGCCATACACAGAGATCACTGACGAGAATGAAGCGTCCTTCCACTTTCACGGGAATGAAGCCGATTATCCGGTGACGGAAGTGATTGCCGTACCGCACGACCGGCAGTCACAAACTCTGCTGCTGGGGCGCTATGTCTCGTTAAAGCGGCCCGGCGCGATCTGTGTGAAACCTCAGTCAGTTGTCAGTGAGTTACTCGCCATGATTTTCAGGATTGAAGAGCTGTTTCGTGTCGCTGCAGTACTGTCAGCGCTAGTCACAGCACTGTTTCTGGCCCTTGTGATTTTTCTCAGCGTCCGGCTCCGGGCTCCTGAAATGAGAATCATGAAAAGAATTGGCTGTGCACGTGGTACTGCGGCGCTACTGGTCGGTACAGAAGTATTCATTTTGCTTGGGGTCGCTGTGTGCCTGTCTCTGCCTGCAGCATCGGTAACCAGGATTTTGGCCCGCGACTGGTTGCGCCAGTTTCTGTTTTAGTCCCTCTGGTCTTCGTGATTTAAATGAGCGAACCATTGTTGGGATGATCACCATTCCACCGGAAAACCTGTTTCGCCCGAGTCTTTGATGACCAAGCTGTCTGTCGTTGCCGGACACTTTCGGGCAAACCGGCTGAACTTGCGTCGCTGGTGGATCCGATTATAGTGTGGCTGATGACCCTCGCATGGGGTTCGGAGAGATGGCAGAGTGGCCGAATGCGCATCATTGCTAATGATGTGTCCCCGGAAACGGGGACCGCGGGTTCGAATCCCGCTCTCTCCGTATTGCAATTGATCGCCTTCGTGAAAGCTGTCGTTGTCAGCGGCTTTGTGTGGGCGATTTTGGGGGGGGGCGAGGGGTCGGTTTAGTTTCCAGCTCAACATCACCTCTGCTGTTTGCCATCGAGACTCATGAAAGTCAGCGGAGACGTCATCGTGCGTCCGTGTTGCTCTCACGTCGTTGTGAGATCATCTTCTCCAGGCTTGTGGTCCCGACATATCACGGCATTGCACCGGACGAGCTGTCCATTGGAACTGACACCACGGATGACTTCCACTATTCCTGAAATCTCCGTTGTGTTACCGGTCTGGAATGCAGAATGCACAATCGAACGTGCTGTCTGTTCCATTCTGAACCAAACGTTCCCCACGTTTGAATTGATTGTGATCGATGATGGCTCTGCGGATCGCACATCTGAGATTTTGGCGCAGATGTCAGACAATCGGTTGCAGGTCGTACAGACGGAACATCAGGGCGTGGCTGCCGCCGCGAATCTTGGCACACGACTGGCCAGGGGGCCGATCATTGCACGGATGGATGCCGACGATTGTGCTCACCCGGACCGTCTGGCCTGTCAGTTGTCGTATCTGAAGAAACACGAACTCGATGTTGTCGGATCACGTATTCAGATTCAAACACCGACCGGCCTGCTCACCGACGGGATGGCTCGCTACGAACGCTGGATCAACGAAGATACGGTTACACCCGAGCAGATTCAGACGCTGCGATTTGTCGAATTTCCCCTGGTCAACCCTTCGATTTTGGCGCGACGTGACTACTTTCGTCTGAGTTTCAGAGACAACAACTTACCGGAAGACTATGACCTCATGTTGCGCGCCGCGCATCAGGGGATGCGCTTTGGCAAGACGCCGGAAGTGCTACTCACCTGGCACGATACACCGTTTCGCCTGACGCGTACAGATTCGCGATATTCCGTAGAGTCATTTATGGAATGTCGCCGCTTTCATTTTCTAAATGGTCCGCTCTGTCGTGTTTCGATGGTGGACATCTGGGGAGCCGGACCAACAGGGAAACTGTGGCTCCGCTGGCTAAAGGACAGGAAAATCACGGTCCGTAAACTGATCGATATCAGCGAACGAAAGCTGGGTCAGACGATTCACGGCGTACCAGTGATGGCGCCGGAGCAGCTGGGCGGACCTGATGGCACTCCCATGATTGTTGCCGTCGGAGCGGCAGGAGCTCGGCCGATTATCACAAAGTTTGTCAGCGAACTCAGCTATCATATTGGTGCTGATGTCTGGTTCGTGGCGTGAATGCTGACTCGCCGTGAAACGGGTGTTGTGAGACCTGCGCCCGGCTCCAGTGAGTGGGCGTTGTCGAGCGAGATTTCCCATCTGGAGAAGAGCGCCGATTCAAAGGCTTCGGTGAAACCAGGCCCATTGGCCGAAATTCTCTTCGATCCCCACTCGCAGTTCTGAAAGCTGTGAGTTCTCTGCGAGACTCAAGCGGCTGATGAGGTTCTCAGCGAACCAGACAGCAATGAGTTCTGCGGTGGTATTGGCTACGGGCAGGATGAAACAGTCCACTTCGGGGAAAACCCAGCGACGCTCTTTGAAACGGGCTGTGACCTCTGCGTGTTCTGTATCCCTGTGGACAGAAATCTGAGGATGACGGTCCGGCAGCAGCACTCGGTGATCCAGTTGACTTACGAACTCCTGTGTCATATTGCGCAGTTTAATGAAGTCGTATACATATTGGTTTTCATCGAGCTGGCCGGCGGCCACGACGTCGACTCGCCAGTTATGTCCGTGAAGACGTTCGCAGACATTGCCGTTAAATGTGATGAAGTGTGCCGCGCTAAAGACCAGTGAGTCTTTGGTGACTCGCGCTTCGAAGGTGGACGTCACGATGGTTCCTGAGATTTGATTTGCTGCAGCAGCGCAGTGTCAGCTGCGTAACGCCCGGTACGGAGACCGGCAAAAATGATCGCTGCAATCATATCGGCAGTGCTTCCGGGATTCAGTCGATTGCCGTCAGAACGCAGATATGCATCGAAGTCGGCATACAGAGAGATGGCTTTGGAATTCCGGGGCCAACCGGCAGCAAGCACATCAGCGGCACGCTTTTTGACGTGGTCCGACACGGCTTGTCCCACCTTGCGTGCGATCAGTGAATCACCGTAATTAGAGATCAGCTGCAGGGCAAGCCAGCCGATCCGATATTGCTCATCGGCACGGCTGGACGAGTCAATCAGCCAGTCAAGACCGACATTCAACACGTCGTGAAAGTCATTGGTGTATTGCTGAGCGATCAAATCACGATCAGCAGCATGCGTCATGCACTGTAGTAGTGTCTCCGTTGGTGTATTACGGACATCCTGAGTCTCCGCGCGTCCCAGACCGCCTGGCTCAGCAAGACGGATTGCGCGATAGGCCCAGTCAGCATCCTGGACCGACAGCTCCGCCAAAACGGTCCGGATTCCGTTAGTCAGTGAGACCCTCGACGGTACGGCAGCCATCGGTGCCAGCAACAGCAGGATGCCCAGATTCGTGTTGTGGCCAACTGCATTGTGTGTGGCAGTCACCGCTGCGCAAACAGTGCGGCCAATACCATTCCGAGATGCATTTTCAAGAATCGGTGCGGACACTTGAGCCGAACGGACAAAATCTCGGACAGTTGCGTTATGCATAGCGCGACCTGGCGACACGTTGCCTGGTTTTTGAGAAAGTACTTCCACGATGCATGCCTGACAGAGCCAGTCTCTGAGCTGAATTGCGGAATCATCGTATGGCATGAGAACGTCAGCAGACTGGCCGGCAGAATACGGAGTCATCGAGGCGTCTGAAACTGCAGTTGAAGCATCAGATCACGGACATCGGTGGCCTTCAGACTGTCTTTTTGGACGGCACGATTTGAACACAGAAACACCGGAGCATCTGACTCCAGTCGCTGTTGATCCGGCAGTCGGCCGTGACTGCCTTTGACGACTGAGGCGTCGAGTCCGACCAAATCCATGTAGTAACGAAAGCCAAGCAGCTTCTGTGCCAGCCGCCGTGCAACGCGAAGCTTCGGCAGCTGAATCGTGGGGTCGATGAATAACTCAACCGGGTCGTAACCTGGTTTGCGATGGATATCCACCGTGCGGGCGTAGTCCGGGGCCAGTGCGTCATCCAGCCAGAAGTAATAGGTGAACCAGGCATCCCGACTGCTGACAGCCACAAGATCACCACTGCGGGCATGGTCCAAACCGGCCTCTTGCTGCGCCCGTGGATCCAGGACGTGTTCCACGCCTTCTGTGGACTTCAATATCTTCTGCACGGCGGCGACGTCGGTTTTACGATTCACATACACGTGCGCAATCTGGTGATCAGCGACCGCAAACGCTCGACAGGCACCGCAGTCCAGAGTTTCCCAACCCGTGATTTCCCGACGGACCGAAATGAATCCTGAATCACGCAGTATTCGATTAATGTGAACGGGGCGATTTACGTCCGTGATACCATATTCGGACAACACAATCACTTCGGCGTTCAGATCCCGGGCTGCATGAATGAGTTTTCCTGCTTCATGGTCCACCTTCTGAATATCGTCAGCAACGGACGGGTCAGCCGGACCAAGTCGCTGTAGGTTGTAATCGAGGTGCGGTAGATAGCAGAGCAGTAGTGATGGTCGTTTGGCCTGCAGAATTTCCAGACTGACATCAGCGATCCATGCACTGCTTTTGATGTCCGCCGTCGGTCCCCAAAACCGGAACAGGGGGAAGACGCCAAACCGTTCCTGCAGCCGCTCACGGAGGTCATTCGGGTGCGTGTAGATATCGGGAAGCTTGCGGCCATCCGCGGGATAGGAAGGTCGAGGTGTCACGGACCAGTTGACATCTGCATACATGTTATACCACCAGAACATCTTTGCAGTAGTAAACTGTGAGTTACGTCGCCTTGCGGTTTCGAATACCTTGTCGCACTGTACCAGCGCATTCGACTGTTTCCAGAACTGCACTTCGGCAAGGTCTCGATCGTACCAGCCGTTGCCAACAATTCCGTGCTGAGCCGGTAGAGCTCCGGTCAGCAGTGACGCCTGCACGCTGCAGGTTACTGCCGGCAAGATGGTCTGCATGGGCCGACCGAAGCCCGTGTCCATCAACGAACAGATGTTCGGCGTGCTCTCACCAATCATGTTCCAGGTGAGACCCACAACATTGATCACGACGAGCGGACGTGGCGTGGAGAGATCGGACATGAGAAACAAACGATACCGGGAGTAGTATGAATCCTTGCCACACGGACGCTGGCAGCCCTACAACGCTGGCCGAAATTATCTAGTCACGGTTATTCATCGGTAACACAGCCGTGGGCCGCCGACTTCACATTCTTGATGTACTTGTAAAGCGTCCCTCGTGTTGCCTTGAACGGTGGCGCTGTCCATGCCTCACGGCGCTGGTCCAGTTCGTTATCGGACAGGTCGACAGTAATCGCATTTGATTCGGCATCAATCGTGATAGAGTCACCGTTTTGCACTAATGCGACCGGACCGCCGACCTGAGCTTCCGGCGTGATATGACCAACGATGAAGCCGTGAGATCCTCCACTAAAACGGCCGTCCGTCATCAATGCCACGTCGGAACCCAGTCCAGCTCCCACAATGGCCGATGTCGGCGTCAGCATCTCCGGCATTCCAGGTCCGCCCTGAGGGCCTTCGTAGCGGATGATGACCACGTCGCCTTTCCTGATCTGATCCTGCTCCAGCCCTTTGAGCATGTCTTCTTCGGAATCAAAACAGCGTGCCGTGCCGGTAAATTTCAGACCTTCTTTGCCTGTGATCTTGGCGACCGCACCTTCAGGTGCCAGGTTGCCGCGGAGAATGCACAAGTGACCGGTTCTCTTAATCGGTCTTTCAACCGGCTGAATAATTTCCTGGCCGTCACTCAGTCCCGGAAGATCCTGCAGGTTCTCTGCCAGTGTCCTGCCAGTCACTGTCAGACAGCTGCCGTCCAGCAGGTTTTTTTCAAGCAGATATTTAAGAACCGCCGGAGTGCCGCCTACCGAGTGCAGATCTTCCATCACAAAGCGTCCGCTGGGCTTGAGATCTGCCAGGTAAGGAATTCGATTGCTGACGGCCTGAAAATCATCAATGGACAAGTCTACATGGACCGCTCGGGCCATGGCAATCAGGTGCAGAACTGCGTTGGTGGAACCACCAAGCGCCATGACAGTCACCATCGCATTCTCGAAGGCGGTGCGCGTCATGATATCCCTTGGCTTAATATCTCTTTCCAGCAGTGTCCGAATGGCTTTTCCAGCCGTGCGGCATTCTTTCAGCTTTTCAGGATCTTCTGCCGGGATCGACGAACTGTAGGGAAGACTCATGCCCATCGCTTCAATGGCCGAAGCCATTGTGTTCGCAGTGTACATGCCGCCACAGGCTCCGGCGCCTGGGCAGCTGTTGCGAACGATGTCCTGACGTTCGTCATCAGAGATCGATTTCGCCAGGTACTGCCCGTAGGCCTGAAATGCGGAAACAATATCCAGCTTGTCTTTGCCAACACCGCGACCCGCTCGGATCGTTCCTCCGTACACCATGAGTGACGGACGATTGACTCGTCCCATGGCCATGATGCAGCCCGGCATGTTTTTGTCACAGCCCGGGAGCGATATATTCGCATCGTACCACTGACCCCCCATCACGGTTTCAATGGAGTCGGCAATCAGGTCGCGTGACTGCAAAGAGTATGACATGCCTTCAGTGCCCATCGAGATACCGTCGCTGACACCGACGGTATTGAATCTCATGCCGACCATGCCGGATTCGTGCACACCCGTCCGCACCTCGTTTGCCAGGTCCAGCAGGTGCATATTGCAGCTGTTGCCTTCGTACCAGACGCTGGCAATGCCCACCTGGGCCTTGTTCATATCCTCCTCAGTCAGACCGGTGGCGTAGAGCATCGCCTGAGAGGCACCCTGTGACCGTGGCTGTGTGATACGACTGCTGTACTGATTGAGTGCTGCCATGACAGGTGTGTTTCTGCGTGATTGTTTCGTATAAAGAATGCATAAATGAGAAAAGGTGAGCTGTCCGGGACAGGTGTTCTCAGCAATGCCGACAGTGACCTTGTTGTGGATCGCTGATGCGAGCGAGACGCTGACTGTATTTCCGGAAGATGTGTCACATGCCGCACGGCCATGTGCTCAGTGCATTAAATCAAGATCCCGCGATTTCCCGGACGGACTGCTCAGGCAGGATGATAGCAGCCGATGCGTAGCCACTCGACCACTGAACGCGGATTCAAAAAAAGCGGCCCCGAAAGCTGCCGCGAATCCCCGTCGCAGCAGGTTCTACTGGCCACTGGAGCGGCTGCCTCCGGGGGACCCTGTGATTTTCGCGCCTTCCGGCAGCGGCCGGGCGGCTACTCGCAGCCCGAGTCCGTGTCCGAACTCCCGCAATTTCCGAAAATGTATGAAGTCATCGGGATACAGCCACACTGTCATCAGGGCATCCGGGTCCGCAGCTTCAGCGATCTGGCGAAAACGGGACCCAAACTCAAACGCTTCATCCATTGGTTCGGCGCGGAGCGACTCAACTGGTGTCACTGTCCAGCGTGACACCACGATACGGAATCCGGTGGACACACCATTGAATCCATTCAGGGGTGACGGTCGGTGGCGTTGAACCGCATACTTCATGGTGTAACCACCAACGGGACCACAGACTCCTTCGTAGCGACCGAATCGACGGATCACGCCTCCCCGATTCGAAACCTGACGTGTCAGACACTCCACCAGGTCCTTGATGGGAACGCACGAGATACATCCGGATTCCAGTCGAAAATGCAGTTCCTGGTCATTGTCCGTCCGCACGACCGGGGACAGCCGATGTTTCAGGCGATCCGGTTCCGGATGTACCTCAACCTGTCGCTCTTCAATCAGTTCCATCAGCTTCTGAGTTTGTCCGGTGATCTCCTTCAGTTCGCTGTCTGCCGCGGCCTGGCGGTCGTAGACTAGCTGCGTGGCGCTGAGTATGGCGTGTTGCCGTGTCTCGGCGGACGCTAATTCCTTCTGCAACAATGTGATGATTCTGGGAGCTTCGGCGGCATCGCTTTCCAGCGATGCCAGGTCCGTATCTGATTGCACTGTCTGCTGACGACTCGACAGAATTGTCAGGTTGACGTCACCGGTCTCCTGCTGCAGAAGCCGATCTTGTTCCTTCAGATCCGCAAACTGCTTCTGCAGCTGCGTGATCTTCTGTTGCAATCGGGTTGAATGATGGGACTCTGATTTGATTTCGTGTTGCAGTAACCGCAGTTTGACTGGCGAAAATTCGGTGGTGTCTTCGTATCGGCTCCTGCCGGACATCACGGGATTCGGCGGTATTATTGCTGATTGAACGACAACGATATCATTGTCAGTGACGTCGACTCCGGGGGGTGGCTGACGCGCAACTTTGACTCCTGAGATCACGATCAGGATGATCAGGATTCCGACGATATTGGCGATGATGTCGAGGAACGAGTCGGAACCAAAATCCGGATCACCGCTCAGACTGCGTCGACTCATTGCAGTTCCTTTCGATCAGAAACCTGCTTCGCCAGGCTGAATGCCGGTGAACTTATGATTGAAATGAACCCATCGGATCGGTCCGTCACATGAGGGTCCATGCTGACGATTGATGCCACGGGAATATTCAGACGATGCAACTGAGCCGCCAGCTGCAGGTACAGTGTGTGGGCTCCAGGGCTGACGACGAACTTCGCGGAGGGCATCGTCATTTCAGTCAGTAAATGTGGGTTCCTGCGGCTGATCCCAAAGAGAACACCCGCAATTGAACGGACGATCTGACTGATGTCCTGACCGTCTAGAGCCACCGGACGGTATCCCACAATTGTATAATTCTGTGGATCCAGGTAGATCGTGACCTGTTTATAAGAAATCAACCGATCCGTAAATCGGCTCGTGCTGCCGTCTGTCGAGCGGCCGAACGGAACCGTGTCCGAAGAACTTCCGCCGCCGGCACTCCCGTCAGCAACAGCCATTCCGGCAGACTGAAGTGTTGCAGAATCATCTGAAGCGAACCCGTTCTGCGCTTTTGATCTCCGCAGGATCTCACGCGCAGCGAGCGCTTTTGCAAGTTCGCGTTCCACCTGAGTTTTGGCTTCCGCCATCGATGGGATGGATTGCCAAACGTCGAGGGGCGCTGCCCTCGAAGGTGATGGTCCACCGGATGCATTCGCTGTCTCCAGGGACTCGTGATCGTCCATCAACTTCGAATCCGGTTCCGTGAAGTGTGGGGACGCCGGAGTTTCGGCCTCGGCCCGGTCATCATGGCGTCCAAACGGATTGTTTACCAAGCCATCTGCGCGTGAGTTCCCGGATGGTTCTTCAAAATACTGTCTGTGCGATTCCTGGCCTAATCCGTTTGAGCCAAACTGTGAACTCCGGGAAATCTCGGCCTGAGCGCCGCGAAGTGCTGTAATCCGCGGTCGGAGCGATGAGACAGCATCAAGGTATTTCTCACGTCGGATGAGGGAATTGAGCACAGCAATTCTGACCGCCTCTGCTTCTCCATCCACGGCCTGTGCTGCAGCGATGACCTGATCGTCGCAAACTAACTCGTAACCGAAATGAATGTGGGCTTCTTGAAACACTCGCTGGGCCACGTAGAAGAGAAGTGTCCCGCCCGGTCTTACCAGTAACAGTACATACGGTCTCGATGTCAACGAATCCTTTGAACGCTCGCGGTGAACGGCCAGCACACCGGAAAGCAGAGGATTGTCCGTCAGTGAAACTCCATCCATGTCTTTTCGTGGTATTTTGATCTGTGTGGCCGGAAATGCAAATCCGTGGTCTGTGACGTCAACCACAATTGGTGTCCTGGAGGTGCCGGCCGAGTTACTGAATTCAATTACAGTCGGAGCCACTCCAGTGTCTGCTGGCTGGTCCTGTTGGTGAGTACTCATATCTCGCAGTGTCCGGAGTGCCGAATGACGCTCACTCACCAGTTGTTCGGCAGCGACTGCCAGCGACTCTGCCGCTTCCAGTGCGGCCGACAGTTGTTCGACTGGCGCGGCGGACTCGTTCCGCCGCTGCTGCAAACTGTCCTGTAGTTTCCGCAGCTCCGCCAGTTGCTGAGCTGCTGCATCGGTTCTGGAAGACGCAGTTTCCTGCTTCTGCCGTGCAGCCTTTAGTACGTGCTGCAGTTCTGTTACCTCACGCTGACGGTACGTCAGCTGCTGCAGCGCAGTGGTATACCGTTGCTGCTCCACGTTCAGAGCCTGTTGGAGTTCTGCACGCTGAGTCTGTGTCAGTGTCAGCGTGGTCTGCACTTCCACCCATTCCCTGGGTGCAATCCCAGGAACAGATGCCTCGGGGGCTATTGAATCAGTCAGACGTTCGGCTGGTTCCGAAACAACCAACTGCGCTGGAGCTTCGTGCTGTTTCTGACGAATACGTCGTGTTGTCACGAGTAACAGCAGTATCAATGCACCCATCGTGCAGACAAGAACTGCCAGAAATGGAAACAGCGAAATCGTTTTTTCGTTTCGACGCTTTGCCATTTCCAGCTGTCACCACCTTCATCAAGTTCAACCCGGTATGGATGCCGTGGACGATGAACTGTCAGCACCTGAACTTTCCACATCTGTCAGTACCCGCCGAATGATCTGAAAATACTGACGGAACTATGGATCCGTCTGTCAGGCTGCAGCTCTGTGAGATATCTTCGTTGTCAGGAGATTCACGGCAGCCGACAGGCTGGAGACAGCTTGTTCGATTACGTCTACCGTCTGCACTGCCTGCAAATTCTCATTCAATTGCTTCTGCAGGCCAGCCAGCCGTTCCTCCGACTCATTCATTCTCAGCAAAGTGCGACCGAGCTCGTGCAGGGCCTCCGTTTGTTCCGCCGCTGAAGTGGAACTTATGAGCATGGCCTGCTGCCAGTGGCCGACACGTTCGGAAAATTCATGAATGCTCACTGACAGCGTCCGAGTGAATTCTGCAGCACCATCTCTCATTGTCTGGTCCAGGTTCGCTCGCGCTGCACTGGCTGCCTCGCGGTGGGCAGTCAGTGTCGCATCAACATCGGACTGCAACAGACCTGAGAGCATTGAAAAGTGTTTACTGAGTGTTCGCGTCCACGCCGATTGGAGTTGTTCACATTGTCGATTCCAGTCGTCAGCATTTGGAAGAAGATTGCTGTACGCCGCAGTCTGCAGCGCGAAACACGGCAGGACGTGGTCGATCCCGATCTTTTCGACAATGTTCAAAACATTCTGTTCACTGCGTTCCGTGACAAACGACGTGAATACCAGCACGATTGACATTCCGAGAGCGAGAGCGGTCGTGTCGAATGCTGCTTCCAGCCCACCGACCACTTCCGGCAGTGACGAATCCAGCTGCTCCGGCGTCAAATTGGCAATGGCGATCGTGATCCCCATCACCGTTCCCAGAAACCCCAGAATCGGAATCGCCCAGGTGATTGTGCGGATCAGGGCATAACTTTGATGGAGACGATCGGCAGCCAGCTCCGCCAGATATCGCATATGCTGTTCGAGTCCCGCACGGCCGGATCCCTCAACATACTTCACAGCGTCCAGAAGTCGCTCGGCGATTGAGCTGACTTTAAACCGCCCTGCCTGACTTTCATAACAATTGCGCAACATCTCGCTGCCTTCGCCATCCCAGTGGGACACGGATTCTGCGACGATTCGCAGAGCCGAACGTTGTGAGCGCAGTCGGAACAGGCGATGAATGAGCATCACCATTCCTGTGAAAAACAGGACCGTGCTCAGAACCTCAATCGGATGGCTGCAGAAGTAGCGACGAACAAAGGACTGGATCCAGGGTGTGAACGGCGCTGTTGAGTAGAACAACCCGGTCAGCAACAAACTGTAGATGTAAACACCAACTGGTGTTCGCTGAGACACTGAGACCGGTGTTTCCTGCACGTCTAACCCCCTCAAGCAGGGGACAACACTGTTCGGGACCGCCCCCTGGAAGATGGTGCGTTCCACAGGACGCTGTGACCGTCTGGTTGATCCACCGCTGTCATGTTCCACGCAGCTGGTCAGGCGTTCGGTACCCCCCGGAAACTGAACGCCTGCCGGCAACGTCAAAAGATGTCGCTAGTGGCAATTATCGGCACGACTGGAAAATCCGGTTGAATCAATTCAGTCTGAATATCCCCACCTCATTCACTGAGCCCTCTTCGAGCAAGTTCTGGCTCAACGATGGGTCTCTCAGCACGGTTTCCGGTTTCACGGCAGAAATCTCAATGGGGGAATTGGAGGATGGGAGAATCCCACCATAGTTGGTCATGAACCACGAACGGGCAGAGAAACAGGCGATATCCGCACGCTGGCCGTGTGGCCTGAACCGGGCTCCCTATTGGCGTCAGTTCCAAGTATGCTGGCGAAAACATAAGTTTGCAGCCGCAAAATCACTCGTTTCGCTGCCGCTGTTCATTGGAATACCCTGGACACGCTGGTGGTGGCTCGAGCAGCCGTGAGTGACTTCGAAGGTGCAATGGAAGCATTCGCTCGGGCGATCGAAATGGCTCCGGAACACGAGCGGACAAAACTGAAAATTCATCAGGAACAAATATCCGCCGGAATTCCTGTGCGGGAACAGCCAAATGGCCGCAGTCACTACCAAATGCACTCAGTGCGCAGCTGCATTAAGACTAAGAGACGAGCGACTCATTGGCCGTGAAATTCGTTGTCCGCGATGTAAGTCACAGTTTGTTGCCGTATTGGAAAGAAGCCAAACCGGATCGGCAGAAGCACTACAGGCAACAGGCAATGAGCTTCCTTCGCCGGTTGAACCTGCAGTTTCTGCCCTGCCGGTGATCCGGACCGAGCCGAATGGTCGACGGGGAAGAGTCGCTCGTCGCGTGAAGCCACCAGGATTGATCCTGCTGTCTCTGTTCCTGATTGCCGGAGGAGGGGTTGCCTGGTGGTCCGCCAGCATCGGTCGGCGGACCACATGGGGAACGACGTCACCTCAGAAAGTCAACCCACCGGCACCGAAGGAGAGGTTTGATCACCCGCCTGACGTCATTGCACCTGGTGTCCTTCCCGGCCTGACAACCGCCACTGCAGTCAGCATGGACTACATCCCGGTCATACCACAACTGGTTCTGCATTTGCGTCCCGGAGAAATCTGGGCGGACGAAGTGAATCAAAGGGAACTGACTGCAACGCTGGGCGACCTGGGAATCTGGCTGCGTGAGTACATTCAGCAGACGACACGGTTTGAGCCCTCTGAGATTGAAGAGCTGACGATCGCTGTGAACTTTGGTGCGCGCACCAGTGTGCCGGACATTGCCGTAGTGGCTCGACTCAAGAACGAAATCCCTGAGTCTCAGCTCTTGTTGAAACGAATTCGTGGCAAACTGATTCAGGACCTTGAGGCCGAAGTGTATGAATCAGGTGATTTGGCATTCATAGTCATCGATGGCAGGACGCTGGTGGTGAGTTCGCTTCATCTGGCGGAAGAATTAGTCGATGCAAAAAAATATGCGGTTGTGCCGCAGCCGGAGATAGAGGCACTGCTGCAGACGTCCGATCGCAGTCGACACATGACGCTGATCGCGGATCTGCACGTTCTCGACCTGCATAAGGACTTCGTGCTCATGGAACAACTCCATCGATTGGCGGAAGACACCGTGCTGTGGTTCGGGACGGATTGCCGGGCGCTGGGCTGGAGCGCTCATCTGGAGCCACATCTCCATATGGAAACCAGACTGGCACCGGCTGCCGAAACAACTACGCGGCAGTTGCAGATGCGAATCCGTCAACAGCTTGCACAATTGCCCGAACGTTTGTTGGCGAATGTTCGTACACTGAAACCGCTGACTGTCGGCCAGTGCCGGATCATCGGTCGGTTTCCAGCCATGATGCAGGCATTCGCCCTTGGGACGCAGGTCAGTCGTACCAGGACCGAAGCCATTCTGACCACGATTCTGCCGCAGAAGGCAACTGCCAATCTGGCCGCGGGGGCGATCCTTACATGGAACGCATCTGTCCGGCAGACAGGCAGTCAGGACGTTCAGGCAGACAGGCAGTCAGGGCGTTCAGGCAGACGCAATACCGCAGAATCGCCTTAGTACTGTAGCTGAGTGTCTGCGTCGCCCCGTTTTTATCGATTTTCGGCGGGAACCACTGCAGGAGGTAATCGCATATATCGGCAGCACGATCCAGGTGTCCGTGGCCATCGATGGTGATGCGCTGAAAGTTGCCGGCCTCACCCAAAATATGCAGCAGACCCATGACTTGGGCGATGTCTCAGCATTGAAGGCGGTTGATATAATCCTGAGCCAGTACGACGGGAAAATGGTGATTCTCGTCGACGAAACTCGTCGTGCCATTTTGCTTACGACTCCGGACGCCGCCCGTGCACGCGGACAGACTCCATTTGATACCCACGTGGCTGAGTAGGACCACTGCCGGGAATGTTTCTGCCGTCAGTGACAAGGTTATATACGCCGTTTGTACAGCTGGTGTTGCGATGGAGGCCAGGCGGCCGCGGTAGCTGAACGAGACAGGCGTGAGATCCACAGATCTTCGCAACTCATCTAACCGGTGCGTTCTGCCTCCAGCTGTTTCAGCTTTTCTATCAGCTGTTCATCGGACGCCATCTGGCCGTTTTCCTGCGCGTTTGCGAACTGAGCTGCCAGATCATCCAGTTGAGGCTGAAGTTCATTCAATTTTTCGGCGCTAACTCTTTTCGTGAACATCACTCCGTCCAGATGGTCATTTTCGTGCTGCACGATCCTCGCATCCATACCATCCAATTCAAAACTCAGTCGCTGTCCGTCCACGTCGTAGGCTTCCACAACAATACGTTCGGCCCGGTTCACCGGTCCAAAGATTTCGGGGAGGCTCAGACAGCCTTCTTCAGCCTCGGCACTTCCATTTCGGCGGAGGATCTCCGGATTGATGAAAACCTGCTCGAATTCCGGCTGCTCCGGATCACCTGCCGGATTGATGACAAACAAACGATAAGGCAGGCCAACCTGATTGCCGGCCAGCCCGATTCCCCGCGCATCGTACATCAACTCAAACATCTGGTTGATCCATTCCTTCAGTTGAGGGTCGATGCGAGTGACGTCTTTGGATTTCCAGCGTAACGCGGGATGGGGGTGACAAACTATCTGGAGTGATAGCATGGAGCACTCTCAATGTGATGGACAACGCAGATGGTGGCAGTATCGCGTTCCTGGCAGTGTGATCAAGATGAAGTCGTGATGTGGAGGTGTTCATTTTATCCTGAGTCCCAGCAGACGTCATAATTTCCCCAATCGGAGAATCTGGTTCCGCATCGAGTGGTCTTCAGGCTTCACCCGGGCAATTGCACAAGGTAGGCCGCTTGATGAGAAAAGATCAGGAGTTTTCCTGAGCGGACATGCCATACTGGCTGGAGGCAAACATGCTACAGGTTGACTTCGGTTTCTTTTTCTTCAGACAATAGTTGCATGTCAAAGTGGTTGATCACAATCTCCTGTCTTGTCGCCGGGTGTCTCGTCACTGCCGTTGCTGATCCTGAGGAGCAGCCAGGCGAAGTCGACATCGAACAACGTCGCGCGAACCGATTTCTGGACCTGTTAAAACGTCGTCCAGGATTTGGCACAGCGCTGGATCGCGTTAGCCGTTTTCATATGGAACGCGGAACACTGGATGAATTCATCGCGCAGCTCAGCACCGTACCATCGTCACAACCCGATTCCGCTGTTCAACACCTGATTGCCGGTATGCTGCAGATCCAGTATGGTCGGGGAGCTGAAGCCGTCGTGACACTGCAGGACGTCGAACAACTACGGACAGCTGATCCGGTTGCTTCGCACGCCTTGGGACTGGCACTCAGAGATGGCGGAGAAATCCGGCTCGCCATTGCGGCATTGGAACGTGCCCTGCAAAAGTGGCCGACAAAACCTCACTTGAAGACAATCTATGAGAATCTTGCCCAACTGCATCACCGGGCAGGCAACCGTGAACTGTCGCTCGAAGTCTGGCAAAGGCTGGAAATGGAGTTTCCGGACGATCGGGCCATTCGAGAAGACGTTGCTGCCAAACTTCAGGCAGACGGACAACTTCAACCGGCACTGGAGCGCTGGCAGCACCTGGCCGCCAATGCGACAGAGCCGGAGCGACGGATCCAGTACCGTCTCTCGGTCGCTGACATTCAGCTGCGACTGGGCCACAACGACAGAGCACAGCGGACACTCGAGTCCGAACTTAACCGGATTCACCCCGACAGCTGGCTGGGTGAAGTCATTCGCCTGAAGGTGGAATCGGTGCTGCTGAGTTCGCAGGGGTGGCAGGGGGTTGTCGAGTATTATCGTGACCGACTCTCAAAATATCCCAACGACGTCGCCTCCGTCAGTCGCCTTGCTGCTCTTTTGGCGCAACAGGGAGATTTTGCCGAAGCAGGTACACTGTATCAGCAGGCAATCGAAAGTGCGCCATCATCAGTCAGGATACGAAACGCATTGATCGAGCTTCTGGTCGTTCAGGGAAAGATCAGCGCGGCCGTTGCTACTGGACGTGAATTGCTGGAACTCAGTGACGTCGGCACCGACGACTACGAACTCGTCGGACGATTGATACTTCGAGATTCCACACTGAAACAGTTTCAGCGCGAGCAGCAGGCCTCCAGGGTGTGGATGCGCATTTGTGGCAATCAGGATGATGCCGTAACGCTGGGATACACTGCCCGCCTGCACAGACGATCGGGGCTGCCCGACCGCGCTGTGAAATTGTTTCACAGGCTCACACAACTCGACCCCCACAATTCTGTCTGGCGCGAAGAACTGGGAGAGACGCTGTACGAACAGGGCCGTCGCGATGAAGCACTGCGTGAGTGGAATCTCATCGCGGAGGGTTCGCGCCGTAATACTCGGAATCTGACGCGGCAGTCTGAGATTCTGGAGAAGGCAGGCGAATTCGGGGCTGCTCTGCATACGATGCAGCAGGCCTGTGAATTGACGCCAGGAATCAGTGACCACATCCGGCTGGCTCAACTGCTGAGGCGATCCGGTCAGCTCGACGCCTGTTACACCCGGTTGAAACTGGCAAAGGAATCGGCCACGTCGATCGCCGAACAGCGCATCATCAACGAAGCAGCAACTGAGGCCTGGAAACAGGATCCGGCGCTGTATGTTCGCACGGCAAAGTTACAGAAAGACCTGGCACAGAACAGTAATAACGCATACGGATGGCTGCAACTGGCACTGATGTGCCAGGTCGATCAGCGTGTCGCGGATGCGATTCACTTTGTGGAGAAGGCAACCACAGTGGATCCTCACTCGGTCCTCGCATGGCAGGCCGCTGCCGACATCTGTTTTCAGGCCGGACTGCTGGACCGAGCAGCGAATTCCAGTCGCCAACTGGCAGAGGTAAGCTCTCAAAATCGTATGGCCGCATTGCAGCAGGTTGTTCGTCTGGAACAGCAGCTGGGGCGTACTGCCGAAGCACTTGAGGCTGCCAGGCTGCTTGTCCGCGAATCACCCGGGCACGCCGATTCCTGCCGTCAGTTCGCTGACCTTTGCTTTGAAACCGGTCGGGATACGGAAGGTCTTGAAAGTCTGAAACAGTGCCTGCTCCGAAATCCGGACGATCATCAGCTCAGCATCGAACTGGCAGATATCCTGGCGGACCAGTTTCAAACCGAGGCGGCGTCATCAGTATTATGGAGATCGTTTAATGTCGCAGCGAATCTGAACGATCGTATGTCGCTGCTCGAAGCACTCGTCAAACTCTCACAGGAGACCGACACCTTTGACCGGATAATTGGACGACTGAAGACTTCCGGCAGCGCGGACCCCGTCGATCGCAGTTTGTACGTGGCCACCGCGATTCAGCTCTCCGGAGATCCGGCCGGCGCCCGTAAGTCGCTCGTACGGGCGACATATCAGTTTGGTCGCGACGTTCGAATCCTAAAATTATTGGTCGAACTGGCAGAGGCTGAAGGTAATCTGGAACTGGCCACGCAGTACCAGCGACAGGTCACGGCCATCAGTGCGACATCCGAAGACCATATGCGGCTGGCAAAACTGGAATTTCAGACCGGACAGATGAGTGAACCCGAACTGTTCTGGGTCCGGGAGGCACGTTCCGGCAATGACACCCAGGCTGCGATTCGCTGTATCGATCGATTTCTGGATGATGGCCGCCTCGAAGCGGCGAAGCTTATCAGCGAGCGACTCGTGGTCGGTCGTCCCCGTGATTGGCGCGTGTTATATCGACTCGCGATGATTCAGTGGCGGATGAATCGTACAGAAAACGCAGTTAGTACCTTCAACAGGATCATTGCTCTGGATTTGCCCGTTGATCATGTCTTCGTTGAACCTCAAACGGCAGCGACATCTCCAGGTTTTCCAGTCAAAACCGCCTGGAAGCGTGTACAGCCAGACCAACCGACAGTGCTACAGCTTCAAAGTCCGTTGATGCGCCGGCTGAAACAGATTCTCGATTCTCTCAACTGGCTGCAGTTGTACACGGGGAATGAGCCTTGGTCCCAGAGGCTGTCCGCTCCGATTGACTATGGGGCTGCCCGCAGCACAGCTCTCGGATTTCTGTGGCTCGCAATGGATCTGCAGGACCGAGTTGATTTTCTGGAGTCTCTGACGCAGACATTCGAAGTTGACGGCGCAGGTATTGCAGACTGGTGCTCAATTGCCGTGATGGCACGACGATCGAATTTGGTGGAATCGGCAAGACTGGACGGGCTGACGGCAGCGTTAGCTCGCTCTGACAACACGGAACACCAGCTGGTTCTGGCGGGACTCCTCTGCCATGGGGGTGTGTTCCGCAGTCCAAAGATGCAGACCCAGGTGGTTTCACATCCGCACAAGTCCACCATGCTGCAGGAGGCGGCGGAGTCCGTGGCAGTGCGGAGGCCAGAATGGTTGGCAGACATTGGTGGCTGGTCGGGAGTGTATCGTCAACTTCAGAGAGACAGCCAAATACATAATTGCAGCGAGATCATCGGAAGGCTGAGTGTATCGTCGAATTCCGCAACACTCATTTCCGCCACTGATCTGGCGGTTGCTCATGGTGATCTGAATGCCGTTTCCCGATGTATCCGGAAAACGCTGACGCTGCTGTCACACGACGCATCGATTCGACTCAGTCTGGAATCCCGTCTCCCGCAACTTTCGTCGATGGCTGCCCACCTGTTGGCGGCCGAAAACTGGAATCCTGTCCGACAGCTCGTTGACATCCTGTTGGAGATCCACGCGACTCGATATGCCCCGCTTCAGAACATCGGTTCAAATGGAGATTCAGTAAATTTTCCTGGATATCGCTTGGTGACTGTCAGGAGTACGAATGCAGCTGCTTTCCAACATCTCAAATCGTCTGACTCCCTTGAGTTGGATGACTCCGGATGGAAACCACCTTTTAAGCTGCGACACCGCAGCAGCTGGAATTCCGGGAATGTGCGATTCGTTGTCCAAAATGGCGGGGATTTCGGAGGTCATCTGGATCCCTGTCTTTCTTCATTGCTGGTACGTCTCATACACCATGACAATCCACACGGACACGCGGAACGTCTGGTGAATTACCTGTCATCGATTTCCCGCGAAGATTCGGTTCCTGTGTGGATTTCATCATCGATGATTCTTGCCGGGTATTTTGCAGCTCAGAAGAGTGTTGACGATGCGATATTGGCTCTTGTTCCGGTCGTCAAATATCTGCCACACGATGTTGGAATCCGATTAAATCTCGCGGACTATCTGCATGCTGCCGGGGCCCATCGAGATGCCCTGAAACTGCTGGATGCGATGCCTGTCCCGCGAAATCGTCAGCTCATTCTGCTAACAGAAATGTTTGCCCTCAGGCTCTGTCTGGCACTCAGCGATCAGAATCGTGCTCAGCTCGCAGCATCACGACTGTTCGCACTGAAACTGGATCGTGATGATGTGGATGTCATTACCGAGAAACTGCTCGACCTGCAGTTGCCGGACACGGCACAACGCTTCCGATCTCGTGTTGTGCAGTCCGTGGCAGGTCGTACAGAACAGCTGCACCAGCTCATGCAGAATTACTCTGATGCAGGAAACAGATCTGCCGCCGTACGGATTGCACGACAGTTTATTCTCCAGCCGTCCATTACACTGAACGGCGCATCGGTCGTTCACTCGGTGCAGGCGCGTCGGGCTGCACTGCAGATTCTGGCCGGATCTGACGCCATCATGCCTATAATCCTCCAGCTGCGACGGAAACTTAATGATGACTCTGCTTCTTTCCATCAGCATCATGTGCTCGTTGAATTGCTGAAAGCAGATGGTCAGGAGATTGAGGCAGAAGAGGCTGCTCAACCGCTGCGTCAGTCACTCGTCGAAGATCCCAATGCAGCACTACAGTTGGCTCGACAACTGGAACGTCAGGGACGACTGGAATCCGCCTGTGATGTGTGTCGATATTTGCTGGAGGCCGACACACAGCTGTTTCACCGGGATTATTACCGCTTCATCCGTCTGTTCGAAAGAAATGGTGGCCTGGAAGAGCTGGCGGATCTGATTCTTGCAGCCGATCTCCGGAGAGACGTAAGTGGCCACTGGGGTGTGCAACAGCTGACAGAACGGTTGCTGCCGCACGATGAAGTCCGCGGACTGAAATTGTTTGCGGCGGCGTGGCGGGTATGGCCAGACAGCCGCGCGGCGCTCCTGGCCAATGTCTCTCATGATGCTATCTGGTTGCTCCCGGAGGTGTTTGACTATTTCTCGACAAAAATTCTTCCCACAGCGAACCGACTCGTCGACCCATGGTTCGGTGTCGCAGAGCATCTTCAGGTACGAGGCCGCGGCGTGGTTACCGGAACACTCTCGCGGATGCTGCAGGTGCCTGTGGTGGCAGGGCGCGCCGAGGAGTTTCTAAATGAGATTCGGGAAGCGCTTGTGGTACAGCCCGACTGGCACGCTGGTTGGATCTATGTGGCATTGCTGGAAGCAAATTTGGGACGGACGGACGATGCACTCGCGCACTTCTCAGAAATCCTGCAGCACCATCTGGCCACGATGCCACCCATGGTCGCTTGGGTCACCGCCTGTGAACTCGTCAAAGTCAATGCAACGCCACTTGACGGGGTCATTGTTCGTCTCCTGGAGCAGCTCAGTGTGGTTCAGAAATCGGGAACGGTCCTCTTGAAATCCGGAACCGGCTGGCATGCCGCACCCGACTATCTGTTGACGACACACTTCATGGTAATGGAAGATGCAGTTTCAGCAAAAGCTGTCGTGGAACGACTCCTCACACGTATTTACATTGAAGAGAACGGACTTGCCGAACAGAGCGGCCGAGATGCAAACGGAACTAAGGGCGGAATCGACTCAGAGACCCAGACGGCGTTCAATGATCTGGCACAGCGACTGCAGTCACATCTCCCGGAAGAAGCAGAACACCTTCGAGAACTGGGACGTTCAGAACCGCAGGTGTCCTCCGTTGGGCAGACCGGTGATTCAGTTCCGCACACGGGGAAAACTGACAAGGTAATCCAGGTAATCCGCGAATGCCTGCTGCAGCAGAGGCCATAGCAGAAAACCATTTCATGGATGTGTTCTGTCCAGAGACACAAGCGGCGACTGTCGCCCAACGCAACAGAAATGTACCCTTGTTACCGTTCCCATTTCATTCCGCTTCGATAACATATCTGACTGTACGTGAGTCTCTGTATTTCTTGCGCCTGAGGATGTAAATCATGTCAACGACTGTGGCTGGTCAGGAACAGCACGCCGAAGTTTCAGCATTTCTTGCTGAGTCACTTCATAAAGCGTATGTCAACGGTAAGTGGGTGGAAGCATCCGGGGGCACAACATTCGAGGTGGTGGATCCGGGAACCGCGCGCAGAATTGCCACTGTGGCCAGTCTGCAAAAGGAGGACGTCGATGCGGCTGTTGATGCTGCTGATGCGGCATTCACTGCCGGCACGTGGTCAAAAATGCCTGTGAACGAGCGAGGTGCGGTTCTGCATCGCATCGCAGATGCTGTCGAACAGCGATTGTCGGAGTTTGCTCAAATCGAGTCTCTCGACTGCGGCAAAGTGTATGATCAGGCCGTTGGCGACATTCAGAATTTCGTCGATACGTTCCGCTACTTTGCCGATCTTGCGCAGGCGGTCGATTATCGCAGCGTCCTGGGCGTGAAGAATCACGAAGCCTGGGTTACGCGGCATGCCTGGGGCGCATGCGGATTCATCATTCCCTGGAATTTCCCGTTCCTTCTGGCCGGCTGGGGACTTGGACCGGCGCTGGCTGCGGGCAATACGTGTGTACTGAAACCTGCCGAAGATACTCCACTTTCATCGCTCTATTTCTGCCGCGTGGTGGAGGAACTGGGTCTCCTGCCTGCAGGTGTTCTCAATGTGGTACCGGGGCTTGGAGAAACCGCTGGCGCTGCAGTCGCAGGCAATCCGAAGTTTCGCAGAATGAGTTTCACGGGTTCACCGGAAGTTGGACGACTTGTGGCAGAAGTCTGTGGTCGCAACCTGGTACCGGTCAAGCTGGAGCTCGGCGGCAAAGGTGCAGCTGTGGTTTTTGAAGATGTCGACATCCAGGAGACGGCTCAAAAGCTGGTGGAAGCCATCACGTTTCACACCGGACAGGTGTGCTGCGATGCAACTCGCTGGCTGGTTCAAAAGGACATCTACGGCGATTTTGTCGATGAGTGCATCACAAAGATGAAGTCCGTCAACATTGGCTACCAAATGGACGAAGGGACGCAGATGGGTCCCGTTGTGAGTCAAAAACAGCGTGACCGTGTCCTCGGTTACCTGGACAAGGGTGTTGCGGGTGGTGCGGAGCTGGTGTTGGAAGGTGGTGCGGCTGAAGTGGCCGGCCGTGACGGTTATTTTGTCAAGCCGGCCCTGATGGCAGGGTCCCTCAGCAACGTTGCCGCGCGCGAAGAAATCTTCGGGCCTGTCGCGTTTCTCAGTCCGTTTGAAAACGAGGCAGAAGGCGTACGCCTGGCCAACGACACTGATTACGGTCTGGGGAACAGCGTGTGGTCATCTGACCTGGCACGATGTGGCCGTGTGGCGGAAAGCTTTGAGTCAGGCAATGGCTGGATCAACGCTCACAATGTCATCGTTCATGGTGTGCCGTACGGTGGTATTGGCAAGAGCGGCATGGGTGGTGGGGTGATCTCACCTGAAACGCTGAACGATTACCTGAGACCGATTTCTGTCGTTCGACCTCTGTAACACCTGCATTCAGAATGAATGACAACAAAAGCCCGGCTTTTTCAAAGAGCCGGGCTTTCTTGCCTGTACGGCGTCACTCTGGTGCTATTGGCAACAAATACAGGCACCACGTGCAAACAATTGTGTTTGCCATCGGCCTGATTGACAATTCGTCGGCTGTTGCCGGTAATTCAGCTTGTTCCTCACGCGTGATGACTCGGCTGGACCCCTTTGAAGAACCCGGCAGCCATTTGACTGCTGGCACCAATGCAGTGGCGATCAGTATCAATGCGGCAGCATTACCCCTGATTGTCATTTCGCGTTGAGCTTTGGCCAGCTTGGCCTTAGTCTTTGTGACATTTCCTTTCACGCGACCCACGGCACTATCCCTCCCCGTCCTGTTAATCGTCCGGCGTTTTTCCAGTTGGTTCACAGCAGTCAAAATTTTCTTGAGTTCACTTTCAACCTGTCTTTTGCGTGCGGCAACATCCAAAGGTTTTGGCAGCTTCAGGTTCTTCTCCTTAGCGATCATGGTTTTCATTTGTTTCTGCAGTGCTTTGAGCTTTTTGGGATCCACTACGTTTTTTTGCCAGGTCAAATCTCCTCGCGACAGCCTGAGGCAAAGCTGATCACTGTTTTCTGCGTGGTATTTCGTGAAATTAAGACGGTCCCCGACGGTGACGTGCGGACTTTTCGCAGCTGGATCAAACAACAGATTCCGTTCGGGCCGTTGCTGGCTGATCAGCTGATGCTGCCGATGACTGTCAGCGCCGCTCAGCCAGGTGAATTTGGAGTTCGACAGGTGGTCATTTTGCACGGGCCCGCTTACTGAACACTCCCGCACCCCCATGGACATTTTCCACTCTTCCTTAACATGGAAGTCTAAGAACTAGATGATAACACACGCATATTGATGCGATTCTCTCCCGTCCGACACGATATCTCTTGACCACGGTCTTCTCTCCGTAATGCGCCGAACGGAGTGCCTCACGAGTCAGACGGGATTCCCGGCAGATGGACTTCAGCGGTGAATATGAAGAATCCCGCGAATCAGGGTGGGCAGGGTCTGCGATTCCAGAGCCTGCCTGTAGGGTGGCATGCAGCGGTATGAATGAACCAAAGTAAAGTTGGCGTCTGGTTCGCCGGCTGTCTCAGACGACGTTGCCCATCATGACAAACTGCCTTTTCAATATTCGGACCCGCGTCGATGAAAATCGGAATTCTGGCGGACATTCATGACAACGTCGACAATGTGCGTCATGCCGTTAATCTGCTGAATGCGCTGCAGGTGAACGTTGTTCTCATCGCCGGAGATTTTGTGTCACCTTTGGTCATACCATCCCTGCGAAAACTTCGCGGTCAGGTCATTGCGTGTTTTGGTGACAACGATGGCAACCAGGTCGGCATTGCCGGAGGCATGAAAATCGTCGGCACGCTGGCCCGGGGCCCCGTCTGCTACCGAACGGACGACGGTGTGCATATCCTGATGGCTCATCAACTGAGCGAAATCCGTGACTGGATTGATGGAGCTGATGTGATTGTGTTCGCTCACAGCCATCGATCGAGTATTGCCAGAGATCGACACGGACGTATGTTTATCAATCCCGGCGAAGTCAGTGGCTGGATGTTTCGGAAGCCGTCTGTAGCACTGCTGGATACGGCAACAAATGATGCCGAGATTCTGCGGCTTCCACCAATGAACGATCCCGTCTATGTCGACGGGTAAGCAATTTCAGTCAAAGGGTCCGGCGTTCAGGCATCAATGACTTGCCGTAGCGGAAATGACAGTAGCCATGTCTGAAATCACAAACAATCTCTTTGATTTGTCGGACGACACTGCAGTGGTCATTGGCGGTACTGGTGTCCTTGGCGGTGGAATGGCGAACGCCCTGGCAGCTTACGGTGCGCGTGTTGCAGTTCTGGGACGCAGCGCAGAACGAGGGAACGCGAAGGTTGCGCAGATTTCTGCGGCAGGTGGAACCGGGTTATTTCGTTCCGTGAATGCACTCGACCCGGAATCACTCAAGAAAGCGCGTGATGAGATCAACAACGAGCTCGGATCGGTTTCAGTGCTCGTGAGTGCGGCGGGAGGCAACCACCCAAATGCAACTCTCCCGCCTGGAAGCGATTTCTGTACACTTCCGCGGGACGCGTGGAATGATGTGTTTGACCTGAACCTGGTCGGCGGTTCATTGCTGCCGGCTCAGGTGTTTGGCGAGACAATGCTGGCAGAAGGCAGGGGCAGTATCATCAATATTGCCTCGATGGCCGGTATGGTGCCTTTGTCTCGTGTTGTAGCCTACTCAGCAGCAAAAGCCGCGGTTTTGAATCTGACTCAGTTCCTGTCACGGGAGTGGGCCACACAGGGGGTGCGAGTGAACGCCATCAGCCCTGGGTTTTTCCCCGCAGAACAGAATCGTGCTTTGCTGTACAATGAAGACGGAAGTTACACTGAACGGGGCAGGCAAATCATCGGACACACGCCAATGGCTCGATTTGGCAGCGCAGAAGAACTTGCCGGAGCAGTCGTCTGGCTGGCGTCACGGCGAGCCTCCAGCTTTGTCACGGGTCAGAACATCGTTGTGGACGGGGGATTTATTTCAACAACGATCTAGAGGCTGTGCCGGTGCGTCCATGTCACAGATCCGCGTGCTTCAGGGTCGGGGTCCACAATGTCACCACACTGAGAACTGAAATCTGAAGGCTGAACACGACATCCTGAACGCTCTGCACGGACTCATCCCAGATGAGAACCTGCGTCGGTCGGCTGCGCAGCTGCTGCAGGGTTTCCTTGTGACGTCTTTGGAACCCGCTCAGGGTGACAATGTGACTGCTGACGTGGATCTGGATCGTGCAGCGCGTTGTGGATTTCCTGAAGTCATCTACGGAGAGGGAAAACCGACTGCGCTTATCATTGAGATTCTGCAGCGGCAGGCGGAGGCCGGACAGCGTGGATTTGTGACGCGCATCGATTCCGACCAGGCCGGCCGGATCTGTGAGGTGTTGCCGGATGCAGTGTACAACGTCGCGGCACGAACCATCGCTGCCCATGGATATCCACTGGTAAACGAAACTGCCGGATCCGTCGCCGTAGTCTCTGCGGGAAGCTGTGACGCTCCCATCGCTCAGGAAGCACTGGAGACGCTGCGCTGGATGGGTGTGGATTCCCGGCTGATTGAAGACGCAGGTGTTGCGGGGCCTCAGCGACTCTTACGACATCTGCCGGTCCTGCGGGCAATGTCAGCCATCGTCGTTGTTGCCGGGATGGAGGCGGCACTCCCGTCTGTGATCGGTGGCCACGTTGGCTGCCCGATTATCGGTGTCCCAACGTCGGTTGGGTATGGAGCGTCGCTGAACGGATTTACAGCTTTGCTGTCGATGCTCACGTCGTGTGCCAGCAATGTTATGACTGTGAATATTGATGCAGGATTTCGAGGTGGCTACGCGGCCGGACTGATTGCCCGTCAGGCGGTTCAGTTGAAGGAGCACCCCGACCATGGCTGACGTTCATACTCCTGAACAACGCTCGTTCAATATGTCGCGCATCCGTGCTCGCGACACCAAACCGGAATTGGTTGTCCGTTCAATTGTGCATCAGATGGGTTACCGATTTCGACTGCACCGCAATGACCTGGCCGGCCGGCCGGATCTGGTACTTCCAGGCCGACGAAAGATCATCTTTGTGAACGGATGTTTCTGGCACATGCATCGCTGCCGTTACGGTCAAGTGGTCCCAAAGACCAACGCGGATTTCTGGCAGGTGAAACGTCAACGCACAATGGAACGTGATCGGAAAAACCGGAGTGACCTTCGAGCTGACGGGTGGCAGGTGCTGACAGTCTGGGAATGCTGGACTCGTGATCCGGAACGGCGACTGATCCCAAAGCTTGCTGACTTCCTTCCTGACTAGTTCGCAGGTCGGCAGCCGGTTCTCATTCCTGGTGGTTCTGTCTCACGGGATACAGGCACAGGCAATCCGTTCGCCCTGGCATTTCCCGTAAGCTTTATGAGTGACAACGTCCAGCCAAATGCGCAGGAAAGCTCTTACCCGGCTCTCCATTCAGCCTGGTGATCCGCCGGACATTGACAGTGAGGACTACACTTGTCGCGGGGTGAATGGCTGGCAGGATCACCGCTGCCGGAAAGCGAATAAATCCAGCTGACGGTTGCCGACCAGTGATTTCCACTGGGGTATTTCCGTCAACTGATCTTTAACGACCGCAGGATGTACCGGCCACTGAGTGTGCCCGTTTCCGGGTTGATAATACGTCTCAGTATTCGGATCATCCCGGACGCCCAATCTCTGTGCCGGCAGTTGATGAACGGACCTTCGGTTTCTTTCACAGCAGTCGATATGACGTTTCACAACATCCTGTGCTCGACTGCTGCCCGACAACATCCGGCTCATCGTCCACAATTTCCCGACGATGGCGGAGCTCGTGATGAGTCGATTGTTCTGGACGCAGTTCTGCGTGCCGTTCAGGCATTATTTACGACTCATGGATTTCAATCAGAACACGGCCGTCAGACAGTTGAAAAGGCCGATTGAGTCGACCTCTGAGTTCTTCCTGATAGTGGATACTAGGTGAATGCCACATGGTCGATAAAACGTCGGCTGGACTCACGGGATCAGACAGCACTTCGGCGCCACGGGAATCGCTTTCTCCGTAAACAGCTCCGCCGCGAACCCCACCACCGGCAACAACCGTGGAGTAAACGTTTGGCCGGTGATCTCGTCCATTCATTCCATTTATTTTCGACGTCCGACCGAACTCACCGGCATTAATGACGAGCGTTTGATTTAACAAGCCACGATCAGCCAGGTCTTTGACTAAAGCAGCAAAAGCAGATTCCATCTCGGGAACGATTTGTTTTTGTAGCGAGTTTCAAGGCCACTGTGGGTGTCCCACGTCTGGTCAAACTCGTTAAATCCAACAAACTGTACGCCAGTTTCCGCAAGCCGACGAGCAACCAGTAAAGACTGTCTGATTTGGTTTCG
>CAUZPL010000013.1:0-101240 GCA_963581585.1 Planctomycetota bacterium
TGAGTGGGTTCGTGGCTCTTTCGGGAGCAGCGTTTTCAGTTGCTGACGGGCCCGACTGCATCAGAGATCCGGTGTTATGACATGGATAGACGGGTGCCGACCTGAATACGGTGAGAATTGTTTTGTGTCACAGGCAGGTTCGGGCATTTGTGGCCTGCAACCATATGTCGTATTCGCACGCAGTTCTGTAATTGCCGGTGAACTCGGTAACTTATTCAAACCAGGACTTTCGTTGCGAACCGCTTCGCCGGAAAAGACCGATGCTGGGCTCGGTATCGGTCGTTCAGATAATGCGTACATTGCCGTCGTCATGATCGGGGCAGCATGACCAGACGGCTCACTGCATGGGGAAAATTCACAAGAGTGTGATGTTTTTCAGCATCATCTGGTCTCTGTGAGGCAGAGTTTCGATGCAGCTAACCCTGGATCGATTTCCCACAGGCAGTTCCATGTCAACGCCAGGTCCAGTCAGCAGAGCCGTTCGAGTGGACACGGATCATACGGTCCAAGATCTCATGGCGGCTGCGGTGTCTCGCATCAGCAGCGAGGTTCGAGTGGAATTGCGACAGCACCAGGTTTTTTTGACAGGTTCAACGCAAAGCTGGTACGAAAAGCAGCTGGCTCAGGAATCGCTGCGTTCAGTCAGCAATTCTTATGTGATTCGGAACGACATCATTGTCGCGGGGCGGAATTGACACGTCCTGACGTGCCTTACTCGGGAGATCAGTCGAAGATTCCGTGCAGGTACCAATTTAACGACTGCAGATCCCGGAACAGCCAGTATCTCGACCCTCTGCGTGTCTGGATACGATAGTAGTCCCGATGAGCAGGTGACTGATTCCACCATGCGGTTTGCAGCCGTTCCGGACCGATCGCATTGACGATTGATTCCACACGGCCGTCAAATCGGAATTCGCCGTTCATCAAGATGTCCCCCGGTTCGTCCAGTCGCACGGGATCTGCCATGAGACGAAGTGGTCGATGAAACTGCGGAGTGAATGATGTCTCCGACGGTTCAGGCGTCACGAGTCGACTGAAACGGTCAAGGAAATCACCTGATTCATCGGTGGAAATCGGTTGCAACTGTACGGCGAATTCCGGCCGCGCATCCGATGTGAGTTCTGCCTGCAGGACAAAGCCAACGCGTCATGCTGCCTTTAAGGCAGACTCAATGACGATGAACGTTCCTGTTCTGCACGCGATGTGATCCATTACCTCGGGCGGTATCTTGACGAATTTCCAGCTGTGGCATTTGATTCGTACGGACGCTGAGGGCCGATACCCGTCGAGCAGCTCAGCAAACTTAAGACGTACTTGGACTCCGCTGCTGCCGAGTGGTGGTTCTTCGATCTTGTGCCACTCGGCCAGCCTGCCGATGTTTTTGTCGGTCCGGTGTCACCATGTGCGCAATGTCTTCTCTGCACAGGCCACGCCGAACCCGTCATTCCGCTCCCTGCGAAATTACTCGATGAGTGCAGGGTCAATCGCGAAGAAAGTCAGTGTGACAATGCCGCCGCCGAAATCGAAATGTTCCACGGTGTCAATCCATCCAGGCACCCACCGCTGCCGTTCCGTCGCAGACTCCCGGCTTTCTTTATCCAGCCAGATGTCTGAAACACTGAACACTTCGTCAAGCCGGCCCTGTGACCATCCCAGACTGAACTGCACAACCATGCCTGGAACAACCGTGTTCAACTCCACAAGCTGCCGCCCTTTCCAGACACGTGTGACGATGTCGATATCGAAGGTGTAAGGCGTGTTGATTCCGTCATTCGTCATTTCACTCGTCGGTTGAACATCGATCTTTTGTTTCTCTGCATCCACCGAGACCACCTTCCATCCCTGACCACGGCGCTGGTAATAGTTGAAGTCATCTTCCAGACTGATGACATGATTGTGTTTGATGGTGAACGTTTTCTGTTCTTCTGGCAGCGGTGGAATGCTGTTCTCTTCCCCTTCCGGAGGTGCAAAAAAAATAACCGTGAACGTGTGTGCCGATCGGAATGTCCCTGATTTCGGCCAGCGCACCATGGTGCCAGACCATGCCGTAGGGCGGAAGTGCGAAGTAATGCAGCGGTCCGACGTGGTAGCGGCCCTTCACATCTCCATCCAGTCGGATACCACCGCGACGGTTGACGGGATCGATGAAGATCAGTTCACCGGAGATGTACGTTGCTTTGTCTGCTGGCGGAAACTGCCCGGGCTGAGAAACGTAGTCCTCAATCTCCTGACCGTCCTGCCCGAACAGCGGCACGACAGCGGAGAGCACCAAAAAAACCGCTAATGATCGCTGATAAGATGTGAACATCGAACATGCTGTCGCCAGGGAATATCAGGCCATCTGAAAATATATCACAGCACACGTGAGCCTCTTGCGACGGTCGACTTGTCGTGCAGAAGTTGAATACGTTCTCAGCACAGCCTGCAGAGCGTCGAGCGCCTGCCGCGGATCAGGGTAAAGGATGAGAAACCACAACAGAAATCTGTCTCAGTTTCTGCATCGGAACAGGGTGTCTTCAGACAGTTACCCGGAAAAACGGCGCCGCGTTCTGAGTCTGGAAGGGCTCGCTGAACCAAACAGATTCGTTGTCAGTGCATGACAGTCCAATACTCTCTGAGCGCCGCTGATTTCTTCAACTGCCGGCAGATGTGACCAGAGTTCAGAGGTGTCACAGCTATCGACGCCGGACAGATGCTGAGCCAGCAGGACCAGTGACAGCACATCCGCGCCGCAGTAACGGACAAGCTGATCGCGAGCTGCAGCATCCTTGCGATCCTGCCACCGGGCCCACAGCTGAACAGCCACATCACCGTCAGTATTACACAGGTCAGACGGCCTGCTGATCTGTAGTTTGTTTTCGATCGTCTTCAGGCCACCGATCAAACCGGCGTGGTAACTCAGCCAGCGCAAATCGAGATGCGGGCATGGAAGGCCCGGAATGTGGAATGTGTCAAGGACCCGCGGCACATCAAAACTTGCGCCATTAAACGAAACAAGCAGCGAAACATCGTCGAGCAGGTCAAGAAAATCGTCCAGGTTCTCATGCTCGACGAAGGTATGAAGCCGTCCCTGATGCCAGCAGGCGATGACCGTAATCAACGAGTCCATCTCCAGGCCGCTGGTCTCGATGTCGAAATACGAAGTCTGGTCGAAGAATTCCGCCAAAATCCGCCACTGGTCCTGAGGACACAGCCGAGCAACGAAATATCCGATGTCATTTCGCTCAAGGGCTGCCACCGCACAACTTACCTCAGACAGTAGATTTGCTCTGAGACCCTCGGGAATCTTCGACGCATTTTCAATGACATCGTTCCATGTGCGGATGCCACTATCGTGAAGCCGGGCCAGTCTGGCCGGACCAATTCCGATGCAGAGTCGAAGTGATTCAGTAATCAATGGATACGGGTCCGTTTGGACAGGAGAATACGGCTCGCATTTTGTAATCGATTCTCAAGGATTTCTTGGTCCTCGTCAGGATCAGGCGGAATAACGCCCTGTCGCGCTTCGATCTCGATCTGAATCACGGCCGGAGGTACGGCTTCACCGGTCAGCAGCGCGGTAATCAGACTTGATGTGCAGGCAACCGCAGCATTTGATTCCACCAACAGCTCTTCGAGTTCGGCATCCGGCACTCCAGGCGGAAGGGCTGGCACACACGAGGGACATCCGGCCCGGCAGTCACAGTCATTGATCATCGTCTGACAGAGTTTCAGCACATCCATCAGAATCTCGAAGACCTTTTCAGCATATCCAACTCCACCTTCGATGGTGTCAAACAGGTACAAGGCGCTCTTCCAGTTGTCCTGTTCCAGTTTGACAAGCGACACGTCTGTTTCGATGTTCTGTTTGTCACACAGGCACAAAGCGGGGACGGTCTGCCGCAGTATGTAGCTCAAACCGTACAAAGCGGCACCAACATGACGTTTGTCGGCTTTTTCGACTTTGCGGCACCATTCAGCCGGCGGGTGCAATGCGAAGCCGGCTGTATCGTAGATGAACGGATCAAGTGTGATTGGACCGTAGCCGATGTTTTCGAGTGAGCGTTCGCGAATCTTTTTGTACAGCTTCGGCTGGCGATTAACGTTGATGTAACCAAAGTCCAGCATGGCTTGGTTGAGGTCATACTGTTCCAGCGATTCCGTAATCGTGACGCGACTCTCCCAGACACATTCGGTGTAGTAGTCAACATCAACTGGCTCAACACGACACAGCTTCTTTTCCAGATCGAGCTCCATTGACATGTAACGCCGACCAAGGTGCTGGTAGATTGCATCCTTGTACAGGGTCCCGCGCGCACCAATCGGGTCGAGTTCCCCGATCACTTCGGTGCCGCAGTAAATGTCGATGTTGTAATCGGTCATTCCTCGCAGGTTGACACCCTTGGCGGGATAATCGCGCAGCGCATATCGATAATTGCCATGATACGCCCTGAGACTACCATCTTCCCGCAGGACCTCCAGAGCCGCCGGATAACCAGGTTCAGGGAACACTGCTTCTTCTTCGCGTAACGGATGCTCATGTGCTGCACAGGGCAAATGCTGCAGGAGGATGTAAGGATTGTCAGCATTCAGCCATGCGCGTTCGATGGGAGTGGACTGAAGGAATTCCGGGTGATTCACGAGATACTGATCAATGGGTGTATCACGTGCTGCGTAGATGATCAAAGCCTGTGAACCTCGTCTGCCCACTCGTCCGGCCTGCTGCCAGAAACTGGCCATCGAGCCGGGATGGCCATTCAGAATGCACAAATCCAGATCACCGATATCAATGCCCAGTTCGAGCGCATTGGTACTGATGATTGTCGTGACCCGTCCGGCTGCAAGGTCGCGTTCCAGCTTTCGCCTTTCGCTGGGCAGCAGTCCGCCGCGATAGGGCTTCACCTTTTCCTGCAGATCGCCGTGTCCGTCGACGACTGCACGACACAGCCGTTCAACCTGCTGACGGGAATGGCAGAAGCAGATTGTTCTGACGCCGAGCTGCGTTGCTTTGCGAATCAGGGGAATACTGACGGAGCCAGGGCCTTTTCGGTAGAGCGCATGACCATGACTCTGCACTACAGGTGGATTGATCAGATACAGATCGCGCTGTGGTCGTGGTGCCCCGTCTTGGTCCACGACGTGAAACGGACGCTGAAACAGCGCTTCAACGTGTTCCCGTGGATTACCGATCGTTGCCGACGAACAGACAAACGTCGGTCGGCTGCCGTGTATTTCACAGGCACGGACAAGGCGCCGCATCACATTAGCTACATGAGACCCGAAAGCACCGCGATACGTATGAACTTCGTCGACAACAACGTAGCGGAGTCGCGACAGAAATGTTCGCCAGCGCCGGTTGTGGTTGGGCAGGATCCCGGAGTGCAGCATGTCGGGATTCGTGATCATAAAGTCGGCCTGTGACTGAATCCGCATGCGTTCTTCACGCGGCGTGTCACCATCGAATGTGCCAAGCCGCGGTTCAGCTCCCGCCGCTTTGAGCAGCCTGCCGAGTGTTCCTTCCTGGTCGCGAGACAGAGCCTTTGTTGGATACAGCAGGGCAACTCCGAATGGAGCATCGGCCTGCAGGTATGCCTGCAGTATGGGCAGCAGAAATGATAGAGTCTTTCCGCTGGCCGTGCTGGAAACCAGTACCGTATCCTGGTCTCGGCGGATGGATTCGAACGCTTCGCTCTGGTGCGAATACAACTGGCGAAGGCCGCTTGATTTCAACGCCTCGGCCAACTTCGGGTGCAGACTGTCGGGCAGGTTCTCGAATTCCCCCGCATGGGCATCCAGAACCGTGTGCGAAGCGATCTGTGCAGCAAATCGACGTTCCATGAAATCGACAAATGTCGCCATCGGCGAAAGGTCGGAAGCTGCCATCACTCGCGTCCATTCGTATGTAATGTTACGGCATCAGCAGGGTGTACGATTGTTCGAACACGGAAGACTGAAACGGTCCTGGAATCAGAACCGCTGTTGCCGGTTGCCCACGCCGTTAAAATACGTTATTGCCTGGTTTTTTTCCAGATGTCCGGCCGATGCTGATCCCGGCAGTCATTTTCATCTTAATCCCGGGAGGAATGATGATCTTAGCAGGACGCCTGATGTTTCCTGCTGAGAGGCGGGAAATGATGTGGAGAAAAAGGATGCGGAGACCCTGCAGGTTTGGTGGGCATGGCCGGAGGCAATGCATCCCTGGTGTTAAAACTGTGCCGTGGGCAGAGAAATGATGGAACCAGCTAATGAGTTTCATGTATAGAATCGAGTATACTGTGCGTCTCGATTGACGTGATCAAAACAGGCGAATGACGATGCACATCATTTGGTTGCATCGCTGGCTTCCAGCGGCGACACCGGAGTGGGGCAGGAAGAACACTCACTCCGGACTTTCGCGTCGCGTGGCGTCCGGGAAAATGATCCGTAATTAAGTCAGGTCCTGTCGTGATGAACCGAAGATGCAGGTTGGGTTGTTTGATTCTCGCCGCCGCTGCTGTTGCGTGCACGAGACGGCCTTCCTGCGCCAGTGAACCTGACCGTTATCTGAAGGAGATCAAACCCGTACTGCGAGAGCGTTGCTACTCCTGCCATGGTGCACTCGAACAGAAGGCCGGGCTGCGAGTCGACACCGCACAGCAGATGATCGATGGTGAAATTCTCGAAAACGGTGAGTTACTCTCCCGGTTAACTCATGATGATTCTGATGTGCGCATGCCGCCGGAAGGTGCGCCTCTCAGCCTGCCGCAGATCGTGGCAATTCGCGATTGGATCGAAGCGGGCGCGCCCGTACCGGATGGGGAAAAACCGGAAGACGATCCCTCCCTGCACTGGGCGTTTCAGCGAATCGAGCGTCCTCAAGTGCCGGCGAGCGATTTCCTGGATCCACTGGACGCGTTTCTGGCGGTAAAACACACCGAGCACGACCTTTCAGCCCCAGCCCGAAGCCGAACGCGGAATCCTCTTGCGCCGATTGTATCTCGACCTCATCGGTCTGCCGCCAACAGCCGAGCAGCTTGCCGACGAAGAGGACTTCGAACAGATCGTTGATCGGTTGCTGGCCAGTCCGCATTACGGTGAACGCTGGGGTCGGCATTGGATGGATGTCTGGCGCTATTCAGACTGGTTTGGGCTTGGCGAGCAGTTGCGCAACAGCCAAAAGCACCTTTGGCGGTGGCGGGACTGGATCGTGAATTCGCTGAACCTGGACAAGGGTTACGACCGCATGATTCTGGAGATGCTGGCCGGGGACGAACTGGATCCGGAGAATCCGGACGTGGTCGTCGGCACCGGATTTCTGGCTCGGAATTATTATCTCTTCAACCGGACAACCTGGCTGGACGACACAAGCGAGCACACGGGCAAGGCGTTTCTGGGTCTGACAATTAACTGCGCCAAGTGTCATGATCACAAGTTCGACCCCATCAGCCAGGTTGACTACTATCGTTTCCGGGCGATCTTCGAGCCGCACCAAATCCGGCTCGACGCGGTTCCCGGGCAGACTGATTTCGATATAGACGGTTTGCCGCGTGCCTTCGACGACCATCCCGATGCAGAAACCTGGCTGCACGTTCGCGGAAACCCTGCGGATCCTGACAAAACCACCAGAATTGAACCGGGCGTTCCCAAGTATCTTGCCGATTTTGCACCGGAGCCACAGCCGGTTGAGCTTCCACTGAGCGCCTGGGCTCCGGGAGTTCGCGATTATGTGCAAAGGGATCAACTGGCTGCCGCGGAACGAAAACTGAAGCAGGCTGATGAAGGGCGGAAGCAGGCACGTGCCGTGGAGTCTGAGTCGACCGTCGTCAGTGCGTTACCTGAAGAGCTGAAGCGGGAATCGGTCCCGGCTGCTGAGGAATCGGCATCATCGGTTCCGGCTGCCACCGTGTTAGCGGAAGCCAAATTCGTGGAGGCCCAGGCAGAATTGCGGGCGCTGCGGGCCAGAATCGGTGCGGACAACGCTGTTTTGCGTGGCAGAGGTAAAAGTGATCCAGCGTCGGCTGTCCAGCTGGAACGGGAACACGCTCTCGCCGTGGCCAGAGTGAACGTGCTGACGGCCAAAGCCGGAAACGAGGATGCCGTGAAGAAGGCCCTGACGTCCGCAGAAATGGCACTCAGGAAACCCGTGGACACAGACTACACGTCGCTGCGCGGCAGCTTCAAAGGACTGGAAACTCCCGAACACACGGAACCGCAGTACTCTGCCACGTACACCAAAACCAGTACCGGCCGCCGCACTGCGCTGGCACGCTGGGTCACCTCCCGCGAGAATCCGCTCACTGCGAGAGTGGCTGTCAATCACATCTGGCTGCGTCACTTTGGCCAGCCGCTGGTCGAGAGCGTGTTTGATTTCGGTCGCTGGTCTGCTCGACTTCCTCGCGGCGGAACTGATCGAATCCGGTTGGAGCATGAAGCATCTGCACCGCCTGATTCTTACATCCAAAACCTGGCGTCGAAGCTCGTCCAGCCGAAATTCCGATCCGGACACGCTGGCCAGAGATTTCGGCAACCATTTTTACTGGCGTATGAACTCACGACGTATGGAATCACAAGCCGTCCGTGATGCAATACTTCATCTCGCGTGCCGGCTGGATCTGACACAGGGCGGGTCATCCATCGACCCTAGGCCTGATGCACGCCGCCGGAGTCTTTACGTCAAACACTCGCGCGACGAGCAGTCGCTGTTCCTCGCAATGTTTGACGATGCGGATATTCTGGCCTGCTATCGCCGAAACGAAAGTGTCGTGCCGCAACAGGCACTGGCGATGGCAAACAGCAGGCTGGCGCTCGAAATGAGCGAGGCGACACCAAGTGTGATCGGTGAGCAACTTGGTGACCAGGAATTTTCCGGAAAAGCATTTCAGCGGGTTTTGTGTCGCAGACCCACATCCGACGAGTTGGCTGAATGCACTGAGTTTTTGAAGCAGATACCCAATCGCGCACGGCTGATTCACGCCCTGCTGAATCACAACGACTTCCTTATGATTCGATGAACCCGGAAATCCAGCACTCAATCGCGCGCCGTCAGTTACTCCACGGGACCGGTCTCGGCTTCGGCGGACTGGCGCTCAACAGCCTGCTCCAGGCCGGAACGCGGCCACAGCTGACAGGAGAGCCACACTTTGCACCGAAAGCCAGGAGTGTCATCTGGCTGTTCATGCGCGGCGGCGTCAGCCACATGGAAAGTTTTGATCCCAAACCGGCTCTGAACCGATTTGCCGGAAAATCGATTCCTGACACGCCGTTTGCCGATGTCCTTGCCCCGGAGAAATTTAAGGAATTGCGGGTCGTCGTGGTGAATGATGCCAATGGAAAGCAGCGCAACACAATTTACCCGCTTCAAGTCGGCTACAGGCCGTTCGGTGAATCCGGCGCTGTGGTGAGCAAGTGGTTTCCGCACATTGGCTCGTGCGTCGATGACATCGCCATCGTCCGCTCGATGTGGACGACCGACAACAACCACGGTGCCCAGATCCAGTTCCATTCCGGCCGCCATATGCTGGATCCACGGGCCCCCACGATCGGGGCCTGGATCAACTACGGTCTGGGCACACTGAACGAAAATTTACCGCAGTTCATCAGCATGGGACCACGTTATTTTGACAAACGAGACGGCCATTACCTTGGTCCCGCCTATGACGCAGTCACTCTGAAAATTGACCCGAACCAACCGCTCAATTTTGCCAAACCGCAGGGAAACATGTCGGCTGAGGATCAATGGCAAAGCTTCCAGCTGACCGGCCGACTCAATCACCTCGCCGCGGAACTGTATCCGCATGATCCGGTTCTGGAGGCGCGCATAAAGTCATACGAACTGGCTTACCGCATGCAGACCACAGTTCCCGAGGTGGTCAACTTTGGCCAGGAATCCAGAGAGACGCGGAAACTCTACGGCCTGGATCAGAAAGAAACCAAACCCTTCGGCGAGCAGTTGCTGGCGGCGCGCCGATTTGTGGAACGCGGGGTGCGTTTCATCCAGATCATGCACGGAGACGGTGCTGCCGGAGCGTGGGATCAACATTCCCGATTGCGCGAAAATCACGCCCGGCTGGCCATGCAGGTAGATCAACCTACGGCCGGATTGCTGACCGATCTGAAGCAGCGAGGCCTGCTCGACAGTACTATCGTCGTGTTCGCCACTGAGTTTGGTCGCACGCCGGGTTCGCAGCGTGCGGATGGGCGCGATCACCACCCATTCGGGTTCAGTGTCTGGATGGCGGCGGACTCCGCGGCGGTGTGGTTCATGGTGCGACCGACGAACTGGGATTCCACGCCGTGAAACACCCACACTACGTTATCGACATCCACGCCACGATCCTGCACCAGCTCGGGCTCACACCAAACAGCATGGAAGTTGCCGGACACAAACGCCTGGATCGTGATTTTGGGCATGTCATTCGGGAAATCATTGCATGAACCCGTATGAGACCGGCATCCAGGGTACAATCGTCAGAGACATCGTTGCGTAGACTGGTCACCCCGGTCTGCATTACTGAATCCGCATCAACGCGCTGCGTGTACGCACAAATAATGCTCCATCAGCGATTGCGGGGTTAGCCACCACGGAGTCCCCCATGTCGTTGACGGCCAGGATTTCGAGTTCAGGTCCTTCCTTGAGCACAACGATCCGTCCGTTTTCACTGGCCACGTAAACTTTGCCATCACCGTAGACCGGAGACGCAAAATAGTTGCCTTCGTTGCGAATGCGGGCCGGACCGAAGACGGATGATCCGTCTTCAGTATTGAAACACGTGGCGATTCCGCCCGCTTTCACCAGCAGCATGCGGTCTTTGACAACGAGGGGTGAAACAATATGGTCGGTGTGTTTGGTCGGATGCTTCCAAAGCACATGTGTCTTGGTGACATCACCACGTCCACCGGCTTTCACGGCCACGATAAACTGGTCTGCCGGATCTTTGGCCTCAAAGGAAGCGCCGGCAAAGTTGTCCGGATGCAGGAAAGCGGCATCCAGTTCTCTGCCTTCCAGATCTCCGTCACGGTCCAGATCGCCTCGACCGAATGTTTTTCGGTAAAAGCTTTCCGGCACGGGACGTTTGCCAACAAAAGCCTGAATTTCATCTCGCGTGAGCTTATCGTCGTTATTTCCTGTGTCTGCCCGATCCACTGATGCCAGCCACTGGTTCGCGATGCCACCACTTTGCAGCGAGATATAAACGACTCCATCGCGACAAACCGGAGTCGTCTTGATGTTTCTTAGTAGTGTGCGAGCCTTCCAGAGGCGTTCACCGGTGTGCGGGTCATAACCTACCAGAATCCCGGTTCCAGCGACGACCAGTTCGTCACCGTTGTCGGTCCGGCAAATGACGGGGTGAGAGTAATTGACCGCCATGTCGCTGCGGTCGTCTTTCCATCTCAGGTCGCCGGTGATTCTGTCGAAAGCATACATGGCGGGGTACAGATCATCGTCCTGAAGAAAGATGACCATGTCATCATACAATACAGGTGACATCCCGGCTCCCCACTTGAAAACGAAGTAAGGTACCGGCAACTGCTTGTGCCAGACATCTTCACCGGTCTTGGCGTCCACGGCGACCAGGCCCAGTGTCCAGAAGTAGAAATACACACGATCACCGTCAATAGCCGGTGTCGTTGACGCATAGCTGTTTGTCTCATGTGTGTCGTCGATATCTCCGACCGGCCATTGCCGCTTCCATAACTGTTTACCCGTCACAACGTCGTATGCGACAAGTCCAACCTCATTCGTGCCAAATAACGTCGACGTTACAACTCGGCCCTCAGCGACAACCGGGCTGCCAATTCCGTCTCCCAGCGCAGCGGTCCACGAAACGTTTTCGGTACTTGAAAACCGGACGGGAAGCGAATCTGAGTCATTTGAGATTCCCGTGCAATTGGGGCCGCGGAATTGTGGCCAGTCAGCACCAAACCCGGGAACGACACCTGTAAACACCAGGCAGAACAGACTCAGTCGAATCATCAGAAAACCTCACGCTGATTTTTGATTGAACACTGGAATCAGGCTATTCCAGAACGGATTCTTCGGAATACGCATTGTCGTCTTCTTCAAACACGGATCGATCTGAAGACACGTCCAGTTCCCAGACTGTTTCCAGTCGCCCAACCGGTTCATCGTCCAATGGTAACGACTGTTGAACCGTCTCCGAGTCTGACTCCGTCCTTAAGTGATTGTTTGTCGTGGAAGATGATGGAATTCGCAAAATACCCGGACACGGAACGGACCGGCTTTTGACCTGAACAGTCAATGTGGGCCACAAATTGCGGGTGGTCACGAACTGTATCGAGTTGTGTTGAACCAGCACGGTATCACCAGCCATCGCGGGTCCAACCGTCGGATGCCAGTAGACTGCCGCCGGTGCTGTCAGAAAGACAGTGGAATCAGGATACAGTTGATGTTCACCCGGTGTAAACCCAATCACGTCGGCCTGATCGGCCCGCTGCCATTCACTGGGCAGGCCAAACTTCTCGTAGATTCGGCGTACCTTCTTCCATACATCACCAAGTTGCGCGCCGTTGCGTGAAAAGCATTGGCCCGCTGCGTGCATCAGGACGACCTTTTGATATGCATCTGCCAGGTCGTCTGGAACCGTATCCAGACAGACTGTTCGGCAAACACCAACATGCAGCCCCCAGCGCCGAGCCATGCAGGATATGACGGCATAGCGTTCGATCGGATTTTCACCATACAACCAGTGCCGAAACCGCTCGTTGCGACCATCGGCGCAGACCTGGATTCTTACGGGTGTCACGGTTCGCTTGATCAGACGGTGGCTGACTTCACCTGCCACTTCGGCTTCAGTCATTCCACGGCGGATTCGATGTGCACTTGCTTCGACAGCATAGGTGGCCACGCGACCCAGTTGTCGGAGTCGCCGGGTGTCCAGTTCCGTGAGCGGCAAACGCAAGCTGGCTATTCGTTGGGGAGCACCTAAAGTGTCTGTGGTACCCGAATCACTGATGACGCAACGTCCGCGACACAGATCCGAGATGAGGTCCTGATGAGGCTGAAACCATTCCCGCTGTTTCAGCTGAAAACCCAGGCCAAAAGCCTCCCTTTCGAAGATTTGTGCTGAGTCAACTGCATTTGTGGCAAATAACCGTGCGTCTCGTGTGACAAAGATGCTGGTACGACTACTGTCCGTTGTGCAGCGATAGAGGTCGGCACCGGCAGTGAACCACGCGATATTTGTCGGATCCTGCAGCAACACTGCATCCGCATCCAACTGAATCAGCAGATCCTGAATCTGAAGCTGTTTCGCCTCGACATCCGACCGCCTTGAAGCATCCTGAACCAGCAGCTTCTGAGGCGGTTCATGTTGGCTCATGAGCGGGTCCCGGGAATTCTTGGGGCGATTTCGTGACGCGCCTGACACCTTGTAGAGACTGGCCGGCGCAGGAAGTCAATGTGCTGGCAGGCATGCTATCGACAAACCTGCAGAAACACCGGACAAAAACCACCGTGAATATACTGATTTTTACTGTTTGCGACGCAGGTTGATGTCGGCGAGAATGCTGGCCTGTAAAAATTGATGCGACCGAAAATGGAATCTCCGGATCTGCCAATCAGTCACAGGACTCATCGTTTGACTCGGCAGGAATCTGACAAAGAAGACCTCATTCAAGAGGCCACAGCGCTTGTTGAGCGCGCAGAAATTGAATGCGAAGGATGGTCCAAAATCATCACCGTCGGCTTCTTTCAGGACGGTCGCTGCGCCGTCTATTTCGACCAGGATCTATTTTATCAGTTTGATGACCGAGGGCTGCTCCGCCGCGCCTTTGAAGCTGGCTTTCTCTACCGCAGTCAGGGATCAGGATTGGCTCAATTAGATCGACGGAGGACCACCGGAGTGAATACCGACAGCGTGCCGGTCATTCTGGACCGCTTGGACCTGTCGGTTTCCCAGCTGCAGGATTTTCGCGAACGAATGACGGTTCGTGTCCTCCGTCTCCGCGATGCGATTGCCAAGGAACAATATTGTGTTCGTCGGGCTGTCACCCCCGACGGAGACATCCCAGCCGGGACGTTGCCACTGTTCAATGCCGTGTTACGCCACGGTACGGAGTTTGTCGCACCACCTGCCGGCCCACGATGATGGTCGTCCATCGAGTGTTATCGCTGCGTATCGGTTCTTGAGTCGACTGTCCGTCGACCTCGTCATCGCGAATCGTTCCCACGGGTATTAATGAGTTTCCGGAGTGCCACCGTGGCCCGGCCATTCACGAATCCATCCTGTGGGACACGCCCACAAATCCGGGACGCTTGATTTACAACCTCTAAGGTTTACCGTGTGGACGGCAATTCGTCGGACGCTGATGACCTCGCCATACAACGTGGGCCGATTGGAAATGACCTTTACGCTCATCCTGATGAGACATTCACGTGCCGCCGACGGACAGAGTTGCCGGGATTTTGACCGGGAACTCACTGTTGCGGGCGTTCGACTGGCGGCAGACACAGGACGATTGCTAAGTGAGCTGTGTGTCGTTCCTGATCTCATTGTGACATCCGCCGCCGTCAGAACTGTACAAACCGGACATTACGTGGCAGAAAAGCTGGAGTCGCACATCCGGCTGGTCACTCGGCAGGATCTCTATCAGGCGGCCCCAACGGCTTACCTGTCGGCAATACATGCGGAGGCAACGCCCATCACATCCACGATACTCTGCATTGGACATAACCCGGGTATCGGATTGCTGATTTCAAGTCTCGCCGGTCATCGACTGACCGTTCCTCCGGCAACCGCCGGTATTTTTACGATAGCGACTGCGGGCTGGTTTGAATTGCCAACACTCAGCAGTGAAATCGCGCAACTCACGCATCTGATTGTCGGCGCACAACTGAGCAGCATGAACTGACATTCCCGTTCTGAGATTTGCAGTCTGAACATTCACAAATGCAGGCCGATCAATCCCCACCATCAGAATCGCTGATTGCTGTAACAGCCTTATCGCGAGTGCACGGACTTGGCCCACGACTGATTACGGCACTGCTGCACCACTTTGAGTCCGCTGGTGCCGTACTGCGACAGCCGCAAGAAATTCTCCAGCAGGTGGATGGTCTTGGACCGGCTATCGCTGACCGAATTGTCCAGTTCGATGAGGATGAGGCGACAGCATACCTCAGCCGTTGTCGTGAACTGGGCGTGGCACTGTATCAACCCCAGGACGATCAGTATCCAACATCACTGGCTCAGATCGTCGACGCGCCTGCACTGCTGCATTGTCGAGGCTCCCTGGTGGCTCAGGACCAGTTGGCCATTGGAATCGTTGGCTCCCGCCGGTGCAGCCCGTACGGAATTCGGCATGCAGGACGACTTGCCGGTGCCCTCGTGAGGGCCGGGTTTACCGTCGTGAGTGGGCTGGCGCGCGGCATTGATGCGGCTGCTCATCGCGGTGCACTTGCAGCCGGTGGACGCACAATCGCTGTGCTGGCAACCGGAGTGGAATCCATCTATCCGCCCGAGCACGAGGAACTGGCGAAACAGATCATGGAGCAGGGGGCCCTGATCAGTGAATGTCCGCTGGATCAAAAACCGCGTCGAGGTCTTTTCCCACAGCGGAATCGAGTCATCAGCGGAATGTGCCAGGGGGTCATTATCGTTGAAGCTACTCGTCGGTCCGGCGCGTTGCACACGGCACGCCATGCGATGGAGCAGGGACGTGAGGTTTTCGCACTTCCAGGACCGGTAGAAAGCCTCACCAGCGAAGGATGCCATGACCTGATTTGTGATGGAGTCAACCTGATTCGCAATGTTGATGACGTTCTCGACCAGCTGGGCCCGCTGGCCACTCCGGCGAAACCGGATTCAGACAAGACGGTGCATCACCCTCGTGAGATGGTACTGAACCCTCAGGAGTCAGAAATCCTGAACGCAGTTTCGACGACCGGTACACCCGTCGACGACGTGGTCCGTGCAACAAAGTTGGACCCCTCACGGGTTCTCTCCACCCTGACGGTCCTGGAAATGCGGCGATTTGTCCGCCGCCTGCCCGGCAACATGGTCATTCGAACATAGCAATGTCCCGCCTGCTTTGCGTACCGAGCGAGACGAACGGGGACTGAGGTCCGTTTCCTCGCTCAATGGTGTACAAAACAGGCTAGACGTCACACAGTTCAACCGCTTCCGCCAGACTTGTCAGGGGATCCTGGCGCGGCAGGAATTCCTGGCCGAGGTAGCCATCGTAGCCCGAATCAACAATCGCCCGGCAAATGGCTGGATAGTTGAGTTCTTGGCTGTCGTCCAGTTCATGGCGTCCGGGATTGCCGGCGGTGTGGTAGTGACCGAAGTATTCGTGATTTTTCTGTATGGAACGAATGATGTCACCTTCCATGATCTGCATGTGATAAATGTCGTAGAGCAGCTTGAAGTTGTCTGAGGCAACTTGTTTCACAAGTTCAATCCCCCATTCACTCCCGTCACACATGTAATCCGGGTGATTGACCCGACTATTAAGCAGTTCCATGTTGAGAATTACGCCGGCTTTTTCGGCGACCGGTACAATCCGCTTCAGTGCTGTCAGACAGTTTTTCATACCGGTACGGTCATCCAGGCCGTTGCGATTGCCAGAGAAGCAAATCACATTGCGGAAACCTGCCACAGCGTTGGCCTCTATCCCCTTGTTGATTGACTCCAGACAGGTTTCATGATTTGCGGGATCATTGAGCCCCCGCACAAGAGCGTGTGACTTTGTCATGGTGCAGACCAGTTGATGTTTCTTCAGCACCGGGAACTCCTCCGGCATGAGAAGATCCAGACCGGCCATTCCCATTGATGCGGCTGCTTCAGCGAGCTCTTCGAGGGCGATGCCTCGAAAGCACCATCGGCAGATACTTTGTTTGAGACGCCCATTCTTCACGGTCCGGTTTGGCACCTCAGCGTGGGCCATGACAGGGCCGGTGGCCAGTGCTGCGCCAGCCTGGAGCACAGATCGACGTGAAAAATGAGTTCGAGATTCACTGATCATGATGACATTCCGGTCTGCAAAAATGGACGCTGGCGGATCCCCGCCGTTGGTTTCGAACTTGGTTCCGTTATTGTATGTCCTAATCAGACGCCACGGCTCACGCCGTGGAATGTACACTGCTGTGCATTCGGGACTTCCGTCTCACCGGATTCACAGCAGCACCAGTCTGTCGCGTGCAGCTCACAACATTACACAGAAAGTCATCTTTTGGAATCTCAGTTCCCTTCAGATATGTTACAGCGAATCGAACGCAGTGGGGTCATCGCCGTTCTGATTCTGGAAGACGCAGCTCATGCCGTACCACTGGCTCAGGCTCTTCTCGCTGGAGGTGTTGATGCGATGGAACTCACTTTGCGTACCGATGCAGCCATCGATTCGCTCAAAAAAATTCGAGAACACGTTCCCCAAATGCTGGCAGGGATTGGCACCGTCTTGAACGCCGAGCAGGTTGATCACGTCGTGGCAGCCGGTGCCCATTTCGCGGTGTCACCAGGATTCAATGCGAATGTGGTCAGAAAGGCTCAAAGCGCAGGGCTGCCATTTGCACCCGGCGTAATGACACCCACCGACATCGAAGCTGCGATTCAGCTGGGTTGTCGGGAGCTTAAATTTTTTCCTGCGGAACCCGGAGGAGGACTGACCATGCTCAACAGCATGCGAGCACCTTATGCGCACCTTGGCATTCGATTCGTACCGCTCGGCGGCGTGAATGCAGGTAACATGGCATCATGGCTCAGTAATCCCGGAGTATTCGCGGTCGGGGGATCCTGGTTGACGCCGAAACAGGCGATCAGTGATCGGAACTGGGATGAGATCACGCGTCGAGCAGCCGAGGCCCGTGAAATTGCAGATGCACGCAACAGCCGGAAACCACCAGTTGCCGGCAACGATTCCTGACTCGATCGATTCATCTCCTGGAAACTCACATATGCCTCACTTCATCACCTTCGGTGAAATCATGATGCGGATGGCTCCGGCCGGGTTCCTGCGCCTGCAACAAACTCTGCCTGGTTCCATCGACGTAACATTCGCGGGAGCAGAAGCCAACGTCGCAGCCTCGCTGTCGATGCTGGGAGCCGATGTCGGATTCGTCACCGCGCTGCCGGACAATCCACTCGCGGACGCCTGCCTCAACACACTGCGCGGACTGTGCATCGGAACATCAGGAGTGCTCAGGTCAACTGAAGGTCGTCTTGGCATTTATTTCGTCGAAGCGGGAGCTAATCAGCGTCCCAGTCGTGTTACATATGACCGGGAAGGTTCCAGCATCGGCCTCACACCGTCCGGTATATGGGACTGGGACCGGCTGCTCACCGGCGCAGAGGCGCTGCACGTAACCGGTATTACTCCGGCACTCTCGAAAGAGGCTGCGGAGTCCACGCTCGCGGCCGTCCAGGCAGCTCAGTCGCAGCAAGTTCAGGTCTCCTGCGATCTCAATTACCGCGCTAAACTCTGGAATTGGCAGCCTGGCACGGAGCGCCAGCAACTGGCAGGAGAAACGATGTCTCAGATCCTCCGTTTCGTCGATGTGCTCATCGCCAACGAAGCCGACTGTGGGGATGTTCTCGGGATCCATGCGGGTCACAGCCATGTTGAATCCGGTAACGTCGAAGTAGACGCCTATCCGGATGTCGCCAGGCAAGTTGCAGAACGTTTTCCGAATGTCAAACTGGTCGCGACCACACTGCGTGAGAGTATTTCCGCGAGCCACAACAACTGGGGTGCGATGCTGTTTGACGTTGCAGGGGACAAAGCCTTCTTTGCACCGGAAACCGCCGGTAATTACGAACCCTATGAAATTCGCAACATTGTGGACCGTGTTGGTGGAGGAGATTCGTTCTCTGCCGGTCTTTTGTTTGCACTGAACCACGAGGACTACGAGGGTCCTCATGAAGCACTGCAGTTTGCAGCCGCGGCTTCCTGTCTGGCTCACTCAGTCGTGGGCGACTTCAATTTCAGCAGCCGAGCGGAAGTGGACGCACTGATGGGTGGCAGTGCAGCAGGACGAGTGGTGAGATAGAAGTTGCAGGTGCAACATCTCAATGTCGGAAGTCGGGCAGACTCTGGTCGGTCGAAATGACTCATTGTCCGTGCCTCGCAGTTCCGCCCATCAGGGTTGCGATCCAGCGCGTGTCGTCAAAACCATTGAGTACAATATGTACTGTTATCGTGAGCGGCGCCGACAGCAGCATGCCGACCGGGCCCAAAACCCATCCCCAGAAGACCATCGAACAGAAAATCACCAAAGGTGACAGTCCGAGACCCCGCCCCATGAATCGAGGCTCAAGGAAATTGCCGATCACCATATTCACTACCACATAACCGACCGCACAGCTCGTCGCCTGCATCGTACCAAGTTCCAGCCAGGCAATCAGAACAGCCGGTAACGCGGCGACAATCGATCCAATATTGGGAATGAAGTTCAACAGGAATGTCAGCAGCATCCACAGCGAGATATAGGGAACTCCAATGATTCTCAGCCAGAGTCCGATCAGTATTGCTGTCGCAACACTCACTGAGGTCTTGATTGCCATGTATCGCTGAACGCTGCGGATCATTCGTTCGGCCTGTTGTGTCGTGTCAGCGCGTCGAGAGAACGCCCGAGCCAGCTTGTCTTCAAATGAACCCGCTTCCAGCAAAATGAAGACCACCATCAACATGATCAACAGAGCCCGGCTTAACAGATTGCCCAGACTGCCGGCGAGATGTGAGAGAAGGCTGACGACTATTTGCAGGTTAAACTGATCTAGGACTGTATTGGTCCATGCAGACGCGACCCATGAATCTGCGGGGTATGTCGGCGCTTCGTTAACAGCAGGTTGTCGCGGGGGCACGGGCTGACTGTCACGTGAAGCGGAAATAACAGATTCAGTGGGATCGTCGTGTTCCACGTCCAAATTCATTTTGGTGTCATCGGTTGCAGCAGATCGTACTGACGAATCCCCGTGGATCGGAGCCTGGCGTGGTCCAGCCGCATCATTGGCGATTTCTTTGTTGCCGTTCGCATCAGGATTCGGTGCTTCAGCTCGCGACAGCCAGGATTCAATTCTCCCTGCGATTCCGGGCTCCCGTCTTAAAATCTCGTACTTCTTTTCGATGAGTTGTTGATAGTAATCCTGATTTTTCGTGAACTTGGTGATGGACTCCATGACGACCGCCATCAGTACTGACGCAACAGCGCACAGGCTGCCAGCCACGATCAACATAGCCAGCCATTGCGAGATACCTCGCCGCAGCAGGCCAAAATAGGCAGGCGCACAAATCACGGAAAGGAAAACGGCCAGCAGCAGGGGATTCAAAATCGGTTCGGCCGCTCGCATGCCGGCGACGACGACCACAAATGCGGCCAGCATGTAAAGATATCGCACGCCGTCATGACGCGAAGGAACAGGTGGTGATGACATTACTGAACTCAAAGGTAAATGACTGAAAAATTCAGAGATGACAAATTTCCGGATCTGTGACTGTCCGAATGAAGGAGTGTTGGCTTTGTCTGTTACACGTCACTTTCAGCCGCAGCAGTGAATTCTCGCCGGTGCGCGATGACCTGAGCGGTTGCCAAGAAAATTGACGTCAGCGCGACCAGCCAGAGGACCTGAACAGGCCACGGTCCCTCTGCCAGCGATTGTGCGAATAGCGGGTTATCCCGGACCTCATCACCAGGCTGAACCCAGTCCACAAACAGTGCACGCAGGCGATACTGCACTGTAACTCGATTGATTATTGCCGGAATGAAACTAATAAATCCTTCCACTCCTGCTGTCCACATTACACAGAACAACATTGCCCGCTGAGGTGCAATCGCTCCAACCAACAGGAATACCGCTGCATAAGAGATGGAAGAGAATACACTCAGGGCAGCCATCCCGATCCAGATCTGCAGGACTGTTTCCAGACCAGTGAATACCAAAGCGATCGTCAGGCCGGCAATGGCCGCTGTGGATGCCCACGCGACGGCCACCACATACTTGCCCAGCAGCAACCAGAAAATGCCATTGGGACGAGTCGCCAGATAAACCCAACTGCGCTGCTCCAGTTCGGTCGCAATCGCCGGCCCGGTACTCAACAGCACTCCCATTGCACAGGTGATGCACGGCACCAGCAGATAGATCGCAACAGACCAGAAGAAATGCGAGTCAAAATCCGCAGAAGCATTTGCCAGCGGGAACACCCGAATCAATCCGGCAATCAGAATCGGAAATCCTGCAAGGACAAACCACCAGGTAATCCTCCCGGTGGTCATGATACGTGAGTATTCAAATCGCATGGTGGCAAACAGGACGCTCATAACTCACCCCGGTGAATCTTCATGAGTGAATTGAACAGGGTCTGCAGCGAATCATCGGCCGTTTTCATCTCATCCACTCGCAGACCGTGTTCGGCAATCCACTTCGGAAGCTCAGCGGAAAAGCCGGCGGCCCGCCGAGTTGCCACCCGCAACAGCTCAGCTCCCGACGGACTGCGGCTCAGACAGACACTATCCGCGAGACCCTGGCTCATGATTAAGCCAGCGAGTTGCTGCGGATCATTGCAACTGATCTGGACTTCCACCGGTAAATCAAAAAGCAGTTTGTGTACTTCGTCTGCGGTGCCCGATGCCAGCAGTCGGCCTCCTGAAATCAGCAGAAACGAATCCGTCACCGCTTCGATTTCGTGCAGCACATGACTGGCAAGAATGATGCTTCCGCCGCTGGCGATTCGGTTTCTCAACACTTCTGTCATTTCAGCCCGGCCAATCGGATCGAGTCCACTGAGAGGTTCATCCAGAATCAACAGCTGCGGATCATGAGCAATAGCCTGAGCAATTTTTGTCCGTTGTCGCATTCCTCGTGAATAAGCGGCAATTGGGCGGTTCATGCCATCGCGCATGCCCACCAGATTCATACAGTGTGTCGCACACTCTCGCGCCTGACACCGTTTCACGCCGTGCAGTTCCAGCAAAAACGTGACCCAGTTGAGTCCGGTCATCGAGGAATAAAGTCCTTCGAAGCTGGGACAGAACCCAATTCGTCTCATCAGATCCGGGTTATGGCGTGGGTTCTGACCGAGAACATGGACGGTGCCGCGGGTTGGAATCAACTGACCGATGAGCAGGTTCAGGAGTGTACTTTTTCCGGCACCGTTGGGCCCCAGCAATCCATAGGCTCCCTGGGGCAGCGTCAGGCTGATGTCATTGACACCCAATACGTTGCCGTACAGCTTGGTGACGGATTCAAACTGAATCAGCGGGGGTTCAGTAAAAGATTCACTCATCGAATTTCTGCGGTCACTTTGGTCTGTCGCAAGTTATGCACTCATGGAGGCTGAAACGCGTTTGTAAAGGATCGTTAGCGAAACCAATGTGACCATGGATAATACAGTCAGAGGGGCCACGATATCGATTTCTGTGTTCGGTCGAACGTCCAGCAGCCATCCCTGGACATCGGCGATTACATGGAACAGGGACAGCATTTCCAGCGGCGTTCGCGCGCCTGAATTAACAAATGATGACGTTACCAGATAAGCGAAGAACCCAAAGATCCACACGGCGAACCAGGCAAACGACGCGAACCGCGTTTCGGTCGTTAATGAGGACAGCATCAAACCGAGGCATGTGGTTGGAATCACCATCGTGACAGTCACTCCAAGAATACGTATCGGGATATCCCACGTTGCCAGGACGATAGAGATATCAGGCGAAAGCAGTACACCGGTGCAGTACAGCAGTATCCCCGGAAGCAGAGAAATCGCGAGGACGTAGCAAGCCACGGTCGCTGCCTTGCCGAAGATGTACTGGGTTCTGGAGATTGGTCGACTGAAATAGAGCAGGAATGCTCTCGAGCGGACGTCCTGAGAAATCAGCGGGGGAGCTGTTATGCCGACAACAGGTATCAGCATGATTGCCTGAGAACGCTGGTACAGGACCTGAAGTAACGAACACCAGAACGCATGGCGATATTTGACAAGGTCCGGTATCGCACTTGCGTTGACAGCAAATGTGTCCCGGATTGCTTCGCGTTCAGTCCGTCCAAGGAAAAGCTGCACAATCCCGCCCGTCATGAAGGCCGAGGCCTGGCCTTCGGAGGCTGCCTGCTCGAACAGATAAATGAGCACCGCCATCATCACACCCGGAACCCAGGCAAAAAACACGATTCTTCGCAACCACATGCTTTGCCATGCTCGACGTATTCCAATACTTGCGATGACTGTCCACTGGGACCTGGCGGTGGTCAGCTGACCGGACCATTCTCGATATCCGAGACTATGAATTGGCATGACTGGTTTCCTGCACAGCTTTCAGGAAGATCTCTTCGAGCGACGTGCGTGAAGGGACTAAGCTCCGCACAGGAGTGCTGGTGTCCGCAGCCGCCTGCCACACCATGGGAGAGACCTCTTCTTCCAGGCCGTAGACGCGTACGGAATAGTCAGAGATAGACTCTGTTTTCGCACCCCTCTTTCTCAGGAACTCGGTCAGCAATTGAGCGTTTCCCTGGACAGTGACCGTGAATGACGGATCCGGTGATCGACGAAGGATTTCGAGATCTTCACACAGAATCACTTGGCCAGCCACCAGAATCACAACACGATCGCACACGACCTGTACGTCGGGCAGAATATGAGTGCAGATAATGATCGCCTTGTTCATCTGGCGCGACAGCACCTGAATCCGGTTGAGCATCGATTCTCGTTCTTCCGGATCCAGACCTGATGTGGGCTCATCCAAAATCAACAGTTCGGGATCATGGACGATGGCCATGGCGAAACGGAGTTTCTGTCGCATCCCGGTTGAGTAGGTTTCGACATTCCGATACCGCTCCTGGCCCGTGCCACAAAAATCAAGAATCTCATGACTTCTTCGCAATGCCTCCGTGGCCGGGAACCGTGACAACTGAGCCGCCACCTGGACACATTCCACCCCCGAAAGACCGTGCATATAACAGTCATCTTCCGGCATGTAACCGACGCGTGTCCGGATTTCATCGCACTCGGCCAAAATATCATGTCCGAGCACCCGGCCAGTGCCTGATGTGCACCGAACGAGTCCCAGCAGCACCTTGATGAGGGTACTCTTTCCCGCCCCGTTGGGGCCCAGCAGCCCCGTAATGCCACCATCGATTTTCAGCGTGAGATTGTTGATCGCACGAAATGATCCGTAGTCCTTGGTGAGATGACTTAACTCAATGAGTGAGACTTGAGTCATTTTCTGAACCTGGCGGCCCATTGCCGGAAACCCCTTCCGCTATTGACGACTGTAGAAATCCGGTGAAAAACGTAATTACTGCCACCAAAACCGGCAATCGCGATTCTTGCTGAATTCACGCATCCTTTTGGATTCTGCCACAGCAATTCTCCAACTGCGGATTCGGCCGCTTGGAGATGGTGGCCGATTCAAGTCATGACACTCCCCTGCTGTCGCGGCACCGGATATGAAACGGCGTCGTCAACTGCTCCGCATGGAAGCACGTTCTCTCCTCTGAAACTCTTGGCGTCGTTCGAATCTCCCCTGACCACGGTCGGGGCCTGTTGTTGCCTGACTGGCAGGTATTGCTAGGCCAGTTGGACAGACCGGGTTCCTTACCGAACATTCAGACAGGGTAAGAACCAACCGGGCACAGCGTCATCATCCGAGGCTTCACTCCATGCCGCGCGTCTCATCCCGATCTCGGATACCCAATCTTATCGCGGGAACGATCTTGGCGTTGACCGCCGCAGTGTTGTACACGAACTTCGATCCGGTTCCAGTGGGTGAATCTCCGGCCCATGCATCGGCTCATGAATTTTCGGTCGTAGAAGAATTCAAGGTTCCGATACCGCCCGAGGCGGCAGAGTTACCGGTGGTTGAATCGAACCCGGATGATACCGAAGCCAACGATACCCGGGGTGTCACTGCACCCTCGACCCTGTCCAACCACGAACTCATCGAATACTGGATGCTGTTGCTGAAAGATGGCGCGGACTACCTGAAACAGTTTGAAACATACACTGCCGTCTTTCACAAACAGGAACGACTTGGCGGCGACCTCAGTAAGATTCAGGACATTGAACTGAAAATTCGTCAAAGTCCCGTATTCGCCGTGTACATGAAATGGCGAAATGGCGACCGCGGCCGGCAACTGCTGTACAGCGACGATTATAAGGATGGTGACATGGTCGTCAAACTGGGGGGATTTAAAGGGCGACTGCTGCCGGGATTCAGGCTGAATCCTATGGGAAGCAAAGCCCGTTCTGAAGCACGTCACCCCGTCACAGATTGCGGGATCATGGGCATGGCTGACCAGATGATCGCACGTCGCCGCAGAGACCTTGCAGTGGGTCATGGTATCCGATGCACGCGACTGCCGAACCAGGAATTCGACAGGCGAGACTGCTGCTGTTTTTTGATTGAATACGATTCGCCGCAAATCTCAAAGGAATATCGCAAGAGCCTGACTCTTCTTGATGCGAAATACCATTTCCCGGTGTTGGCTCGCAACTATATCTGGGCGACAGAAGCACATGATCTGTCAGAAGAGGATCTTGACGCCCTGACACTCGTCGAGAACTATTCGTTTACCAACATTGACTTCTCGAAGACCCTCACCACAGTTGATTTCAGCCGAGAGAATCCTCGCTACCGCATGTAGGCTCACAAGGTAACGCAACGTTTCCCGAATTCATTGCTTCCCGCAGCGTATCGGTCATAATGTCTGCTCCCGACGTGCAAACAGGGAGCTCTCCGGCAGTGTTCAGCCGACACGACTATCGCTGTGCATTATTCGTCCTTGTATTCGGCTTTTGGATTGCCGTTTGCAGGATCTCAACTGCCGACGAACATGAGCAATTCTTTGAATCACAGATCCGCCCCCTTCTCGTGGATCACTGTCTGCAGTGTCATGGACCGACAAAGCAGTCCGGTGAACTGCGTCTGGATTCACGTGAACACCTGCTGCACGGTGGCGCATCCGGGTTGGTGATCAGACCTGGAAAACCTGACGCCAGCCCACTCATTCAGGCTGTCCGACGTACCAGTGATTTGGCGATGCCGCCCGACGAAGCACTCACCCGGCAACAGGTCGATGTCTTGGAACACTGGGTGCAGCTGGGAGCCCCCTGGCCAAAGAACAGTCGAGCGACCATGGATCCCAGGGGTGTTGCTGCACGCAGTCACTGGGCATTTCAACCTGTTCGCACTGTAGACTTACCAACGACGGATGCACACGGCATTCGCAACGCCATCGACGCGTTCATCATTCGGCGACTTGAACAGGAACAGTTAGCTCTGTCTCCTGCAGCCGACGCGAGGACGCTGATTCGCCGTGCCACGATGGGACTCACCGGACTACCTCCATCATCAGACGACGTGGAGATGTTCACTGCCAAAGACAGTCCGGCCGCCTGGGTACAGCTGATTGATGATCTGCTGGGTTCTTCGGGCTATGGAGAACAGTGGGCCCGTCACTGGCAGGACATCGCTCGTTATTCGGACACCAAAGGTTACGTCTATGCGCGCGAAGAACGTAAATGGGTACATGCCTGGAGTTACCGTGACTGGGTCATTGCATCACTGAACTCCGACATGTCGTTCGACCGCTTCCTCCTTTTGCAGCTGGCGGCAGATCAGGTGCCGGATCGCAGACCTGGTGACCTGGCTGCCATGGGTTTCCTGACACTTGGACGCCGTTTTCTGGGCGTGACTCGCGACATTATGGATGACCGTATCGACACGATCACTCGCGGTACCATGGGGCTGACTGTGGCATGTGCGCGGTGTCACGATCACAAGTATGACCCGATTCCGACCACAGATTACTACGCTCTCTACGGAGTTCTTCACAGCTGCAAAGAACAACGCGTTGAATTGCCTCGCAGCACTGATCCCACGGACGACTGGCAAAGAGAGCTGGAAACCCGTCACCAAAAATTTCGAGAGCGTTACAACACCGAGCGACTGATCGCCACTGAACACTGCCGGGACAAACTCACCGATTACCTGCGCATTCAGGATAACCTGGACACGGTGCCAGCTCAGGGATTCGATCAGGTCCTGCTGCCTGACGACATTCTTCCGGCATTCGTCCGTCGCTGGGACGATTACCTGCGAGCGGCGAAACGATCGGGTGATCCTGTCTTTCGGCACTGGCATGCATTCGCCGAGATGCCAGCTGATCAGTTTGCCAGGAACGCTGCCAGCATTCTCACAGAATTGCAATCACGACCACCAGACCAGGTCAATCCATGTATCGCCCACGCATTTCCGCGTCCACCCAGGTCATTCTCCGAAGTGATTGATGCTTACACGACGGTTCTTGCGACAGTCCGCGATGCATGGCGTGAGGCGCTTGGTTCCGTGAAGATGAATGGAACTGAATCGCCGACAGAGCTGCCTGTTCCCGAGGAGGAACAGCTGCGTCAGGTCCTTTACGGACCGCAGTCACCGTGCCAGGTTCCCGATGAGAGCCTGGTGCACACCGAATATCTGTTCACAACGGACGTTTGCGGACAACTCTGGGAATTGCAGAAAGAAATCGATTACTGGCTCAATTCTGCTCCGCACGAACCCCCGTTCGCACTCACTCTTGCTGATCGTTCTGTCCAGATGGAGCCGCGTGTGTTCCGTCGAGGGAACCCTAAGACGCCAGGAGAAGATGTCCCGCGTCGATTTCTTTCCGTGCTGACCGAAGATTCCGCCGCTTCGTTCCAGTCCGGCAGTGGGCGTCTGGAACTGGCAAAGGAGATCATCAGTCCCGATAACCCGTTGACTGCACGAGTCATCGTGAATCGCATCTGGGGCTGGCATTTTGGTCGAGGTCTTGTGGCCACGCCCAGTGACTTTGGCATTCGAGCCGGCCGGCCGAGTCACCCGGATCTGCTCGACTGGCTGACGCGAGACTTTATCGAGCACGGCTGGAGCCTCAAACATCTTCACCGTCGGATTTTGCTTTCCGCCACTTATCGTCAGTCATCGGCCAAACCGACGGATCCGCAGGTGAGGGAACACGTTCATGAGCGAGATCCATCTAATCGGCTGCTTTGGAGAATGCCGCTCCACCGTCTGACGTTCGAAGAGTTTCGCGATTCCATCCTCACAGTCTCCGGAGAGCTGAACCGGCGTCCAGGAGGTCGACCCCATGAATTGTTTGCGCAAGCTCCTTCGCTGCGGCGCACCATTTATGGAGAGATCGACCGCCAGTTCTTCCCCGCAGTGCTGCGAGTCTTTGATGTTGCCAACCCGGACATTCATATTCCTCATCGCCGCGAAACAACAGTTCCGCAGCAGGCGCTGTTTTACATGAATCATTCGCTGGTTCAGGACCGTGCCCGTCAGGTGGCAGCATCTACATCGGCAGCTACATCCACCGAGGGCCGTATTCAGAAAATGTTTCAGCGAGTTGTGCAGCGATCACCATCGCCCAGAGAAATTGATGAAGCAATGGTGTTCGTCACTGAGACCACATCCGCGACACCAATCATGGAAAATCCGGCGAAGGACTGGTCGTATCTTTATGGGAAATTTGATGAAGAAAAAGGTGGAGTGATTGATGTCAGGCCGATCCCGCACTTTACAGGCACTGCCTGGCAGGGCGGAGCTGAGTACCCGGACCCATCACTCGGCCGGGTTCAGCTGACTGGCTCGGGAGGTCACCCGGGTAAAGATCATCAGCTCGTGTGTATCCGCCGCTGGACAGCGCCCCGAGATACATTGATCGCTATTAAATCGAAGCTGGTGCACGAAGCCGAATCCGGGGACGGCATTCGCGCGTTCCTTGTCAGCAGCAGGGCGGGGCAGTTGGCGGCACATACGGTGCGTCAACAGACGGTCGACTGCAATATCGAAAGTCTCTCTGTCGCAGCCGGTGAAACGATCGATTTTGTAGTGGATAATGGCGAAGAACCAGACAGTGACCAGTTCCTCCAGGAAATAACGATCCGCGAACTCGGCAACGCCCAAATCCGAGTGGCCTGGAATTCACGATCAAACTTCACCGGCGAGATTGCTGAACCACTGCATCCGTGGGAACAACTGGCCCATGTGCTGCTTTGCAGTAACGAATTTCTGTTCGTCGACTGAAATGGGGCCGGAGGTGAAGCAGGTTGTGCCGCCTGCCACTCTCATTCAATGCGGGCTTTCCGTCCGGCAACGCACCGCAGTCGCTGCAAGCTGAAGCCGCGTAACGGTACCGTCAGACACACTATTTCCAGACACAGGTGGAACTCACCGGAGTCCGCCCATCCGACACGGAGTATTTTCGCTGACGGTCATCACCGGCTAATCCGTTCGAAGGGCCGACCAGTTGACGGCATTGTGTGTCAGAGGCTTGCATTCTGCATTCACCTGAACCAGCATGGATCGACTTATCCGAATGCATGCGGCCGCGCCCGATCAGCAACAGAGTTGGGTATCTTTTTTGTTTCTGTTGTGCGAGATAACGATATATCGATCGAGCGTGTTTGATAGGAGTTCTTGTGATTGATCCGGAAAGACGCCCGACCTTTCGTTCTTGCACGGTACATCGTCGCACCATGCTGGCTTGCTGTGGCATGGGACTGGGGATTCCTGGACTTGCCGGCGTGCTCGCCGACGACGGTCGGCTGGCAGAATCAGAGACTTCTGCTGCGACTCGCAGTCGCCTGTATCAGAAGTCACCCCACAGCTTCGGTCGCGCCAAACATGTCATCCATTTCTTTCTGAATGGCGGGCCTTCCCACGTCGATACATTCGACCACAAACCGGCTTTGCAGAAATACGCCGGCAAATTGGTTCCCTGCATTCAACCCACGGAGCGACGCACCGGAGCTGCGCTGCCGTCCCCGTTTCGATTTCGCCAATACGGTGAATCCGGTCTGCCTGTCAGTGATCTGTTTTCAAAGACGGCAGCACACGCTGATGACATAGCTGTCATTCGGTCCATGTATGCCCAGGTGCCCAACCATGAACCATCGCTGATGCTGATGAACTGTGGCGACAGTGTTCAGCCGCGACCCAGTATGGGAGCGTGGGTTCTGTATGGACTGGGCACCGAAAATGAAAACCTTCCGGGCTTCATTGCCATGTGTCCCAAAGGACTGCCCATCAAAGACTCTGAAAACTGGCAGGCCGCCTTTTTGCCGGGAGCATATCAGGGCACTCACATTGATACTCAATACTTAGATCTCAGTAAGCTTATCGAAAATATTGAACATCCCAACGTGGCAACGACCGATCAGCGTCGACAGCTGGATCTGCTGCGTCGCTGGAACCTGAAGCACCGTGAATCCCGGAACGATGATCGTCTCGACGCTCGAATTCATTCCTACGAACTTGCGTTCCGCATGCAGGATGCTGCTGCGGAAGTGTTCGACCTGTCGAGCGAACCAAAGCACGTACAGGATATGTACGGCAACACCACCCACGGTCGACAGACACTCATTGCCCGTCGCCTGGTCGAACGTGGAGTCCGCTACATTCAGTTGTGGCATGGAGCCGGGCAGCCATGGGACACTCATGCAAAGATTGCGGAGAATCTGCCTCGACTAGCCGGTGATATTGACGGTCCCATTGCGGCACTCATGACCGATCTCAAACAACGTGGCCTGTTTGATGAAACTTTGATTCTGTGGGGCGGCGAATTTGGCAGAACTCCCACAGTAGAACTTATGGGAAACGACAGACCAGGTTTCGGCCGAGACCATAATCACTATGGATTCTCCGTATGGCTGGCCGGTGGAGGAATTCATGGTGGTACAACGTGGGGAGCAACCGACGACTTCGGATTTGCGGCAGTGGAAAATCGCACCAGCGTCCATGACCTGCACGCGACGATGCTGTACGTATTGGGTCTTGATCACAAACAACTGACGTACCGCTATGCCGGCCGTGACTTTCGACTCACCGATGTACACGGCAACGTACTTCACGACATCCTGAGCTGAACGAATCGACTCCCGTCAGTTTTCCCAGCCGAATTGATGCCGAATCCGGCAACCTGTATCGTCGGTCCGTGATTCTGCTTTTGACCACGACCATTGCAGACGATCGTGTTGAACACAGCGACAGCTAATCAATTAGGTCAGTCGGCTAACGACGTTTCTTCGGCTCCGGACGGAGTGACCTGTTTCAGCATCCGGAACAGGTCACTGTCGGTAGTCAGGACGAGTCGAGTGTCGCTGTCGAGTGCTGTTTCGTAGACTTGCAGCGTGCGTTGGAAGTTGTAGAAGTCCCCGGTTGTACGAATGGCCGTTGCGTATTGTTCAATGATTTCCGCCTCGACCTCCCCGCGCATCCGTTTGCTCTGCTCCAGACCCTCACCAAGGATACGTTCTGCGTCCGCAGTTGTCTGGTTCAAAATTTCCTGTTTGCGTCGCATTCCGGCGTTCGTATGCCCGGCAGCAACGGATTCCATGAACGCGATCAGCCGCAAAAATGCCGCGCGGCGAACCGAATCCGTGAAACTGATACTGTCGACACCAACGTCCACAACCTCAATCCCGCGATCCAAACGACCTTTAGATTCTCCCTCATCTCCCGAAAGCAGTTCATTCTGCACTCGAGTGCGAATTCGCTTCAAAAGTTCTTCACGACCATATTCAATTTTTGCCTGTTCTCCAACACGTGACAGGTCAGTGGATTCTACATCCTCCGAATCAGACGACGGCAACTGATCCAGTCCAAACGAATAAGTCAATTCCCGATCTGTACTACGAACGGCTTCTGACAAATCGAAAGACGTGATCGTATCGCGAATTGCCGCACGGACTCTCTGCCGTACCTGTTTTTCAGCGTTCTGTGTGGTCTGCAGTACGGTCAAAAATTTCTGAGCATCGGTGATTCGCCAGATGGCCCATACCGACACTTCGATTTTCTTGCCGTCTTTCGTGGGCAAGTCCACCAGCATGTCACCCCGCGCATTTGCCCAAAACTGCTTCGTTTTTGGCAAACGACGAACATCTTGGATGAATGGTTTCTTGAAGTTCAGCCCAGGCACCGACAAACCGCGAATTGGCTTACCAAACTCCATCACCACAGCCAGTTCACGTTCATTCACGGTGAAAATGCAGCCATACACAACGATGAGACCGGTGATTACCAGCAGAGCCGCAAAGACCTGGAGTTGCTGATTGCGAGATGGCATTATCGACTCCCCTCACTCAGATTCAGCAGCGGCAGCAACTGCTGCATGTCCGAATCAATGATGACCTTGTTTTTAACCGATGACAGCACCTTTTCCAGAGACTCCAGATACAACCGCTGTCGTGTTTCTTTCGGAGCTTTCGCGAACTGCTCATACTGAGCCATCAATGCGTCGATTTCTCCCCTCACTTCCGCTCGCCGTCGATCGGCATAGCCACGCGCTTCCTGAATCGCCTTGTCTCGGTCTGCATGTGCCTTCGGGATTCTCATGTTGCGTTCCTTGTTGCCTTCATTCACGAACTGGTCTTTGGTCTGCACCGCCTCGTTCACTGCTGCAAAGGAAGCCTTAACCTGTTCGGGTGGTGTCACTCGCTGCATCTGCAGAGACGTAATCGAGATCCCGCATTCGTACTGGTCGAGCCTCAATTGAGTCGCGTCAAGAGCCTTTTGACCAATTTCTTCACGCCTTTGCGTCAGCACCTCATCGATCGAATAGTCGCCAACAAGCCGATTCATCACAGTGCGGCCGATGACCGCGATGATGTGTTCCAGATAGCGATCGTGATCCGCTCCATTGTGGTGGAACGTAAACAGGTACTGTTGAGGATCATCGACGCGCCACTGCAGTGACCATTCGACAGTGGCGGCGTTGAGGTCCCCAGTGAGCATCAGGGTATCGTCGTCACTGACTCGTCCAGCTGACCGAGTTTCATTCTCACTCCCGACAGGAAGACGCAAGGAGCGTTCCCTCATATCGGCCTTCAGAATCGTGTCAACGAAGGGAAGGCAAAAATGCAGACCCGGGTCGGCGGTGGAGGTATATTTGCCGAACCGCAATACAACCGCTTTTTCGTTGGCCTCAACCGTATACCACGACTTCGAAAGTATCAGGAATACGATGACTATCCCCAGGCCCGTCAGGGCAAGACTGACATTGCGTTTGATGTCCTGAGGTTGGACATTCAATCTGAACTGGCCGGACGACATGGGCACAATACTCCTGAAATCCTGACGAATCGGTAGTGGAAACGGATTCAACGCAACTGTGGCCTGCGTTAACGCGACCGCCAACCCCACAGATCAATTAATCCTTTGATAATTCCATTGTCGTGCTCTGAATCCTGGTTTCTAGCATCGAAACACGTCTGATGTCACCCTTCAGCTTTCGATATCAGTTCATTTGACACGACCGGTACGATCACTGGTTGTCATCGCAGCTTGTCTCATTCACCAGGATTCCAATTTCGGAACGTCCGTGCAACGACCGATTAAATCCCCCAGACTCCCAATTGAGTGTCGTGCGGAGTTCCGATCGGATCACGTTCTCGGGAGACTGGAGTTTACGCCATGCGTTACGACATTTCCGTCATCGGAAACGACGAAGCTGCCTTCGAAATGCTGTGTCTGGCCGCTGAATCAGGCAAACACACGGTAGCTGTGCTGCCGGAATCCAGCCATTCCTCCTGGCTGGTCGGCATGGCACTCAAACGTCTGGTTTCGGATTTGCTTGTCGATCAAAGTATCAGTCGTTGCCGACTGCTCGCACGCACCGGCTCACCGCGTCTTCTGCGCCGGTTACTCGCGGGAGCAATTGCCAAAGAAACTGACGACCTGATATGCATGCTGAAACGCCTGAACATTCATATTCGCATGGGGCAGCCCAGATTCAACAACCCTCACTCTGTCTCCATCGCTGACGGACGAACGTGCGATCGATCGACGCTCAGCGCCTTTCACTTCATCATTGGTACAGGAACGCGGCACACGGCCATGCACCGTCCCCTGGGCCTGGTTGCCCTGCACCGACCTGAAACAATTTTTGAACGCAACACTCTGCCGCAATCGATCTGCATGCTGGGTGGTGACAGTTTGGGCTGCGGAGTAGCTGCACTTTTCAGCCTGTTTGGTGTCCGATCACGTCATGTTGCTCGCAACCATCGGGATTCAGCCATGCTCGAACTGGCCAAAGCGGCCGGGGTGGAAATTGCGTTCCATTCCTCAGAATTCCAGCTGACCCAATCCGACGGAATTCTGTCGAATTCTCACGCGGATATCGTCGACTGCCGTCGAACGATCGGATTCACCGATCATCTGAACCTGTCCGCGATTGGCGTTGAAGCGGACGAAAACGGTCAGCTGTGGTGTTCCAGTGATCTGGAAACCTGGTGTCCAGGTGTGTTCGGAATTGGCGAGGTCGTCGGTTTCTCAGCTGACAGTACGGTGCATCCCTCCATTCAGGCTGAACGGATCCTGCACCGCATCAGCCATCAGATTCCACGACCTCATTTCATCGACACGAAACAACGACGAAACCACACGCATCAGATCGGTATCTGACGTGATAAATAATTGAGATTCCCTCGAACGTCCAACGATTAACTGAGTAGAACTGTCGCGACACAGACTTTGTTTCGTCGGATGAAGACTCCTTACCAGCCGGCTGTGATTCTCTGGAGTACGACACGTTGATGGACAGTGAAACAATGGAACTGCCGCGTACCTCCGGCGGTATCGCAGGAACCAGCATATTGCGGCTCAGCTAATGATGGGACCGTGGATAGATCATTGATTGCATCATGCAGGATTAAGTGATTGGTGAAATCCGATTGATGGCGAATTACGGTTGCTCACCCAGACCACAGAAATCTGGTGGAGGCGATGAACTGAACCGCAAGTCCACACGCAATATGGGGTGACGGAACTCCAGACGAGCCGCATGCAGAGCGTGGCGTTGCAGAGTTGGCTGCTCTCCACGTTTGCGAGGTTCACTGCGGAGCAGTCCGTACGGGCCGTAGAACTCATCGCCAAGGACCGGGTGGCCGACTTCCGCCATATGAACCCGGATCTGATGGTTTCGACCGGTATAGAGCCGGCACTCCACCATTGTGATGTGGCGATGCCTCTGCAGCACCGTTACTCTGGTTTTAGCCCAGCGAGGATTGCGTGCGTCCTTCTTCGCTGACATGAGCACAGTGTGACCACCGGGATGCTGACCGATTGGCATTTCGATGGTTCGCTCTTTGAACAAGACGTGACCTTCGACCAGCGCCACATACGATTTCATCAGCCGACCTGCCTGGAAGTCGAGTGAAATCAGACGATGCGACTGATGTTCCTTTGTGACCACCATCAGGCCGCTCGTCATGCGGTCCAGTCGATGGACGATGCCGGCTCGAACCAGTCCCTTCACAATCGTCTGCTGGTCGAGATGATGCTGAATCGCCTGAGTGAGTGTTCCGTGTTGAAATCCTCCCACAGGATGGACCACCATCCCGGCCGTCTTGTCGACAACGATCAGCCACGGATCTTCGTACAGTATCGTGTATGGACCGGGTTCGGGGTCAAGCAGTTTGTCGGGTGGATCGACCAGACGAATACCGACCGATTGTCCGTGAAAGACTCGCTGGAAGGGGACGGCTGGTATTTGATTCACCCAAGCCATCCCGGCCGAAACCATCCGATGCAGTCGCCAGCTCGTGTAGTTGCGCAGGTGTTTCGCAAGAAACGAGTCGATGCGCACGCCACTGAGATAAGGTTCGACGGTGAATGCAAACGCCGGCGGAGTTGTCAGATCAGACGGACTCATCAATCAGCCACTTCAGATGCTCCTTGGGCTCCATATCGCTCTCCGTTCGCACAGAAGACTCAAGCGGGCAATGATTATCTCGTAATCAAGTACCGATGCAGAATTCCGCTAATGTCACGCCACTCATGATTTCGCCCTGCGAATGCTTTCAGCACGATGAGATCCTCTGCAAAAATTGCGATTTTCAGTGTGCAACCAGATCTGCGCCTCGACGGTCGCCTTAGTGATAGCCTTGATTGCCAAAGATCTCCCTGTAGAACCTCTGAAGTTCAATCAGACCAGTTGGAGGACGTTCGGTCCGAAAGCGATCGATGACTGTGCGCCGTACCGCGCCGGTCATTTCGGCCCAAATTCCTGTTCGGAGTTCATCCAGCTTTGGTTCCACGCCCTCCCAGTGGGTGACAAAGTTGGAATTGTGGGGGAGGATCATTGTTGGCGGTTCAGATTCGATGGTGTAATCCCGCAGCGGCGTCCAACATCAACAGTAGATGATTGACAGAAAATCGACAACAATGGGAGACTGAACCTCTCGGGCAGTCAGTACAATCCTAGTTAGCATGGACATTCTCACGTGAGTAGTGGTTCCCATTATACCGTTCTGGCTCGACGGTTTCGTCCACAGGCATTTGATGATGTTGTGGGGCAGGAACACGTTTCCAGAGCGCTCCGGAACGCAATTCGCGCGCAGCGTGTGGCACATGCGTATTTGTTTACAGGAGTTCGTGGCGTTGGCAAGACGTCAATGGCACGTATCCTGGCCAAAGCCTTGAACTGTCCGGACGTTCACGATGGAGTCCCCTGTAACAAATGTGAAATCTGCGACAGTATCAGTTCCGGCAGTGACGTGGACGTCATGGAAGTTGATGGTGCGTCCAATCGCCGCATCGAAGATATCCGCAACATCCGAGCCAATGTCGGTGTGCGGTCGATGAGAACCCGTTTCAAAATGTATATCATCGACGAAGTCCACATGCTCACACGTGAGGCCTTCAACGCGCTGCTGAAAACATTGGAAGAGCCACCCCTGAATGTCAAGTTCGTTTTCTGCACTACCGAACCGGAGAAGGTTCCGGATACGATTCTATCCCGCTGTCAGCGTTTCGATTTCAGCACGATCGATGACACATCAATCAGCCATCGACTCAAAGAGATCGCTCAGGTGGAGGGGTTTCAGGTTGATGATGAAGCCATTGAACTGATCGCTCGGCGGGCTCAGGGCTCCATGCGAGACAGCCAATCACTGTTCGATCAGCTGCTGGCGTTTAGTGAAGGCACCGTCAGGGCGACCGACGTGCATCGCATGCTGGGCACCGCCAGTGACGAATTGCTGACACGGTTGTTCGACAATGTGACTCAGCAGCGACCTGGCGAAGTGCTTAACCTGCTGGAACAAGCTTACAGGTCCGGCGTTCAACCGGAAGAATTCCTGGTTCAGTGTGTTGGCTACGTACGCGATATGATGGTGTTACTTAGCGGTGCAGTGGCGGTGCAACTGTGCTGTGTTGGAGAAGACCGCCGTGATACGGTGGCGGAGCAAGGCAAACTCGCCGGACTGCCGAACGTAATGGCCGCTTTTCAGATTCTGTCCGAAACTAGAAGCCGAATTCTGCGCAGTACTTTCTCACGAACGCTGCTTGAAATGGCGCTGGTTCAGATCTCACTGCTGGAGAATCTGAGCGCCATCAGCGGCTTACTGTCCGGAAATCTGCCCGAGTTACCATCGGCGTCCGTGAGTGACGTCGACACTGGTAAAAAAAAATTTCCTGATTTGCACATTGAGGCCCTCAATCCGGAAAAGTCGACTCCTTCCGTGCCGTTCGCCAGTGATTCGGCTGACCTTCTGTTGTCTCAACTCATTTCTGAACTGCCGTTTACGGTGTCAGCAGCATTGAGGGCCACGGAACGCCTGGAAGTTTCTGATCCAAACAGGGTAGAATTAACACTGAAATCGTCCCTTGATTTCCAGAAAAAAGTACTGGAGACACCGGAACACCAAACAGCGATTCAGCAACTGATTGAAAAACTGACGGGAATTCGGGCCGTTATCTCGGTTCGATCCATTCAGGCAGGAAATGACTTGTCGGCCACAGAATCATCGGGAACGGTTACGACCAGCAGTTCAATATCGAACCGAGAGGAAGCTCGTGCGACAACTCGGTTGACCGCCATTGGTGTCCGAGACGACATTGATCCAAATCAGGATGCCTTTGTTCAGGACGTGGTGGATGTTTTTGATGCCACGATAGATCACGTCATCAATGCACCCGTCAAACGGGATGTGGATTAATCGGTTAGGTAAACAGACATTTTCAGACTCGCACAGAGGAACAGCTTGTGCTTAAGGGAATTGGCGACATTGCGTCGATGCTGAAACAGGCTTCGGAAATGCAGGGACGGATCACGGAGGCGAGGGAAAAAGTCTCCGGCCTCCGCGTTGAAGGAATTGCCGGCGGTGAAATGGTGAAGGTCGAAGCCACTGGAGAATTGAAGATTCTGGCGGTTTCGATCGACCCATCACTGCTGGAATCCGGAGACCGCGAAATGGTCGAAGAACTGGTCGCCGCTGCAGCGAATCAGGCGTTACAAAAGGCGAAAGAGGCAGCGGCGGCGGCGATGTCAGACGCCGCGTCAGGCCTGGGCATCCCGGGGCTGAATGAGGCGTTGACTAAATTCGGTATGGGCGGTTGAACTGAACGATCCCCATCCAGTGTCATATGGCGACACCAACTCGCACAAACGGACCCAACACGGATGGCAGGCAGGAATCAGGACAATTCAGACCATCCTTACGGCCCGAGTGTTGCTCGGCTGGTCGATGAGTTTGTGCGTTTGCCTGGCATTGGTCGCAAGTCCGCCGAACGCCTGACGAACTACATTTTGTCCTGTTCCGATGGAGACGCAAACGCTCTCGCCGATGCAGTTCGAGGCGTCAAACAACGCGTGAAACGCTGTACGGTCTGTTTCAATCTGACGGAGAACGATGTATGCCGGCTGTGCCAGGATCCTCGTCGGGATCGCCATTCGGTGTGCGTTGTGGAACAACCTAAAGACGTCGTTGCTCTGGAATCAAGTGGAGCGTTTCAGGGGTTGTACCACGTGCTCGGTGGTCGTATCGCTCCACTCGAAGGAATTGGTCCGGAAGATCTGACAATCGGCCAGCTGGTGCGTCGAGTTCGGAATGACAGTGTTTCCGAACTGGTGATGGCCACAAATCCTACCGTGGATGGCGATGGGACGGCTCTGTTCATAACAAACTTACTGCAAAACGATACTGTAACGATTACACGGCTTGCCAGAGGTATCGCGTCGGGTACTGTCTTGGAATTTGCCAATCAAGAGATGCTGGCTGATGCACTGAGGGGTCGCCAAAAATTCTGAAGATAGTTGAAATCAGGCCTCAAGTTCTTCACCAGTCACACGGAACATCCAAATCCACTCCATAAATCAGCAATCATCGAGAAACTGGAGCTGTTAGGACCCCGATGGACTGCAGTGAAGTAACCTGAGGGCAGCCGTTCTCATGGAACGTAATACAAAGGACTCCGATCACTGAATCAGTTGGTCCGATCCCGGAGACAAAGGCTAGGTGCTTGTCCCTGTCTTTCGCATCGGGCTGAACACGGGTCGGCTCACTGAGTACCGCTTCAGAACTGCAGTCAAACAATCATCAACCGCTCAATCCGTCAGTAACACGTTCGCACGATGCACCTGAATATTTCTCAGCAAATGAAAATGAGTCAGCAGATGAAGCTGGCTCCACGGATGATCCAGTCAATGGAGATTCTGCAGCTGAATATGATGGCGCTGAACGAACGTATCGAACAGGAGCTGGTAGAAAACGTCACGCTGGATGTCGTGGAGCGCGATCGCGAGCTACCAGTCGCTGAAGGCGACCGGGTTATCAAGTCCGATGACCCTAATGAACGCCGTGAGCTGGCCAAAGACGTGGAAGAACGGGAACTTGTTGCAGGCAACGAGAACAACAATGAGTCCGATTTCGAACGGCTGCTGGAGATTTCGTCGGAATGGCCAGAAGACAATGTGGGGTTTGGAGGTTCTCGTCCGTCGTCCAATCAAATCAGTGACAGCATGGATCGTCAGCATGACGCCATGGCAAACATGGTGGCACGGCCACAGTCACTGCATGAATACCTTATGGAACAGTTCTCATTTGCGACGACGACAGAACCCGAACGACAGTTTGGTGAATTCCTGATCCAGCACCTTGATCACAGCGGACGACTGCAGAGCCTGCTGGCGGAAATTGTGCAACAGTTCAACCGTACCTGCGAACACGAACTGACCCAGGAACAGGCGGAATCTGTTTTGGTCATGATTCAGAAACTGGATCCTCCGGGTGTGGGTGCCCGCGATTACCGCGAAATGCTGCTGCTGCAGCTGCGCGATCACATGCCGTTTCACGATGTGATGAGAATCCTGATCCGAGATCATCTGGAAGACATCGCTTACAATCGACTGCCCGTGATTCAAAAGGCAACTGATTTCAGCCTGGACAGGATCAAGGTCGGAATCGAGCAAATGCAGACACTGAACCCGTATCCTGGTCGAGGTTTTGAACAACGACCCGTTCAGCGAGTGACTCCGGACCTTTCACTGGAAAAAGACGAGAAGGGCAATTACGTCGTCAAACTGCTGGACGAATACATACCTGAGCTGCGAATTAGTCCTCGGTATCAGAAAATGCTTCAGGCCAGTCCGTCTGCCGAAACTTACGCGTGGATCAAGAAAAAGGTGGAATCTGCACGCTGGATAATTGAAGCCATTGAGCAGCGTTACAATACGCTGCGCAGGGTCGCTCAGGAAATCATTGATCACCAGAAAGACTTTCTGGACAACGGCCCCGAATTCATTGCGCCTCTCAAAATGCAGCAGATTGCAGACCGAGTCGGTGTGCACGTGACGACGGTTTCGCGCGCGGTTGACGAAAAATGGATTCAGACTCCTAGAGGTCTGTTCCCGCTGAAACGATTTTTTAAGCACGGCACTCAAACGGCCAGCGGTGATGAGATTGCCTGGGAGATAATTGGGATCAGACTCCAGGAACTGATCGACGAAGAAGACAAAAAAAAACCACTCAGCGACGATGCGCTCGTAGAGGCGCTTGCTGAAAGGGGCCTCAAACTGGCACGTCGTACGATTACCAAATACCGCAAAAAAATGAGCATTCCCAGCTCCCGTCAGCGCCGCGAATATTAGCTGCCGATCTGGTTCATTTGTGCGTGTGGCTTGTAGTCCGCTGCACGCGAATGCGGGCGGCGAGCCTGCAGTTTGTGCTAATAGACTCAGGACAACCGATGCTTCATGCAGTGATCATGGCCGGCGGCAGCGGAACACGCTTTTGGCCCCATAGCCGGGCTCGAATGCCCAAACAACTGCTGAAACTGTCAGGTGACCGGACAATGATTCAGCAGACCGTCGACCGATGTCATGGACTCGTCGCATCAGAACGCTGTTGGGTCGTCACCAATCATGCGCAGCAGGAACAAACGAAGCGGCAGCTTTCCAACATTCCACCCACCAATGTCCTCGTGGAGCCGGCCGCTCGAAATACAGCTCCCTGTGTGGGTCTGGCAGCGATTCAGGTCCTGCATCGGGACCCGGATGGCATCATGTTCGTGATGCCGGCGGATCACGTCATCTCACCTGCTGACGACTTCCAGCATGCGGCGCGGCGAGCTTTCGCCCTGGTGGAGCAGAATGGACAGCGGCTCGTGCTGTTCGGAGTTCTGCCAACGTTTCCCTCCACCGGCTACGGATACATCGAACGCGGTGACGCGTTCCAGGCGGACGATGGTTCGTTCAACGTGAACTCGTTTCGCGAAAAGCCGCCACTGGCGACCGCCCAGGAATACATGGACTCGGGTCAGTTCTACTGGAATTGCGGGATCTTCTGCTGGAGGGCAGCGACAATTCTGGCACAGCTTCAGCAGCATGAGCCGGAGATGCATGAACGACTGTGTCGGCTGGCAACAACAATCGGCAAGGCAGACTACATCTCGACTCTGGAGGAAGAATTCCCTCAGATGAACAGTATCGCGATTGATCGAGCAGTCCTGGAACGAGCTGACCATGTGTGTGTGATCGAAGCTCCCTTCGACTGGGATGACGTTGGCGGCTGGCTGGCGGTGGCTCGAGTTGCCGGGACGGATGATCAGGGCAATACAATGGTAGGTCTGGTGCGTTCGGTCGGCACGAATGACTGCATCATCCGCACGACAGACGACCACCTGGTAGCCACGCTGGGCATCAAGGACTGCATCATCGTGCACACTGCAGATGCCACACTCGTCGCACGCCGCGATGATGCGGAACGCATTAAAGAAGTGCTGGAGCTGCTGAAAGAACAGGGTGATACCCGGTTTCTCTAAACCAGTCGTCATCCATTGCTGCTGCCGGGAAGTCATCAATCTAACTCGGGGCAACTGCTTGCCGGACGCGGTTGAGCCTGTCATGATCTTCGCTGTGACTGCCCTGAGGCAATGGCCCTGTGGCAAAATCGAAGACTTGACGGCGACAAAAACCAAGATGGCTGACACTTCGCACGATTCCGGGAACGAACACGCGCATAGCCCGGTCTCATTGACACCGGCCGTGGACCCCACCCAGGCCGTGACACTCATTTCGGTGATGATGTTTCTGCAGTTCTTCGTATGGGGTTCGTGGTTTTCTGTTCTGTCAGTGGCACTCAGCCATCGAGGATTGGGCCACATTATCGGTAGTGCGTATGAAACCGCTCCCATTGCTGCGATTGTGGCGCCGCTGTTCCTGGGACTGATCGCCGACCGTTACTTCGCCTCGCAGAACGTCATGGGTGTTCTCATGCTTCTCGGCGGAGGTTTTTTCTGTCTCGTTCCGCTGGCGAGTGACAATGGCAGCGTACTGGTATGGCTGGTCCTGGCGCACATGCTGTGCTACATGCCGACACTGGGGTTAGGAAACACAATCGCATTTACCCATATCCGGAAACAGGAACACTTCCCCTTTATTCGTGTGTGGGGAACAATCGGCTGGATCGCGTCCGGCCTGCTGGTGGGTATCCTGCAGTGGTCAACTTCGTTCAACATCTTCTGGCTGGCTGCCGGCAGCTCAGCTTTACTGGGCCTGTTCTGCTTCCTGCTGCCAAACACACCACCACCGCTCAAAGGCAAACCTGTCGACATGCGTTCGCTGTTCATGGTTGACGCATTCAAATTACTGGCGGATATCAACTATCTGATCTTCGCAGTATGCGCCATGCTGATTTGTGTACCTCTTGCCTATTACTTTGGACAGACCGGAATCTTCCTGACGCAAGCCGGGTTCGCACAGGCTGCTGCCACAATGACTTTGGGGCAGATGACGGAAATCATCTTCATGCTGCTCATTCCATTCTTCTTCCGCCGGCTTGGCCTGAAGATGATGATCCTGATCGGCATGGCCTGCTGGGCGGCTCGCTATGTTCTGTTTGCCTGGGGTGCCCCGCAGCAGCACACCGCCATGCTGCTGGCCGGAGTCGCGTTGCACGGGATCTGTTACGACTTCTTCTTCGTTACCGGTTTCATGTACACCGACCAGAAAGCGCCTCCAGAGATCCGTGGGCAGGCGCAGTCGCTGCTCGTGTTTCTGACACAGGGGATTGGTACATTTTTCGGCTATCGTATCATGGCTGCGGGAGAATTCCTGGGAATTGATCTGGGCTTCACGTTTGGCAAGTATGGTGAGCAGGTTGATTCTAGGGCTTATCAGCAGAGTTTGGCGGACGCACTTGGCGACGCTCCCCAATCCAGCTTTCTGGAAAGCTTCCAGCAAATGTTTTCGCGAAGCCTGCCGGATGGTATCGACTCAGCTCTGCTGGCCGACACGATGGAACAGTGGAAGAATTTCTGGATGTTCCCGGCGATTCTTGCCGCCGGCGTCACCGTATTGTTTGCCCTGATCTTTTGGGATAAGGCGAAATCCGAGGGTAATAGTCCAGAGTGACAGCTGGAACGTCGCATTCAGCGGCGACAAAAGCTCAAAAACAACTCGAGGAAAACCGGCTCACGTCACTTCTGAACCACGCTCGTTGCCGGTATGCGAATTGTGTGACTGACGTCGTCTACGTAACCGACAGCCGAGAACCGGCAATCCATCGATACAGGGAAGGAGAAGCGTAGTTGGCTCTGCATTCGCCGTATCACTAACAGCAGTCATGAAATCCAGGCCAGCCATGGCCGACAGAGTCAGGGTGTTTGTCAAGGAATCCGGGGCTCCCGTATGGGGAACGACAGCTGTAGCCAGGAACAAGCCTCCCGGAGGCACAAGTGGGTCCAACGGACGAGTGCCGAGCCCTTTTACTCACCTCCTGCCTTCCGAACAACTACGGCACAACGAGACACGTATAGTCATTGTCTCCGGTACCGGAAGCAGACTATCAGGCCATGCCTGGATTACTGGAGGACTCGGACGCAACCAATCGGCCGAATCGCGATCTTTGATGATCACCGCCCCGAAATGGTCGAGATTCCATTGCACTCACCATTTGCGGCGCCAGTAGGGCCGATGTTATTCTTAAGGTTTCCTGTCTCCTTCGATTCCTCGGATTTTCGTTTCATGACCAGGACTGTTTTTTTTATCCTCGGATTGATCCTTCTCTCTAAATTCACCAGAGCGCAGGACACCATGCGCACTCAGCTGTCGACTGTCCAGCCGTCGATCGTGTATGGCGGCACGTCCGGAGACCAATCGGTTCAGGGGGCGACCGTCGGAGTTTCAGACAGGGAACTGGGCCACACAGGAAGCGTACCGCGAGAAGTCTTCGAGCTCCTGCCCGGATTCCAGGCTGAAAAACTGTTCACGGTTCCTAAGGAAGACCTTGGCTCGTGGGTTTGCATCACATTCGATAAGAAAGGCCGACTGCTGGCCAGCGATCAGGGAACGAAAGGAATCTACCGTATTACGCTTCCTCCGGTGGGAGTGGAAGGCGGTGAGACTACGGTTGAACCACTGGATTTTTCGGGTTGCGATATCCAGCCTACCGGAGCTCAGGGCATGCTGTATGCATTTGACAGCCTGTATTTCTCAATTAACGGGAGGCTTGGAAGTGGGTTGTATCGCGCACGTGATACGGACGACGACGGACAGTTTGACGAGTGTGTGATTCTCAAAAAACTCGACGGCCATGGTGAACACGGTCCCCATGCGTTGCGACTATCCCCGGACGGCACCCGTATTTTTCTGATAGCCGGCAACCACACCGACCCACCCTTTAAGGCCGGCGAGGACCTTGAAAACAACAACTACAGCAGCCGCGTCCCGACCAACTGGGGTGAAGACCTGCTGCTGCCTCGTTTGTGGGATGCAAACGGCCATGCTCGAGGTCGTATGGCACCTGGTGGCTGGATTGCCAGTACAGACCCCGACGGGATAACCTGGGACATCTGGTCTATCGGATACCGCAATCCGTATGACATGGCGTTCAACGCCGACGGCGAGTTGTTTACTTACGACGCGGACATGGAATGGGACGTGGGCTCACCATGGTATCGTCCGACACGAGTGGTCCATGCGACCAGCGGCAGTGAGTTTGGCTGGCGCAGCGGTACGGGTAAGTGGCCTACCTACTATCATGACAGTCTCCCGGCACTGGTCGACGTTGGCGCAGGTTCTCCGGTCGGCGTTGAGTTTGGCTATGGTCTCAGGTTTCCAGCGAAGTATCAGAAAGCTTTGTACATCTGCGACTGGACATTCGGCACGATGTACGCCGTTCACTTAACTCCGGATGGAACCAGTTATACTGCCGAAAAAGAGGAGTTCATTTCTCGTACCCCGCTGCCGCTGACGGATATGGCCGCCGGCCGGGATGGTGCTTTGTATTTCACAGTCGGTGGTCGTGGAGCTCAGTCTGAATTGTACCGAGTGACGTACGTAGGCCAGGAATCAACCAAATCAACCACACTAAAAGATGAAGCGTTTGCCCCCGAACGCCGAATGCGCCAAGTTGTTGAGTTGTTCCATGGACGTGAATTTGACGTTCAGGAGTTTTGCGACGCACTCAGCAGTGCCCCAAACAATGAGCTGCGTGAAATGCTCATCGTACGCAACGGCGATCGAACGAGCATCACAGCCCTTCGTCGCGCCGCTCAAAGCAAGTCATTGGCCCCTTACTTGCGGGAGTTCCTGCAAAACCAGAATCTTACCGCGAATGAGTGTTTGGAATCGATCACTGCATTGACACGCGGTGCAGGACGCAACGGACTCGACGCCGAAAAGGTTCGGGCCCTGTCCGTTGCCACGTTAAAGCGAATATCGTTTGGTGAGCTGACGACGGATGAACAGTTGAAATACCTGCGATCGCTGTCACTGGTCATGATCCGGCTTGGTGGACCGGACCCCAAAGAACGATTGGCGTTCCTTGAATGTCTGGATACCTGGTTTCCGTCAGACACCGCAAGCCTCAATCGCGAGCTGTGCCAGGTCCTTGTTTACCTGAAGTCTCCGACTGTCGTAGCAAAAACGATCGAGTTGTTGAAACAGGATGCAGTGCACGAGGAGATCAGTATGTCGGGCCTGCTGGCACGGAATGCCGGTTATGCCGAGGCCTTTCATAAAATGATTGCAAATCCGCCGGACAGGAATCAGATTTGGTACGCATTTTGTCTGCGTGTTGCCGAAGCCGGCTGGACGACGAAACTGCGCGGGGATTATTTTCGATGGTTTGGCCGGTCCCAACACTGGGCCGGTGGCAGCAGTTTTCGCAAATTTCTGCAGAACATCGAAAACGAACTGTGGACTCGCACCTCCGAAAATGAGCGTATACTTATCGAAGCTGCAGGTGCTCGTACGCCATTTTACCGTCCCACGCTTCCTGAACCATCGGGGCCCGGCCGAGAGTGGACACTCGAAGAAGTCAGGGCAATCGCCGAAGACGGCATGATTGATCGAGACTTCGAGAACGGCGAGAAGATGTTCGCTGCAACTCGCTGCATTGTCTGCCATCGCTTCGCAGGAGACGGCGGGTCCACGGGACCGGATCTCACTCAGCTTGCCGGCCGCTTCAACATCAAAGATCTGACGGAAGCAACGATGGATCCGAGCAAAGTAATCAGCGACCAGTACCAGTCCAGTACTATTGTCACTCGGGACGGCCAAATGGTTAATGGACGAATCATTGCTGAGAATGAAAAACAAATCAGCGTGATTACGGATCCGGAAGACAGTACCAAAGTGGTCGAAATTTCCAAGGACAATATCGATGAAATAATATCCTCAACGGCGTCGCTCATGCCGAAAGGACTTCTCAACAAGCTCAATCAGGACGAAGTTCTTGATCTGTTGGCGTATTTGTCATCAAGAGGTGATCGGCAGGATCCAATGTTCCGCCAGTGATTCACACGAATTCGCCTCCGTTCCATCGATTTCCCATCATCGGCGCCTGGGAGACACCTGGATTACGTTGCGAGGAACCGCACAAATGCTAATCTGCCACAGGAGCTGGAATGTGTTGCTTTGACGACATGTTCGTCAGGGCCTGGCTGAAGGCGAGCCATGATTCTTTTCTTGGACAGCCGCTCGGATTCTGTGATGCCGGAAGAGAAAGACATGACTAGCACTACGGTCCTGGTCGTGGATGACTCTGAGACAGATCGGACGCTGGTGACCGGCCTTCTGACAACTGCCCGTCCTGAATGGACAGTTCTTTCGGTGTCTGCGGCGGCAGAGGGGCTGGAAGTCCTGGCCAGGCAGTCCATAACGGCAGTCGTGGCGGACCTGTTTATGCCCGAGATGTCGGGTGAGGAGTTTCTCCTGGAAGTCTGCCGGGAGTTTCCTTTTGTTCCGGTGATGCTGATCACGTCGCTCGGCAACGATGAAATCGCGGCGAGAAGCTTGGAACTGGGAGCGGCCAACTACCTGCCCAAAAACAGGCTGGCGGATGACCTCGTCCCTGCTGTTGACGAAATCCTGCGAGAAATTCAGGAAGCTGCCGTGGCCCGTGACGTGCTCTCTCATTTGGTTCGCAGCCAGACGGTTTTCCGCATCGATAGCGACCTCGAACAAATCCGTTTATTGCTTCATTTGATTCGGGATCAACTGCAGACGCTGCAGAGGATGCAGGGTCACGAAGTGAGGCAGGTGACTGATGCTGTTCGTGAGGCATTGATGAATGCGTACACTCATGGCAGTCAGGTCAGCACACAAAGATTTCCGGCGGGTAGTACCGCGGATGTCGACTCTGCGTTAGTGGCGTCGACAGGAAGCCCGGTTATCGAAGTGGAGCTCTCTTTTTGTGCAGATCGGGTGTGTTTCTCAATCACAGATGAGGGATCAGGGTTCGATACAAACAGCTTCCATAATGGCGTTAAATCGAAAACCGGTCACGGATTTTGTACAATGCGCCGCCACATGGACTGCATCGAATTCAACGAAAGGGGCAATCGGATTAGCCTGACGAAGGAGCTAACACCGCCCACGGCGGTGTGACGCTGAGCGATTCCCCCCTGCAGTATCACGGAAGTTTGTGAAAAGCCAGCTCAGGAACGGAACGACCAAGTGGCCTCGATTCTCGTCGTTGACGATACAGAAGCCGGGCAGACAGGATTAATCCGGTTGCTTTCGGCGGGAAATACGCACCAGATTTGTACCTCAGGCAGTGGCGACGAAGCACTCAAAGTGATAACTGTCGATGGTATCGATCTGGTGATTACCGATCTGAATATACCGAACATGGATAGTCTGGATCTGCTGGAAAAGATTCAGGAAAATTTTCCGCAGGTTCCCGTGATTCTGCGGGTCGGGCAGGGCAGTGAAGAACTTGCCGTCAAAGCGATTCAGCAGGGAGCGGCCGGGTATCTGAACAAAGAATCATCTGCGAAGCAATTGCAGTCCATGGTGGAAAAGCTGCTGGCAGCCCGAGCGTCCGATTTGGCTCATGCGGCTCTGTTGCGCCGTCGGGAACGCGACGAGTACGAATTCAAACTGCCCAGTCGACGTGTCCTGATGTCTGCCACCGCCGGTTTTCTCAGGCAAAGAATTCAGGCCTCCCGCATCTGTCCCAATAAGGATTTGCTAAGACTGGGAATCGCTCTGGAAGAAGCGCTGCTTAACGCGTGTCTGCATGGGAACCTCGAACTGGATTCCTTGCTCCGGGAGCGGGAAGGCGATCACTTTGACACGCTGGCTGACGAACGTTCCGTACTTCCTCCGTGGGCACACCGGTACGTCTACGTCAGTGTGTCGGTCACGCAACGTCGTGCGCGCATCGTCGTGCGCGACGAGGGCAACGGTTTTGATCCCACATCACTGCCGGATCCGACCGATCCGGAAAACCTCCTCAAGCCGCACGGACGCGGTGTGATGATCATGAAACTGTTTCTCGATGAAGTCAGCTGGAACGCCCGTGGCAACCAGGTCACAATGGTGAAACACGCAGTCGGAGCGGTCGCGTCGGTGAAGCATGAGTGAGACTTAGTTTCTGTGGGTATGATTCGGTTCAGACATCGGGGTGCGGTGACTCGACAGCGATATCATCCCACAAGGTGCTATAATCATTTCGAGTGGTTCACATCCACATCATTTCATTGAGTTCCCCGTGTCAAACCCACTGATGGTGCGGTCATGAGTCCTGATGTTGACTGGAATGCGGCACTGGCCACAGTTCACGGTGACCGCCGTCTGTTGAAACTGGTGATCAAGTCATTTCTCGCGGAATCTTTGGAGCTTCAGAATCAGATTTCGACTGCCATGGCCAGTGAGGATGCAAAATTACTGCACCGCACTGCCCATACCTTCAAAGGCACAATGAATTCCCTGGGAGCGGTCGGCTGGTCGCACACCGCACGTCGTTTGGAAGAAATTGGAGCAACCGGGTCAACCGCAGGAGCACAGGTTGTGGCGGAGAAGCTGAATCAGGAACTACCATCACTTTTGGAACAGCTGACAACATTTTCTGAAGAACAAAGCGACTGATATGAGCCACATCCTTGTCGTCGATGGCGCGCTCGCGGACCGAACACTGATCAGCGGTCTGCTGACCAATGAATTCGAATGTAATGTGCAGACAGCGGAAGATGGCGCGGCTGCTTTGGATTGCATCGAGGCGCGGCGGCCTGATCTTGTCCTCACGGATCTGCAGATGCCAGGAATGGATGGACTGGAACTGCTGAAATCGATCAGAGATGAATATCCAATGATTCCGGTGGTCCTGATGACCGGAAAAGGCAGTGAAGACATCGCGGCAAATGCCATGAAGGCGGGAGCCACCAGCTACGTCCCCAAACGGCAAATGGCCGAGGAACTGACCTCCACAGTCAAACATATCATTGCCGCCACGGAAGACAGGATGATCCCTCCGCACCTGATGCACCGACTGGAATACTCCAACAGCCAGTTTGCACTCAGTAACGATCCTGCGCAGATCATGTCTGTAGTCGCTCATGAACAGTGCACGCTGCGATGCCTGCCGTTGGAAAACGAAATTGAACGGATCCGGATAGGGCTGGCTCTGGAAGCAGCTTTGTCCAACGCATTGTTTCATGGCAACATGGACACTGGACGGGAAAATTCCAGACCGACCAAGGAACGCCGGAACCAGCTGTTTTGCGAACGCTGGAATCAGAAACCTTGGTGCGAACGTCGAATCTGTCTCACGGCTGAGATATCTCGGGAACGGGCCAGGTTTGTGATCAGTGATGGTGGCGAGGGATTTGACACGTCGTGTGTTGATCCACAGGTGATGAGTCTGGACATCGAAGGCGGCCGCGGTCTGTCGCTGATGTACACAATCATGGATTCGGTGACGTTCAACAGCACTGGAAACGAAGTAACACTGATTCGAAATCGAGCCGAATGACTAAGCGGCATCGGCTGTTCGTTCGAAACGAATGTTTTCACGAGTCGCCTAAAAGTGTTTTCAGATGCAGATCAATACAGTCTGCCAGCCGGTCCACGTTGTAGCCTCCTTCCAGAGTACTCACCAGGCGGCCCTTGGCATGAGTCTTCGCAACCTGTTGGACAAGTGATGTCAGTTCAGCGAAGTCCTGTGTCTCCAGGCCCAGCGAACCGATCGGATCTTCTGCATGTGCATCAAAACCGGCGCTGATGATGACCAGTTCCGGACGACAGCGATCGGCGGCCTTCGTGAGCTCACTCTCGAAGGTGGTCAGAAAATCAGACCGTGAAATGCCGAATCTCAGTGGCAGATTGAACACGGTTCCCAGGCCGGCGCCTTGACCCGTCTCAGATTTGCTTCCAGTTCCCGGATAGAACGGGAATCGATGAGAAGAAAAGAACGTGATGCGTTCGTCTTCATAGACCGCAGCCTGAGTCCCGTTGCCGTGATGAACATCCCAGTCCACAATCAGCACGCGTGACAGACTCAGTCTTTCCACAGCAACCTTGGCGGCAATCGCCACGTTGCTTAACAGACAAAAACCCATTGGAGCATCTTTGAGTGCATGATGTCCCGGTGGGCGTACGAGGCAGACAGCCTGAGACTGCGCGCCTCCAACGACTCCTTCGACGGCATCGACGACGGCCCCGACTGCCTTCCATGCCACGTCAGCCGACTGACCGCTCATGACTGTGTTGGTTTCAACACGCCCGCCTCCGGCTACAGCCAATTCCTGGAGTCGTTCCAGGTAGTCGATCGTATGACACAGTTCCAGATCGCGTGATACTGCCCCGGTGACGGATCGCCGCATGACCCGGTCAAGAATGCCGCTTTCGTTCAGCCGACGATGAATATGTTCAAGACGTGCGCAGCATTCCGGATGATCGCCGGTGTCGTGCTGCAGGAAGATGTCGTCCATGTACAGGGATGTCACTGTCAAGTTGCTATTCGCTTTTTCCTGGCATGACGTGAGCAAATCTCTTTTTCCACGCTCTTTGATCTTCAGCCGTCGTACACCACAAAAATAAATGGCCGGCTTCATCCGTGCGTGCGTCAATGCCCATTCTGTGTCGTCCCCCAATGGCTCGCAGCAATCTGAACGGAGATCTGCGTCCAAATGTTGCCGAGTACGTGAGTTGACCGAATTCGATGCCGTTTTCTGCCAGACATCGATGCGAACAAAAACAGGACACTTCGACACGCTCGGCAACCGCATCGATGACTTCTGTAACTTTCGCATCCACAAGATCCACCGGCACCGGTTCATACAGTTTCGGAAGCACGGCTGTCAGTGGTTCCTTGTTTTTCCACCCGACCGGCCACAAATTGCTCGATTCATCGCCCGAATCAATTTCAAGCCAGTACCCGGTATCAGCACGTTCCATCACTCGAAAACCAAGACCAAACTGAGCCAGCGCAATAGCCAGCCCCGTACCCATACTCACACAGCGCAGGTCGATAGAACCGGCATCGGGCCGCTGCGATCGTGCGATCTTTTGTGAGTCGCGGTTCCAGGTCACTCGAAATTCGGGTGGCAACTGCAGAGTCTGCACAGTTTCCATCGGTGAGGAAAGAGGGATTTTACCCGTCACAGGGGCCGACAGCAGTTTCAATACTTCGGTAAATTGCGGGACTGACAAGCTCCAGGTTGGACGAAGTCGAATCGGGCCCTCTGGACCGTTTGTTGCGACATCGTCCAGGAACAGTTTGAGGGGTTTTGCGTTCCCCAGTCGGAATTCCTGCCTGCCCAATCGCAAAATACCTCGACGATCCACCAGTCCGACCACTTCGATCACCGATCGTCGACCCTTTTCTCGCGCACGAATCCCGGGTTGTCGGCTTCCGTCATCGGTCGCGACCGTGACCTGGTAGCCGGCTTTCCGGAATAATTGTGACCAGTTCCGATCCTTGACGCGGGCCGCCGCGCTGTTTCCGACAAGGATGCGGATATCAAGGCGGAAGTGACCACTAATCCTCGGTGACAGTGGAAGGTCCTCGAGTTGTCCAGCCCGCAAATCCGCACACGGCACTGCGGCCAGCAGAATCACAGGAACCAACAGGGAGTTTCGGGGGATTGACTGCATAGTTGTATTGTGCCTCGATCTGCATTGAAGAGCCATATGAATTGCGGCCCGGAGGGGTGGTCGATCATTCAACGCCACCGTTCATCTGTGCGTGATTCGATATCACGGCTACAATTGTGTCCGTTTGAGTCCCTGAGGAATTCTGCTGCATGGATATCCGCAAACTGCGCCACCGCATGGAATACGCAGTTTTCTGCTCGATTGTGTTCGTGATTCAATCACTGCCGCTCAAAGCCGCTGAACGGCTGACTGACGCGCTGGCCTTTCTGATCCACAGACTGCCGGTAAAGATCAATCGGCGCCAGGTCGCAGAAGATAATATTCACAAGTCGTTTCACGATCTGACCAAAACACAAGTAGACCACATGATTCTGGCAATGTGGCAGCATCTGTGTCGGATGGTGTTCGAGATCGCGCACATTCGCCGCAGACTTCGTCTGGAAACGTCCCCCGCCATTCTAGATTTCTTTCAGCGTGAGAAATGTGTCAAAGCGGTGTTGTCCGGACGCAAATTAATTTTTCTGGGCGGCCACTTCGGTAACTGGGAAATCTCCGTCAACAGTTTCGGCTATTTCGGATTTCCCATGGGCGTCATCGCTCGCGATCTCGACAACCCTTGGCTCCACAGGTGGTTTCTGAGCTATCGTGAATCCAGTGGCAACTGGATTATCTCCAAGAGGGGCGGCGGAACCGATCTGGTCCACTCACTGGAAACCTGTGGGATGGCAACGCTGTTATGTGACCAGGACGCAGGTGGTCGGGGCATCTTTGTCGACTTTTTCGGCCGGCCGGCATCCACCTTCAAATCCATTGCCTTACTGGCACTGGAATATGACGCCATGATTATCGTGGGAGGTGGGCGACGGCTGGCGCATGCGGAATCTGCTCGAACCAACTGGGTGCCGTTTGAATTGGCAACACAGGCAGTTATTGACAGCCGAGACTTCGAGAGTTCGAACGCTCTGCAGGAATTAACTCAGGCCTTTACCACGGCCCTCGAACAACTCATTCGGCGGTCGCCCGAACAGTATTTTTGGGTCCATCGCCGTTGGAAATCCGAACCTCGCCGCAGAAAACGTGATATGCAGAGAGCTGCATAAACCGAAGCAGATTCTCGCGAATTCTTAGACACCTTCATCGTGCGCCGGAATGTTGACGGCAAACATCGGGCAATTCTGCAGCTAATGGAACTGTTGCAGGAGGGGACGCTGGCGCTGCTCGACGTGATAAGTCACAAGGCGCCTGCGAACCCCAGTATTCGAATGTCCGGAGCAGCGACTCGCGTCATTATTGCTGGTCAGTCGGGACACTCAAGGGCGCATGCCGGTCGGTGCGTCCCTGTTTGCCGGCAACTCGAATGCGGTGCATGGCGTGCCGTCATTGACGGAGCTTCCCGATGAGTTCCTGTTCTACGTTCTGAAGATGCTGCAATCGCTGCTTCATTCTGCGCCGGCGCTCGCACAGATTGTCTGCCAGTTGACGCATCGAGTCGTAGACGTTGTTTGGCGCTCCGAAGGGTGAATCTGCGGCCGACCGTGACTGTTTCAGCAATAATTTCTCACCTTCCTCGAGCGGATATTTCTCCATTATCTCCATCACCACGAGAATCTCAGAAACAGCCTTCCTGCCTTCAGAGAAATTGAATCTGCCAAAGCCGCTCGAATGCTTCTCCCTGATTTCGATTAACGTTGCTCGGTTCTGCCGAGCATCTGCAAGTTCGAGCAGCTGCGATTCAAGTGCTGAGATTCTCTCCTGCGTTGCGTCCAGATCCTGTTGCAGTTTCTCTGGATTCGATGACTCTGGTTCTGCCTTCGAAGAGGACTCGCGTTGCGTCGCAGAAGATAACTCGGGTTCTGCTGTTGAAGTTGAGCGATTCAGCGGAGTCGCAGTCGTTAACTCCGGCCACGGCGAACTGACGGCCAACATGCCCAGTATCACCACGAGGACTGCGATTCCACATTGTGAAGGACAGGCACGAATCAGACCTACAACGCCTTGTATCGGGCGATGGGAAGGAATGCGTCGTTTTTTCTTTCGCACCACGATGACTGCTTTCACAGTGGGAGCGGAATCCAGCGGAGTGTTACTACTGCATCACCGGCCTGTTCTGTTGCCAATCGTATTGTGAGCTTTGGTTCTCTCAAGGCCAGAATCGTGACGGACACCGATAGATGCTGTAGAGTTCTGTTTTAGATAAATCTACCAGCGGCAGGAATCACCGCGGGCTGGTATTTGGCGGCTTCACGGTTACCCAAGTGACTCGCGATTGGCGAAGAACCCACCGCACTGCCTGGTGCTGATTCTCAGATGGAGTCATCATCCAGTGGTGGACGGATACGACGCCGATTTCCACTTTCGCCGCCGCGCCGATCTGTGCGTCCGCGCCGGCCGCTAAATCCACTGCCATCACGTCTGTTTCGCAGCATGGATCGAAGGTCAATTTCCAGTTCTTTTCCCTGCATGGCCTGAAGCTGGCTGACTTGATCTTCCGTCAGCACTCCAAGTGCCTGCTTGCTGAACTTTTGATTCAGCTTTTGCATTTCTTGACGAATCTGGGCAAAGTCAGGTCGTTGGCCGTCCCGAAATGAAAACGCTTCTCGAACGGCTTGTCGTGTGGCATTCTGCTCTAGCTGCATTGTTTCCAGTGCAGCGTCGATCTTAGCGACCTGATCATCCGCCATTTTGAGCGATTTTCTCATTTCGTCAGACTTCAATGTACTGATCGGGTCGACCTTCATTTTGACCTGCAGGACAAGTTCTTTAAGGCGAGTGTTCTGCTCCGACTCGAGCAGCGCCGCGATGACGTCATCTGCTCTGGCCGCAAGTTCCTGCTGTGCGAGCCACAATTGTTCTCGTATTGACTCGCGTTCTTCGTCGGACAGATTTCGGAACGCTTCGCGATTTGGTAGTGCTTCTCGCCGTTCCTCGCGAAATGCTTCGATGGCTGCGTCGATCGTTGCGGCCTGTCCTTCATGGATATTCAGCTCTTCCCGGATTTCAACGATTCTCAGGAGAGCGATACCGGTGGTGTTGGCACCTGTGAAGCCTCTTTGTCTGACACGCCGACCAAATTGACCTCCCGGGCCGAAACGGTGTCCTCTGTTTCCACGCTCGGCAGACTGACGGCGTTGGGGCTGACTGCCCCCCTCAGGAAGCTGGGCTGTGGCGAGTGTTGGACACAGAACTGCCACGACACCGAAGGTGACTGTGAGGCGAAGAACAAGTGTTGATTTCATTATCAGCTCCGAGAGCAAATAGGCGGAAGATAATTCAGACAATGTGGTCAAGGGGTCCGCGGTCGTCAAGCGGAATACCCCTCCCGCAGACGTCGCCGCCGCGAAAACTGGCGACGGAATCGCAGAATCCCTGATTCCTCGACGTCAGCGCGTATCCGTACAGGTCACTACATCCGGATTTTGCCGCTGAATCAGTGACTGTCGGAATTTGTGCCTCGGCGCCATACCGTTATCTTCTCAAAACCCACATCAATTGCTCACGAACGAGGTTGTTTGTGAATGGTTCGCTGAGGGTTTGTTCACAGCGGTGAGCTCTGGATTGATTTCGGTACCACGTCGAAATCATTAAATTCATTGCCGTGTCACCGCGAATGAGTCACTATATTTCTATCGCACGATGTCCTGTCGAAAAAATCTCACCATACGCAGGTACCCACCCAACCTGCCAGAGACGCGAACGATCACCATGCACGTCGAGCAAAGACCGAGACTGGCTGTCATTCCTTTGGTTCTTGTGTACTCGGTCGTGCCGCTGTCGGCAGTTCCGGCGGATGAACCGCTCCTCGAACACGATGTGCTTCCGATTCTCACACGGAATTGCATGGGTTGCCACGGTGGATTACGTCAGCATGGTGGTCTGGATCTGCGGACGTTGCCGACGATACTTCAAGGTGGCGAATCGGGAGTCGCGATTGAGTCCGGCAGCGCAGAGAAGAGTGGGCTTTGGATACGTATCGCCAATGATGAGATGCCGGCAGGCGATGATCGGGAAAAACTTTCTGCACAAGACAAAAGGACAATTAAGGCGTGGATCGACGCCGGAACGCCAACAGCATCCGAGCGCCATCGCCACGTTGATCCATTGCTTGCTGCTGACACGCGACACTCACCAATGGAAGTGGCCGCAGCGATCGATCGGCATATCGACCAGTTTTTGGCGGTCGCGAAAATGCAACCGGTGGCGCGCGCAGACGACATTGAATTCCTGCGACGAGTCAGCCTCGATCTGACTGGCTGTGTTCCCACGGCCGTACGGGCTGTAGAGTTTCTGGACAGCGGTGATGCCGACAAACGCGAAAAACTAGTCGATTCCCTTTTGGCGACACCAGCATTCGGTGCACAGTTCGGCCGGACCTGGCGAGACTGGGTCTGCCCACCGGAGTTGCCATCCAGTGGCAATGCAGGCGACCAGCCGCACCGACAGGCAAGAGAGTTTGGAGACTGGCTGGGACGAAAGGTCTCCGCCGGCGAGTCGTGGGATCAAGTCACACGTGACATCCTGACCGTCCGAGGTGATATCGAGACTAACCCTCAAGTGATCTTCTTTGCACTCGTCGGTCAGGACGCCAAAACGACGGCAGACGGCTCGGCCAGAGCCGCAGCATCACTTTTCATGGGAGTGCAGTTACAATGCGCCCGCTGTCATGATGATCCCTATCGCGACTGGTCGCAACAAGAGCATTGGGCGCTAGCGGCCATCTTTGGGCGTTTACAGGGCGACTTCAAAAAGATCGAAGTGGGAAAAGGTGCGAATGAGATCGCCATTCCGGAATCCGCGTTCAGGAATGCCGGAGCAATCGTACCAGCTGCCTTCCTGGGCGACGAGAGTTTTGCAGTAAAACAGATCGACGATTTACGTTCACCGTTTGTCGACTGGCTCGTTGACAAAAATAATCCGTTCTTCTCACGCGCTTTCGTGAATCGTATTTGGTTCTATCTGTTCTCGTGTGGGATCGTAAACCCGGTTGACGACTTCCGGGACCTGAATCCACCGTCCCACCCCGGACTAATTGCGCTCCTGGCTGGTGAATTTGTCGCTTCCGACTATGACATCAGGCATCTGTTCCGCTGCATATGCAACTCTCAGGTCTATCAGCGAAGCAGTTGGATCGAATCCGGAAGCGACGAGCAGGCCAGAGATGCACTGACAACAGCGTTCGGTCGCATGCCACTGCGCGTGATGACTGCAGACATGCTTTATGACTCACTCAGACTGGTGTATGGAGACTCCGGTCTCGACCTCAGAACGCAGGTTCAGCATACGACTGTGGGCATGTCAGCGGCGGTCGCTGACCCGTATTTGGAGTTTCAGCGATGGTTTGGCACGAACGAAGAAGACACCACGGACTTTACACACGGTGTGGCTCAAATGTTGACCATGATCAATCATCCACGTCTGCTTGCGGGCAGTCAGATGCTGGACGCTGAGTTCTTTCCTGCGTACTTGAAGTTTCCGGCGATTGATCCACGCCGCAACGAAGATCTGTTTCCTGCAGTCAAAGCAAAGTATGTAAGGTTTACTGTCGAAAAAGTTGACGGCCAGCCGTGCCTAGATGAGTTGGAAGTCTACCCGCCGGGCAGTGACATTAACCTTGCGCTTGCCGTGACGGGCGCGGTGGCGAGTGCATCATCTTTGCTTCCAGGTCATGACATGCATCAGATCTCACACCTTAATGACGGAAAACATGGCAACGCACACAGTTGGGTGAGCAATGAAGATGGCAACGGCTGGGCACAGATTCAACTAACGTCTGTCGCGGAAATCAATCGCGTTGTCTGGGGCCGTGACCGTGACGGCAAACATAAAGACAGACTCGCGCAGCAATACCGCATCGAGGTTTCCCTTGATGGTAAAGATTGGAAACGCGTCGCCGACTCATCACCACGCAATCGTTCCTCCCCCGGCACACCGGCGTCAATTACGCGCCCCGAACAGGCAATTGAGTGGCTGTATCTCAGCACATTGTCTCGTCGGCCGACAAAAGAAGAGGCGGTTGAGGCGCTTGAGTACGTCCGGCAAGCGACTGACAAGAGAACCATGCTCAGTGGCGTACTGTGGATGCTGGTGAATCGAAGTGAGTACATTTTGGTGCGGTAACGTTTTAAATGATGTCTGGTCAAGGGAAAAGAATCACGATGCCAGGATATGCTTCAACCCTCAAACGTCGAGACATGTTGCGACTTGCCACAGCAGGAATGCTTTCTGGTGTATCCGTACCCTGGTTTGAGACATTGGCGAATGAGGCTGAGAATCGATTGCGCGGTAAGGCATGTATTTTGTTGTGGATGGATGGTGGCCCCAGCCAGCAGCATACCTTTGATCCCAAAGCCGGTGGTGACTTTTGGTCAATCTCTACTTCCGTGCCGGGTATTCGAATTGTTGACCGGCTTCCCAAGCTTGCAGATTGCATGGAGGATATGGCGATCGTCCGATCAATGACGACCGAAATCAACGGCCATTATGACGCGAAGTATTTTCTGCATACCGGCTACAAGCGAACTACAGGGTTAGAACATCCCGCAATTGGCTGTCTTGCGTCATCTCAGGTCGGGTCCCTAGACAGGACCATGCCCGGATTTGTGACGATCGACGCAGGTTGGGACATTCGTAACGACGGTGGTCGGCTCTATCGGAGCGTGCCGGCATATCTTGGACCAGACCATGCACCGCTGGCCGTGAATGACCCAGGCAGGGGGCTGGAGAATCTGTCACCGACAGGCGCTGACATCGCTGCGCGACTTGAGTTGTTGTCCCGCAGCGAAAAGCGTTTCTCGAAGCGATATGCGTTGCCGGCTGTGGGCGCCAGACAGGCTGCGTTTGATCGCGCTGTACGTTTAATGCAGTCACGCTGTTCTCAGGCGTTCGATATCGAACAGGAATCCGAACACCTCCGCAGCGAGTACGGCGCACACCGGTTCGGCCAGTCATGTTTGTTGGCGCGACGGCTGGTGGAAACAGGAGTGTCGTTTGTAGAAATTGTGCATCGCGGCTGGGATGATCACGAAGGTGCTGCCAAGCCTGTCACCCAACGATCGCCGTGGATTGACTCGGGTATGTCAGCACTCATCCGCGACCTGAAGATTCGCGGAATGCTTGACGACACCTTAGTCATATGGATGGGCGAATTTGGACGTTCTCCAGGCGCGGGCAAAGATCACTTTTGTACAGCCTGGAGTGCGGTGCTGGCCGGTGGAGGAATTAATGCAGGACAGGTCGTTGGAAAGACGAGCGAAAACGGTAAGAACCCTGGTTCTGAAATTGTCGATCGACCGGTAACCGCACCCGACTTCATCGCTACGCTTTGCATGGCGCTCGGCATGGATATTCACCACGAATTCCTCGCCCCCGGAGCACGACCGATGCCACTGGTCGACAAATCTGCAAAGCCGATTCTTGAGTTGGTTGGTTAGACCACCCACGAACGTTCAGGACTGCGGTTCTTCCTTCTGTGATGATCATTCCTCTTCGTCAACGCTTATGTGACGCCTGTTTTCATCTGGACATCGCCCGCGTAACGAGTCCGGCACACCGTCAGTTCGGACTCGTTACACCCGAGGGCACACATTCCTGAGTACGTTTGTCTATAATCGCCACAACTTGTCCATACGAATGATCGTGAGGAATGGACGGTATGATTTCGGTCCGATGGAGTGCTTCAACTCGTCTCATTGATGATGCTGGCACGGCTGTGCTGATCGCAGGCCTCTGTTTGGCAATCGCTGTTCAGGGATTCGCCGGAGACTGGCCGCAGTGGCGCGGGACAAACCGCAATGCGGTCTCGAATGAAACAGGGTTGTTGAGCTCATGGGCAGATGCACTACCGGCCCGTGCGTGGCACGCTTCAGGAATCGGTGATGGCTATTCGAGCGTGGTGATTGCCGACGGCCACGTTTTTACGACAGGAAAAATTGACGGGGCAGTGTTGTGTTTCGCTCTGGATGTTCAGTCCGGACAACTCAAATGGGCGACGAGCATTGGTATGACATCCCGCAACATCATGGCTACTCCGACTGTTCACGACGGTTTGGTGTATGCGCTCGATCCGGACGGTGAACTCATCTGTCTGAATGCCGATGATGGCACGATGGTCTGGCAGCGCAGCTTTATGGAGGATTTCGGTGGGCGCTTGATGTCGGGTCGGGGGTACGGTGAATCACCGCTGGTCGACGGTGACAGACTGATCTGCACTCCCGGCGGCGAGGACGCAATGCTCGTTGCCTTGAACCGTCACACTGGTGACGTGATCTGGAGATCGCACATGCCGGACATTGGCGATAAAGGCAAAGATGGAGCGGCTTTTGCCTCAGTGGTTGTGTCGGAGGCCGCAGGTGTTCGACAATACGTCCAGCTCACCGGGCGTGGTCTGGCGGGGTTCGAGGCGGATTCCGGACGGTATCTTTGGAGTTACAATGACATCTCCAATCAGACCGCAAACATTCCGACTCCGCTTGTTCGCGATGATTTTGTTTTCTCCGCAAACGGATATCACTCCGGAGCGGTTCTGCTGCGACTGGAGACCACCAGCGATGGACACGGGGTTGAAGCGCAAGAAATCTATCGTCTGCGAGGCAACGAGTTTCAGAATCATCACGGTGGATTTGTATTAATTGGTGATCACATTTACGGAGGTCACGGAAGTAACAATGGTTTACCAACATGCATCGAGTTTCTGACCGGAAAGATCGTCTGGAAACGCCGTGGACCGGGTACCGGGTCGGCATCGGTCGTGGCAGCGGACGATCGGATTTATTTCCGTTACCAGAATGGACTGATCGCTTTGATCGATGCGTCGATGCACGGATACCGGTTGGAGGGAAAATTCAAAATCCCGGCGGCCGGAGGTGACAGCTGGTCACATCCGGTTATTGCGCACGGAAAGCTGTTTCTTCGTGAAAAAAATGACCTGTGGGTCTACGATCTGAGGCGAACGGTTTCAGCGGCCGATTCGCCAGCGCCGGACCTCGAAAACGTAACCGGGAACACTGAAGACGACGAGGGTTTATACAGGTTCGCCGACGAATTGAAGACCGGCAGTTCCACCATCCCAATTGTCAGGTTGGCGGACTCCCACCTCGATTCCGATGGATCGATCTCCAAAGACCATTACCGAAGTCTTGAGCAGCGACCTTTACCGTTCGTCCTCAGTGTCGCCGGAACGCGAATCAGTGACGTTGGAATGCAGCGAATTGCTGCGTTAAAGAATCTCACTGGACTGAATATGGAATTGTGTCGCCATGTCACAGACAGGGGCTTTGCTTATCTTGGTCGCTCGAAAGAATTGTCAGTGTTGATTGCTCCGGGGACGTCAATCTCAAAGTTCGGACTGGAGCAACTTGCAGCCGTCCCGCAACTCACTGCGATCAATCTGGAAGTATGCGACGGAGTGACCGACCTCTGCTGTGAGGCACTTGGTCGAATGACGGGACTGCGTGCATTGGTGCTGAAGAAGACTGGTTTTGAGCCCGACCGGGTGTCTGATGCTGGTCTCCAGCAGTTAGCGAAACTCAGAAATCTGGAATTGCTCAGTCTGTACGGCAACGCGGTGACGGATGACGGGCTGAAACATTTGAGTTCAATGTCGAACCTGGGCGAAATTGATCTCAGTCTGTTGCCTATCAGCGACGACGCCGTTCGCCATCTCGCCAAGCTGCCTCGCCTGCGGCGGCTTGAGTTGCTGTATTCGGAAGGTTTTGCCGGCACAAATATTTCAGACGTCGGTCTTAAGCGGCTTGGGGAATTCTCGCAACTGACTCATTTGAATCTGATTGGTGCGAAGATTTCCGATAAAGGCCTCAGGCACATCAGCCAACTCAAAAAGCTCCTTCATCTGCAGTTGACAAATTCAACAGTGACTGTGACTGGCGTGGAACGTCTGCGAAAGTCGTTGCCGAATTGTGAAATCATATCACACACAATCAGCGACACAGGCAGACTGGAAACAACGAAATGACTCCGGATTGATCAATCACCAGTCGCCTGCTGTTGAGCCTGCTGCACGGGAGCGTACTTGCTCAGAAGCCAGTGGAGAACCGAATCACGTCACGTCATGCGATCGCTTATTCTCCGAAAACCCGGACAATGACTCCCGTCAAAGTCTTAGATTCATTTTGTTGAGTGAATCAATACGGTTTGTTTGATCGTTAAAGATCCTGCGATTCCCTGAAGCATCGCCGCCCTTCTAAAGACCGAGTGGGCGGTGTTAAGTGTGTGTTCGTAGCTTAGTGCGGCAACGCAAATAATTTAAATATTCAGATTCGGTCCATTTGGAAACAATTGATCGATGGCGATTAGCTTTACATGCCGCACGTGCGGCAAACGCTATAAATTCCGTGACGATGCAGCTGGCAAGCGGGCAATATGTAAGCAATGTGGAGAAAAGATATTCGTTCCGAAGAAGACAACGACGGACGCCGATAATTTTCAGGACGCAGTACGCGAAGAATCGTCATATGCCAGTGAAACTTCGACACCATTGCCGGCTGCTGTTTCAAGTGGGAACAAACGAAAAAGGAAGGGAGCTGGCGCGGTCAGGGACCGTAGCCCGCTGCGGTACGCCGTATTCGGAGCCAAGCAAGGCGCCTTCTATTTTTTTGTCATTTTTGTCGTGTTGGAATTAATCATTGGTGTCGGCGCCGCCTGGAGTTTTGTGAACGGACAACCGCAAGATAATATGTTTATAATGGGCATCATTTACGTAGTCATCGGCGCTGTATTCGGGAGCGTCGTTATGCTCACGGCGAGACTCTTGGATTCCAGGCTGGCAGGCGTGCTCAGCGGCGCGGTTTTCATGGCCGCTGAGAAAGGAATCGCGATGGCGATAATTTCTGGAGTCGGTTTCGGACTTCAGGCAGTCGGCGTGGTTCTTGGTGCAGTCTTTGGATTTTTCGTCAGTTGGCGGATGCTGGAGAGCGGGATCAAGACGCTAAGACACGACAGGGACTGATTAGCTCAGGCTGACATGATCTGGCCCAAAATTCAACAAGTGTCAGTGACCCCGTGAAGGTCTCTGCATGCGCGTTACGGTGAATTGCCCGTGACACAGCGATGTTCGAAGGCCTATGCAAATGGCCGCAGGTTGCAAACCAGAAGCCAGTGACAGCCAAAGGGATGGGATCATCACAGATGGACAGTTTGCTCTCTACGACGTGCGGCTTTCGATCAAATTGTGGCTCGCACTGCTGACCTGCGGACGACACTTGCTCGTGCGGAGAGCAAAATGGTGCTCATTACCAAAGCGTCAATGTTTCATTGTGAGCGCGTCGAACATGGGCTGCGGATAGTTGAGCGGAATAATGGTCAGATGGGCCAAACCAGATACTGGTACTGAAGACTATTACCGGTTCATCGAGTGCACGACGATGCCGTTCCAGCAGGTTCCGGTCAACATTGCCAGTGCGGCATGTGCTTCCTGTGAATGGACCGCGGATGGTGGAAGGAACTTGAGAGGTGGTCTCACGAAGAATTGCGCAGTGTCAACAGGCAGATTGAGTTTCTGCTCAACCAGGTGGTAAAGCAACTCAAACGCGACGAATCGGTGGATGAAGATGCTCGCTGAATCCAGCGGCGTGGCTGGTGTGTGATCTGCCAATCGGGAACGGAGTGACAGGAGGCACTGCATAGGGTCTGCTGCGCAGCAGGGTTATTTGTCTTGCGGCGGCTGAGATGAAAGTTGTACGAGTGCTTCCGTTGTTCGGGCTTTCTGAGCCTCATGAATGATCAGATAGCGATCACGGCCGCCTTTAGCCGGATGGAATGTTGTCCGCCCGTCGTCCTGAATCTTCACCTGACCTGACTGACTGATCTCAAAATAACCGTATGCAGGACGAACGGCATAAAGTACAGACGTCAGATCCCACGTGGGCCGGTCATGGGGTGGAGGACTGTAAGCGACATACGATTCAGCCAGGGGATGATGTTGCACGTAGCGATAGTGTTCCTGAATACTTTGATGAGGATATGGGAGATCAAGTCCAACTTCGAAACCACTCCACACGATTGGCGTTGGCCAATGAAGGCAGAGTCGCCCGGACGACAAAAGATCCTGTGCCACGTTGTATTCGATATGGTCATGAAGCCGGCCCTTCTTTCCCGGGACTTTTCGGAACGCTCCTGCCATGATGGACAACAGCCGGACCTTTTTTCTGACGAGCGTCGTTCCATCCAGTGGGCTGCGAGAGTCTGCAGGTGATGACAACAGGCTGGCAAGGTTGGTGGAAAATCCAACCTGAACAATCACGACAGAACGGTCGTCTGCTTCTGCCAGAGCAATCCGGAGTACGTCCACGGCGTCTGGCGCATCCTGTCCTGAAAGTAAATCGTGAGGATAACGCAACTGACCTCCATCCGTCTTGGTGGCCAGACCATTGAATTTGCCTTGATCAGTTGTGATGCCGCTGCGGCAAACACCGATCGGGACATCATCTCGGCTGTAGAATGTGTTAATACAGTCAACAAAAGGTGCAGCTAAATCATGATCTTTCGTGATCGTGACCGCCAGCAACCGGCATTCACCCCGCGACTGCAACGCATGAATCATGCCCAGTGCCAGAACGTCGTCGCAATCGTTGCCCATATCAGTGTCGAAGACGAGCGGGACAGGTTTCTGTGGCTCGACACCCCGCACATTGTTCGGAAGGCAGCACACATGCACCACCAGCATGGCAGCGAAGAGCTTCAACATTGTTAAACAAATCCGGTTCGCACCCATGTTTGCTTCAAATTGACAACGTGCTGAGTTCCTCAATGGACAAGTGTCGAGTCGCAAGAGTCGAATTCCTGTTTTTCAGTGGCACCGTTTCACCATCATTTCCGCGCGATCAATGTCCTTCAGGCAATAATCTCTTCTACCACTCGGCCGTGGACATCCGTCAGACGGAAGTCCCGTCCCTGAGAGCGATACGTCAGTTTCGTGTGATCGAGCCCCAGCAGGTGCAGAACTGTGGCCTGAAGGTCGTGTACATGAACCTTGCCTTCCGTCACACTGAACCCCAGTTCATCCGTCTTCCCGACCGAGAATCCTGACTTCACCCCGCCCCCGGCCAGCCACATCGTGAAGGCATCAATGTGGTGGTCGCGCCCGGCGGGTTTGCGGTCTTCGCCCATCGGTGTCCTGCCGAACTCGCCACCCCAGATCACGAGTACATCATCCAGCATCCCCTGTTGTTTCAGATCGCTGATCAGAGCTGCCGATGCCTGGTCAATTTCTTTGCAGCGGCGTGGAAGTTCTCCGTCAAGTGATTGTGGGCCGCCGTGCTGGTCCCAGTTGGTATGGTACAGCTGTACGAACCGAACTCCGCGCTGCACCAGTCGCCGTGCCAACAACGCGTTATTGGCAAATGAGGCCTTGCCAGGTTCGGCTCCGTACAGATCAAGAATGTGTTTTGGCTCGCTCTCAATGTCCATCAGCTCGGGTGCACTCATCTGCATGCGATAGGCCATTTCGTATGCGGAGATTCGTGTCTGGATCTCCGCATCGCCGACGACTTTATAACGAGCTGTGTTCAGATCACGCACCGCATCGGTAAACTCCCGCTGGGCTTCCTGAGTAAATCCTCGAGGACTTTGCAGATTCAGAATCGGGTCGCCCTTGCCACGAAATGGCACGCCCTGATGACTTGTTGGCAGAAAACCACTGGACCATAAGGCCGAACCTCCACGCGGGCCACGAGGTCCCGACGGCAGCACTACAAAACCTGGCAGGTTTTGCGATTCACTGCCGATTCCATATGTGACCCACGACCCCATGGAAGGTCGTCCAGGTTGAGGTGAGCCAGTCTGCATGAATATCTTGGCCGGACCGTGGTTGAAGACATCTGTCGTCATGCCCCTCAGCCAGCACACGTCGTCTGCAATTTTCCGGTGACAGGGCAACAGGTTACTAAGTACGACGTCACTCTCTCCGCAGCGATTGAACCTATGCCGTGAGCCGAGTAGCTTTTCCGTTCCCTTTAGGAATGCAAATCGCCGATCTTTCATGAAGCTTTCCGGTGGCCTTTGACCCGACAGTTCCGTCAGTTTCGGCTTATCATCGAATAACTCCAGCTGGCTCGGACCGCCCGCCATGAACAAATAGATCACTGCCCTGGCCCGCGGCTTGAAATGCGGCACCTGTGTGCTGACAGCCCCCTTAACCCCGTCTTCAGCAAGTAAAGAAGCCAGGCCAATGGATGCAACGCTGAATCCGGCTTCGCCAAAAAACTCACGGCGACTGGTATCGGACAGGATGTGACTGCGTTGCAGTATCATTGAGTTCTCTTCCCTCGGCAGCGTTCAGAGTTGCGTCCGTCGTTGAGTTGCGAAATTATTCTGGTTATCCACGGGTGATAAACTCATCAAGATTCATCAGCAGTCTAGCCACAGCTGTCCATGTCCTGGCTTCATCAGGAAAGCGTTGCCGCGACTGCTGGAGATAACGCAACAGAATTTCTGATTCATTTTGCTCTGGTCGACGGCTGAAGCACAAACGAAAAGCGAATGTCAGTCGGTCGTTGTCCAGTGCTTCTGGTTCTGATTTCCTGGACACACTGGTCAGGATTCGCTGTCCGAAGTGCTCTGCCAGCTCAAACATCGCTTCTGAATTTGCGATCGTCAGCGATTGCAGCGGTGTATTGGACCGACCACGGTGCGTACAGGTGGTGTTGAACTTCGGTACGTCAAAGGTTTCCAGCATCGGATACGGGGCACTGCGGTAGAAGTATGTGTACATGCCACGTCGATAACGATCGCCGCCGGTGCTGGTCTTCCAGTTTTTCTTTCTTTGAGTGAACGCGTAAATGCCTTCTTCCTGAGGTGGATATACACTTTTGCCACCGATGACTGGGGACAGCGTTCCACTGACCGCCAGTGCCAGGTCACGGACGATTTCCGCCTCCACACGAACTCGGTTCTGACGTGCAAGCAGCAGGTTTCTCGAATCAACGGCAGCCAGTTCCGGCCGCGATTTCGAACTTTGACGGTATGTTGCTGAGTTCATGATCAATCGAATCAGTTTCTTTGTCGACCACCCCTGACGGCGAAACTCATCGGCCAGCCAGTCGAGTAGTTCCGGATGAGTCGGCAGCGTGCCCTGAATGCCAAAGTCATTTTCCGTTTCGACCAACCCGAGTCCGAACAACCTCATCCAGATTCGGTTAACCCTCACTCGTGCCGTCAGAGGATGGTTCGGATGAACCATCCATTGCGCCAGGCCAAATCGTGATTTGCGTCCTTCAAGTTTGGCGAGACCGGGTAACATGGCCGGGACTGCGGGGTTCACTTCTTCGGCTGTTCTGAGAAACTCACCGCGAACCTGCAGATGCGTTTTCCGTGATTCGGCCAGTTCCTGCAGTACCATTGTGGTTGGAATGGTGTTTCTGACAGCATCCAGCTCTTTCGTCGCCGTTGTCAGCGAGGCGAAGGCCGGTGCCAGTGTGACATCCTGACGGAGAAATGCTGTCTCGAGTTTCTGTTCCTGGTCCCGACTTCGATCTTCCCGTACAATCCTGGCCAGTGTCAACAGGGCGGCTGTGTCCGGGATGTCCTGCCATTCGTTTGCAGAGATACCAAGCCGAAAGCGACCAATCACGTAGCCCTTCCGTTTAAACTGCATCTTGAATGTCAGTGAATGATCCTGTTCAACTTCCAGAGGTTCTGGCAGAACGAACCATGCAGTGCGATTTCGGTTGAGGTTGCCTTCCGGTGCATCGTTAATGGCCCAGCCGGTCCCGCCCTGACCATCAATCGCCCTGGCAACTTCGTGACCAGGCTGAGAATGTTCCGCCCCGGCTGCTGAGAAACGCAGCTCGCGACCGTCACCGGTGCGAAACCAGAATTCAGACAGCACAAAATTGCCATTGGGAGCGCGGCCTGGACCTGATTTCGGCAGACTCTCGTGAGTCAGCACTTCCAGACGCACTGACCGAATTGTTGTCAGTGGGCTGTTCGCAGTGGCCTGGTATTCGTCCATTTCATCGGAACGACCGCTGACGAGCAGCGAATGATCTTCCAGAACGTCCAGCTCAAAACCTGCAAGTGACTTTCCCGAAAGCTCCAGCACGGACCAGTCGTCATCATGGTTGTGCAGCTCGGCTGAGGGTTCTTGCGCCAGCAATTTCTGTTCCCATGTTCGTTGACGATCTGCGCGTTCGGCATCCTCTGCAATCCGATTCTTCATTTTTGCGCACTGAGCTTCCAGTCTCGCTATATCGGACGTTTGCTGCTGTGACGGCACATTCAATGTTGGTGTCTCTGAATTGGCATCGGCTGTCGAGTTAAAGAAGGCGTACAGCTGATAATACTCCCGCTGAGTCATGGGATCGAATTTGTGAGAGTGACACTTGGCGCAGCCCACAGTCAGGCCCATCCAGACGAGTCCTGTTGTGTCGACGCGATCCTTAACCTGTTCGTCACGAAACTGATCTGCCTTGGTTCCCCCTTCAGTGTTGATTAGTGTGTTACGGTGAAACCCGGTCGCAACACGCTGTGACAGATCCGGATTTTCCAGAAGATCACCCGCCAGCTGCTCAATAGTGAACTGATCAAACGGCAGATCACGGTTGAAGGCATCGATGACCCAGTCACGATAGGGCCATATGGACCGCTCGTTGTCGTTTGTGTAACCATGTGAATCAGCATAACGAGCCTGATCCAGCCAGTGACGTCCCCAACGTTCACCGAAATGCGGACTGTCGAGGACTCGAATCAGTAAACTGTCCCAGGCATCCTTGTGTTGATCCGACAAAAATTCCTCGATTTCATCAATCGGCGGAGGCAGCCCCAGGAGATCGAGATAAGCACGGCGAATCAGCACGGACCTGTCGGCCGGCGGCGATGCCTGGATGTTTTGTTCTGCCAGTCTGGCCAGTACGAACTGATCAACTTCATTGCGAACCAGATTTGTGGGGCGAATCTGCGGAGGTGACGGTCGCCGGATCGTTATGAATGACCAGTGTTTGGCGTAATTTGCGCCGGAACGAATCCATTTTGTCAGCAGGTCAATCTGTGCCGGCGAGAGCGGCTTCTCGAAAGCAGCCGGTGGCATTCGTAATTTCGGATCTGTCGAAGTGATACGTTCTACGACGGCACTGTTGGCAACGTCACCAGGAACCACAGCGGCGTGGCCACCACGGTCCGCGAACGCACCATCCGGGTGATCGAGTCGTAATTCCGCCTGCCGTGCATTATTATCCGGACCGTGGCAATGAAAGCAGTGATTGGAGAGTATCGGGCGAATGTCTTTGTTGAAGCTGACATCTTCACCGGACGCGGAAGAAGCAGCCAACAGTAAAACAGCAGTCACCCGCGACAGAAGCTGAACGAAGTGTCTCATGATGGTCGTGAGGTGTTTCAATAACGGGTCATCCACAACCGAGAGAAACGGTCAGGGCTTGGGGCAACTGCAGAAAGGTACTGCGGGCCAGGTTCTATTTTGAGGCGTGACTGCAGACGATGCAAGCAGCGCTGACCGAGGACGGTGACCGTTGGTGAAATGAGGCCCATGTTTTTTGCAATGGGCGATTCCCCGGTGGGATGCTCCGGATACATTACGCAGTGCCACTGTCACTGAGCATTTGATACTCGTCGTCAAAGATCAGGTCGGAGGCGAATCAGGGAATGAAAAACTTGATGCAGACCGGTTGACCAACGCTGATCGAGTGACCGGTTGGCTGGAACTTGCCTGAATCCGTGTCGATACGGAAGACGACGATATTGTCGCTGTCCCGGCCTTCCACGAGAGCAAAGGTTCCTGTTGGATCGATGTTGAAATTTCGCGGGACCTTCATTGTGCCGCCAGCAAAATGACCGATCGCTGTTAACCGACCGTTTGCCGAATCAACCTTGAATCCGGCGATCGTATCATGACCGCGGTTGGATCCATAAACAAATTTTCCGGCAGGATGAACCACGACCTCCGCGGTCGAGTAACCTTCTCGGTTAACTCCCTCCGGAACGGTGGAAATCGTCTGCCGGGCCGTGAGCGCCCCAGTGTTCGCATTGTAGTTAAATACGGTCACACTGAGTTCTGATTCATTAATCACATAGGCATAGTTTCCATTAGGGTGCCACGCGAAATGGCGTGGTGCAGCGTCCGGCGCAACAATTCCTGCGGGTGGAGCGTTTGGTGTCAGCGTGCCTTTTGTCTCGTCGTAGCGGTAGATGAAGACCTTGTCGACACCTGCATCACAAACAAATGCAAATCGGCCCGTGGTATCGAGATTGACTGAGTGTGCCAGAGGACTTTTCTTTTTATTGTTGCGTCCGATGATCGCCCGGTGCTGAACAAAACCACTCCGCTGCCCAAGTTTTCCGTCAGACTCGATAGGAAGAACAGATACGTTTCCGCCACCGTAGTTCGCGACGAGTACATGGGTTCCTGTCCGGTCAACGATCAGGTGACAAGCCCCTGGTCCCCCGGACGGCTGTTGATTCAGCAACGTCAGGTTTCCGCTGGTATGGTCGACAGCGTAGGCCACCACACCGCCGGCCCCTGCTTCGCTGACCGCATAGAGGAAATCGTTATTGGGGTGAATCGCCAGAAACGAGGGATTTACTGCCACGACCGCTAACTCCGGCTCCAACAGTTCTCCCGTCGCCAGGTCGAGTTCCGAGCGATAAATCCCACTGCTCGTCGGACTGTTGTAGGTGCCGATGTAGATTCGAGTCTTCCCGGTCACAGCATTATTCGCGAACAGGGAATCAACTGACATTAGCTGTAACGGAATCAGGCACAGGAAGCTGACTGCAGCCAGTGGGAATCGAATCATAATGACTTTGCTTTTCATGCAGCATGAACTGTCGGTGGATTGTCGACAACAGAATTGTTCCCAACTGTCGGGAGTCTGCTAACTGTGAGTCATAGCCGCACAAAACGAATGATTGAGTCGACAATTCCGTTCAATTCTGGCATCAATGGGCAGCGTCTTCAAGCAACGGGAGGGCGTCTCTGGACCGTGAAAGTGGTGGAAATCGGCCTGCGCTGTGCCCGAACTTCGCACAACTCGTGATGACAGATCACATCGGACAGCAACATAAGTGACCGAGTGTGGTTTTTTTTAGACGTTCACATCGGAATCACGAGCGGGTTGCCTGTCACCAGGTCACCTGTGCCTGTACCAGTTCGTCGAACAGTTCCGGACGGCGGTTCCGGATCGTAAAATTAGGATGACTTCGGGCGGCGATGAACGGTACCGCGTCGAGATCGGCGATCAGCATTTCATCCTGAATTGACTCCAGCTGTGTGTGTTTGACAATTTTTCCGTCGGGCGCAAACACAATGGCTCCTCCTGGATGATTTGGCTGATTGAAGTGGTCGGCCGGGTACATATCGACAATTCCAGCTTTTCCTGCCTGATCGGCGTAGATGCAGTACGTTGCGTTTTCCCTCGCACGCATGGCGTAGCTCGTGAAGTATTCGAAGACTTTTTTGCGGGCGCGAGCTTCGGATTCGCTGTCGTGCCACATCCCCTCCCTGGCAGCGTGCGGCATGAGTATCACCTCAGCACCACGCAAAGTGAGTATTCGAGCAAGTTCAGGGAATTGGTTATCGTAACAAATGACCGACCCGACTTTGCATTTGCCGATGTCGAAGACCGGCAGCTGACTGCCTCCTTTGTAGAAGAACGTTTCATCGCGCGAGAGGTGGATCTTACGCTGCTTGCCGATGTATCCCTGCGGACCAACAAGGACCTGCGTGTTGAAGACAATCTCACGTTCTTTTTCACTCATCCCGAACGAAATAAACAGCTCAAGTTTGCGAGCCAGGCGGCACATGTATTCGACGCCTGGACCGTCAGGAACGGGTTCGGCGACCTCCCATGTGTTCGGCGTACAATGGCCATGCATGATCAGTTCGGGCAAGAGGACCAATTCGACGCCGGCAGCAGCGGCTTCCTGACAATAATTGCTCATCGTTGCCAGTGTCTTCTCACTCTGGCCAAGCAGACTGTTCATGCTGACAGCAGCAATGCGGATTGTTTGCATCGGGTGACCGTTTCTACTGTTTGTTATTGACTCGCAGACAACTGTTTCTGCCCTGGGAGCTGCCAGCCGGATGGATACTATGAACAAGCTCACCTGAGTCGGCAACATGGTGTCCATATGTGGGATGGCCGGATGTTAGCCGGACAGTCCGGCGTTGCTCAACCGTCATTAGATTTCCAGGTGGTTGCGGTCCGCTGGCGGAACTGATTCGCGAGTGGTATAAGTGGGTGGATATCATATCCATTAGCGAGAGGCAGAATTATGGACCTCACTGCGGACGAATTGCTGGAAGCCTACCGCGTGATGAAAACGATCCGCGAATTTGAAGAGCGGGTTCACGTGGAATTTGCCGCAGGAGAAATTCCCGGATTCGTCCATCTTTATGCCGGCGAGGAAGCCAGTGCCGCTGGTGTGTGCGGGCACCTGTCCGATGATGATTATATCGCCTCGACGCACCGCGGTCATGGTCACTGCATAGCCAAGGGAGTTGATGTCCATGGTATGATGGCGGAACTTTTCGGCCGCACAACCGGGCTGTGCCACGGAAAAGGAGGGTCGATGCATATCGCGGATCTTGATTTGGGCATGATGGGTGCCAATGGTATTGTCGGCGGTGGGCCGCCACTGATTTGCGGCGCCGCTCTTACGGTAAAGCGCGCGGGAAACGGTAAGGTCGCGGTGGCCTTTGTCGGAGACGGAGGTTCGAACCAGGGAACGACCTTCGAGAGTATGAACCTTGCTAAAATATGGAATCTTCCCGCGATTTTTGTGGTGGAAGATAATGGCTACGCCGAAGCGACGTCATCACGTTATTCGATCGGTGCGGAGAGTAATGCGAAGCGTGCTCAGGGCTTTGGTTTACCGGCAGTGAGTGTTGACGGACATGATTTCTTTGCCGTCCATGCGGCGGCAGGGGAAGCGATCGAACGTGCGCGGCAGGGCGGAGGTCCGTCGTTGCTGGATTGTCAGCTCAATCGTTACTACGGCCATTTCGAAGGGGATGCGCAGACGTACCGCGGGCCGAACGAAACAAAAAATCTCCGCGACAACCGTGACTGCCTTACACTATTCGTCGACCGTGTCACTAAGGAATTTGGGGTGTCGAACGCGGAGCTGAAATCGATCGATCAGGATGTCGCAGACTTGATCAATGATTCGGTTGTTGCGGCAAAGGCTGCACCGAAGCCCGATTCAAAAGAGCTGTTAACCGATGTCTATGTTTCCTATTGAACGATGGTTTCCCGCTGTGGAGCGATTTGACGCACACGGTGACTTGTCGACCTGGATATCAGGAGTAAAAAATGGCTCGCACATTGACTTATCAGCAGGCAATCAACGAAGCGCTCGATCAGGAAATGGCGCGTGACGACAAAGTGATTCTGATCGGTGAAGATGTTGCCGGCGGGCAGGGAACCGACGGCGAAGAGGACGCATGGGGCGGCGTCATGGGGGTGACGAAAGGGTTATATGCCAAATATGGTGATCGTGTGATGGATACGCCAATCAGTGAATCAGCATTTATTGGCGCTGCCATCGGGGCTGCTGCTTCGGGTTTGAGGCCTGTCGTTGAATTGATGTTCAATGACTTTCTTGGCGTCTGCTTCGACCAGATTTTCAACCAGGCGGCCAAATTCCGCTATATGTTTGGCGGCAAGGCTGAAACTCCCGTCGTGATCCGCACCATGATCGGCTCCGGCTTTCGGGGTGCGGCCCAGCATTCGCAGTCGCTTTACTCAATCTTCACACATATCCCCGGCTTGAAGTGTGTCGTACCTTCAACGCCTTACGATGCCAAAGGGCTCTTGATCTCAGCGATTCGCGATAACGATCCGGTGATCTTCTGTGAGCATAAGGGGCTTTATCAGCTGGAAGGCGAAGTTCCGGAGGAGTCGTACACAATTCCGTTTGGGGAAGCAGAGATTGTCCGCGAAGGGAATGATGTCACGATCATCACGCTTTCAGAAATGGTTCACGAATCACTCAAAGCCGCCGAGCAGCTCGCAGCGGAAGGTGTCGAATGTGAAGTAATTGACCTGCGAACGACCTCTCCGCTGGATGATGAAACGGTACTCGACAGTGTTGAGCAGACGGGTCGGGTGGTGGTTGTCGATGAGGCTAATCCTCGCTGCAGCGTGGCTACCGACATCTCGGCATTGATTGCCCGACAGGCGTTCGGCGCACTCAAAGCACCGATCGAAATGGTGACCGCACCCCACACGCCGGTGCCGTTCAGCGACAATCTGGAGGACCTCTACAAACCGAACGCCGAAAAGATTCTCTCGACCGTTCTCAAAGTCTTGGAGTATCAGAAGTGGTCCACCACCGTATCGACAAGCTGACCATGCCGCAGTGGGGATTCTCGATGACCCATGGACGAGTCGGCGAGTGGTTGGCAGCGGAAGGTTCTGAGATTACTTCCGGAGATCACGTGCTTGAGATTGAAACCGAAAAGGCAGTCGGTGTTGTCGAGTCTCCCGTGTCAGGCACGCTCCGCCGTCATGTTGCGCTGCCAGGTCAGGAAATCCCCGTCGGGGGGCTGCTGGCAGTCGTCGCGGATTCCTCGGTACCGGATGATGAAATCGATCGCTTTGTGGAAGATTCTGCCGTCACGACCGTCACTGAGCAGGTTGAGACAAGCGACAACACGCCTCAATACATCGAAGTTGGCGATCAGACGTTGCGATATCTCAGACTCGGAAATGGTGAGTCACCCGTCGTGCTTTTGCATGGTTTTACCGGTAACCTGAACAATTGGCTGTTCAACCATGCTGCACTCGCTGAGGACCGAATGGTCTATGCCCTGGACCTTCCTGGACACGGGTTGTCATCAAAGAACGTTGGTGACGGGTCCATCGACACGTTCGCCGATGTGCTTTGCGACTGGATTGATGCACTGGGGTTGCCGCGCGTGCATCTGGTGGGCCACTCGTTCGGCGGGGGCATCGTTTTGGACATGGCCTTTCGGCATCCCCGGCGGTTACTCTCGTGTACCCTGATATCAAGCACCGGGCTGGGTTCCGATATTGACGCTGAGTATCTTGAGGGCGTCGTCGGGTCCGACCGCCGCAAGCAACTCAAACCGTACTTGGAGCGGCTCTTTGCCAGCCCCGACCAGGTGACCCGGCAGTTGGTGGACGATCTCCTGAAATTCAAACGCGTTGACGGCGTGTGTGACGCACTCACTACAATCGTCGGTCAGTTGACAGTCGATGGTCAGCAGACCGTTGTGTTTCGTGACCGCCTTGATCAGATTGCAATGCCAGTCCTGGTTGTCTGGGGTGACCGCGATCGTATCGTTCCTCGCGAACATGCTGCAGGGCTGCCGGAGGGCTGGCAAGTGAAAGTGCTCGACGACTGTGGGCACATGGTCCAGATGGAAGCTGCCGGTGCGGTGAACTCGCTGATTGCCGGGTTTCTGCACAAGTGTGATCAATCCGGCCTGCGTTGAGTTTTTACCAGAACTGACGGCCGGCGGGATCTGTCAAACGTTGTGCTGTCCGAATGGAAATAAACCTCAGGAACCCGCATCCGGCGACGTGTTGTCCTGCATCATTTGGATGACACGGTCTTCAGCGAGGCTCATGGGATGTGCGAGTGCACGCTGCCAGAACTGTTCAAGACGTTTCGACGCAGCGGCATTGTCCTGCGTCCATTCCCTGACAAATGCGCCTCCCTGAATATCGTTGACGAGGTTCTGACGAGCCTGTTCACGCATTTCGCTGCTGATCATGTTCTCGGCGCGCGTGAGGGTTCCGTATTGGCTCGTCGTCGAGTGATATTTCATTTGCTTGAAGAATCCGTACTGCGCCATCAACCCCATGATTTCGGAACTTTCGGTTGAGGCATACAGGGCCATGACCACGTTTTCGGGCGGGAATCCATGATCTACCGCCAGTTCGAAGCAATACTGCAGCCAGGCGGCCAGTCCGGACCAGACGACCTGCTCGGTATATAAATTGAGTTCCGCTTCTCCCCGAAAAGAGGATTCGTAGATTCCGGCGCGCGTGAGTCCCATCCCTTTGCAAAGTGCCAAAGTGATATCTCGGGCCTCCCCCGTGGCGTCACATTCGACTGCGAACTGGCCGATCACACCCCGACCCTGTTCATACCGCGTGCGGACGACGTTTCCAGGCATCATTGGCGCGATCATAATCCAGTCAGCGTCCTCAGGCGGGTGGATGATGTCGAAGCCGACATTGAATCCGCTTCCCCAGCACAGGGCATTTCCTGCCTCGATTCCCGGGGCAATCTGTTCGTCCCAGATCAGCGGCATTGCTTCATCCGTGGTCAGCACGAGCAGGATGTCTCCGACGGCAGCGGCCTCCGGGATTTCGACCGGATCGAATCCCTCTGCGACAGCCAGTTTCCGGTACTCATCATCGCGGTTTCCCACGACGACCTGCACATTGCTTTCACGGAGATTCAGAGCTTGAGCCCGACCCTGGTTGCCATAACCCAGGACCGCGACCGTCTTACCTTCCAGCGGAATCAAGGAGACGTCAGTGTCCTTGAGTAGTTTCATGGCGTTGCTCCCAAATTGATAGACTGTTAGGTTGCATAGTCCGGACATTCGCGATCCAGAATTCGGCGAATGGCGCGGAGGTGCTCGTCGGCGAAGAGCTGACTTTGACGAAACTGCCGGCGGGTCTTTTCGGCGATCGAGTCATCGACAGTCTTCAAGGGCATGTGTGTGGACTGGGCAATGATTTGTACTTGGCAGGCCCGCTCCAGATAGTAGAGATCATCAAAGGCAACGGCAGGTGTCGGTCCGACAACGATCACTCCGTGGTTGGCAAGAAAAAGAATGCGTTTGTCGCCCAGTTCGTGGCAGATCCGATCTCCCTCAGATACATCCAGCGCCAAGCCGTCGTAACCGTCAGTGTACGCAATGTCATCGAAAAACCGCAGCGCGTTCTGGTTGACCATCGCAACGCGGCCTCCGACGATTGAGGTGAGAGCGGTGGCCCAGGGCATATGGGTATGCATCACGCACTTTGCGCGGGAGAGCCCAAAGTGAATCCTCGCGTGAATAAACAGAGCTGTTGGTTCGACGTCTCCCTTTCCTTCGACCACTTTACCTCTGTGATCGACGATCAACAGATCACTGGCGCGCACCTCCGACCAGTGCAGGCCCTGAGGGTTAACGAGAAAACAGTGCCGGTCGATGGCGAACGAATAGTGATTGCAGATTCCTTCGCTTAGTCCCAGCCGGCTGGACCAGCGAAAAACAGCCGCCAGGTCACGCTGTATTTCAGCAATGTTTTTGTTCATATGTCAAAGTTTTCCTGTCTGTGAACGCCCGATTGCTGACTCAGGATTGACGTTGTCTCAAGTCACGGACACTGTCCTCAAAGTAGCAGACATGTCCCCTGGACGGCGATCACAGCGAACTTCGGCCAGGGTCAGACACACGATGCCCATGATTTCTGACGCCGTCTCCTGTCAGATCAACTCACGGATCGGTTCGCCGTCCGGAAGGATCGGGACGGGGCGGCCTCCCCGCGTGATTGTGTGCAGGCTGAGGTCGATGCCGAGGTGCCGATACATGGTCGCCAGCACATCGCCGGGACTCACCGGACGATCGGTGGGCACTTCACCCTTGTCGTTTGATGCTCCGAGCACATGGCCAACCTTCAATCCACCGCCTGCAAGCAGGATGCTCATCAGCGCTCCCCAATGGTCGCGGCCGCCGGTTTTGTTCACTCGCGGAGTTCGGCCAAACTCGCCCCATACGACCAGCAGCACTTTGTGGTCCAAGCCGCGCTGGTACAGGTCGGTGACCAGCGCGGACACCATTTGGTCCATCGGCGGTCCGGTGACATCCATTCCACGGTTGGGGCCGGCGGAGCCGTCGGCCGGTCGACGGTCGTTGACAATGTTGCGATGCCAATCCCAACACAGTGAATCCGGCGCGGTGTTCAGTGTCACGAACGTGACTCCCGCTTCCACCAGCCGGCGTGCGAGCAATCCCATTTGGCCCCAGCGATGCCGGCCGTACATGTCACGTGTTTGCTCTGATTCGCAGTCGAGATCGAATGCACGACGCGCCTGGCCCGTGGCGACCATCTCAAGTGCAGCGCCCGTGAACTGCCCGACTTCGGCCATTGTGCCTGTCACATCCACGTTACGGGCCAAGCGATCCACATCCGCCAGCAACGTTCTGCGATCTCTGGCCCGTTCAAGCGTCATGTCATCCGCGAGCTGCAGGTTCGCGGTCGCATGGCGAATCTTCTGAGCATCAAATTCGTCACGAAAAGGATCCTGAAACACGGTAAACGGCGAATGACTGACGCCCAGGTGGCCCGATCCCATGACCTCGCCGATCGCGGGATTCTTCGTCTGCTCGTGCGAAAGCAATACGTAGCCAGGAAGTCCGGTACGAATCGCTCCCCGAAACCGGGACGCAATGGCCCCGGACGACGGATGATTCACGGTGTTACTCTTCCCAGGATAGCCGGTGGCACACCAATGCGCGCCAACGTAATGGCCGTTCGTCGTGTGCGTGACGCTGCGGATAATGGAGGCGCGATCGACGATCTGGGCAGTCCGCGGCATTTTCTCACAGAACGAAACACCAGGCAGCCTTGTCGAGATTGGTGAGTACGGCCCGCGGAATTCGGACGGAGCAGTAGGTTTCGGATCGAACGTTTCAAACTGGCTGGGACCACCGCCGAGCCAAATCTGGATGACGGCCGTTTCGGGCTTGGTGCCTGTTGCGCCTGCCGCGTCTGCCCGGAGCCGCAACACGTCGTCCAGTGCCAGACCCGCGCCACCAGCCAACAGACTGGTTTGCAGCAGTTGGCGGCGCGACTTTCGATACGCCGGACCACCAAACTTGGGCTTCATCGACATCGCCGGCTCCAGCAGATTGTTGAACTCGTCTGACGATTTTTGATGTTAACGATTTGGTGTATCCCTTGACAACAGCTCATGAAAAGCAAAGGAGCAGGCAGACTCAGCGTGTACCGGCCGGCACAGGAGCATTGTTCGGATGGCTGCTCGTACCCCGGACCGAAGTCATCCAGAGTTTTGCGACAAACACATCATCGAATGCGGGACCCGAATCGACGAACAATACTGGGGACTGGACTTGCGGTCGTGACATTTTCCGCAGTTGATGTGCTTCGTCTACGTTGCATTCATGTTCAAGATCGTACATCGAAAGATAACAAACACTTAATCCAAAGGCGTCCGAACGGTAGTTGACTCTCCAACAGGATCGATGGTAATCCCGATTCCGATGTTTTCGGGTAAGGGGAACAGGCAATGCAGTTGGATGTTGATCTGTATGAAGACTTGAAGATTACGGACATCACACGCTGTGGTGCTAATGAAGATGGTGCAGACGAGACAGTCAAAGACCCAACTGTTTTCGCTAAACGACGCAAGAATCATGTGTATTGACAGCTCTGTCAGACACGACTTCACTTTTATAACGGCAACATCGCTCCAGATTGTTTGTCATGACGAAGACATGATCACTCAATACTCTGTCTGGGGACGGCAGAATTTTCATGACGCTGGATGAATATTCTTTCAGCAGGAAATTCACATGGATTCAGGATCGGTTCGCGGTCTCTTGGCAATTGTCAGATTTCCTGACACGACCGAAATCGCATAAAGACTTTGACTTCGCCTGGGCGCAGGGAAATCAGGAAATGACGTGACGGATCGCTGATGTTCGGTCAGTGGCATCACAGCCCTATAAGCCGAACCTCAGAGCCTCTGTTCAGGAAGACCGACTAATGTCACGTCACCAGGCTGTCCTGAGACGTGCACAACAGTCGTTCATGCCCCCGACGAACCGACCTAAACACTCGTGATCAGTCGTCCAAAAACAGGGTTCCACAGCAGAACAGTCTGTCCGGTGTTACGCACAATTGAGACCCGGAACTTGGCACGTGGCGCTACCTGTCAGTATTCGGTGCCACTGAAGGACTTTCTTGTCATGGAGGTGACTTCCTCCCATTCAGTCAAACATCATGTCAGTCGTTTCAACCGAGGCGGCGAATCCGGCGGAGTCCAAAATTGGTGTGCGCAGCGTCGCTGCCCAGTCACGCTCGGCCGGCAGGGATGCAAACGTGAGAGCGGGACGAACTGCAAGTCCTTTGATTGCTGCGAGCAAAGCTTCCAAGACCTCGCTGAATCCATCACGGGACCAATCATGGCAATCATTAATTAAATGGCGCAGTAAGTGGTACATATTCAGCGATGCATGGCCGTTGTTTCTGATTTTTCCGTTCTCATTCTTCCGCCGATCCCGACCGTGATTCAGCGGGTCCAATAATTACACCTCTGAACGTCAACAGGCAGTACGCAGGATGCCCACAATCCACCCGCGGAATAAATAAGGCTTTGACTCTGTATCCTTTTCCCTGAGGATTCTAACGTTAGCTGCAAATCCGTATTTCATGAAACGCTCAATCAATACGTCGGTCTGAAGACCTCTTTCAAACCGTCGTGCAGGCTTTGTGATCTACGGGAATTCGAAGTTTTTGGGAGGCCACGAGACTTTGTCGCCTGTTGACTTTGTCGAATCTGCAGCTGCCGCATCCGACTCCCCAAATGAATTCTTCTTCACACGGTTCTCTGCAGTCACCGGATCCTGTATTCCAACACTCTGTTGTTCATTGGGGAAAACGGAATAGTCCGCCTGCTGAATCTTCTGACGCGCGGACAATCCGGATGCCCGAACGTCTTCATGAAGCTGACCTGACGCTTGAACTAACTGGTCTCCCTGTTTTTCCAACCATGCATCAAATCCGCTTCCGGCGTCAACAGCATGCTGGGCAGGAGAGCTTTGAGTCAGCGACTTGCCATCGTGCCGAATGGCCGATGTTACGGGAGTCGAACTCACTGAATTTCGCTCGCGAGACGCCTCCAGCGAACTGGAGGCGTCATTTGTCGATTTCGAAGTGTCGTGAACTTTCCCGGCGATTGCACCCGCCGGCCGGTTTTTGCGGGCTCCATCACTGGATCTTTCCAGGTCGGCGTCCGCTGTCAGAAACGGATCCGCTTCCAGTTCCGCGTACTGCTGACGATTAAATCGGCCGGTACCGGAGCAACCTGTGTGCAGCAACATCAACAGCATTGCTGCTGCAACAGGCCATTGTTTCTTCGACATGGCGAATCCTTAACGCTATGGTCCCCGGCGGGCCGCCAGTCCGGAATCGGTGTTGACTGATCCAGGACGGATTCGATAACGCCGGTTAAAGATATTAGGATCGAATTTGTCAATTCTGTTGCGCCGACGGGCGTCCACCAGCATTTCCTTCTCGGTTTCTTCCGACGATCGATTCAGTGCATGAGGATTGTTGTCCGGAACGACGAAGTCGGCGGACACGGCTGACGATTCGTGTCGCTGCTGTGTCCGATAATCGGCGTGACGAACTCCAGATTTGGTGTCCATCGATGATGGTTGTCGGGACGCTGAGTGCTGCGCGGTCGACAATTGTTTTTCGCGTCGGACTCGATCCACCCATGAGGATAGTCGGTGACGCTGGACAGCGCCGACTCGCCCTGGAAATGGTACAGATTTCATCCCGCCGTGCTGCGACATGGCTATCTGCAGAAACTGACCACAGCTCAGCGGCGCAGTATTAATCTGCCTGAGGACCGCAGCAAGATTTTTTGAGGCGATCCCGGAGTTTGAGCCGTTGTCAACTGATTTCAACACAAACAGCCGATTGTTTCCGACATCGTGGCACCCTGAACATTTGTGGGACAGGAGTGGTTGAATTTGACGGGTAAAATCACGAGCCAGTTTCGACGACAAGCCGCCCAGAGACCTACGTGGCAAAACCATTCCTGCGGCAATCGTATCAGTCCAGGCGCTGGAATCAGTCGCTGAAGATGATCCGATGGGCGAATTCTGCAGGCGAATGAGGTTGGCCAGCATTCGACGAGCCTTTTCGCGGTACGGATCTTTGTGAAGTGCATCAAGCAACTCACTTCGAGCGGTTCCAAAGAGCTGATTTTTTGCACACCACGATGCAATCTTCATGTGGACATCCGGGGTGAGCGACGAAAACGAGTCTCTCATAGTTTGATGAGCTTGGGACAGGTTGTCTGCCAGCAACCAAACCTGCTCCGATCCAACAAACAGTTGACCGTTCTGCTGCTTGATATCATAGCCGTTACCGCGCGGTTTAATCTTGCCTTTTACCACGCGGCCGGACTTCAACACCAGGATTTTCCGGGGCAGCGAACCGTCGGGATCATCGGTGGCCACATTGTCCTGTGCGCTGGCAAACGGGACGTTCGCGCAGACAGCAGGAAGCAGCAGTCTCAGGATTCCATTCCACAGAGACACGGTGACGATCCGAGAGAAGCAAACTTACGCGTGGGAACCGTCCATTGGATCGGCAACTCCGAACCCTAGCGGCCAGATGAGGTCCGGGTCAATACGTGTCTTTCAACCTCCACCGAATCACTGCAACCGTTGTTCGAGGAGATAGAATACACTGTCAGCTCTGAGATTCGCGGCCCACGCCCGGTCTACAGCATGCCCGCGAATAATTGGGCTTTCCTTGACGATCGTCAGTCCCATGCTTTGTATTAAATCACGAAAATCGAACATGGACATGAAGTGCAAATTCGGCGATTCGTGCCACTCGTAGGGTAAATTGCTCGTAACCGGCGTACGTCCGTGCCACAGAACTTCCATGCGGACTCGCCAGTAGCCGAAATTCGGTACCACCACCAGTGCCCGTCGGGCAACTCGCAGCATTTCGGTCAGCAGCTGACGAGGCTCCTTCACCTGCTGCAGCGTCTGACTCAGCACGGCGAAATCAAAACTGCTGGAGGGAATGTCTGTCAATCCTTCATCCAGGTTGGCCGCGATCACCGGCAAACCACGCTGAATCACGGAAACAAGATTCGACCGTTCGACGTCAATACCCTGTACCCTGCAATTCATTTCACGTCGCAGTCGTTCCAGCAGCCGGCCGTCACCACACCCGAGGTCGATCACCCGGCTGGATTCATCAATGTGCTGCATAATCAATTCGTCCGTCAGTCGGACACTGATATCAGGCAGCTGGTATCGGTTTGAAACAGACATGAGGCAGATCAGAGTCCGCTGGTCACCGGGGGACAAATCTTTGAAGTACCGGTCATTCGCCGACGCTCATCGGCATGTGTTTGATCGATGAAAGGCTGAATCAACTCTGCCAGCGGATCAATGTCGATCAGGAATGAGTCATGCCCAAAACTGCAGTTCAGTTCCAGGAAGGAGACATGTTTTCTGACTTCCATCAATGCTGTCGTCAACTCACGACTCTGTGATGTCGGGAAAAGCCAGTCCGTGTCGTACGAAACGACCAGAAACCGACAGGTGGCCCGTTTGCAGGCGGCGGCCAGCGTGTCATACGATTCTTTCAGATCGAAATAATCCATTGCTCTGGAAAGATACAAATAGCTGTTGGCATCGAACCGCTGCACGAAGCGTTTCCCCTGATAGTGCAGATAACTTTCGATCTGGAATTCCGTCTCCTTCAGCATGTCAAAGGCGAATTCGTCACTGTCCTGCAGACGTCGTCCGAATTTCAGCTCGATCGAATCTTCCGACAGGTACGTGATGTGAGCAATCATGCGGGCGAGCGCCAGACCAAAACGGGGCGGATTTTTCGGATCGTAATTGCCCTGTTCGAATCCTGGATCTGCGTAGATTGCACGGCGCCCCACTGCATTGAAGGCAATTCCCTGAGCGGACAGGCGATGGCCTGACGCCACGACGATTGCTGCGGCGATCTGATCGGGAAAACGCACCGACCATTCCAGAACCTGCATTCCTCCCAGACTGCCACCAACAATACCGCAGAGTCGATCAATTTCCAGGTAACGCACCAGTTCGGAATGCACAGAAACGATGTCGCTGACAGTCAGGAACGGGAAATTCAGACGGTAACGGTGACCAGTCTCCGGATTCACGCTGCCCGGTCCCGTAGTTCCCTGGCAGCCGCCCAGGACATTGGCACAGATGACGAAATAGTCTTCCGTATCGATTCCACGGCCGGTTCCAATCAAAGCATCCCACCAACCCGGTTTTCGATCGTTCGGGTTGCAGAGTCCTGCCGCATGAGCATCTCCAGTCAGTGCATGACACACGAAGATCGCATTATCCCGGGCGTCGTTCAGTCGCCCGTAGGTTTCATATTCCACTGTAACCGGGCCAATGGTTTGTCCGGATACCAGCGTTAGGGGAGAGTCCGTGAACAGGCTCACAGTCTCCGGTTTCACAATACCGACGGATTGGGTGGGCGGTCTGGCGCTTTGTGGCTTGGAATGTGCGGACATAGTGTGCCGGAATGGCCTGAAACACGAACGGAGCGATCATTCGCCGCCCACTGTCGGGAGGGAGGCCGATTCTAAGGTGGAATCCGTCGGTTTGGGCCTGCGGTAGACAGGAAAACCGACAAATCATGGCATTGAGTTGATGAACGCAAGTCCAGTCCGTCGTTCATCACACTGCCGGCATCGAATCCGGCACAAAACCGCTCGTGGGCGGGGCCACGAGCGGATACCGCCGCAGGAAGCATCATTACCCTTGTCAAACACGTTTCCGTGGACCGGGTTCGTATTGCATCGAAGAAAGCCAATCTCCTACAAATGACCTTCCGCATGTACCTTGATACAGGTGCATGTTCAGCGTTTCTCAAGGGAGCAGTCTTCGAGCCGGCTGCACCTGTATCAAACAGAGGCATCTGGTACGCGGGCCAGTGACTCGTCGATTGAGTTTGGCAACCGCACGAAATCAACACGTAGCATGGAGGCTGCGATGTCAGAACAGCAAATGCTGACGGCACAACAAATTGCTGATCAGCTGGGTGGTCAAATCATTGGCGACGCGGGAGTCAAAATATCGGCGGCGGAGGTAATCCAACGGGCGACCTCGGCAGATGTTACCTTCCTGAGCGATCCCAAAAGATTCTCAATGCTGAAATCATCAGCAACGAGACTCGTTCTGGTACCTCATTCAGCTGAACAGCTTGTGTGTGATTTCGAATCCATCACATTCATTCTGGTGGACGAGCCGGAAGTGGCCTTCCTGCAGATTGCCGGAATCCTGCGCCCTCGGCGAACGACATCGATCAGTGGAGTTTCACAATTGGCCAGCATTGCATCGTGTGCCAGCATCGGCGATGAGACCGTCGTCGGCCACTACGTAGTGATTGGCCGCAATGTCAAAATCGGCAAGGGCTGTCGGATTGAGCACGGCACGGTGATCCAAGATGGTTGTGTGCTGGGCGACAGTGTCGTCCTGCACCCCAACTGCGTGCTGTATTCCGACGTGATCCTCGGGAACGATGTTACGATCCATGCCACCTGTGTGATCGGTGCTGACGGCTTCGGATACCGTACTGTTGACGGTCGCCACGAGCGCCTCCCGCATTACGGCACTGTACGTATCTGTGATGACGTGGAAATCGGTGCGGGGACTACGATCGATCGGGCCAAGGTGGGTGAAACTATCATCGGTACCGGCACACGAATCGATAACCAGGTCATGATCGGGCATAACTGCCACATTGGTCCGCACAACCTGATCGTTTCACAGGTTGGATTCGCAGGGTCTACGTCCACGGGTTCATATGTGGTCTGTGCCGGACAGGCCGGGATCGCCGACCACGTCCATTTGGGCGACGGCGCAATTATTGGTGCGAAAACCGGCGTTCACAGGAATATGAAAGGCGGTCAGGCTTATTTTGGCACGCCCGCTGCTCCGATTAACGAAGCCGCACGGAACATGACGGCATTGCGTCGCCTTCCGCAAATGCGAAACATCATCAAACAACTGGAGCGCGACGTCGCCAGTCTTCAGCAACAGGCAATGGCCGATGCCTCTAGGACGTCGTCGGTCAACGCGCCAACATCCGTCGCAGCGTCCGACACCACACCGGCTGTCGACAGTGAAATCAAAGCGGCCTGAATGAACCTGCTGGTTCGTCTCAATTTCGTCAACTGCCAGTTCGAACCCGTCATATCATGACGTCTGACTCATTATCCGACCACAACCTGTTACCCTTCGTCCCCGGTGGCGACGAGTGGGGTAATGCGGTTCAGAGGATACGACTGGGGCTGCTGGCTGGTAAAGGAGAATATCCGGTCCGTTTCGCCGAATCTGCGCAGGCAGCTGGCCATTCGGTCTTTTGTCTGGGAGTCGCCGGCATGGCGAGCGAGTCACTGGCTGATGTCTGTGACGACCATCGTGTTGTTTCGCTGGCTCGAATTGGCAAGGCCATCCGGTTCTTCAAACGCAGAGGTGTTGAACGCATTGTGATGGCGGGCAGGATCGAAAAGATTGTCCTGCTTCATCAGTTTCGCTGGGGAAGTCTGTTGCCGGACTGGCGCACGATTCAGATGTTAATCCGATATGGCGGAGCCAACCAAAAAGATGACTCGCTGCTAGGGGCAGTGATTCGCGAATTCGCCTGCGAAAACCTGCACTTTGAATCGGCCGAGACTTATTGCCCGGAGCTTCTTGTGAAACACGGATTTCTTACCAGAAAACGACCATCTTCCCGACAGTGGAAAGACATCGAAATTGGCTGGGAGCTGGCCCGTGAAATGGGACGACTCAATATCGGTCAAACGGTTGTTGTCAACGACCGTGCGGTCATGGCCGTGGAAGCCATTGAAGGCACCGATCAGTGTATCCGACGAGCTGGCAATCTGTGTCGTCGTGGTGGTTTCACCGTCGTTAGAGTCGCGAAGCCGCAGCAGGACATGTGCTTTGATGTGCCGACGGTTGGCATCGAGACGATCAAAACGATGCACGAATCAGGTGGCCGCGTACTAGCCATTGAAGCTGGTATGACAGTTCTGATACAGCCGGAAGATGTCACACGACTTGCCGATAGATTTGGCATTTCGGTGGTCGCGGTCAACATGGAAGAACTGGCGATGCGTTCGGCGGCATAAGACTGTGTGCCAGGAATCGCCTCTGCTGACGCTGGCAGCGTCAGTAACGTTTTGAATCTAACGGTGTTAGCAGCTCGCTGGCGTTCAAGTATGTTGTCCCATGGAACGCTGACGAGCCGGGCAGGCACGATTGCCCGTCCTGTGCGATCAATAAGCTGAAGGCAAAGGCCGAATGAGCTATCTCGAGTGTTACCGTTATCCTGACTCAGCCTCACGGCCTGTCGTACCATCTTTTTGAAGACGGTCTACTGAATGTCCTTGAGACGAGGACAGTTTGATATGCGACATGAATTGCTGTGTTTTGGACAGATGGTTTCCCACCACGATTTGCACTGTTCGTGATTTTCCGGTGCACGGCCCAGATTTTGCCAGGCTACCTTCTCCGGCCGAACTCACGTGTCAATCGGAGGACAACATTGACATGCCCCGCGGTGTGCCGTGCAATACGGCTCCGAAACACCTGTGACTATCTCTTCACCTGCTGGGCAAACGTCGTGAAGGATTCTAAACAGAAGAAAGGTGCCATTCCCTGTGTGGCAGAAATCGCGAGACTTCGGACGAACCGTCGTCGGCCTGCGAAATGTCAGGAATTCGGGAACAGAAATCATTCACGGTGTTGCCTTTCGGTCCCATCGGGAACGGTGACCGAATCTGCCATGTGGCAACCAGGTTACGTCGGGTTTCTTCGGGTGGCAGCAGTGATTTTGTCAGGAATGCTGTTCATCCCGGCTATGGCATTGTCCCAGGATACGCCATCTCAACGACGGCTGTCGATCCTCCAGGGACCACAACGGCTCATCGATCAGATCCACCTGCTTTTGGACCTGAAGCGATTCGCCCAGGGCGGTTTGCCTTCAGCAGAACATTTTGCAGACTCCATGAACCTAAACAACGAACAACGCCATCGGCTGACTGATTTTTTCAACTCGTTTCACTCACGCCAGCATGGATTACAGAATCCATTCATCAGTCCACGACAGCCTGCTCAGTCAGAGACATTCAGTGATCGTCAACGACTGAAAGAAGAAATTCGTGATCCTGCGTCGGAAGCCTTCGCAACAGAAACTCGACCGCGCACGGGACGCCACGAATCCGGGTTCGGTGACCCACCGTCCCACCGCAGTCAACAACTGACCGTCCGGAATGATCGATCACAGTCTGCCAGTGTGTCCGCGACTGATTCTTCCTTTCCCGAATCGTTGGCAGAACGTGGCAACCGGCAGGAGGTTCGCAAGGGTGTTTTTCAGGATTCGGGGAAGCAACTCCGTGCCGAGGATTTTTCACGAATGCAGTCCAGGCGGGGAACAGAAGCACATCGACCGGTCGGGAATCCGGGTGGTTCACCGATCAACAATCATGGTCCCTCATTCGACATCAGCCAGGAACTGTCCAGACGCGGGCTGGAACAGACATTGGAGTGCCTGGTTCGTGACGTCCGACAGAAGGTCCAGCAGAAGACTCCGGCGCCGACAAACAACCCGCCATTAATATTTGACAACTCAGCGTGGAACCAGGCACTGGCGAAAGTCCTCGACACGGTGCGAGATGAAGTTGTCGACATGGTCCGTGACTTCCGGAACGACAGAACACATCGCCCGTCGGAAAACCGCAGGCAGCAGAACATCAGGCGATATTCCAAATCGAAGTCGCGGGAACAATCTGTCGTCGACAGGTCGCACATGGAAGTGTCTGCGACAGGAAATTCGGCGCCATCGACCAGTTCACCAATTGACGTAACATCGGCAATGACCCGGACCGCGCCGGATCAGACATTCTCGCTCATTAGTGGCTACGCAAGTCAGCTAATCGTCCTGCTGTCCGGGCTTGGCATTGCAACATTGGCCTTTCTGTTTGCGGCGCGACGAAAGACTCTGTCACAACTTGAACAACGTCGCCGAACTCTCGCTGCCGTCAAACCAGAATTGATTCGGACAGAGGCGGATATCGTTCGAGCTTTTCATTGGCTCACAGAGTGCAGGTCGCCGGAGGCCGCCGACTGGTGGAACCACCTCCAGGCCCAAGAATCGCTGTTGCGACACACACCCGGGTGCCGTCAATCACTGGAAAAACTGGGGCAGCTCTACGAGGCGGCACGCTATCAACCCGGCGACGGTGGATTGGACGACACTCAGATCCGGGAGGCTCGCACTGCACTGGCTGGATGCCTGTCGTGAGAATCTGCGTCCCGGGGATTGCGCAAACTGTACCACAACTTGCCATGTGCTGGCTGTTGACAGCAGCAATGCCGTCCGCTGCCGCTCAGCTGACGGTCAACGATCAGCAACCAGAAGTTCCCGCGACATGGGACTTTGATTTCGACCTGTTCCAGTCTTTGCTGGAGCTTGAGGGCCTGCAGGCTCTCGACGACGAATCCGGTCCAGTTCCTCAAGAGCGTTGGAACGATATCTTCGCATCTCCTTCCCGATCCGTGATGATCCTCACAGGAAATATCAAACGGGTTTCTAACTGGAGTTCATTTCACACGTTCCTGTCGGACGGCGGTGTGATCCTTGTCGCGTCCAGTGATCCATCCAGGGTTTACGGTTTTTTCCGCATTGATTACGGGCCGGCAATCTCTCACCACCGCCGTAACACCTGGCAGGGATACACCGACTGCCTGCAGGTGAGCGATATCGATTCTTCAGCCGCGACAATGCAGCACATCTCGACGATTGTGACCAATCGTTCCGGATGGATTGCGCATTTGGGGCGATCACCCGCCTTTCAGTGGTCAGTGCTCGCGAATCTGCCTCAAAATCTTCGACCCCGTTCAAGCGCGGGGCAACCGCTGGTTGCCATCGCCACTAGCCTCCATGGTGGCAGCGGTCGGTTGATTGTCATGGCAGATGACAGTCCATTTTCCAACGGAATGCTTTGGCACGGAGACAACCTGATCCTGCTGATCAATGTTGTCCATGAACTGACGAGAGATGGCCGAAATGCGTTTATGTTTTTACACAATGGGGAGCCGATTCACAGTCGTGTCACGGAATTTTTGAGTCGCGAATCAGCCCGCCGTTCTGCGGATTCGGTTTCCTTTCCGTCGGAAGCTCCGGACCGAATACCACCTGTCCCACTGGCTGGTCTGCCGGCAGACGTCCTGCTCCAAATCGGAAACAACGTGTCCACCAGTATTGAAGATTCAGACGTGCTGAACAAACTGTTTACCGATCGACCGCGATATCTGGCTCAGCGATTCTACCGTCGTGGTATTCTGCTGGCAGTGTCTGCGATCGCTTTGGCAATTTTCTTGGTGTGCAGCTATCTCAATGCCCAGCCCACGTTGCCATGGCTAAGGAAGTGTGGACGTCCGGAGCCTCCGGATACGCCTGCGTTGATGCCGGAAATGGAATACAACCAGGCAACTCAGGCACTGTCACGCGATACCTGCCGGTATCTTACAGGGAGTCAGGAGCCATCAGAATGGCAGGCCCAATTGCTGCCAAACGGGGTCGCGTGGCGAACCGTGTACGCGCGGTCACCTGCCCCGCAGGCAACAGCAGACGCGATCGCTCAGGTCCTGGCATGGAGCACTGATACGACAAATACGCGGCTGTCTCGAGCCGAATTCGAACGTTTCGGTGAAACGATCCACCAGCTGAAGCAACTGTATCCGACTCCGGAACTATCGGGCTCTGCCTGGACTTAAGAAGGCAACCCAAAATAATCCCTCGCAACAGCGGTGATAAACGATTTAAACAATGGCAGGAGAATCTGTGTCCATATCACAACAGCAGAATCCGGCAACACGTGTCAGCGAACTGCGCAGAAACGTACTGCTAGAAACCAGTCGGGTTGTTGTGGGCCTGGAGCCTGTCACAGAACAGTTGTTAATGGCGTTGCTGGCCGGTGGCCACGTTCTGCTGGAAGGTGTGCCGGGAACTGCCAAGACCACATTGTGCCGTGTTTTCTCCACCGTTCTGGGTATTAACTACGAACGCGTGCAATTTACTCCGGATCTGCTCCCGTCAGACATCACCGGTACTCAGGTGTTTGATCGACAAACGAGTGAGTTCGTATTGCACAAGGGGCCGATTTTTTGCCAGTTGCTGTTGGCTGATGAGCTGAATCGAGCCCCCGCACGAACGCAGTCAGCTCTGCTGGAAGCGATGCAGGAACAACAGGTCACCATCGAAGGAACGACTCTGGCGCTCCCTGATCCATTCATGGTTCTGGCGACTCAGAACCCCATCGAACAGGAAGGGGTATACCGGCTTCCGGAAGCACAGGTGGACCGTTTTCTGTTTCGTGTTCACGTGGGGTATCCTGGTCGCACCAACGAAGTCAACATGCTGGACGTGCACAGTCGTCCGATGGCTGTGCCACGGGCGGTCACCACAACTAAAGAAGTCCTCTGGATGCGTCAAACTGTCGATTCCGTCTATACCACTCGTGAACTCCAGGAATACATCATTGATCTGATTCGTATGAGTCGTGAGCATCCCGATCTTGTGCTAGGTGGCAGTCCGCGCGCTGCGATTTCGCTTATGAAGGCAGGCAAAGTACATGCACTGCTGCACAATCGTGACTACCTCATGCATGCAGACATCCAGGCCGTGATGCAGCCGGTGCTGGGACATCGACTGATCATGCGACCGGAATCCGAAATGGACGGACGCACTGTTGAAGAAGTCATTCAGCAGGTCGTTGAATCTGTTGCGGTCCTGCAGGATTAAACCATGACGATCCACTTCCGTACCAATTGTAAGGTTCCAGGGAGTCAGCCATGACGGTGCGAGGTGTCTGTCTGTTGATTCCAGGGTTGCTGGGAACTGCTGCCGGGTTGTTGACCAGTAACTCCGCTCTCAGTTTAGTCTCGCTGGCTGTCTTGCTGTGGTTGATGATGGAATGGCTTTGGTTTCAATGGCGAATGGTTCGCGAACTTCCATCACTCACCATTCATCGCACAGTCAACAATCGACCGAATGCGACCGACACCTGCTTTGCCGGCCGACGTCTCAGAATTTCCGTGACGGTCCGGTGCCTCTATGGGCGACTGCACCCGTGGACTCGGATTCGTGATCTGGTCCCTGACATTCTGACCATTACACATGGCTGCCCGATTGAACGGGTCGCGAGTTCGGCAAAGCAGCTGATTTTCCACTACGACTGTCAGCCGAAGGCCGCAGGTATCGCCACAATTCCTGGTTGCCGTCTTCGACTCCAGGATCCCAACGGGTTTTTTCTGTGCGATCGATTCATCGCGGCAAGACAAACTCTGCGAATTCTACCCAGCTACGAGTCCAAATTGGATCCTCGACCACAAATCATACGCCTCAATGGTCTGCCTCAGCATGGTATTCACCGGTTGTATCGCCCTGGTATTGGATCAGAATTTCTGGCGCTGCGTGAATATGTTCCCGGAGATCCCCCGAAATCGATTGCATGGAAGGTATCGGCCCGGCGAGACAAACTGATGACGCGGGAGTACGAGTCTGAAGTTCCCGTCCGGACAATCATTTTCGTGGACAGTTCCGCGCGTACGCGCCGAGGTCAATGGGGCAGCAGGCTGTGTGATGTCTCCAGCCGACTGGCCGCCAGCATCTCCAGGACGGTGCTGTCGGCAGGTGACCCTGCCGGGCTTGTTTTGTTCTCAGAATCAACGATCAAACTTCTGCCACCTGGCTGGGGGGAACGCACACTGTTTCGCATCTTGGATATGTTGACGGACAGCTGCCGCACCGACGACCGGTCTGGCTGCTGGACCGTTGAGTTGCAGAACCTGGCGATGGAAGTCTGTGAGGAGCGTTATCCGGAATTACTCGACTGTCGGATTAACACGGTTCCCTGGACACTGTTTCCAATGACTCCTTGGAACCGGCGAATCAGCAACACGCGTTCGCGGCTGGCCAGCGTGTTGTGTCAGGTCCATCAGCTCAAGATTACCGACTGGACAAAACTGCTGTACGACGATGACTTCATGGGACACCACCTCTCGCGACTGCTGAATAGCGCCGGTCGTCCACGGGCGACACGTTCTCATTCGCGAACTGAACAGCATAACCTGGAAAGTCTGAACGATACGCTCCAGCAACTTGGGAAGGGTATGCGACGGGCGGTCGGACAGGCACGCGACAATGAACATTATCTTATCGTCTGTGATCTGCTTGATGCCGAACATTTGCTCGCAGCGATTCTCCCGGTCATTCAGCTGGCCCGTGCTCGACACCATCGTGTGGACTTCATGTGCCCCATGCCGCCGTCACATGGCATTTCCGGCAACGGCAATGATTCCCCAACGATGCCGATTCTGCTGCATGAAGCCTGGCAGATTGAATTGCAGGAACGACGCCACAGTGTGACTGGGAAACTGCGGTCACTTGGTGCTGGTGTGACATTTGCAGACAAAGATGATCCACTCTCCATGACGCTGGCGAATCTCAATCTGGCTCGCCGCCCACGAACCGCTGCGGGAGCTATGTAGCCATGCGGGATATGACTGCTCCGCCATCGACAACACTCGCACAGGATCCGATGGGGATCAGGAAACTGTGTTACACGGTCGCAATTCTGTGTGTCAGTCCCATTTTGGTCTGGCAGCTGCAAAATCCTGATTTTTCATCGTCCATGCGACTGATTTTTCTTGGCACGCTGCTGCTGGGCCTGATTCGCTGGTCGGCGGCAATTCTGCTGGTTCTGATTCAACTGGACCTGTATTTGACTGGTTCGGTATTCGGAGACTCCAGAGAACCTCCCGGGCTGATTATTGCGTTCTTCTGTGTGGTACTACTGATGATTCTGTCTCGGCTGCGGTCATCGCAGGAACTCACGGGCATTCGGACGATCGCACAATTGCTGTCAGCCTCTGCGAAGAAATTGTTGCAACCGGCCGAACGGACATCTGCCACTCAGGATGAAGAAGCTCAGACTGCTTGGGGCCCCGAGCTGCTCAGCATCGCGTCACGGGCGCTGATTCTGGTGCTCGGGGCCGGCATTCTGTTGGTGATGTTTCCCGTGGATCGATCGTCTGTTGAGAAAATCGGACTCGCGCCTGACAGCCTGCGCAGTCTGTCCATTGGACTTGTGCTGTTCACAGGTTATTTTGCACTGACGTTAGTACTGAGTGAAATCCGGTGGAAACAGATGACACCTGATCAGGCTGGAATTTATCTGCGCAGTCGATTCCTCGGCTGGTTGCACCGAGATCTCCGCGCGTTCCAGCGACGGCGACGACGCCTGCAGCGTAAACAGGCTCGCCATCTTTGGCGCGCCGGACACAACACGTTTTCACAGTACTCAGAGAAAGCCGACTGATGTTCTTCTGGTTTCGGGAAGTGACCGGGTGGGGGCTGCTGGCTGTTGCTCTGTATTTGATTGCGGTCGCCATGAGGTTCGTTGGTGATCGGCAGGTAATTGAAGCCAGCATCGTCGTCGTTGCGTCGTTAGCTGTCATGCGTGTGGCAGTTCTGTTGATCCGTATGAACACTGCAGCTCGTATCAGTCAACAAAGCGATCCGGCAGATGCTCCCGTGAAATGACGGATTCGGTTGCCATTGACCTGAAATTCACTGCGGATTCAGCTGTCTGTGGTTTTCTTCTTTGCTCGCCATCCCACCGCGTCATTATCATGCAGTACACGTTTAACCTTTTATTTGGAACTTCAGTATGCGTGCATTAATCATTCTGATCGGTATCAGCGTCAGCTGTCTTTCCTCAAGCCTGGCTCAGTCACTTACGGAACAGCGATCAAGCATCCTGTATGTCATCGGCCGAGTGTCGAGCGCTGATAAGACCTCATGTATTATTGATGTGGGTGCTGTGCATACCATTGCCAGTCAGGACCAGCTGGCTGTATTCCGACCGGTTCGCGGACACTTCCAGCCGATCGGACGCATCAGGGTCACTCGGGTCGAACCAACCACCAGTCACTGCATCAATCACGTTCGATCGATGCCGAACGACATTGTGATGGTTGTCAGAGAAATCAGTGAGCTGTATCCGGGAGCAAGACATCGTGAGCGAGTGGTACGCCAGCAGGTGGTCCGCTCATATCGAATGACTTCGTTCTCGACTATCAATAACGTACGAACAGCCATGGCGTTGTCGGATTATGAACTGCAGTTTCCAGAGTGGGAACGCAGTCGCGGTGACATTGCAGGTACATTTTTTAGCGATTCAATGCAGGAATCCGCCGACGAATCGCTGCGTCGACTCAGGTCGCAGATCAATATGATGCGTCGACTCTATCAGCAGGACGCGCAGATGGTGGCTGCAGCCGGTGACATCTGGTCCAACATCATGCCGCTCGTGGCCGGCGAAACCGCGGAAGCGGGTCACGCTCTGCAACTCAAGGACCTGCACGACGGAGACGTTTCGGAGGATCGTGTTCAGTTCTCAGCTGTCGAACTCCGCCGCCGAGTGCTTGATCGAATCTATCAGTTACAGCCCGAGCAGCAAAATGTTGTGGCTCTGATTGTAGCCTCCCTGATGTCCGGCTCTTCCCGTGACGCTACACTTTTCCTCCGAACAGCCATCAACCAGACTCAGTTTCCGGATTTGGATGATGATGAACAGTTTATGGAGGATCTCGGACAGCTGGTGCTGGACATCCGGGATGGTGACTAAGGCAAATTTGTGTCGCACTCTTCTTCCCTCGGTGTACTGCTTTGGGTAGTGTGGCGTTCGCTGATTATGCTCGCGCCGGAGGCTGTACAGTAGAATATGTTTTGACTCCACCGACGACTGACGTCAGTCACGCGATCTGAAGGTTTTGGCACCACGCCGCGTGATGCCGTGCTTCCGGAATGACAACCCAAGCTGATCTTTCCCGCGGTCGGCGCCCACATGTCCGGAATCGACGTCACCTGGCAAAAAGCGGTATACTGCAGAAAACTGACCGTGGAGCTGATGATGCAGAAACCTCGCCGAAGTCATCGAAACGATTTGGGAAGTGTCTTTGCTGCGAGTGTAGTTACTGTTCTTGGAGCCGGCATTTCCTCCACCCTGTTTGCTGTCGGCTCACCCGAATCCTCGTCTTGGGTGGTTGCACTGATCATCGCGCCATCAACCCTGTTTTTGGCGGTTTTGGTTGGAGTCCGCTGGCCCAAAATGGGCACCGGGCTGGATTTTTGGCACGTTGTATTTCGCTGTCGCGCCGATGACGCCCGTGGTGTCGATTATCAGCCGCGCCGGATCCGGCAGAAACTGAATCGGGTCACTGGCCGGCAACAGCCGATCACTGTCCATGAAATGCGCCAAATTCAACTGTTAAGTAACAATATCTGGGTCCCGTCACGCAGGCATAGAAAACAGCCCGATCCGGATGAAAGCCAGAGCGGGCTGTTGGGTAAGTGATTTCTCTTCGAGTGTTTCAACGCAGTTGGTCCTGCTGCAGCACTTTCTGATTTCGGATCGGCACTGCCTCGCGCTCGCGGGAAGCAGGACGTGTTATTGTCAAAACCAGTCGTGTGCGGGAACAGGAGAGCGTCATTCGCGCTAGTCGAACAGGTATTTGAACCTTGTCAGTCGGAACAAACCTTTCTTTCTGTTTTTCGAAGCGGGTCGAATGCTGCGAACAACTGCATTGGTCACACCGTCGGCAACCTCTGGTGAACTGAAGGCCGGCAGAGTTTCAATCGAAGGCGGAGATTCAGGTGCCGGAGAAGCCTCGACCGTTTCCATGACCGGCAGAGGTGCCAGCACCATCGTGGCCTCCAGCAGCTCGTTACCTGGTGCTGCATACATGATGAATGCCTGTTGACAGGACTGGCATTTAGCTCCAATGCCTGGGTTTCCTGCGGGGCAGCCATCGATGAGCCGTCCATGTTGCACGCGAGGCACACACACGCGGGCATGAAAATGCGAAGGACATGGTGTCGGTGGTATCATGGACTTTGCCTGCCACGTCGGGACCTTAGCGTAAGAATACCCCAGCTGAGTCGTATCACTTGGCTGATAGACGGTCGACGAATTCCCGATGAATCCACCGCCGGGATTGCCGTGCCACGCCTGAGGCCAATAGTTTCTGTACCAAATCCCATCCCGGTTCACCGGCAGTCTGGCTGGGGGATTCCAGCCTTTATCCGGAAAGCCTAGGGCTGAGCACAGCGACGCACTGTTGTTGTCACAGTCGGCAGTTTGCTGGGCGTTTACGGTGTTGATGATCAGGGCCATCATCCCGAGAGTCCCAATCAGGGGCAGAGGTCGTAACATGAGGTCCATCTCCTTCGAATCAACGGCTGGATTCGAGATAGTCGTTCGGGGTTGGGTCTGCACCGGCGGTCCAGTGGTGTTGTTCCTCACTGCACCGAGTGAGTTCATCTGTCGAAATTTAGTGCCCGACGGCCTGCAGTAATACGGGTATCTGCAAGACCTGTCCGGATCATGGTTCTACCATCGTGTTCAGCCAGCAGTGATCAATATCAGCCGATGGTTTCCGTATGTTTCATCACTACCACGACTGCAGAAACAGTTGTTTTGGTGATGTGGCAGGGTTGTACGTGGACAACGGAGTCAGCCGGCTGGCCGGAGTTCCATGACTGTAGTTATAGGAATAACGTACTACGGGTGCTGTCGGTACAGTCACCGGCATACCATAACCCTGTGCTCCCCAGGCCAGGCCATCGCGGGTGTCTGCGTATGCAGGCTGGTGCGAATAGGTGATCTGGTATTTGCCGCAGAACGGCGCTCCGTGGCCACGGGCTTCGGATCGTTTGCCGCAGTAATCGCATGAGTAGCAACTGCACCGACTCTTCGGTCCACCGAAGATTTTCTCCAGCAAACAACTGTTATTTTTTCCGGAACAGCCACAGCCGCAACCACTGCAGTTGACATTACAGGTGTCGACATCAGTATCGCACCGACCTTCACGGCAGTCCCCCTCACAACATTTGTTGTCGGGAACCGAACATGAGTTCACTGGCGAACAACACTCGTCCTCTCCACATTTGATCGTTACACAGTCAACGTTCTCTGAATCCGCTGTTGCTGTAAAAAAGCCAATCGGACGAATCTGAGTTGATTGATAGTCAGTCATTCGCACAACACCCGGTGTGTCGTCCGCAGCAGCGAACGGCAAACCAGCAATCACACAGATCGCTGCGGCTAACCAGGTCTGGGAGCAGCATTGAATTCGCATTCTGGATCCACCTTGCTTCAAGGTCTATGAAATGAATCATTCGGGGCGAGTCAGCAGTTGACAGCTCGCTTTGTTCTTCAGGTTAGAATTCGTCTTACCACGCCAATCTGACCGAGTCGCCGGCAGCAGATCTGGTTGAACTGCAGTAGAGACGCGCCGGCAACCTGCAGTCACTCAGCTGTCGACCACGGTCTGTCTGAGTCTGATATTCAGTGGCCCCGACGCGGACTGAACAGGGCGAACGGACTGATGGACGACTTGTATTTCACGTCCACCTTTGTGCCCTGCAGATGCCAGTCTTCGTGAGACCATACTCCAAAAGGCGTCACCATCCACTTGCCATTCACTTTGTACGAGTACGGCGGATACATGGCTCGGTAATGATGGGCATAGAGCATTTCGTGTGGATTCAGGAATTGACTCATAACCGCTGTACCGCCCATCTGCTGCGGGATCCCGTGGACAGGCGATGGATACAAAGCCGTGCCAGGGTGCAGAGGAGCTCCAGACGGTGATGCCTGCGATGCGTTGCCACCATCATCTTTAACCGGTGCGGTCACGACTCCCTGAGACACCATGCGGTATACACCTGGAGAATTTCGGTAGACCGGCTGAGGCGTCTGGTACTGCTGCCGGTTGCGGCTCGGACGGACTGGTTGAGCAATCCCCTGTGGATTTGAAACACTGAAGTATTGCCGTCCGGAGACTGTCGACTCGTCCGGAATTACAGGTGCCATCTGAATCGGCAATGGATTCAATGGTTCTGTTCCCGGTTGCGGCTGATCGGCCACCAATGAGTAACTGTTTTCCCCGGCGTCCGGCTTCCCCTCTGTGCTTTCACGCATGGTGACCTGCCATCCCGACGATGTACTGCGAGGCCAGTGTTTCCCGGAGCGCAGCCACTCCATCAACGTGCCACGTTTCTGTGCCGCCGTGTCATCAGCACTGACATCAGTCGTACCGATGACACAGATCATCAGCATCGCTATTCCTGTGCGAAGCATCGCTTGCCCCTCCATGGCTTATTGGCCGAATCCGTCATGCGATACCGTTCGAATGATCGAACCACAGTATCGATCCGAATTAATCGACATCCCTGTCAAAATATCTCGCTGACCCATCACCGCTGCAAAAAAGCGCCGGCCGCGGTAGCCGCCGAGCTGTTTCGGCTGACGGTACAATGAGACGAAAACAGACGTCTCAATCGTACAATTCGGCTTCAGTCGATGCTGAGGATGAATCAATCACTCCAACTGATACATAGCCTATCCGTAGTTCCTCAGCGTGATCCAATAGAACCGCTCAAATCGGCAATACTGGCGCAGCCTGCCTAATCCAGCAGAATACTATCTCTGGTCATATGCAGACGTATGACTCGTCTGCTGAACACGGGACAACCCCGGATATCCCTAATTTGTTCGCATTTCTGCCGGAACCCGATCACGCGCCGGGCACAGGCATCGACAATTGCCGCGATTTCAATCCTTAGAAATCGCCATGCAGTGCTGATCGCCTAAGAGATCTAGGCGCACGGTGCCTAACTCGCCTCACGAAACTGCAGCGACGGATTCTCAATTGTAACGATCGTATTCACCGGGATGCTGCGACTGAGTGTTACGCTGGAGCCCACTTGAGAACCCGCACCCACGACCGTCGTGCCGCCCAAGATCGTGGCGTTAGAATACACCGTCACATGGTCTTCCAGAGTCGGGTGCCGCTGAGTTCCGCGAATCAGCTGTCCGCGCTCGTCGCGAGGAAATGACCATGCTCCCAGTGTCACACCCTGATACAGCGTCACTGACGAACCGATGACACAGGTTTCGCCGACCACGACACCGGTGCCATGGTCGATAAAGAAGCTGGGCCCGATTCGAGCTCCCGGATGAATGTCAATTCCCGTTTCGCGATGAGCCCATTCCGTCAGAATTCGAGGCAGGTACGGAACCCCCAGCGTCAGCAGAGCATGAGCCAGGCGATAGACCAGAACTGCCTGAATCCCCGGAAAACAAACGATGATCTCCTCCTGCGTTTTTGCCGCCGGGTCCCTGTCGAACGCTGCGTTAACGTCGGCCTGCAGTAACGACTGTAACTGCGGCAGCACGCTTAATAAACGACATGACAATTCTGCCGCTGTTGCTTTGGCTTCGGCAGCTGTTGTGCTGTGAAGCCGCAATACCGTCGAATGAGCATGCCGGAGACCAATCGCGATCTGTTCGGTCAACTGTCGTTCAACTCGTGTAAGACATTTCTCAGCGATGGGTGACAGCAGTTCCGGCGTCGAAGTCAGGCAGAGCTGTGGCCACATCAGGCTGCGCAAGTCATGAGCGATCTCGATCACTGCCTCAACCGACGGCAGTGGGGATACCCGAGATGCTTGGCTTGACGCACCCTGATCCAGCAGTTGTATGACCAGTCTCTCCGGGGGCATGCGGTTGAACATCTTCGTTCGCATTGTCAAATGATTGCTCCCTGCTTGTCCACAGCACAAAACGACGTTGGCATCGTCATCGGCGAGATACGGAGGTGTTCTGTAGTAGTCCAGGTATATCGCAAACAGACCCGAAAGACCCATCCCCGAAAGTCGTACAGTTGCCACCCATCACCATTCTTCACCCAGTTTGCGCCTCCGGAATTCTTTCAACGATTGATGAGCCCTGGGTCGATGATCGATTCAGACGCCGTCAACTCCGCAGGAATTTTCGGCAGAAGGTGCTGATCCAGGGAAC
>CAUZPL010000014.1:0-93818 GCA_963581585.1 Planctomycetota bacterium
CTGACAGTTGTCAATTCCAGGGGGCGATTTTGTCTGTCTTTTCGGATCCAGCCGGATGGCAGTCTTGCCGCCAGACAGGAATACGGCTGGCTGCATGTCAATGATCATCTGTCAGTGGCGGCGGCGGGCATGACCGTCGACACCGAAGGTCGGACCTATGTTGCGACCAGCACGGGCATTCAGGTTCTGGATCAGTTGGGTCGTGTCCATTTCATTATTCGCAAGCCAAAGCCAGCATTACTGACGAACGTTGTGTTTGGTGGACCGGAACGAAACGAACTCTACGTCACCTGTGCAGACCGTGTCTACAAACGTCGTCTCAGAACGACCGGCGTGGACTCCTGGCAGAAGCCGGTCAAACCTCCGAAACCTCGGATGTGATTTGGTTTCCTCCGTCCCGGGAATCGCCCCTGTTAAGCTGGCCAAGAAGGATTCTATGCAGAGTAGAGCGTAGGCCCAGTCGGTTACCCCTGTGAATGCCGTCGATTGTTTCAGGATCGTTGGATTGATGACCTTTCCTTGAGCCACGACCGCCGAGCCATTTCGGCGAACGGCCTGACACAGCAGGAACAGAGGTCGAAGCCGGGGAAAGACTGGTGTTATCCCACTGGCATCTGGAATCGGCAGGACGTCTCCCGTTTATTCGGCCGGTGACCTGCACTTTCCAACATCAGGTTAGTCATGCAGTGAGGTTCGTCAGTCGTTTGTTGAGTGTCCGGACTTTTGATAAATCACGGACGCGACGCAGAAGCACCGAAGTAGCTCGTGCCGTACTTGTGTGGCCGGCGGCGACCACGTCTTGTTCTGCGTTTTGGAGACTGTCCACAACGCAGTGTCCTTGCGCAACCGGCTCACGAGAATGATGCCCGCTGCCACAGTCTGCTCCAGCAATGGACGCTTCGCATACGCACCGTCGACCACAACAATGACAGTTTTTCCAACCATGCCGTGAGCCATTCACCTGCCCATCCGGGCAGTTCCACGGCCACCGGACCGTACCTGCGTGCCGGGCAACTCCGAAAGTCACAATGATCCCGCCGGTCGTCATCGGCACGCGGGGTGGTGAACCACCACGAAGAGATGCGACGACCGTGTGCAAACGGCACTCCAATCAGTATCGGCAGCCAGTATTTTCGGGAACGACGACCAAGAGCTTCTGATATCCAGATCGTCCATTGCCGGATTCGTTCCGGCAGCATCCATGCAGCCACTGGGGCTCTCCTGTAAGTGTCGTCGCGAGTATCCCACGTCCTGTTGTGACGACCCCTTTCATGGCCCGGTCAATTCTGGCCCAATTGCCCACAAGTCCTAGACAAATGTCGGAAACGACAGTGGTGGCGTGACAGGACTGGGAATCCTCGTGCCCATCACCGGTAAGGTTTGCAGCACCCTCACAGATTCCCGCTGTTCGTCAGAATAGGTTGCACTGAAGAAGTATCCCAACGACACGAGCTTCAGCTGCCCGGAAGAGCGTGCCCTGTCTCCGAGTACGGGGGAAGCAAAACTTTCGTATTGGGTCGAACAGCCACAGCAGTTGCCGATATTAAACTGAGGGCACGTGGCTCACTCGGATTCCTCGATCGGTGGTTCTGCTTCCGAGAGAACCGCGAGCAATTCTTCCAAGACAGCACTGCCATCGTTTTCGTGGCACTCCAAAGGCCAGTAGCCATCGTGGTGATCCACGATCCGAAGATGCCCCCGATGAAAGAAGGACAACATTTTGATCAATCTTGCGTCACGATACCGCAGGACTGCGTATCCGTCTTCCAGATGAATGTTTTCAATCTTCCAGCTCAGCGCACGCAGATTCAATTCGCGCAACCGCAGCAAGCGTCGGACTGGTGCTGGCACCGGACCGAACCGATCGCGTAATTCTGTCTCCAGGTCACTCAGGTGCTGGAGCGAATTTGTTTGTGACACACGTCGATAGATCTCGATCTTGAGCTTTTGTTCGGAGATATAACGATCCGGAATAAACGACGACACCGGCAATTCGATCGTCACGTGTGTCCGGTATCTCAACGGTTGTTTTTTTTGTGAACGAACGGCGTTCTCCAGGAGCTGGCAGTACAGCTCATATCCGACAGCAGCAATATTTCCACTCTGCTCCGTCCCAAGGATATTTCCCGCGCCACGAATTTCCAGATCACGCATGGCGATACGAAAACCAGCACCCAGTTCGCTGTACTCTTCAATAGCCTTCAGCCGTTTGGTGGCTTTGGTCGTCACCACCTTACCTTCCTCCAGCATCAAATAGCAGTAGGCCCTGTGTCGGTCGCGTCCCACCCGACCTCTTAGCTGATGCAGATCCGCCAAACCGTAAATGTCGGCCTGATGTATGATCATTGTGTTGGCGTTGGGAATATCCAGACCACTTTCGATGATCGTCGTTGCCAGCAGGATGTCGGTCATGCCCCGAACAAAACTGATCATTGCCGATTCCAGGTCGCGTTCATGCATCTGACCATGTGCAATGGCGAGAGTTGCTTCCGGGACGATACGTTGAACGCGGTGGCCCATCTCCTGAATATCGTGGACACGGTTGTGCACGAAATAGATCTGTCCACCGCGATTGAGCTCCCGCAGAATCGCACTGCGAATCATCGTCTCATCGAAGCGTCCCACTCGCGTCTCAATGGGCACGCGATCGCGCGGAGGTGTCGTCAGACTGCTGATGTCACGAATACCAAGCAATGACATGTGCAGCGTGCGCGGAATGGGAGTCGCCGTGAGCGTGAGCACATCGACTTCCAGTCGAAGATGCTTCAGTCGATCCTTGACTTTGACGCCGAATTTCTGTTCTTCATCAATGACCAGCAGGCCAAGATCCCGAAATTTCACATCTTTAGAGACCAGACGGTGCGTCCCCACAATAATATCAACTTCTCCACGCGCCAGCTGTTCGAGAATCTTGCGCTGTGCGGCAGGCGAACGGAATCGGGAGAGCATCTCGACGTTCACGGGGAATTCAGCTGTGCGCTCCGAAAACGTACGAAAATGCTGTTCAGCCAAAACAGTGGTCGGCACTAATACAGCAACCTGACGACCATTATCGACCGCCTTGAACGCTGCTCGCATAGCCACTTCCGTTTTACCAAATCCCACATCACCACAGATCAATCGATCCATCGGCCGCGATTGTTCCATGTCGACCCGAAAATCATTGATTGCCGTCAGCTGATCGGGCGTCTCCGTGAACGGAAAAGCGTGTTCAAATTCCTCCTGCATGCGGGAGTTGGAACCACATTGTAGACCTGGCCTGGAACTTCGTTCAGCCTGGAGTTTCAGCATTTCGGAAGCCATATCAGAAACGGCCGAAGCGACCTTGTCTTTCTTTTTCTCCCAAGCCGTGCCGCCAAATCTGGAAAGCTGAGGTGTGGTTTTCGCCGGTCCAATGTATTTCTGGACCAGATGAATCAGCGACGCAGGAACATAGACAGTCAGCTTGTCTCGAAATTCCAGCAGCAGGTGTTCCTCTTTTTCTCCTTCGTTATCTATCAGAGACATCCCGCGGTACCGCGCAATTCCCTGAGTCACATGGACGACCAGGTCTCCCTCACGTAGATCCAGAAAACTGTCGATCACTCGTGAATCGGCCGTCCGGCGACGTGAGCGGACTCGCCGGGACTGGGTCCGCGAAAACAGCTCGTTATCACTGATCACAACCAGATTCTGGTCCAGCAGTCGAAATCCGCTGCTGATACGACCCGTACACAGCGTAACCCGTTTGCCCAGTTCCAGCCTGGACTCCTGTTCCACCAGCAGTTCACCCAGCCTTTCGTATTCCCCGTTATTATGACAGCACAACAGGACACGGTCGGTCGGCCCCAAAGATGCTGCCAGCTCTTCCAATGCGTCCTGTCCGGCATCGGAGAAACCCTCAAGCGACTCAACATGCAGATGGCACTGAGTCTCGTAACTGTCGGCTGCCAGAGCATCGACTGTGACAGACGGGAACTCGGTGAGCCGTGCCATTGTGGCGTCGACTCCAAACATCCTGACAGGACTGGCCAACCGCTGCAGATACAGCCTGCCTTCAGTGATCCCTTGGGCCAGGTCAATGAACACAACAATCGTATTTTCCGGAAGTGAATCCAGCAGAGATTCTGTGGCCACCGACACATTATTCGCCGGTCCCCCAGAGGATGGCGGGGTCGTCACATCTGCCATCACGGGGTGGACAGCTGTGATCGATATCGACTCGACTTCGTGAATTCCACGTTGAGTTTCCACGTCGAAGCTGCGAATGGATTCGACCTCGTCACCAAACAACTCAAGACGAACTGGGTTGGTTTCTGTTGCCGGAAAGATGTCCAGGATACCACCATGCAGGCTGAATTCGCCAGGCAGTTCCACGGCAGTCGCTCGTTCAAAACCTCGATCGATGAGCCAGCCCGAAAACAAATCAAGATGTAATTCATCCTTGACTGAGATCTCCCATGTGGCTTCCTGAATCGCCGACCGTGAAGGAACCGGCTGCAGCAGAGCGGGAACACAGGTGACAATCAGCCCTTTTTCCGATGAGCCCTCGTCGGAACATTTGGACGACAGGTGCCTGAGAACGCTGAACCGCGACGTAAAGATGCTGTCGCTGATGTCATGTTCTTCGGGAAGAGACTCCCAGGCAGCGAAGGCCTGAACAGGTGAGGCCTGCAACTCGGACAATTCATCCGCAAAATCATCAACATCCCGAATTCCGGGAACCACTATAATAAACGTGTGCCGGGGACAGGACTGCTGCAAAGCGGCCACTGTAACTGCGCAAGAAGAGCCCCATGCTCCGTCAATCGCTGCACTGTGACCGGAGAGTAATGCGCTGACAACGTCGGCGAATCCCTCACCAAAAGTGATCAGCGGAGCAAGTTCTGTCAGTGTTTCCGGCGTCGGAGGTGACACACTCGTCATGACGTCGCGGATTGTAGCGCCGCTGATTCAGATCGCAAATCCAAATCATACCGGCGGGCGTTGTTCAACTCCTGCCAAAGGCCGGAGCAACTACGGGACAATGGGCGGCCTACATCATCGCGGAGGAAGCCTAGATGTGCCGCAAAGCCAGGCCGTTGCTCGGTTTGGCAGCGCCCTATGGCCGCGGTCCACCATTGATGAAGATCTGCCCGATAAACGTACCGCCGAACGAGAACGGAATTTCAATGAACGCCGGTGCCGGTGCCGGATCATCGGATTCCAGCAGGAAGATCTGGTTATCGACGGTCCCGATCAGAACCGGACTGCCAATGGCAGTCAGGAATCTGAGGCCTTCTTCAATCAGCGGTCCATCGTCAAACAGACCCACCTGATTGTTGTTGATTGTGAATGTAGATGGTTGATTCACTCGGGTGAAGATCACGCCGGCTCCCCCGTCCGCATCAAATCGAAGCTGATTATTACTGAGGAAGAACTCAGTGTCGGGTGCCAGATTGAATTGCATTCCTGTGGCATCCAAACCGGAAAATACAAATTCATTGGAGTCGACGAGGATGTCTGACTGACCAAATGTTTCCACATTAATGCCGATGCTGCTGCCACCTGTCGCCACCAGGTGATTGGCGAGAATTGATAATAACATCTCGTCAGTAGTCGACCGATGAACGACGTCAAACGCACTTTCATCGCCATTCAGGGTAATGGCATTTGAAGACAGAAGAACGCGAGAAGGACCAGTCCAGTCCACTGTGACAGCAGTATCGCCAAGAGTAACCAGGTTGTTGGTGTATTCCACGTTCAGGTGAGCATCGTTGGCACCTGCCAAGCCCTGGACTACAACCGTACTATCGATGACATTTCGACGCCAGAAGACTTCATACGGGTTATCAAACTGCCCAAAAGTTGTTGTACCCGGATCATTGGTCCGTTCATTATACGTCAGCAGATTCGTGCCACCGCCGTCCAAGAGTGAATCCTCCACGAGAAGCGTAGAAAGGTTCTGAGCATCAATGACCTGGCCAGCTGTATTGAGGAAGGCCGAGAATAACAGCTCCAGTGTTTGGTCGTCATCTTCTGCCAATCCACTGTTTGTCAGCATAATACCCTGGGCATTGCCTGCAAACTGCATACCTCGCAAACGAATTTGACCCGCATTTTCGAACAGGGCCGCTGCAATGGTTGCCCCCTCAACTATACCGCCAGTCCCGGCTGCGGGGACCAGCAGTTCGTCGTTGACGATGAAGGAATTGTCAGCCGGTGGCGCTGTATTCACCAGCCGAATCCCGTAGTCCAGCGAGTCTGTACTGCTGACACTGTCGAGACTCACGGACCAGGCCGACTCTTCGAGATCGACGGCAGCGGCACCCTCACTCGTGATCGTGCCGTCAAGAATTCGGATGTTGGTATTGTTGTTCGCAAAAAAACCAACTCCGTCAACCGTGTCAATGTCAACAGTTTTGTAGGTATGCCGGGCGGCGCTTGTTCCGCCAGCTAGATTACCGAAAAGGTTGACTCCGGCACCGCCCCCGACATTACCCATTGCATTGACAATGCCGAGGGATGAAAACAAGACATTGGATTCAGAGTTCTGTATGTCGACGGCCGCTGTGAGAACACCCTGTTCATTGTTGATATCAACAGCACCCGCGAAAGAGATTCCACCCGACGAATTCTGAATCGAGATACCCCGATTACCACGATTCGAAACCGTCACGGAGTCATTGAAGGCAACGGCACCTCTCTGCACATTCATAAAGATGGCCTCCTGTGTCGTCTGGATCAGTCCGACCGCGCCGTCCACCGTAAAAGTGCTTCCCGCAAGATTGCTGGTCAGGTCAATTCCACGACCCCCGCTGCCATTGACAGTCAGACTATCAGAGAAGAGGACTGACGACCCGACCTGAGAACTGTCAACAGACACGGCCGCATCGACACCACCGTTCGGTGTGCCCAGAACCACAGAGTCGATAAAGTTGATTCGCCCGCTGTTCGTATTGATATCGATCCCGGCACTATTGCTGCCATCAATCTGTAACGTGCCGAATGTGACCTGACCGGTCGCACCAAGACCATCGATGAGTATCGATTGCTGAGCTGCATTGCTGATAAAAGTGTTTGTCTGAATCGAGTTTCGAAAATTGTAGATGCCGCTGGAGTTCAACACCCGAATTCCGGTGGCCCCGCTGTTGACTATCTGGATATTGTCGATTGTTGCACTGCCTGCACTGTTGACAATATCAATCCCGGCACCGCCCATGTCATCGAGAGTGGCGCCTGTCGTGTTCACAATCCCTCCAGCGGTCATATTCTCGATCAGAATGATCTGCTGCGATGAGTTCTCAATATGGGAGAAGGAAGGAAGCAGACCAACGCTGTTGCTCAGCAGTCCAATTGATCCGTTTCCGCCATTCACGTGAAAAGCCGGTCCGCCTGCTCCTGTGATGATGGTGTCAATGATCGATGTTGTCCCTGTCGTGTTGGTCAGCAGAATTCCATCGCCAGCGGAATTCTGAACCTGGACATCACGAATGACTGTGCCTTCCGCATTATTGCTGGTGATTCCGGCGCCACCGGCACTGTCTACAACAAAGCCACCGAACCGACTGTTTGCAGCCAGCGTGACAGAATTGCCCGCTGCTCCCAGAAGTGTCGGGCGGGCCAGTGTCATGTCCGCAAGGAACGTCGGTGAACTCGGGAGAGTCAGTTCTTCGACAATTCCCATTAGCGGAATGGTGTTCACTGCAACCCGATCTCCGTTGACGGTCGTAATCAGTCCTTCGCCGAACAGACTCATATTCGGCCCCAGTGTGACCGCGTTGTCCGGAGCAGCGTTATACACTCCACCTGCGTGGGTAAGAACAACGTCTGTACCGGGAAGACCCAGAGCTGTTGAAATCGACTGCAGTGGATCTTCGACGGTTCCCAAGAATGAGCCGACCGTATCGTTCTTGTTCACATGCCTGACAATCACTGGCTGGCCATCAGATGGATTGATCGCGACCACGTCCGGAACGACAACATCCGTCCGCAGAGAAGCGACGGTCAAGTCACGACGGACAGGGTCAGCCAGCCGCTGAATCGCACTATTTTTTGTGTAATCCTGAGCTGTGAAGCCACCAAACGTTACCGTGGCATTGAAGAAGACCAGAGTGTCCAGCAGGGTGTCATGATTGAGACCAACACCCAGTTCAAGATACTCGCCTACCTCGGCCAACAGGCGGGTTTTCCAGCCAGTGGTTGCAGAAATCCTCTCACCCTGAAATCGATAAGCACCAACAAAGCCTTTGATACTGACATTTTCACTGAGGATCGGTCCCGTCGGAAGCCGCAGTCCGGCTTCCACATCCAGTTTTTCCAGAGCCTCTGCGATCGTATCTCTCCTGTTGAAAACAATGTTGTTGCCGGAAAACGTCGCACTGGACTGGTCAATGGTCTGGCTCGTCAGCGCTGATGACTCACCATTCGGCCGCACATAGTTCGCGCGCGCTTCCCAGGTGTCCCCCAAGACATCCACCCCGACACCCCAGGTACGCAGCTGAGTCCCGGTAATATTATCACGACTGTGGTAGATATTAGCTCCGGTAACGACGTTCCATTCTTCTGCAAACGTTCTCAGGACCCCTCCAAAACTCCAGGTCAAACCACCTTTATTGGCCCGCCCCAGTCGGGCGTCCATCATGAACAGTGCCGGCCCGGTATTAAAGTAGGGCGCCAGACTCACATGAGTCAGCGCATCCTGACGGCCTGCCGCGTCACCCGTCGTGTGACCACCGCGAAAAATTGTGCCGAAGGCCCTCCGGTTCACGTCTTCAATCACTTCGCTGGCACCACCGGAAACCGGCGTGCGCGAAAAACTGAATGGACCCGCCGCACGAGCCGTAGGGATGATCGCACTCAAAACTGCCGCAAGGCTCAGCGCCAGCGTCACACCGAAATACGAAGGTCGACGGGTTGTCTGAACGTTCGTCATGACGTCCTCGAATCAATGAATTTGACAGGTCAGATTTTCGGCTGACGTGCGGATCAATCATCGCCCGCAGCGTTGATATCTCCGGTTCCTGAGAGGCCCAAACCTCATCTCCGGCACGACGTGACAGCAGTCCAAACAGGATTGCCGGTGCCACACCTTCGGAGAAAATTCTGCGCAATAACGGAGCTTAGCCCCGAAAGAGATGTGGCCGTTGTAGCTCTGGCCGGAAGGTCCAGCAACATGGCTTCCGGCCACCACAGTTGCTTTTTTTCTGAGGTTCTTCTGGGTCACTCACGCTTCAGCGGAAACATCGTGTTGAGCATTTGGGCGCGGCAAAATCGGCCAGTCGCGACCACGTGTTACACCGGTCATGGAATGACAGTCACGGATCATTTGTACAGTAATCTGGGGTAGCCAGTCGCTGAAGGTGTTGAGACACGTCACTCTGACTGAATCCGTGCAGTTGACAGGCGTTTTATGCCAGTTTCCCGGTCCACTTTTCATCAGACAGCGTACCGTCAGGAATTCCGTCGGACCGATTTGTCCAGATTCACTCCGCCGATGGCCTCTCGCATCCTGGCGCGGCGTTCACGAATCTTCCTGTTGATCTCACTCAACACTCGGTGCGCACGCTCAGTCCCATTCTGGCGCGCCGCCATGAGCACTGCCTGCATTGACTTCTGCAGATTCAACATATCCCTGCGATATACCTCGAACTCTCGGCGAACGCTCGGCAGGTCTGTGCAGCGTGCCCGTGGCTCAATCCACTGTCGGTACAGCTGCTCCATTGAATTCCGTCTCCCCGCAGCACTGGTCATTCCAATATCGAAGCTCTTAATCTCGCGATGGCACTTAGCACAAAGATCCCGCATCCATCTTCGTGCATCCTGCCAGGCATCTCGATCCTCCCGTTCGGCCGCCAGACGCTCATTGGAATTCAGATCGCGATCCAGTTTGTCCAGCGCTGCCATCACCGATGCCAGCTTTTGCCGTAATCCTGTCATCTGACGTTCCATCTGGATACTGCTGCGCCATGCTTTGTCAATGCGATCATACATCAATTTTTGCGAGCCAGGATCAGCATCGTCCGGCGCCGGTTGCTCCTCGGCGGACGTATCCGTATGAATCCCTGTGACAGGATTTGGCTCCCGCTGCCCCATGGCACTGACATCGGGAACGGTCTGTTGACGGACCTGAATCGCGATCTCAGGTTGCGCACCCCAGACCACCGGAGACATCGTGTGATTCAGAAGGGGTCCGAAAACGTCCGCCGCCTGCCACTCACTTCCGAAACATGAAACAAAATGAACCGTCGTTGGCTCAACGCCGGCAGCCAGAAAAATCTGGGACAGTGTGAAAGGGAACCCGGCTGGATACGCTGCGAGCACTTCAGGCGGAACACTTACCATCAACCCCAGAGGAAGATGCTGCGGTCGGTACCACACCCATAGCATCAGGCCGGGGACCGGAAGAATCGGCAGAGGCTCCCAGTGAGCTGACGGAGGACGATGCGAGAATGGGGTCTGCAACAGACGGTCTCAGAATTGAGTCTCAGGAATCGCAAGTGCGACAAGTTCGGGAGCAACATCATTCTATGTAACAGAGCCGGCTTCCCGTTGTGTTTGTTTGAAAAAAATTCGCGGATGCCACGTGGGACCTCGTAGACTCAAGACCGTCTCAGGGAAATCCGCAGACTGAGCCGATTTTCGAGTTTTGAGCTGACAGTCGGGTACTCACGACGAACCAATCATGCCATGCTCCAGGCCCCTTCCAGAAACTCCCGGTTCCGCAGAAGGACCCATCTCCGATGCCATCCGCCTTTCATGCCACTCACAGGCCGATTGTCCTGATTCTGCTCATCGTCAGTCTTAATCTGGCTCATCCTTCCCCTGTGTATACCCAGGATGCCGAAGAAGATTCCCGGTCGCTTATTCAAGTTCCCAAACTGGGGACGAATCCACTGGCCGTCGTGACGCTCACCAGTCTGGAGCGAGCTCGTGAGAAGCTTGAGGTCCTTTGTACGATCGCAGGTCATCCGGAAACGGCCAGCAACATCATGTCCGCAATTGACAACGCTACGAACACACTGGCCGGTGTGGATCAATTGCGACCCGACGGAGTTGCGGTCTACCTGAACTCGATTTTCCCGCCATCATTTGAATTCGTGGCTTTTATTCCGTTGACAGACACGGATGCCTTCCTGCGCACGCTGGAACTGGGGCCAGTCGTTTTCAACCCGGTCATCGGAGAAGTTGGCCGTTACGAACTGCTGGGGCCGACACAAACGACTCAGGTGAGAGTTGAGAACGGGTACGCATTTATTCAGCTGCCCGTCATGGAGCCGGACGAAGAATTCAAACGTCAACTCTTTGTTCCGGTGAGTTCTCTTAAGGGAAAATTCGACCAGTTCGACATTTCAATGACGGTGGATGTGGAGTCTGTACCCAGGGTCACACGCAGCCTGCTTCTTAGTTTCCTGACATCGACTATGTCGACTCAAATGCAACAGCGGGACGAGGAGGCTGACGGCGTGTACGAAATGCGCAGGGCGTGGATGCAGGCCGACATCGATGGCTTCAAACTGTTGATGGACGAATGCCAGCGAATCACTATCGGTCTCACAGTGGATGAGGAACAACATCTGGCAATTGTTGATCTCCTGATGGATGTACGGAAAGACAGTGACCTGATAAATGAAATCTTCGATTCGGCCAGGAAATCCAGCTATTTCGAACCGATCCTCGATGATAACGCAGCGGTCTCACTGGCCCTGTCACAGATCATTCCGGACCGGGATCGTGAACGGTACGCGGGAGTTCTGGAGGGCTTCAAAAAGGAACTGGCGCGACAGGTAACTCTGAAAGACCTGGGGCCGGAGCTCGATGAAGCGTCTCCGGTCCTTGCAGGTCTCACAGCACTGCAGGAGACGTTCATCGAAGGACATCTGGACGCCTTCGGACAATGTTATGACGACTCCCGTGGCAACCTCGTGGTCGTCGGAGCGGTCCGTGTCCTAGAAGGTGAAACTGTTGCTGCTGGTCTCACGGACATACTCAACCGACTGCAGGGGATGGAGGGTCTGGAATCTCTCCAAATCGGCTGCGAAGATCATGCCGGCATCCAGTTTCACCGAATTGGTTTTGGTGACTCCGGTCCCGGTCGCAACGCCGTCCTGGGACCGAACTCCGGGATTGTCTTTGGCAGTGGTCCGCGATCCATGTGGTTTGGAGTCGGCGGTGACGAAACGATGGACATCGTAAGCAGCGTTATGGATCAGCTGCAGGCTGCCTACGAAAAACCGTCTCAGTCTGTCAACAGTTCCATTATGAGAATCGTGATCAACATCAATCAACTCATTCAGCTGTGGGAAACTGTCGGGCAAGCACAAATCAAAAACGCAAAGGCAAGGCACGCTGAGGGGGGCGAGGGTGCACCACTTGTCGAAACAGGCGAATCCAGGTTCGACGATGACAGGAATGGCAAGGCCAATCCGAAGGTCGAAGCCGAAGGCCGAGATCGCGTTCGTAATCAACTGCACACCCGCCAGACTTCCTGGAGAAAAACGTTTTCCGAAGGAGGCGATCAGATTCGTGCAGACGTTCAGCCGACCCGGAGCGGAGTCCGGATGCGTATCGAATTCGGCGAAGCCTTTCTGAAAGGCTTCGGACGAGCGATCACTCGCAGGGCTCAGAACAGCGACAATTGACTGGCTTGTGTTCAGCCACGTCCCGGCTACTTCCTTTTGCAGCCACTCGATATTGTGCGTACTTCAATTTAATGCTTCACCGCTGCGTGTTCAGACCAACACCCTACTCGGCCTTCCCCGTGAAAATTGAACGCAATTCTACTCGCTCCGTTACGATTGGTGATGTGCAGATCGGTGCCGGCGCTCCGATCGCGGTGCAGAGCATGACCGCCACCAGGACTCAGAATATTGCCGCCACGGCCAGTCAGATCCGCAGCCTCGTCGATGCAGGAGCCGACATCGTGCGAGTCGCCATCGACAGTCAAAGTGACGCCGAAGCACTCATCGAAGTCAGCAAAGAAGTCACCGGCAACCTGTCAGTCGACCTTCAGGAGAATTACCGGCTGGCCCAGATCATCGCCCCACACGTCTCGAAACTGCGCTACAACCCCGGCCATCTGTATCACCACGAACGCGAGAAGCCATGGCAAGACAAGGTGCGATACATCGCAGACATTGCGGCTGACAATGACTGTGCTGTCCGAGTTGGCATCAACTGCGGTTCCGTCGACCCTGACAAAACAGCCAGATACGACCTGGAAGACAGCCTGTCTCCAATGCTGGAAAGTGCCCAGGATCACTGCCAGCTGCTGGATGACATGGACTTCACCCGGTATTGCGTGTCTCTGAAAGACTCAGATCCGCAGAATGTCATCGAAGTCAATCGTCGCTTTGCGGAATATCGACCAGACGTACCGTTGCACCTTGGAGTCACCGAAGCCGGCATGCCGCCGGATGGCATTATCAAGACCCGCATCGCGTTCGAGCAGCTGATCAGCCGCGGGATCGGTGACACCATTCGTGTATCACTCACCGTTCCCAATGATCGAAAACGGGAGGAAATCGCCTCCGGCCATCAAATCCTCTCAGACATCGCTGCAGGTCGGGTCCGCTCGGTCGTCGACTACGGACTCAGGACTCTGAACATCATCAGCTGTCCGAGTTGTTCACGTGTAGAAAACGAAGCCTTTATCGTTCTGGCTGAACAGGTCCGTGACATCACGCAATATGCGCAGAACTACGATATCACAATCGCCGTCATGGGTTGCCGTGTGAACGGTCCGGGCGAAACTGACGACGCAGACCTGGGTCTGTGGTGTGGCCCGAATCACGTGAACCTCAAACGAGGTCCTCGGTCCATTGGGGCATTCGGATATGACGAAATTCTGCCACGTCTGCGGGAGGAACTCGACCGGCTCATCGCCACCCGCCAGCCTCTGGTGTGATCGAATCAATCGTCGTCGCCTGCCCCTTTCGCCGCAGCGGCCGGCTGACCGCCAGTCGGTTACTAATTGGTGGACAATCCCGGTTCGTGACCTCGACACCACCACTCACTGCATGACTTTTTTGAGTTCGGCACCGGCAACCTCTGCCGGTATGGAGCCACTTTCAACAGGGCGTCTGGATCCGGATGCAACAGCTTCACTACGCCACAATCTCAAGGTCGAAATCGCTCTTGGGGTACGAACGTGGCTCAGATAGCCTTCTCACTGCGTTCCGGGGCCGATTGAGATCATAAAAGTGGACAGGAGGTCCGCCATGTCAGAAGCTGAGATTATTGACATCGTCCAACACAGTCTCAACGAATTGTTGCGCTGGGTTGGCTTCGGCACCCTTGCCGGCCTTGCTGCCAAAGCCATCATGCCGGGCCGTGACCCTGGCGGTGCCGTGGCCACCACGCTGATGGGTGTCGGTGGCAGTGTGATTGGGTGTGGAATTGTCCTGTTTTTCTGGCGCGACGCATCGATCGACCCCATCAGCGGCAAGGGCTTCATTGCGGCAACGCTGGGTGCCTTTCTGCTGTTGTTCTTCTACCGACTTCTTGCCGGATCGTTCATCAAGGAAAGCAGCGTGCATGAAGACAAAATGATGCACTATGCGCGCCGCCGCAGGCGCCGCCACCGCATGGTTGATGACGTCATCCGGGACGCCGCATAACCCCACTCGTGAGAATGCAGTCGTACCCGGTTAAGCTGACGACATCGGCAATGAGATCGTTAGTGAGTTTCCCCCATCGGCCGAGTTTCGCTACACTTTTAGGGAAACTACGGTGCCCGCGAGAACCACGCAGATTGACAACGGTCTTCCACAACGCGGATCACTATATTCATTGAATCAGGTCGGATATCATGGCTAAAGCGCGCGCCAAAAGCCCCTCTGCAGTCACTGCCACCGCCGATGGCAGCATGCTCGAAAATGCCATGGGCCAGATCGAAAAGATGTTCGGTCCGGGCTCGATCATGCGGCTAAACAACTGGGACAGCGCAACTATGGGCGTCCAGGGAATCTCAACCGGAGCCCTGTCGCTGGACTTGGCTTTGGGGGGACGTGGGTTTCCACGCGGTCGCGTCGTCGAACTCTACGGACCGGAATCCAGTGGTAAGACCACTTTGGCTCTCCACACGATTGCCAACGCCCAAAAGGATGGAATTGCCGCTTTCGTCGATGCGGAACACGCACTCGATCCGTCATGGGCACGGCGACTGGGTGTGAACCTTGACGAACTACTGGTGAGTCAGCCGTCGTACGGCGAAGAAGCCCTCCAAATCACCGAGATGCTCATCAAGTCCAACGCCGTGGATCTTATCGTTATTGATTCTGTCGCTGCCCTGGTTCCAAAAGCGGAGCTGGATGGCGAAATCGGTGACACCCATGTAGGGCTCCAGGCGCGGATGATGAGTCAGGCAATGAGAAAACTGACAGCAGTCATCGCCAAAGCGAAGACTACTGTCATCTTCATCAACCAGATTCGCGAGAAGATCGGAGTGATGTTCGGCAGCCCGGAAACAACTCCTGGTGGACGTGCGCTCAAATTCTACAGCTCCGCCAGGGTCGATGTACGGAGGATCGCGTCATTAAAAGACGGCGATACTCAGATAGGTATTCGTATGCGAGCCAAGATTGTCAAGAACAAGGTCGCCCCGCCATTTCGCATTGCGGAATTCGACATGTACAGTACCTGCGGCATCAGCCTGGAAGCTGACCTCGTCGATCTGGCCGTCGAAGACAAAGTTATCGCTCGCAGCGGCAGCTGGTTCAGCTATGGCAAAGTCAAACTGGGTCAGGGACGTGATCGTGCTCGTACCTTCCTAGAAGAAAACCCGGATGTGGTTATGGAAATCCGCGACAAGGTGCTGGCAGCAAGAGGATTCCCCCCCGGCGACAAATAGTCCTGTGTCGAGTGAAGAAGCATAGGGAAATCAGGGGTTCGGATTTCGCTTTCTCTGACGGAGGTCCTATTATTTTCGCATGTCCGCGTGCATACCAAAAACGACCGACGGTCTTGCTGCACCGGCCAAACTGCGACCCAAATTTTTGTGGCGGTGTCTGAAGATCATCATGACACCCTTCTTCATGCTGTGGGCGCGGACACAAGTCATCGGCACTGAAAACATTGACGACACACAGGGTGGGCTGCTGTTGCTGAACCACCAGAGTTTTCTGGATGCTGTGGCAGCCGGGATTCGGCTCAGGCGACCGATTTCTTACATGGCCCGTGAAGATCTGTTCCAAATACCCATTGTCGGCTGGCTTCTGCGAAACAACTATGTTCTGTCAATCAGCCAGACTGCTTTTCGGGGAAGCAGTATTCGCCGCGCCGTGGACAGGATGCATCAGGGCTTCCTGGTCGGTATTTTCCCGGAAGGAGAGCGGTCATCTGGCGCGGTCAAGACGTTTAATCGAGGGTTTCTGTCACTGGTCCGGCGGGTTGATCTGCCAATTTATCCGGTGGGAATTGTTGGAACCGGCCAGTTAATGCCTCGCGGATCAATCCTGATCCGACCTGGTAAAATTACAGTCGTTTTTGGTAAACCAATCACGCCAGACGAGCGAGAACGGCTCCGTACCGGCAGAAACGACGAGGAGCTTGCTGAAATGATGCGGCAACGAGTCGCGGCATGCATGGCCCATGCCGGATACTCACCGAATGCTGAATGAGTTGCCGACAATTCTGTCGGCATTCTCAGATGCTGCACCGCTCGATAGACTGCCGCCATTCGGTTCGCCGCTTCCTTCTAGGACTGTCTCGTGACAACACGTATTTTGAGTATCTCCGGACTTCGGGGTGTCGTTGGCGATGGTCTTGATCCGGTCTACGTAGCAGAATTCGCCGGTGCATTCGGGACAATGATGAGTGGTGGCCGGATTGTAATCGCACGTGATGGCCGATCCACCGGAACTGTGATGTATCACGCGGTCGTTTCCGGCCTGCTGGCTGCCGGCTGCGAAGTTCTCGATGCCGGAATCTGTACCACACCCAGCTGTGGAGTGCTTGTGCAGCACCTGGAAGCGGCTGGAGGTCTGCAAATTACAGCCAGCCACAACCCAATTGAATGGAACGGACTCAAGCCCTTTTCTCCGGATGGCTCAGTGTTCAACCGTGATCTGGGCCAGCAACTGGTCCAAATCCTGGAAGACAACGAGATCCTCTGGAAAGACTGGTCGGGAACGGGCAGACTGACGTCAATCAGTAATCCCTCCAGCCCCCACATTGAACGAGTTTTGAAACTTGTGAATCAACAGGTGATTCGTCAGCGCGAGTTCAAAGTTGTCCTCGATTGCAACCACGGGAGCGGTGCAACCTGTGGGCCTCAGCTGCTTGAACAGCTTGGGTGTGAAGTCGTTGTTCTCGGTGGAACACCTGACGGGCGATTCGAACATATTCCGGAACCGGTTGAACAAAACCTGGCCGACCTGTGTCGGGCTGTGGTTACAAATGGCGCAGACGCCGGATTCGCTCAGGACCCGGATGCCGACCGACTGGCAATCGTGGATAATACCGGACGATTTATCGGCGAAGAACTGACACTGGGCCTGGCGGCGGATCATATCCTGGCAACTCGCAAAGGCCCTTTCGTGGTTAACGCTTCCACCAGCCGAATCACTGCGGACATCGCAAAACAACACGGGTGCCAGTTTCATCGAGCGTTCGTAGGGGAAGCTCATGTTTGCACCAAAATGCGGGCAGTTGGAGCAGTCCTGGGTGGAGAAGGTAACGGAGGCGTTATCGAGCCGCATGTCGGCTACGTCCGAGACAGTCTGGTGAGCATGGCCTATGTGCTGGACGGACTGGCGGCCAAGCAATGTACGCTGGAAGCCTGGGCGGACGCCCTGCCCTTTTACACCATCGTCAAAGATAAAGTCGAATGCACGCAGGATGCAGTGGCGGACGCCTGCGATGCCCTGAGAACAACGTTTACGGATGCCGAGGCACAGGAAGGGGACGGCCTGCGTCTGGACTGGTACGACCGCTGGGTACAGGTACGGGCCAGTAATACAGAACCTATTCTGCGAGTCATCGCTGAAGCGCCGGAAACCGAAGACGCGAAAGCGCTTTGCCGGCGGGCCATGGATATCGTGAAATCCACTCTGAACAGTTAGAGTGAAAATCTGTCAGAATTTTTTCCAATGCCAGACATCGTGCGCGAGGAAGTCTTTGCACTTGCACGCACCATCATTGTTAAGGTGGGTTCCAATGTTCTTGCGCGCGAGGACGATCAGCTGGATGACGAACACGTTCGTCATCTGAGTGAACAAATCAGCCGCCTGCGGACAACAGGACGAAACGTGGTCCTTGTAACCAGCGGCGCGGTCGCGGCAGGTATCGGAATTCTCGGCCTCAGAGCGCGCCCGCAGTCACTGTCTCAGTTGCAGGCCGCCGCCGCTGCCGGGCAGCCGCACCTGATGACTGCCTGGGGAGAACGACTGGCTGAAGCCGGACATCGCGTGGCACAGATTCTACTCACCATCAACGACTTTCGAAACAGAGAAAGGTACATCAACGTCCGAAATACAATTCGCACGCTGCTGGATCTTGGCGTCGTGCCGATCATCAACGAAAACGACACAATCAGCGTTAAAGAGATCACCGTTGGTGACAACGATCAGCTGGCCGCCATGGTGGCAACTCTTGTTTCAGATCCGCTGCTCATCATTTTATCCAGTGTTGACGGTCTGATGGATGGGCCTCCGGGCGAAGCAGAGAGTCGTGTGATTCCTGTTGTTGAACAACCCTCAGATAAACTTCAGTCATTCGTCGCAGACGACGTCAGTCGTCACGGTACAGGTGGCATGCGGACGAAACTGCGAGCGATCGTGACAGCTTCCCGCATGGGCGAAAGCGTGATCCTCGCAAACGGCCGTGTACCGGGAGTTCTTGATCATCTTGCTGAAGGCCGAAACCTGGGAACGCTTTTCCTTGCATCCGGTGGCTCTGTCCCGGCCTGGAAGAAATGGATCGGTTATACTACTCAACCAGCAGGGACCCTGATTCTGGACGCGGGTGCCGGCCATGCCGTCCGCACGAACGGTCGTTCACTGCTGGCTGTTGGGATTCGACGAGTGGAAGGCGACTTCGAACAGGGGGCGTCAGTGGCACTGGCCGATGAAAAAGGCATCTGTTTTGGCCGTGGACTCGCCAACTATTCGGCAGACGACATCCGCATCATCGCCGGTGCCAAGTCTGCTCAAATCCCGGATCTGCTGGGACGCGTCCCCTATAGTGAAGTCATCCACCGCGACAACCTCGTGTTGACGAGCGGCACCTGATGACAATGGGCGTTGCGATTCGACATCACTGTACGTCTCTTACAAACCGTATCAGCGTTCCCGAGGAATATACCATGGTGGAATTCCTTACCTTTTTCACGATCCGCTGAGGCCAACGACCCAAAAACGATGCAGCATTGGAATGGTTCTATGGGTACGACCGCGATTCATGACGGGTAATCTTGCGGCGCAAATTCGATTCACGGGAGTCCGGAAATGTTGCTGAACATCGTATCTACCATGTCTTCCTGGCTGGCGCAGGTTTTTTCGATCGTCAGCAACCAGGTGACTGGCATGCAGCCCACACAATATATGATCGGACTGACCTTCTGTATCTGTGTTGGCTATATCCTGCTGAGACGCCGGAATTGACGGTCAGAGCTCAATCGCAGCCTTTGCCTGCTGAATCAGCTGTGAACGTACTGATTCCGTCAGTGACGGACCGGGCACGTCGTTCCGCCGCAGTTCCTCAACAAAGTTGATTTCCGACAGAGGCCCGGGCAGATACGAAATACCTGGATATCGATCCTGTAGAGCATGAATCGAAGCCGCGTCCCGTGGCGGCCCGTACACCGCGATCGGAGTCTGCCGGGTTCTGCTGTCCGCACGCAGATTGGCAACAGTCTGCGACAAAGGCCAGCGCAGACAGTTACTGTGAATCAGAATCAGATCGCAATTCAGCTGGCGGATCGCCTGTTCGAATCCTGCCTGTCCGGTCAGCGTGCGCACCGCCTGATATCCCTGATCGCCCAACAGGTATGCCGCCAGAATGGCCACGTCCTGCCGCGGATCAATCACCACTGCTTCAGGTGAGCTACTGCCGTTGGCGGCATCGCGAATAATCCGGTGGGCGAGAGGAAGCCCTCTCACGCGTCGGTTCAAACCAGTTAATCGCACCGCCGCCTGCAACCGGACCGCTGGACCGGGTAGTTGCATCGACCGTCGAAGTGATCCCGGATCAGATCCCATCAGTACAAGGGCTGCGGCCGAATTTCCTGCCTGGATAGCTAGCTCCAGCGCTTCGCTTCGTGCATCTTCTCCGAGAGTGCCTCCGACGTCAGCATCGACAGCACTTCGACACGCGAGCAGTAACCCATTGGCGAAATCGTTGGCTGAGTCCAGCTCAACAGCAACTTCAGCGAATCTGACAGCCTGGTTCAGTTTGTCCCGGGATGACTCACTGGTAAAACGGTCTGATGCGTCAGCGAGAAACCGCTGGGCCTGGCGACTCAACCATTCAACAGCTTTGTCGGCAGTCCCAGGCCGTCCTGAATCGGACCACAACTCATCAATTGCCTGCCGTGCCGCATTTCTCACCACTGCCGAATGTGCAGTGAATTCATACCGCAGGAGTTCGGGCGCCAGCGTCGGATCCGAGGCAGCTTTCAGCAGTTTAAGAATCCACAGCTGATCCTCGGCTTCGGAGTATTTCAGAGCAGCCAGCAACTCGAGCCGCAAAGGTCGGGCATTTTGATGTATGAGCTGCCGTCCAACACGGCCTGACTTCGAGTGGGGGTTGAATTCCAGTATGGCTGGAACCATTGGCGCACCGATCGTCAACAACTGGACAGCAGCCTGTTCACTCGGTTCGCCGTTTTCACCAAGCTGTGCGACAAGACTCTCTGCACGTTCCGGTGACAGCGTTGCCGACGACGTTGCCTGGTTCACACGATTCAGCAGTTCACCAGCCAACGGCTGGAGATCGATATTCGCATTGAGACTCAGAAAAGTCTGCACCCCGACATCATCGCGCAGCTGCAGCAGCGCCTCATCAGGCAGGCCGCGATCCTCCAGCGCCTGCAGGTACCCGCGAGCCAGTAAGGGGCGTTGAAGGCGAGCGGCGGCATCAGCTGCTCGAACCAACCGTGCTGGCGTGTCCGGTTCCTGCTGAAAAAGCGTTCCACGGCTGTTTACAGCCTCGGTAAGCTGAGCAATCACTGGGGAAGCGGTATCGGCGTACAGATTGAAGACCAGGGTAGCGTACACCGCAGTGCGCATGATCATGTCTGGTGCCATCATCATCAGGAATCGTGTTTTAAACATCCGGACTATAGTTATCACGGGAGATATCCGTGTCCAGAAGACATCCGGCAGGACCCTCATTCCCACGTTAATTCCCTCCCCAAAACCAAAAGCTTCCTGTGGCTGCATCCGCAGGACAGGTTTGAGACTCGTTTTTCGGCAGGAATTCGTACCTATGGATCCGACCACGAATCTCCGAAGGATTCGAGACTCTCCTGAGCACACATCCACTGATTGCTCATCGTCCCAGCAGAATTCAACGCTTGAAATTCATTTCGAGTGCTCCACCTGGACACACCTGACCGTCACACAAGCGATGTACAATGCCGATTATCCGGAATCTGCAACCAGCCATACACGCGCAGTTTCATTCCCAATTGTTCATTACCACACTGCCTTATCTGTTTCACTCGATCGTTCAAGTCAGCGAAATGATCCGCCATGCCTCGTCCGTTTCCACTCACTGAACAGAGACTCCGCGAACTGGCTGACGAATTCCCCACGCCGTTCTATCTGTATGACGAATCCGGTATTCGGCAAACGTGCCAGGAACTCTACGCAGCCTTCAGCCGGACCGAAGGATTCCGTAACTATTTTGCCGTCAAGGCTCTGCCCAATCCCCATATCATCAGAATTGTCCGGGAAGAGGCCATGGGAGCAGACTGTTCCAGCAAGCCCGAATTATTCCTGGCACAGACTGCAGGTTTGTCGGGCGAAGAAGTCATGTTCACGTCGAACAATACACCGATCGATGAATACTCCGCCGCCAAAGAACTTGGAGCAATTCTCAACCTCGACGACATTAGTCACATCGAATTCGTCCACGGACTTCTCGGTCTTCCGGAACTTGTGTCGTGCCGTTTCAATCCCGGAGCCGCCCGCGAAGGCAACGTGATCATTGGTAACCCTGAGGCAGCCAAGTACGGATTCACTGAATCCCAACTTTTCGATGGCTACCGCCGTCTCCGGCAACTGGGCGTCCGACGTTTTGGGCTGCACACAATGGTGGCTTCCAACGAACTCGACGGCAGCTACTTCGTCGAAACCGCCCGCATGTTGTTCGATCTCGTCGTCCGAATTCACCAGGAACTCAATGTTCGCATCGAACTCGTAAATCTCGGCGGTGGTATCGGTATCCCCTACCATCCCGAGGACAAACCCACTGACCTGACCTGGCTCGCCGGGAAGATTCGGGAACTTTACGATTCGATGATCGCATCCGCCGGAATCGCCCCCCCTCGCATCGTTATGGAAAACGGGCGCATGGTGACCGGACCACATGGTTACCTGGTCACGCGCTGCCTGCACCACAAAAATATCTACCGTGACTATGTAGGCGTTGATGCCTGTATGGCCAACCTCATGCGCCCGGGCATGTACAACGCCTACCATCACATTACTGTGCCGGCCCGCACACACGAACCTCACGATCGAGTCGTCGATGTGGTGGGATCATTGTGTGAAAATAACGACAAGTTCGCCATCCAGCGATCGTTGCCGACGATTGAGCGCGACGATCTCCTGGTGATCCATGACGTCGGAGCCCACGGTCACGCCATGGGATTCCAGTACAACGGTAAGACACGTAGCGCTGAACTGCTGCTGCGGCCGGACGGAACAATCAGACAGATCCGTCGAGCAGAAACCCAGGACGACCTGTTCGCAACACTCGATTTCTCGGAATTTATCTGAGTGCTCTGGCGGCATCGCCGGCCACGACAGGTACCTTCAGGGCTCTTGATGATTACACACACTCCCGCCCCAGCAACTTGAGCATCTGGGCGACACCGCCGAAAACACCTTTCCGACCTGACCTAAAAGAACTGGTGTTGCCAACAGCATCCACGTCAAACACGTCGGTGCCGATTTTGAGCTGGTCCCCTGCCTTAAGCACGTGTTCTTTAATGGGGACACCATTGATCATCGTTCCATTGACAGATCCCAGATCTCTCAGAACGAGCCCTTCATCCGTCTGCACGATTTCACAATGTTGGCGGCTCACCAAAACGCTGGTCAGCAATACGTCGGACGTTTCATCCCGTCCAAAAACGACCGGAAATGCATCCAGAGTCGTTTTGAATCCATGATGATCAGAAAGAACAAGAATTGTACTCATTCTGTCGGTTCACACCTCGATTGAACCCGAATCGAACGTACAACATCCTTGTTGAAAACACTTATGCCAATTCACGCCAATTTCTGGAACGAATCGGACGTCACCGCCCGCAGTTCGACGGTGTCCGGCAACAATAAGCGGGCTGCAGCGGCAAGTTTCCCGGCGCGATAATACCACCCGGCGAAGGTTCGCCTGGATGCATCGATCTGTCAACCGATCAGCACCGCTCGTCACTGTATCTCGCATCGGTGAACGTCCGTGATGCCGTGAAAACCGCAGTTAGTCCTGCCGGTATGGTCCAAATGATACAGCATTGTATTCCGTGCTGCATCATTCGACTTACTCGACTGCGATGCTGGCGTTCGTCTGGGTGACAACAGGCAGGTTTGCAGCATCTCTAGCCGTGGCTCTCACTGCAAATTGCACCGTGCCCGTATGCTCTGGGTCGATCAAAACGTTGACAAGAAGTTGATCCTGGTCGGTGGAGACGGTGATCTGGTCGGTAGCCAGCACGTTCCCGTGTTACCGGAGGCATCACCAATTCCAGTCGGACTGGCGCGGGAATATTTTTCGCACGCACTATCTGAATGGGCAGTTCAAATGATGCCCCTCTGAACTGCAATGTCGGGTGCCTGCTGCGTGACATTAAGCAATGCGCCTCCGATGGACATGACAATGTTGTCTTCCATCACACTAACGATATGACGCACGTTCCCCTTTGGATCGGGGACGAGAGCAACCTCAGCCATTCCGTCATGTAGCCGGGAAAGAACGCCGCGTCTCTGCCGACGGGACAACGAGCATCTGCAGACCGCTGATCCCCTGTCGATGCCGAGACTGGTTGGAAGCCATCATCAGCCGGATCTCACCCTCGAATCGCTGCAGTCGCTCGATGATGACTTCGCCCGGATGCGGTATACCGTGCGTCCACCGTCCTTGTCGAGCGGCCGGAACTTACAGCGAGGCTTCATTGTTGTCGCCGGCAGCATGTTCCATGTCAACTGCATTCCGCTCGTTTCCGCAGTTCCACTTGCTTCCACCATTTCGGCAACGACTGCGGAGTCTCCCGCGGTGGTCAACGCGATTTTCAATTCGGTCACGTCGGCCGGAATAAACGATCGTCCGGGACAGTAGCTCCGTCGGGAAGTCCCCTCAACTTAATCGAGATGGGTTGCGTGAATCCTCCCTTGCAGACGACGTTGACCTTTAACTCCGCCGTGGCGCCCAGCGCAACGTTGAAACTTTGGAGAACCGCAAGTTCGAACCCAGATTGCGGAGGAGCGGCCCAGCGAGAGATGAAAATACACCAGTGGCATACCCATGGCACCTGAAATATGATCGCTGACTACAAGAGTGTACTAACCGTACGCTGGTACAGTGGACTGCCACCCCGCAGCGATATTCGCAACTTGTTTGCCATCCCGAGCAAATATGGCAAGCGGTACGGCCTGTGGCGAAACAATGCCCTTTGCCTGGACCCCCGCGTCCCACACATCACCCATCTCGAGACTGAACGGCGCTGCGACGCCCAACGAAAGGCTGCAGCAGGTAATGCACCCCGTCGTTGAGCTTGCCCTCGAGTTGGCTACGCGTTGGTAGCCGTAGGGTGGAATCACAGTCGCTCGCGTCAACGGCGTTTCGCCAAAGCGTCCAATTCGCGGAGGGTAAAACGGACGCTCAACACGTAGGGTGCTTCGCCCTGCTCCCAGTGCCCATACGTGGTCGTGACAAAGGTATCGTCCGGCAGGCGTTCGACCCCAGGGTAAGCGGTATCGTAACCCTTCGTGTTGTCTTTGAGCCGAACAACATATTGACCGCTACGCCCTTGTTCGAGGTCACCCCAGGTTCCTACCCATCCCACCCAATCGCCCTCATAGGGTCGCTGGGCGGATTGTGACGATGGTGAATTGCAACGAAAGCTGATGAAAAGTCTTCCATCCTTGGCGTATTTACCTGTGTGCCGGTCGCCGGTCAAACTGAGGGGAAGCTCCCGTGGTGCAGTCCAAGTTCGCCCTTCGTCATCTGAGAAGATCACGTGTGAGTTTTTCCGTCTGCGATTTTCACGTAGCAGGACTGCCAGACGCTTCCCGTCAGGAGACCGCAGGCACCCCGGTTCGCACAGGTTCACTTCGGCTGATTGGAACACGACCTGCGGATCAGACCAGCTGAGACCACCATCGAGGGAACGCGTTTGGAAGAGTTTGAACGTGGGGACGCGCTTCCCGTCTTTGCGAAAGAAACGGCCGTCATCGTGAAACATGGCCAAGTAGTGGCCGCGACCGCTTCGTAATCCTTCGACGAATCCCATCACGACGATGCCCCCCCAACTACCGGCCGGTTGGAGCTCGCTCCAAGTGAGGCCGTCGTCTTCGCTGACCGCCAAGCGGGCCGGATAGAGACCCGACCACATGATGATGCGTTTGGTGCCGCTGGGGCCAATCACGCGGTGGAGCGTGGGAACTTCTTTGGAGGTGGCCCAACTGGAGGGGGTAGGCAGGCGTTCGCTCCAGGTGAGTCCACCATCGCGGCTGCGCTTGTAGACGACCGCGCCCCGCCCGTGGCCTTTGGGGTAGACGCAGAGTATTGTCTGTCCGTCTTCCAGAAGGCAAGTCGAAGGGTGGCCCAAATATTGCCCTGGTTCGCGATCGACGATCACCTGCCTGCGGGAGTCGTTGTCCAGGTCGAGGTGGATCGGGTCGCCTGAGTAGGCAGCGGTGTTCATGTGGAGGTAGACAACAACGAACAGCAGCTGCAGGGTTCGACGCATGGTATGTATGCCCTTGTCTGGAAGGGGGCGGGAAAAATCAGAGACCATGAAGACGAGGCTCTCTCTCTGACTGGAACATAGCACGCCCGGTGGTTAGCTCAAGTACGCGCAGCGGCAGATTGTCCATCCACCGGGATGTTACTGGACCGAACGGCCGTTGAACCGCGCCCGGAGGCCGTCAGCGTTCCACGTCGAGGTCAGAACGTGTGGGACCTAAACCTTGGATCCGTCACCTGCCAGGGTTATGCGATGCAGGATCCGTTTAGTAGGTGGCGCGGTCCCAGTCGCGGGCACGATGGAGGCAGCAGCGGTTGTCGTAGACCAGCTAATCGTTGACGCGCCATTGATGCCGATAGACAAACTCGGGGCGCGTTGCCCATACCAGCAGTTCGTGCAGCAGTGTCTGGCCGACAATCCGGGTTGCATAGGATCCAACCAGCAATGCCCGTTTCCCGGTTTCAGAAATCACTCTTACGACGACTTACTGGACCGGTGGGGTGTCGTTGAGGAAGTCGTCGGTCATCATGTCGGGCGCAATCTGCGCACGCGAATGGGCCAGGCTGTGTTCCGCGACCAGCCCGTCCAGCTGTTCCCTTTTCTCAGTGGATAAGGCTTCATACGAGGTGACCAGGCTGGCAAATAATGGGGTTGTTACAGACCTTGCACAGTGAATTCAGTCACGGAACCGCAGCGAGTAGAGGTCGGCATCTTTCATCACGAACCGCAATTGGACGGTTTGACCGGCGACATTCGAAAGACGTGCTGCAGAGTTCCATCTCACCGTGCCGGCAATCTCATCACCGAGGATTTCGACACTGTCCTCAACTGCCAGCCCCGGCAGCGAACGGCCCATAACATCCTGCACCCCCACGCGGATGGACCCAACGGCTGACGTGGAGTAGTTGATCTCCAGCGTGTTCCCCGTAAATTCGAGCGGTCGCGTCAGGAACTCACCCCCGGCGAACGGAGCGCGGATCGATACCAGTCCATCGGTGCGGAATACGTAACGTCGAACATGACTGGTTTCTTGTCCGTTATGGCGGTTGACATAAATCGACATTTCCCGAGGGCCGGTTGGATGCAGTCCCCGAAGCGCGTAGTTCGACCGTGATACCCAGTTTTCGGCACCAGGGCCAGGCCGGACCAGGGCTTCCTGAAACAGCCGGTCATAATGCGTACCACCACGAGTTGTCATCATCACTGTATCGGCGCAGTCGTTGATCAACCAGGTCAGGGGATCAGGGATATCAGTCCGCGACGGTGCCAAACCGGCATCAGTCGCCTGGTCCCGTGTCAGCGCCTGTCGGTTCTGCGCCAGCCGGCTGGAAAGCGCGATGTAGATGTGCGGCGCACGGAAGCAGGGCGTCGTTTGATTATTGTAATGATGGTCCGGTGGCATCAGGCCATCGGTTCCGAACGTCATCGGTTTCGGGGCTTCAAAACTCAGCAGGTCTTTCGATGTCATCCGCGCAACTGAGCGACGATTCGGGTCTTCCGGATTCGGTGGGTCTACACGGATGGCATAGCGAAGGTAGAGAACATACTGCTGCTCCGCCTGCGACCAGAACAGCGACTCAAGGCCATCGAAGGCCCCGTAAAGCGAAGTCTCAATGATCGGTTTGTCCTGCAACTTGTGAAATGAGAATCCGTCTGCCGAAGCCCAGGCAATGACTCGGGTCAATCCCGGTTGCTCAATCAGCGTGAACGCCTTGAATCGCTCCGCAGGACTCACACCAGGACGTTTGTCCAGGAAAACTTCCGGCAGCGGTTTTGTTTCCTCGATCATTAGCTTTCCGTCTTTAGTCCCCACCAGGTTGTTGTCTCGGTTTCCACCTAATTCAACCACACCCAAAAGTGGCTTGGTCCAGTGGATCCCGTCCTGACTCTCGGCAACGGCCAGTCGATTGAAAGCGCTGTAGTAGAGAAGGAAACGGTGTCCATCCCTGATGACCGAAATCCCATTGTGGAACCGCTTCTCCCATGGCTGATCGAGTGCCACCGCAATTTCGGCCGGCCGTGGGTGATGTAATTGATAGTGAGTACCATCAAGTTTCTCGACCAGGAACCGGTCAACGAACAATTCGCGGCGGGACCCAATACGCTGAACCTCGGAGTCTGCCACCACCAACGTAGATAAACCCGTCGTCGCGGCCAGTAGCCAGCCACCTGTTGTCTGTCGGAATACTCGTGTAAAACTCATACGAATCGTGCTCTCAATCTCTAAAGACCATCTAGTTTTCAGAATTCCAGCGAATGACTCCAGTTCGGTCAGTCCGTAGTTTCGGCAGTTGACAAGCTCTTGCCGGCCAACATGCAATCACCGTCAATCCCGGCGCCGCACGCGACCGTTCTCCATCCACTTCAGCGCATCGGGCATAACGGCGGCTTCGGTGTTGGTTTCCAGCCATCCGATCCGGCCGAAACAGACAGCCCGGTTCGGGAGAGTCCGTTCCGGGTCCTCCAGTCTGGATACGATTCGAAACGGCCTGAACCTGCGTAGACAAAGGACCTGCGGCAGTTCGCCGCAGGTCCTTGAGAGCAGATTTGCGGAAGGGGGGAGTCGAACCCCCACGCCCTTACGGGCACAGGATCCTAAATCCAGCGCGTCTGCCAATTCCGCCACTCCCGCGAGTAGAAAAAACACCGAACAAATGACCAATCCAGTGTTTTGTTTAGAATTCCTGGTTACCTGCAGTTGGCAAAAAGCCCCACGCCCGGGCATCAGTCTAACGAGATTCAGCCCGCTTACCAGAGTCTCCATTCAGCCTTTGTGGTACAAAACCATCCGACCTTTCGGTCATCACATTCGCGAAATCGATGTACCGCTGAGCCGTAGACAAATCGTTCAACAGTCGGCAGCGCTACTCCAATCAGCCCATCGAATTTATTTGGAAAAATCCCCGTTCGGCTTGCCTGCGAATGTCTTATCCACGTGCGTATTGATTGACCGAACAACCGCCTCGGTTAACCCTCATACCGGTGATCAGACATTGTCATCACGGCCGTCCTGGGTCGGACCGGGCAGTGCGTCCATCGTCCATAGTGAGGGGAACAGCCGGCTCCAAAGTCCTGTCACTACGAGGGTAGCCGTGCCACCGACGATAACTGCAGGCACGATACCCCACCACACCGCGGTGACACCCGACTCGAATTCCCCGAGCTCGTTCGAAGCACCAATGAACACGGCACTGACGGCACTGACTCGCCCCCGGATCGCGTCCGGCGTCTCAAGTTGGATCAGCATGTGCCGGATGTAAACACTCACCATATCACCCGCGCCCATGACAGAGAGCGCCAGCAGGGAAACGAGAAATGACGTCGACAGACCAAACACTACGATGGCGATGCCAAACACCGTGACACCCGCGAAGAGCCAGTGACCAACATGCCGGGTGATAGGATAAAAAACCAGCAGAGTTGCCGTAACCGCTGCACCAACAGCCGGGGCCGTCCGCAGGAGTCCCAGCCCTTCCGGTCCGGTCTCCAGAACGTCACGCGCAAACACCGGCAGTAGCGCGACGGCACCCCCGAACAATACCGCAAAAAGATCGAGCGACATGGCTCCCAGGATGACTGGTCTGTGGCGTACAAATCGGAGGCCTTCCAGCACGGCATGCCAGTTTGCCGGCTCAATCGACCGCACCATGGCAGGCAAACGCACCCGTTGCATGAGCAGCACAGCGATCCCAAGCGTAACACTGACCACTGCATAGACGACGCTGGGACCGAACACATAGAACACCCCCCCCAATGCCGGACCAGCAATGGTGGCAACGTGACTCATTGACGAGTTCAGTGCTATGGCATTGGGAAAGGTGATCCGCGGTACGAGATTGGGCGTAATGGCCTGTGAGGTGGGCATCGCGAAGGCCCGTGCACAACCGAACAGAACGAGCACGGCAAATACCGGCCAGACTGCATCGATGGACCACAGCGACCAGGCGAGCAACAGTATCGCGCACAGGGTTTCGACGCCGTAGCACAGTGCCAGAATCAGCTTTCTGTCGATCCTGTCCGCCACTTGTCCCGCCGGTAACACAAGCATGACGAAAGGAAGAAACTGGGCGAGTCCGACCAAACCCAGATCCAATGGATTCCCCGTCGCCTCGTATACCTGCCAGCCGATCGCCACGCTCTGCATCTGTACGGCCAGCGTCGTGAGGAAGCGGGCTGCCGCGTAATGACGGAAGTTGGCATACGTCAGCGCCGAGGCCGAGGGCACACCAGATTCCCTCACAGCATACACCATCGCGCCGTACAGACGAGGCCGCAACGGTTTGGGCCTGAACAGACGCCAGACCTCCGTCGTCGTTTCGGTCTCACAAACAGTCTCGTGGACAACAACGCGGATCGTTCGCTAATCCTTACACTAACACTTGCCTGCCAACACGTTCGGAATAAACAACTGAATACAGATTCGTGTTTTCCGGCGTCCATGTTTCGTTTCTTCCACTGACCATGCGGCGTGCGCTGACGTCTGCCAGGTCATAATTCATGCAATTTTCCCGGGCACGGTGGGTCTGCAGGAAAGTCTGTTGAACTGTATTTGCACTCCTATGTAGTGATCAGACCTATCAAACGGAAGTCAAACCACAACATGTAGCTTTGTCATTGTGACCGCTGGCCCTGAACATCCATTCATTGGAGTTCCCCAGAAATTGTGGGCCTTTGCTGTTGACATTGATGAACAGCCATTCTGTTCCTCTGAAAATTTCAGGAGAAGTTGCCATTGTTGGTGAGGTTACAGGGGAGCTCGCGCCTGCTCCGAACTTATGCCACCCATGAATGAGTGACGTCGAATCCGATTGGAGAATGCTTCGACGTACTCCAAGAGGCTCGTACGCGTTTCGTCCGCGTCGATGTACTGACACTGGTGGACCAGCTCCTTCTTCAGCGTGGCAAAGAAACTCTTCGCCACGGCATTATCCCGGCAGTTTGCTTTGCGACACATGCTGCAGTCGGTGTCGTTATAAAGCAGCACCAATTAAAATGCGTCACTGCAGTACTGGCTGTCGCGATCGGAATGATAAAAGACCAGGCACGTCACCACGACGTCGTAAAGCCACCTCCAGAGCCAACAGAAAGACGTCCGTCGTCATCTCCACACCTGTTGACCATCTCACTACTATGCGAGAGCAGAGATCGATGATCGCAACCGGATAACGTCATCCGGCTTGCGTCGGAATATCCGTCAGATTAGACACCCAAACCTCACTCGGCTGATTCCGCTCAGACTTTCGATCTACAGTGTTTTCCGCCAGCGGACCCCTGTGATTCGAATCCGTGGTGCCAGCACGAAACCGACACTGCGAGACCTTCGTTTCGCATCAGTTTGGCCACCATCGCTTCGCAGATTTCGAAGCCGCGATCAGCGGGTTCCTGATTCATTCGAGGTCTGCCGTACAGGTCCCTGTGACGCTCCGAACGAATCTGCTTCATTTGCGAAACCGGTTCGGCATGATTCTGCGATCGTACACTTGCCGGTCGGTTCCATCAGGTATGGAAACCACTCCGACTGACCTGCAGCACATCTCACATGACTGTGATCGGCCACTCTTTGCTGTGCTGCGCTATGAACTGATGTCTCAGTTCTTTTCGTTCGCGAAGAAGACCGTCGTTTTTTTATATGTGGCACTCCATACGAAGGCCACTGACTTCCTTCAGCAGACGATCCAGCTCGTCCTGTTGGCTCTCCGAAAGACCCAGTAATTCTGCGACTGCCTTGCCATATTTTTTACGCCACGTCCGCCGGCAGATTCTGATTGATTCCGAACTCACCAACCGCCTGAGCAGTCGTGTAACCCTGGTTCTCCACCATCGATCTGGCAATCCGGAGAAACTCATCTCCATGCGTCCGACGGATTCGCTTCCCTGATTCCTTCGATATGCCTCACGCTCCTTGTGTGTCCTGCAACACACTTACCTGATCATCCACTTGCCGTAGGGAATTCCACCTCACTCCTCCTGGAAACCAACGTTCACGTCTTTTCATTTCCTGCAGGGCAGCAGAATTCGCGACCTGCGAGTGCGATCGTGATAAACGTATTCTGTTGCCACGACAGAACGCGTTCCGAACGGTCCTTCAGCTGTATTCGCATTGCGGTCGAACAATGGAAAATACGCACCAGAAATGTCGACACGCAGCCGATGACCTTTGCCGATTTGCGCGGCAACTGGTCCCAGATCAATTGTCACTTCGTAGACTTCATTCGGTTCGAGTGGCGTCGGATACAATTCGGAATCGCGGAAACTTCCTCGCAGAATTCCTACCACAAGATTCTGTGCAAAGCCGTCCGGCTGTACGTCGATCAACTTGACGACCCAGTCTGCATCGGGTGTGTCCGCTGAGACAAACAGTTCGGCCTTCGCATTGCCGGCAAACGTGAGTGGTTCAGTGAGTGTTGCGGAAGTGTAAACGAGCACATCGTCCCGCTCTTCGACGGGGCGCTGGTCAACAGGAGCCCATGTCGCTGCCGTCAGGGGGCGAGATTCTGTAACAGGACATGCGGGTGCCGGATCATCAGGGTCTGCTCGAAAACTGTCGGCGATTTCATTCTCTGTTGCCGGAGTTTGATTGAGATTGCCATTGCCGTTGAGGGTGTTCGCATCTCCGCTGGAATGGAGATAAAACGCCGTTGAATCAAATCCGTGTGGAGGCCAGATATTGGCCTCATGCCAAACATTGTCGCCCATCGAAAAGTACCTTACGGGCAGATCCACATCTCCTGCAGCTGCACCCTTCTCTTTCAAATAACGATCGAACCACTTCAGATTCTCACCAGCGGCATCGATCACTGCGTTGTCACCAAAGTCGACTTCACCAACTTTCGCCTGGCCAATGGAGCCATGATCCCACGGGCCGAAAATAAGCTGCTGACGGCGACGCGTTTGTCGGTCGCGTGCCTGCTGATGCATCCGCACGAAATTCCCGACTGATTCACGTGAGAAGAAATCGTAAACGCCAACGATGTGCTGGACTGGCAATTCGAGGTCGACAATCTCATCGGTGAGTTCAACCCGTTTCCAATAACCATCCAGACGCGGATGGGTCAGCATGCCTCTAAGCCAGGGAATCGACCAGCCAACTTTCTGATCAACTTCGCTCAACGGCAAATGTAACAGTGTTCTTCGCCAGTCATTAGTCACGACTGCATCTTCCGGTTTCCGCGAATTGCCTGCAGCCCAGTCGGCAATCAACGAAATCCGAACTGCGCCGCCAAGATACAGATTGCGATAAAAGCTGCTCCATGTCGCCGTGGGAGCAATCGTCACCAACCCTGGCGGTTTCTCAACTGCTGCCTGCCACTGTGTCGCACCCACATATGAACCGCCCCACATTCCGACCCGGCCATTGCACCACGATTGTTTTCCCAACCACTCGATTGCGTCGTATCCATCCTGTCCTTCACTGTTATAGGGCACGAAATCACCGTCGGACTGAAACCGGCCGCGACAGTCCTGGACCACTGCAATATAACCCGCTGCTGCATATCGTTCAGCAACCGATTTCGCGCGATCCTTGTTGTACGGCGTCCGCATTAATAGCACAGCAGCACACTCCACGGACGGCATACGATAAATGTCAGTGGCCAGTTTCACGCCGTCGCGCATGGCCACACTAACGGTTTCTAGGGAAATCTGCTGACCGTCGTCTGCAACTGCGGACCGCACCGCGACGAGAATCAAACAAAAAGAAGATGCAAGTATCCGATTCAAGGTTGAGAGACTCTTTAAGGATTGCTGTGCATTAATGTGTCTGTCGCGAAGGACAACACAGGATCGTGCCAAAGAAGTCACGTTACTCGACTCAAACCCGGAAGAACCACAACTGGCCGGGTGGCCGGTTCATCCGCGGCTCCACAGATCCAGCCGTGCGAGATGACCGGAGATCGTCTTTTCCAGAGCAACTGCAGGCGGCAGACGGCAGACGGCAGACGGCGCCATCTCCAGGGATTGCAATGGCATGGGAACATTGACAGTCAGCGACGGTTTTTCGACGACTATGCGGCTTCTCGCTGCAATTCCATCTGACTGAGCCGGTTATACAGCGTCTTGAGCGCGATTCCCAGTTCATTGGCTGCAGCCGGCTTGTCACCATCGTGATTGCTGAGGACCTGCAGGATCATTTGGTCTTCCATTTCCCGGAGCGTTTGTGGCTGGCCGGTTACCAGTGTCGTGACTGTCGGCGCGGATGATTCGCCGAAGGTGGGGTACCGAGTGAGGCTTTGAGGCAGGTCTTCCGGGGTAATTTGATTTCCGTCTGCCAGAATGACTGCGTGTTCCAGCACATTGGCCAACTCGCGAACGTTTCCCGACCAGTCGTGTGACTCAAGCATAGTTACGGTTTTCGGCGTCAGGATTGAGACAGGTATCTGTTCGACTTCCCGCTTCAGATGTCGCGCGATCAGATGACGAGCCAGCTCTGAGATATCCTCCCGCCGTTCTCTCAGCGGTGGTAAATGAATTTCGAAGGTGTTAACCCGAAACACCAAGTCTTCCCGAAACGTACCGTCAGCAACCATATCATGAAGGTCACGATTCGTTGCACAGACAACGCGCACATCGACGTTGAACGCATCATTCTCGCCCACGCGCCGTACTTCACCCGACTCAAGGAAACGCAGAAGCTTCACCTGCATGCTTTTGTCGAGTTCCCCCAGTTCATCCAAAAACAGCGTTCCACCGTTGGCCACCTCAAACAGACCGGCGCGAGCCTTGTCTGCACCTGTAAACGCCCCTTTAAGGTGACCGAAGAATTCACTTTCCACCAGATTATTAGGGACTGCTCCGCAGTTCACAGCAACAAATGGATCGTCCACGCGTTCGCTTTGCTCATGAATCCGGCGAGCCACCATTTCCTTACCTGTACCTGTCTCACCCAGGATCAGTACGGACGAATCAGTTGGAGCAATCTTGTCGATGAGTTTTCGGACCCGCATCATGGGAGCGGATTCCCCGATCAGATCAGAACGTCCTTCGGCACGCTGCAACTGATTTTCCAGAGCGGCGTTCTTGTTTTCCAGCAACTTCTTCTCGCCGATTCGCTGCAGCACCGCTGCAATCTCAAATAGTGAGACCGGTTTGGGCAGAAAATCGTAGGCTCCGCTGCGGATCGCCTGAATCGCCGCATCCATATCGCCGTGGCCGGTACTGATCACGTATTCAGTGGCGGGACTGACGGTTCGGATATGGTCAACCACGTCCCAGCCACTGCCGCCCGGCATCTTGAGATCGACAATGGCAGCGTCAAACGTGTTTTCCTCAAGAGCTGCAATTGCTTCGCCAGGTGAAGAACACACCGTGGTAGTATGTCCCATGCGAGGGAGCTCAGACTGCAGAAGTTCTGTGAGCGACGCTTCGTCATCCACGAACAGAACTCTAAGTTTACATTTGTTCCGCGCTGCCACTGCCCACTCCATGGCATTACCGGCTCGCCGTCCTGACGACACCGCTGGTCAAGAAAACGGTTGGGAATCGCCCCTACCGCTGAGATCAGAGTCTTGAGAGATGCAGAGCATACCGAAACCGGCAGATCTCGACAACGGCGGTACTTTCACGACAGAACAGTGAATTCAGGGGTATTCCCGGCCTTGATTCCGTCCCTGGACTGACAGCCAGCATTAACTCTGAAGGTCTGAGCGCATTTCCGCACTCCGATACCCTCGCCTGACAGAACAAGTTGACTCGCCCGCGAGGAGAGTGAAACCGGAGAGACCGGAAATTTCCCCATGAATCACATGCACGTCAGTCACGGGATACCGCAGTCGGGGTTGCACGAAAGTCCTCTTACGGCGGAGATTCCGTGGAGTCTATTCGTCGTGATTTCTCAGCGTGTCGAGTACCGAGACGTCTTCCAGTGTTGTCGTGTCCTGAGCTGATTCACGACCGGCCGCGATGTCTCGCAGTAATCGCCGCATAATTTTCCCGCTGCGTGTTTTTGGCAGCGCCGCCGCGAACCGAATCTGATCTGGAGCGGCAAGGGCACCTATCTGATCTCGAACATGCAGAGTCAGGGTTTTGATCAATGCGTCGTCACCATCACCATCTTTCAGTGTGACGAAGCAGCAGATCCCCTCACCTTTGAGTTCATGCGGAAAACCCACCACGGCAGCTTCAGCAACCTGCTCATGTGCGACAAGGGCACTTTCAACTTCCATCGTGCTGAGCCGGTGGCCTGAGACGTTTATCACATCGTCCACACGCCCCATCACCCAGATGTAGCCGTCGTCATCCCGGCGTGCCCCGTCACCAGAAAAATAGCACCCGTCGATTTCGCTGAAGTACGTTGAGACGAATCGATCATGGTCGCCGTACAGAGTTCGCAGCATATGAGGCCATGGTTGTCGCATGACAAGTAATCCACCCTGATTCGTTTCAAGCCTCGATCCATCTTTGGTTACGATGTCCGGGACGACTCCAGGCAGCGGTCGAGCACAACTTCCGGGTTTGGTGGACGTGATGCCTGGCAGTGGACTGATCATAATGCCACCAGTTTCTGTCTGCCACCAGGTATCAACAATTGGGCAGCGCTCCTGTCCGATCACTTCGTGATACCAAACCCATGCTTCCGGATTGATTGGTTCACCCACTGTTCCCAGCAGACGAATGCTGGAAAGATCGTATTGTTCGGGCCACTGATTGCCCCACTTGATGAACGCTCGAATGGCGGTCGGCGCGGTATAGAAAATACTCACACGGTACTTTTCCACGATTTCCCAAAAGCGTCCCTCATCCGGCCAGTTCGGAGCACCTTCGTACATTACCACACTGGCCCCGTTGGCCAGCGGTCCATAGGTGATGTAACTGTGACCGGTAATCCAGCCAATATCTGCTGTACACCAGTAGGTGTCATCGTCCTTGAGGTCAAACACCCACTGCGAGGTCATCGTCGCGCCCAGCAAATACCCTGCGGTCGTGTGAAGGACACCTTTCGGTTTTCCGGTACTGCCGGACGTGTACAGAATGAACAGTGGATGTTCAGCGTCCAGCTCCACTGCTTCGCATTCAGCTGACATCCCTTCGACAAGGTCGTGCCACCAGAAGTCACGGTCCGGAACCATATCCACATCGCCCCCGGTGCGTTTGACAACCACAACTTTTTCGACGGTGGGTGATTTTTCCATAGCGGCGTCGACGGCCGATTTCAGCTGCACTTCTTTGCCCCGACGCCAGCCACCGTCCGCCGTCACGACGACGGTGGCCTGTGCGTCATTATTCCGATCTGCCACAGCATCAGCACTGAACCCGCCAAAGATGATCGAATGTACCGCTCCAATTCGCGCACAGGCCAGCATCGCAATGGTCAACTCTGGGATCATCGGCATGTAGAGCGTAACTCGGTCACCGACCTCCACGCCCAGCTTCTTCAGGACGTTTGCAAAACGGCACACTTCACGATGCAGATCCTGATAGCGAAGGACTCGGGTGTCACCCGGTTCGCCTTCCCAGATCAGAGCTGCTTTATTGCGGCGTTCGGTATCCAGATGTCTGTCGAGACAATTGTAGCTGACATTGATCCTGCCGCCGGAAAACCATTTGGTGTTCGGCATATCACCGTCCATCACGGATCGGAACGGTTCGAACCAGTGCAGATTCTCTCTTGCCAGTTCACCCCAGAAGGCGGCCGGATCATCTTTAGCCCGCTGCCACATATCGTTGTACTGGTCCTCGCTGTTGATATTGGCCTGCTGCGCAAACGTGGCCGGCGGATCAAATATGCGAGTCTCCTTGAGGACACTGTCAATGCTGGTGCGGTCGTCGGACATTGAGTCTTCTCCTGGTCATCTCGATAGCTCCTCCAGGTACGCCGACCGAAGAGCCGTGTTTCCTCGCTGTTCCCCTGCGAACAAGCAACTTTTGCATTCTGAAGCATGCCGTCGCCGATGTCCAATGGACACAAAATCAAAGCGTCAAAACGGTCAACCGGACATTGCGCCAGGGAATCTGCGACTACAGAGTTCTGAGCCGGTATGGCTCCATCAATATCTTGCGATACACTGGATCTGGAGGGTGCATTACCGGGAATCACGGTGGTTGATTTAAGAGGTCCGTGTACTTCACAGCCATGCGGTCAGCAAACTGCACGACAAAGTCCTTGAAATTCTTCGGCTTCGGATGTTGTCGGCAAATTTCAGACGATCCTGAAACTCAGCTCGTTGCCGGTTAATCGATTTGAATTCACCGCTATCCAGCCGGATACCGCCGCAGCGATCATAAATGATAACTTCCACGGTTGTTTTCGGACAGTCGATACGGGCCAAATGAACAAAACACTTCGGACGGACGCAGCTCGTCCGGTCCGCATCACCGGGAACCTCCTTCCTCATCCAAGGCTCACGACAGAACAGTTACCAACTTCTTTGCCGTCAAACCAGCCACCATTAGAGTCCAGGCATATGTGCATTTCCCTCGTCTTGTCACTGAGCATTCGCACTTTGAGATTTGTGTGTCGACATTTGGGACAATGTGGTGCTGGTTTCGACATCCTCAAGTCGTTTCCTGTGAAATCACGGTCGGAAGGCACTCATTGAAGCGGCATTTCTCCCAAGGATTGATTCGGGCCGTAATCATCTGCGGATGCATCGGGGATTCGATCAGGATAGAGAATTGACCTAGAATCCCGCGGCCCTCACATGGTCCGAGTTATTGCCAATTTTCACTGATCGATCTTATTCATGTTCCAGCCCGTCACTGACAGCAACTTCATTCCCGGCGAGCACTCTGTTCTCAGGTTTTGGCAGCAGCAGCAGACGTTTGAGCAGCTGCGACAGAAGAATGCCGGCGGTAAGCACTGGAGTTTTCTGGACGGCCCGATTACCGCCAATAACCCGATGGGTGTGCACCATGCATGGGGACGTACTTACAAAGATACCTACCAGCGGTTCTTTGCCATGACCGGACACGAGCTTCGGTACCAGAACGGCTTTGACTGCCAGGGTCTCTGGGTGGAAGTCGAAGTTGAGAAGCAGTTGGGGCTTGGCACGAAAACCGCCGTCAATGAATACGGCATCGACAAATTTGTTAATGAGTGCAAGCGCCGGGTTCTCCGCTTTGCTGCTCGGCAGACAGAACAGTCTGTCCGTCTGGGATACTGGATGGACTGGGACAATCCCGACCAGTTGCGGCAGCTGGCGGAAACACTGGGCACTGATGAAGACGTAACCATCACGGTTCCCACAGGCCACCGAAAAACCGGCAAGACGCATCAGCTTGTGGAGAAGCTCGGAAGCCCTGACTGGGGCGGCAGCTATTTCACGTTCAGTACTGAGAACAACGAAACCATCTGGGCGTTTCTGAAGAAGTGCTTCAATCGCGGCAAGATCTTTCAGGGCCACGACGTAATGCCCTGGTCCGGTCGGGGCGGCAGCGCATATTCTCAAATGGAAATCGCAGAGGGGCGCAAGCTGACGACTCACAAGTCAGTCTTTGTCCGGTTCCCGCTCAAGGGTCGCGACAACGAGTTCCTGCTTATCTGGACAACGACACCGTGGACACTCACCAGCAATGTGGGTGTGGCGGTCAACCGTGATCTGGAATACATCAGGATCAGAGCGAACAAAGACGACGCGATCTACTACTTTGCCCGGGAGAACCTCAACTACCAGCGTCTGTCGACGGAATTCAGGGAGGGCTTTGGACGTCCGGAATGGAAGTGGCCGGAGAACGTCCCCAAACTCAAAACACTGGCGCAGATTTTTCGGGAACAGGGCGGCTTTGAAGAATTGGAGACACTCAGGGGATCTCAGTTGGTTGGATTGTTCTACCAGGGGCCGTTTGATGATCTGCCGGCTCAGCAGCTGCAAGGTGGTTATCCGGTTGATGAGAACAACCTGAGTTCCAGCGGTGCCACATGGCACAGAGTGATCGATGGCGGGCGCGATTCCCGAGGCAGCGCGCATGTCGTCGCTGGAGAGGGTACAGGTATTGTTCACATGGCTCCTGGCTGCGGTGATATCGATCACAAGATTGGTGCCACGATGGGAATGCCCATCATCGCTCCACTCGAAGAAGACGGGACGTACAGTGATGTGTTCGGCGACTTCTCGGGACGTGAAGCGATCGATCCGGAAACAGCTGATCTGGTCTGTGACAAGCTCAAAGAAAAGGGTCTGCTGGTCGCTGTTGAAACGTACCCCCACATCTATCCGCACTGCTGGCGGACGGGAGACGAACTCGTGTTTCGCCTGGTCGATGAGTGGTTTATCAATATGGACTGGCGCGAAGAAATTAAAGAGGTCACTCGACAAATCCGCTGGTTGCCGGAAAGCATTGACGGACAGGATCGCGAAGTCGAATGGCTTACCAACATGAGCGACTGGATGATTTCCAAAAAGCGATTTTGGGGACTCGCCCTGCCGATCTGGGTCGATGAAGAAACCGGTGACTTCGAAGTCTTTGGTTCACTGGCAGAACTCAAGGAGCGCGCCGTTGAGGGCTGGGACGAATTCGAAGGCCAAACCCCACATCGGCCATGGATCGATGCTGTGAAAATTCGAAATAGAGAATCCGGCAACCTGATGTCACGGGTCGAAGATGTCGGCAACCCGTGGCTGGATGCAGGGATCGTCCCTTTCAGCACGATGCACTACAATCACAATCATGATGAGTGGCAAAAGTGGTATCCGGCCGACCTGGTGACTGAGTGCTTTCCTGGACAGTTTCGCAACTGGTTCTACAGTATGCTGGCTCTGTCGACGATGATGCGTTCGGACGAAACGCGCGATGCTGTCGATAAACGGCCGTTCAGAACGCTGCTGGGACATCGCCTTGTTCAGAATGAACAGGGCAAACCGATGCACAAGTCTGACGGCACGGCAATCTGGTTTGAAGAGGCGGCCGAACAACTGGGCGTGGACACGATGCGCTGGATGTATCTGGCTCAGAATCCTGCGGCCGATTTGCGGTTTGGCACACGCCATCCGGATAAGCCAGTCACTCTGCACACTCCGGAGGGGCCACTGAACGCAACGCGCGAAGGGGTGCCGACGGCAAAAGTCACCAGCCGGCCAGCCGACGAGATACGACGGAGAATTCTGATCCCGCTATGGAACTGTTACAAATTCTTTGTGGACTACGCGATGGCAGATCGCTTCGAGCCCACAGCAGGCCTGCGCCAACGTGTGGTTACAAATGTGGGTACCCATGGTGAGAGAGAAAAGCCATCAGAATCCGATGCGTCGGAGCTGGCCGAACGTCGAATGAGCGGTCTTGAGTCTGCAGATGAAGCAACAACGTTCAACAGGGAAAACGCTGAGTCAGAACCTGGTCAACCTCACCCCTGTGAACCAGACGGGGCAAATGGAGTGGAGCTCCGAGCCGCAGGTGAAGGGACAAGTCTGTCGCTCGAAGTTGTCGTTCCCGTCAGCAACCGTCCGGAAATAGACCGCTGGATTCTCTCCAATCTGCAATCCCTCATTGCAGTGGCTCACCGTGAATTTCCGGAATACAACGTCGCCGCATTCTGCAAAACGGCTGAGCGTTTCGTAGATGATCTCAGCAACTGGTACATTCGTCGCAATCGTCGTCGATTCTGGCGTTCCAAAGACGCCAGCGACAGGGACAAAACGGCAGCCTACGAAACGCTCTATGAAGTGTTGGTGATGGTCTGTCGCCTGCTGGCTCCGTGTATTCCATTCCTCACCGAACGGATGTACCAGAATCTGGTGCTGGACAGCGATCCCTCGTCGAACCGTGACACCCTGCCTTCTTCGATCCATCTGTGCGACTACCCGTCGTTCAACGCGTCGCTGCTGGATAAAGGCCTCAACCAGCGGATGGAAGCAGCTCAGCGTGTCGTCCGGATCGGGCATCAGCTGCGAGAGGAGAATACTCTTCGAGTTCGTCAGCCGTTGGCAGAATTGCAGTTTGCCTCTTCCGATTCGTCCGTTGCCGATGCCATTGACCAGTTGGCGGACGTTATTGCGGAAGAACTGAACGTCAAGGAAGTCAGCCGGCAGCCAAATCTGGACAACAAAGTGAACTATGCCTACAAACCGAATCTCAAGACCCTGGGACCGAAATATGGCAAGCTGCTGGGCGTGTTGCGCCAGCAGTTGCCACAGTTGGGCGACGCTGTTCTCCGTCCGTTAAGGCAGGGAGAAAATCTGACCATTGTTGTTGATGGCAACACCGTGGATCTGACACCCAATGATGTGCTCATTCGCACTGAACAGTCCGTGGACTGGGTATGTGGCGATGATGCGGGAATCCAAGTAGCAATCAGTACAGTCCTGACCGGCGATCTGGTGCGGGAAGGAATGTCGCGGGATTTCATACGGCATATCCAGCAATTGCGCAAGGACGCAGGTTTGAATATTCAGGACCGAATCGAGATTCTGTGGTACGCTGAGGACGATCTCGTCGACGTAATGATCGCCAAATGGGGTGAATACATTTGCGGTGAAACACTGGCTGACAGGATTGCTCGCATTCAACGAACGTCCGCCGATGAAAGACAGGTACAAGTCGGAGAATGCAATGTGAGCGTCCGGATTACGCTGCAGACATAGTCTCTCGTGTTTAGGTGAATCTGATTCCTGCTGCACATTCACCTGGTAGTCGCTGTCGAAACTGGTAGTCTGTCGTGAGGAGCTTCCGTTTCCACCTCGGGAGTCGTGAGGCGGTATTCGCTGTTCGACGATACCTGTTTGGCAGGAGAAGATTGACTTCTTGAGTGACGTAGCGATTGAACTGAATGTGTCTGACATTGCTGCTCGGCGCCAGTACCTCGCAGGCGCACGTGATGGCGTTGAACAGCACCTCGCGACTGATCTTCCCCCCACTCAGATCTGCGAATGGTTTTCTGATCAACTTGACGAGCTGTTGGTCGCGATTTTGAAACACAATCTGGCCAGACACAGTGTGGCCAGTGAAGTGTGTTTCGTGGTTGCGTGCGTTGGAGGCAATGGTCGGCGGCGGCCGGCACCCTGGTCGGATGTTGACCTGTTACTAATCGCCGAAGGAAATGTGACCGCCGGACTCTCAGCCGCACTCAATGCCTTTATTCGTGACTGCTGGGACACTGGAATGGAACTCGGTCACAGCATTCGTACACCCACCGATGTAATTCAATTTGCCTGCGACGACATCCAGTTTGCCACGTCATTGATTGATATGCGGCTGCTGTTCGGCGATCAGCGGATGTACGACACACTGCGTGACAGACTGGACCGACGGATATTCCGGGATCGGAGTGAGCATTTTGTAGCTCGCTGCGTCGCCTCGCGCCGGGATGAGTGGCTGGCCCGTGGCGATTCAGTCAATCAGCTGGAACCGGGTCTGAAGAAATCTCCGGGAGGCCTGCGGGATCTGCATCTGCTGCGCTGGATCGCCTATGCACGACACGGTGATGCGGAACCGGCGACACTGTTGCAGTACGAAGTGCTGCGTACTCATGAGCTGGCGGCTTTGCAAATCGCCGATGAATTTCTCACCGGACTGCGGCTGCGTCTGCACTGTAGATCGGGGATGAAGCAGGACGTCCTCACGCGTGAACTGCAGCTCGATATGGTGAAGGAAAAGGATCCTCATGTCGAAGATGTGCGTGCAGCGGCTTCAGTATCGATGCAGGAATATTTTAAGCGCACTTCGGTGGTCGCCGAGATCTCCCGACGAATCTCCGAATCTCCCCGTTCGGCTGGACTGCTGACCCGGCTGCGCGCAGCGCTGATGCCTGGGACCCGACTCAAAGGGTTACGGATCCATAGTGGTATGATCAACATGACGGACGAGGGCCAGCAGGCTCTCCGCGAAGAGCCGTCGAGCGTGCTGGATGTGTTTGTCCAGGCGACTGGGCGGTGCGTCTCGCTTTCACCGGATCTGCGCCTAGCGATTTCGCGTATCGTGGAAGCGCTACCGGACGAACCATCACGGGAAAACTGCCACCAGTTCCGAAGGATCTTGCGTACCGGACCTGGACTGCCGAATACGCTGCGGCAAATGCACGAAACCGGTATGCTGGAGTGGCTGTTGCCGCCATTCGCAGAGATTCGCTGTCTGATGCAGTTTAATCACTACCACAGCTACACTGTGGATGAACATACGCTGAAGACGCTCGATGAGGTGTTGCGGCTGCAGGACGAGGATTCCCCGCTGGGATCAGCTTATCGCGGCGTTCGTCACAAGGCGACGCTGCACCTGGCGCTTCTAATGCATGACATCGGCAAAGGAAGGGAGGGAGATCATACCGTCATCGGTGAAGCTCTCTGTGACGAAATTGGCACACGGCTGCAAATGGCAGAAAACAAGAAGCAGATGATGGCGTTCCTGGTGCGTCAGCATTTGTTTATGCCGGACATGGCTCTGCGACGTGACTACACAGATGCTGCGCTCATCAGTGAATTCGCTCGTATGGTCGGGTCTCCGGAACGATTACGTATGCTGTACGTGCTGAGCGCTGTCGATATCAAGGCCGTTGGCCCTGGCATTTGGACCGACTGGAAAGCGGAGCTGCTGGCTGATCTTTACAACCGTACGATGCAGATCATCAGCGGCCGGCCGTCGAATCATCTGGAGCAGGAGCGCATCCAGAAAATCCGTGACCATGTGCGGGACGCCATCATTCCCGTCGAGAAGAGCCTGCCCGTGGAGTGGACAGCCTGGGTTGACCAGCAGCTGGATGCCCTGCCCGTATTTTATCTGATGACGGAGGATCCGGAACAAATCGCCCATGATCTGGACACGATTCAAAAAATCGTCGATCCTGAAGTACAGATTAACTTTTCTTACGATGCAGAATCGGACACGGTCACCTATCGTGTTTTTGCTTCGTCCTGCTACGAAGACGGGTTTTTCCATAAGGTTGCAGGAATCCTGAGTGGTCTGCGCAACAACATTCACACGGCTGTGTCCTGCAGCGCCGCAAATGGCACGATCGTGGCCCGATTTGCAGTGACCGATAACGATTTCGAAGGTGAGGTTCCTCAAAGCCGCATGGATGCTGTGACCATCGCTGTCACTGAGGTGTTGACAGGTCAGCGGACCATGGAAAACGTGTTTCGAAAGGTTGGCCAGTCTCAACAGACGAGCAAAGAGAGGTCGATGGTGGCCATCGATCCGCAGGTGTGCATCGACAACGACTGTTCGGACCAGTACACCGTAATCGATGTCTTTGCCATTGACACTCCCGGACTCCTGTACACGCTGTCCCGAACGTTGTATCGACATGTGGTGACAGTTCAGCTGGCGAGGATTAGCACCAGTATCGATCAAGTGGTCGATGTTTTTTACGTCACTGACCGATATGGAAACAAAATTTCTGATCCCCGGCATCTGGAATACATTATGAACGATCTGCTGGAAGGAATTCGTACGCTTCAGGACGACGATGAGTGACATTGAAAATATCGGTCATTATACCGGCGATCGATGAGGCGCTGGTGATTGGTGCGGCAATCGAGAGCGCCGTCTGTGCCGGCGCCGATGAAATCATTCTGGCCGATGGTGGCAGTCACGATGACACTGCTCACATCGGCGAGAACCATGGAGTTCGATTGCTGACGGCAGCACCCGGACGTGCAAGCCAGCAAAACGCAGGTGCCCATTTGGCGATGGGTGACGTCCTGTTATTCCTGCACGCCGATTGTTGCTTACCCGTAACCGGGCTGGCGAAAATTCGACAGCAACTGACAGCAGAGAACTCGTTTGTCGGAGGCTATTTTCGGCAAACAATTGACGATCCAGGCTGGGTCTACCGCTGGATCGAGTCCGGCAATCTGTGGCGTGCCCGGACACTCAAATGGGCCTACGGCGACCAGGGCATCTTTGTGCGAACCAGCATTTTTGAGGGTGTCGGTGGATTTCCTGACATGCCACTCATGGAAGATCTGTACATCATGAAACGAATCAAACGACACGGTCGACTCGTTTGTATTGATGCGCCACTGCTGGTTTCCGCTCGTCGATGGAAAAAGCGTGGTACCATCCGGCAGACATTGCGGAACTGGATGATGCTGGTTGCCGTACATTTGGGAGTGTCGCCCGCCGTGCTGGCTCGTTTCTACCCTCGGACCACGTAGTCCGAATTGTCGGGAGCCACTGTTCTCACGCTGGCACCGCAATTGAGCGGTTCAGTGACCTGACACTGCAGATCCTGCGCAAACGACGATCGCCTGATCCGGGCCACAACTTCATTGGCGTGTTTCCACGATTGAGTGAATACGGCGACAGTTGGTCCCCATGAAGACTGAACGGGCTTCAGATCTTTGAAATCCGGAACCTCCGACAAACGGCGAATCACGCTGCTGGAAAAAACGCCGCCCTGTTGTGGTTTAAAGAAGTTGCCGGCATTGCGCCCATACTCCCTGAGAGCATCACGGAAAACTTCGAATTCATGTTCCTGAACCGCCGGAATGATCATGTCACGAATCAGGCGTGTCTGTGTCTGGATCGTGGACTCCGTCATATGTCGTTCTTCGCGGAATACCGATTCCTCTCTGGCGCCGGACAACCCTGCTTGCCCGGCCGGAAACAGCAAAACAACACGCCACAGATCGGGAAATTCGTAATTGTGCAGACTCCGTTCAGCTTGGCTGGTAGCCTGCCCGTCGTCAACGATGAAACCGCCGCGATCGAATCCGAACGCACCCACCGCTGATCGACGGACACGATTCAGTCTGGTGGCCAGCATCATCGAATCAGCAGGTCGCGGATGCCCGGCAGCGATCTGCGCGGCACTCGCCAGGGCCAGCGTGATCTGTGTTCCTGCCCCCAGACCATGATGCAGTGGTATCTCATCATGCACGGCCACGCGCAGGCCGCTCAAACCCGTGTGATGGCAGAGTCCAGGAAGAATGCGTTCGACTCGATGCCGGACTTCTGCTGTTGGCACAGTGCAGGACGAATCATTGGACCGGCTGACGGAGATCCTCCAGCGCGGCCTGCGCAACATCAGGCCGATTCCCCCAAATCGATTCGTGGAAGACTTTCGGCCACAGATGAGTCCGAAGTGCAATCGGGCTCCCGTGACAACCTCAACGACACTCATGATGTCCGCTTATACGACCGGTCGATGTAGTTTTGCAGCATGTCGAATGCATCAGTCTCGGTGACTCCGCCGGTTTTCTCAACTGCGGACTTCAAAATGTTCATTCGCGTCGCGATTTCGGAATGTGGCAGAAGATGAACACGAGTGGCCAAAATGGCGGCTTCTAGCACCGCGTGGCGGGCACGATTGAATCCGAAGAATGCCCGGTGCTCACCCTGTGCAACAATTTCGGCACGCATGAAGGATCGTTCCGAACCCAGATCCTGTTCAGTAATGCGAAATTCAAACCAGCGACAGCAGTCGGTCAGAATACGGCCCCTGATTTTTCTGGCGGGGCGGGTGGCCGGTAGTTTCAGGAGTTGCCCAATGGCTGCCTTGGCCAGCACGTCGACCGTGTCCACGACGTGAAACACACCGCAGTGGGATTCAATCATATTCAGAAATGTCGTGGACGTCTGAAACGGACGCAGAACGAGACTGTCGAAATTCCCTTCGATAATGGGCCCCATGGGGGCGACGTTGAGTTTTTCCGCAGCGTCCAGACTGGTGACAACTCCTTCGAGAATCATACTGGGAGTCTTACTGAAGTATCCCGACGTAGAAGCTGAAGATACGTTCGTCGTCGAAAATTTCTTTGGCTACCGGGAAGCCGAAGTCGAACGCCAGAGGTATCTGTCCCATGGCCGGAATCATGACTCGCAGCCCCAAACCAACCGTGGCTCGAAAGCGGTCGAACGAGACACGGTTGTCAACAGTTCCAACATCAGTGAAGGCCACAACCTGGATCATGTCATCCGCCGTCACAGGCACTCGATACTCCATTGTTGAGAGTGTCTGAAATGTACCACCGACGGCAATGCCGACACCAGTCCGTGGAGTGACACCGCGATACGTAAAACCGCGAAACGACTGAAAGCCGCCGGCGAAATATCGTTCGAATACAGGTGTATCATTCGTGCTGAAGCCGAGATTTGTTCCCAGTGTCAAAACGTGGGAACCGCTGCCATCCGGTCGCTGAAAGAGGGTAAAGTAGAGGCGGCCCTCTCCGTCGAATCGAGAAAACGTAAAATCACCGAATCCCTGTTCAAAGCCAATTTCAATCCAGTGCCCGTCACCGGGAAGGATATTGGCATCGCGCGTGTCATTAGTGGCGGAAACGCGAATCGTTGAAAGGAAATTGCTGCCAAGGGCTCTCGCCAGAACCGCCGGCGGAGCAGGAGGGAGTCTGCTGAGTGTCACTTCTTCAATTCGCAGCCTTGCGTTGACCGACGCTTCCGGTGACAGCTGCTGCCCCAGACCAAAGCGGCCGCCAACACGATCTTCATTCCAGTCTCGGAAAAAGCGGTTGTAGTAGAATCCACTCAGACTGAGTGCATAGTCGGTCTGCATGAAGTACGGATCAACCCAGTTTAATGCGTACCGGCTGACAATGTCACCCGGTGCGGCTTCTGCCCGGAATCGCTGGCCACCACCTCGAAATGCCCGGCCGTTCAAAACGTCGGAGAAACTCTGTGGTGGTGCGAACAGGTCGAAATTGTTTTCCTCCCAGACAAACGATCCAACAACACCGTTGTCACTATTGACACCTGCACCAAACATGATGCGTCCTGTTCGCCCTTCGGCAGCCATGGCATTGATGTCGACGTATCCCGGCGGAAGTGCCTGATATTCATTGTAGAACGGACCACCCTCCAGCACGGAGTGACCTCGACCAGGTCCCTGGAAAAAACGACTGCCCGGATTCTGAGCCCGGACCACTGGCGGGCTGGCGGGCAGCGTGATGTGCGGTGTCAGCAGGGGACCCCACGGCTGCAGAAAAAACTCGGTCGCAACTGGCTGCCGCGAGACGATCGACGCTGAATCTGTGAGAATCAATTGTTGAGACATATCCAGACCGTTGGGATTCGCAGCGGTATACGTTGGCTTCCTTTTGGCAGCTGGACGAATTTCTCCGGCTGTTTCAGACGTTGTGTTCACGGGGACAAAGAATTCGCTGTGGCCTTCGCTAAGTCCAGGCAAACGATCAATTGCAGACGTGAATTGACCGACCCAGGACGGATTCGGTCCGGTCCCTGGAATCGGCTCCTGGCCACGGAAAGTCCGGTCACCAGCAGCGAACATTTCAGTTTCCGGATCGACGCGTACAACGTTGACCTCCACACCATTAAACACCTGACTGCTGCCGGCACGTCGCTGCCCTCGGCGAATTTTACGCGGGTCAGCCAGATCACCCGGACGCATCTGAATATTGTTCAGCAGGACCGTTTCCCTGGTGTAGGGACTGTCACCGGAAAATCCGGGGTTGACGTATCGGACATATCGGGGTCGATCCTCATCGATCTGGAAAATCAGATCAACGACTCCCGGTTTTTCCGTGAATCGTGGCACCGGGACGATGTTGGCGTAGTAATGACCTCGATCCCAATAGGGAGACAGCATGTCGCGGACATCTTTGGTCAGATCATTCGAATTGAAGAATTCGCCTTCATTGATCCGAGCCTCCCTTCGAAGAGATTCACCCGTAAACAGGTGGTCACCCTGGTATTCGATTCTTCCGATTCTGTACCGTTCACCTTCATTCACTGTGTAGATGACCTGAACGGAACCACCGTCTCTGGAAAAACGCGGCTCAGCGTCGACCTGTGCATCGAAGTAGCCAATTTTGCGGCAGTAGTCCTTCAGTGCCACGACATCCTGCTGGAGCGTCTCAGGACGATAGATCCCTCGAACGATCCCAAGAATCGCCGACTTCGTAACGAGATTCTTCCGGAGTGATCCTTTGCCAATTTGACGAACACCTCGGAAGTCTCGACGCGTAACACGCACCTTCGGCCCCTCGTGAATCTGAATCACGACATCACGATCGTCCGGATGACCGCCTTTCTGAAGTTTGACGCGAACGTGATAGAAGCCCTTTTCCCTGTATTCCTGCTCAATGCGCATCACCGCCTGTTCATTGGCCATGTGATCGAATGGGCTTCCCGCTTTCAGTCCCGTCCAGGATACGAGATGTTTATCCTTGACCTTATTGTTTCCGACAAATTTAACTCTACGAACGATCGGGCGCTCACGCACCCTGAAAACCAGCACTTTGCCCCCCTCGCTGTTTTCGAAGCGGGACTGAACGTGAGAAAACAAACGTGTTCGTCGCAGCGTGCGCTCGTCTTCCAGGATCATGCGTGCAGTAAGTTGTCGGCCAGGTTGAGTTTCAATTTTCTGGCGAATCCAGTCTGCCTCAATTGTCTCATTGCCTTCAATGCGAATGCCGACCACAGATTCCGGAATCTGATCCGCGTAGGACGTGGTGCCGTTCAGCAATACCCACAATATGGCTGCAGCAACCGTCAGAACACCACCTGCCATGGGTCGCGAGTCAAATCGAATCTGCGTCATGATGCATCACAACACCACCGTCGGCCTCATCGTTCACCGAAGCAAAGAAGGCGGGTGGAGGGAATCAGAGATGAAGAGAGGCCCGGATGGGCACCTCAAGACTGCATGGAGAGGGGATGCTGCACAGCAACCTGCGCAATATATGTAGCAATAACTCAATCCGGATATTGCCACAATACGAGATCCGTTGGACCTGACTAGGTGGGATGGTTGCCGGAACTCCGTGTTAATGGTTCGGCCAAAACTGCTGCGCAAGCTGACGACAGGAATGCTAACTGTCTGCAGATATAAAGGTTACAGCTTCAGCACGGCAGCAGACTGGCACTCTCTGCCGTGCAACGACTGAGCACCAGCCACCCTAACGTTGCTGCGGCCTGCCGTTCTGCAGGTCAGGCGGCATCGGACTGATGCATAAAGACATCACGCGATGGAAATGGAATCGTAAAGCCGTGGTCGTCGAATCCGAGCTTGATACGTTCCGTCAGATCGCACTTAACGGACCAGTAGTCGGTACGCAGCACCCAGGGGCGGACAACGAAGTTGACGCTGCTGTCGGCAAGTTCGCTTACGGCCACGAGAGGAGCCGGGTCCTGCAGCAAACGTGGTTCCGCTGCGACTGTTTCTTCCAGAAAACGGCGGACCGCCTTCAGGTCGTCGTTGTAGCCGCAACCAATGACCAGATCGATGCGACGTTGGCTCTCAGCGGAATAATTGCTGATTGCTCCGTCGGTAATGTTTCCATTGGGTACGATAACTCGAACGTTATCCGGCTTCAGCAGAATTGTGTTGAACATCCGGATGTCTACAACCGTGCCGCTGGTCTCACCCAGTTCGACATAGTCACCAACTTTGAAGGGCTTGAAGACCACAAGCATCACGCCCGATGCGATGTTGCCCAGTAACCGATGCAGGGCCATGCCGACGGCGAATCCAGCAGCTGCGAGGATGGCGCTCAACGAGGTCGTATCGACTCCCAGGCAACCGAGAGACGCAATGGACACCACAATCAACAGCATCACATAGACAACATTCTGCAGGAACCCCAGCAGAGTTTCATCCACTTTCGCACGTCGGCTGGCTCGGACCACTACCCCGGTGACGAATTTCGACACCCACCGACCAATCACAAAGACGGCAATCGCCGACAAAAGTCCGGCACCATAGGTGGTCAGGAATTCGACCGCATTTTGTGACGTCAGCGCAGCTCTGGGATCCTGCAGCAGTTGCTCCAGAAAATTTGGCTGCTCCACGGCCAGCAGCAGCACGTCGATGATCAGCATCTCGTTCTCCCTAACTCCATAACAAAGAGCAGATGATATTGAGGCTGATCCGATTATGGCCACTCTTCACGATTCAGGGAATGTGAAGTTGCGTGACCGGCGTTGTTCAGTCGGCATATTCCGTATCGCGATTCGGGCATTACGCTGGATGGCTTCGTAACCGGTTCTTTCCAGCGGAGTCCCCCGAAACTGCTCGCGAAATTCTTCTTCAGAAAGATTCAGTATTGATTGCGCCGTGGCGGAGTACAGGTCGCTGCGCGGGTGAAACAGAGGATCGCTGTCAGCTGGAGCGAATCGATTCCATGGACAGACTTCCTGGCAGATGTCACAGCCAAACACCCAGTCACCAAAATTGGCCGCCAGGTCGGCCGGGATCTCACCGGACCGATTCTCAATGGTGTGGTAGCTGATGCAGCGGTTGGAATCGAGTACATATGGCTCAGGAAAAGCATTTGTCGGACAGGCGTCCAGACACCGGACACAAGTTCCGCAATGGTCTTCGGTAAATGGTTTGTCGTAGGTCAGTTCGGCGGTAGTGAGGATCGCTCCCAAAAAGAACCAGCTGCCAATAGTGCGGCTGATCAGCATCGTGTTCTTGCCGAACCAGCCTATGCCGGCCAGACGAGCGAAATCACGTTCCAGCAACGGCGCGGTATCGACGACAATACGATTTCGTGATTCCGGGACATGGACATCCAACACGTCGGCAAGGTGTCTCAGCCGGTGCCGCAGGACATGGTGATAATCATGGCCACTCCATGCATAGCGAGCTATCCGGGCGGTCTCGGGCAGTGGATCGCGATTGTGATAATTCATGGCCGCGACGATAACACTGCGAACTCCGGACAACACACCTTCAGGATGCCGGTAAGCGTCACAACGTCGTTCAATCCAGTCCATGTCGGCCGCGTGGCCGCTGTCGATCCACTGGAGCAGGGGATGAAACCCCGGGGGCGAAACAGCCGCGGCAACGCCTATGTGGTCGAATCCAAGACCGCCGGCACCTCGTTTCACCGCTTCAGTAATCGTAGCCAAGTTGTCGCTCATAGGAGTTGAGAGGCTGTATGGTACCGCCTCTTCACAATTCTGCGGGATCAGATCTTCCGACAACTGGACCGGACATCAGCCGGCAACAATCCGGCACGCTTCCGCCACTTCAATAGTTCCTTCATAGATCGCTCGACCCGTGATCGCTCCGATCAGTCCTGGAGTACGTTCTGCGATCTCTTTCAGGCAGCGGATGTCATTCATGGTCGTGATGCCTCCGGACGCGATCACAGGCAGCCCCATGCCAGCCAGAGCCTCCAGATCGTCCAGTGTGGCCTGGTCAATACCCTGCATCATGCCATCGTTGGCAATGTTAGTGTAAATCACCGCTGACAAAGGTACATCCGTGAATTTCTCTGCCAGTTCCATGATCGAAACCCTGGAAACTTTCAGCCAACCGTCGGTCGCAACCATTGAGTCTTTAGCATCGAGGCCCAAGGCCAGTTGATTCGGAAACCGACGGCATGCTTCCGCGAACCATTCCGGTTCGCGGAGCGCCCGCGTGCCAATAATGACACGCGCCAGCCCAAGTTCTTCGATGGCCAGACAAATGCTGTCCTCGCTGCGAATGCCGCCACCCATCTGGCAGGGAAGGCCCGTGGATTCAATGATTCGTCGAACCACGTCGTGGTTGACCGGATGACCGGCTTTGGCCCCGTCCAGATCGACAAGATGTAACCATTCCGCACCCTGGGATTGCCATCTTTGAGCCATCTCGACCGGGTCATCACCGAAAACTGTTTCGTCGTTGTAGTCACCCTGACGCAGGCGGACACACTTGCCGCCGCGGATATCGATGGCAGGATAGAGCTGCATTGTTTGCGGTCTCCGGATTACGCTGACGCCGTGGCCGTTTCGGGCTGAACAAAATTCGATAGGAGCCGCATGCCCGCCGACTGGCTTTTCTCTGGATGGAACTGCGCTGCGTTGACATTGCCGCGACCCACCATCGACACAAAATCGACGCCGTAGTCAGTCGTGGCCGTCACCCAGGACGAGTCCTCCGGGACAACGTGATAGCTGTGGACAAAATAGAACCAAGGTTCTACCGGACAGCCAGCCAGAAGTGGTGTGTCCCGCACTGACTGCAGACGGTTCCAGCCCATATGAGGGATTTTGTATTCGGACGGCAGCTGGAACCGGTGCACTTCTCCGGAAATGATCCCCAGTCCCTCGTGCTCTCCGTCTTCAAACGAGACATCAAACATTAGCTGGAGACCCAGACAAATGCCAAGAAACGGACGATCGGCGGCAACGTGGTCCCGAATTGGATTGACCAGATCTCTTTTTCGCAGCGCTGCAATGGCGTCTCTGAATGCACCCACACCAGGCAGAATCAGTTTATCCGCCTGTATGATTCGATCCGCACGACTTTCAATTTGTGCAGCGACGCCAATGCGTTCAATGGCTTTCTGAACACTGCGAAGGTTACCCATTCCGTAGTCGATGATAGAAACCGGTGATGTCATGGTCTGCTTCGCCCTGGACATCCGGGTTCAGAAGTTGAACTCAAAGCGGTTGTCACCATCTGCCGTAACTTCGCACCGCGCATAGTCGTCGGGAATCGTCTGCAGCACTCCAAATTCGTCTTCGAACGTAACTTCATGTGTGGCGATAACGGCACCTACTGTCAGTGCGTCATAAAGCAACCGGAATTCACCATTGTTGTTGACTCTTGCCGATGATGGCCCGCCCTCGAGTTTCGTTCCTCTCCTCTCCTGAACCGGCGTAAACCGAATGGTGTACCCTGTCATTGTTGGCTCACCCCTTAACGTCACTTTGCCGGTGACCTCCACAAGATTCATACTGCGGTCGGCGAGCACGAAGTTGAACAGTGAGTATCCAAACAGAGTCGTTACCAGCAGAACAGCCCCCAACTGGACACCAAAACGCATAATCGCGGTGCGTTCTTCCACAGCTCGGCGCTGGTCGCGGCTAAGAATCGGAGCATCCGATGCTTCCTCACGTTTTTTTTCGTAACGGCGGGTTATGGCATCGGCTGCGGAACCTGATGTCGCGGCATCGGCAAGGAGTGGGTTGCGTGTCCTAGACTCCAACCTGTCCTGTCGCGCCTTCTTACGGGCGCGTTTCTCCTGATGTTCCTGCATCAGTTCCGCTACCGATGGCTTCAATTCATCTGCAGCCACAGGCAATCCCACGCCAGCAGCTGCCAAGTCACTGTTGAGCCCGACAGATTCGCCACCTGAACCAATTGATTCTTCAGCGACGATAACCAGCGGAGTCACTTCCAGCGGCATATCAACCAGATCACCCTCTTCTGGTACCTCCGGAATCGTGAAGGAGGCACGGCATTTTGGGCACTTGCCGCGCTGCCCGGCTTTCTCGACTCTGATTTTCAGCGCGGAACTGCATTCGGGACATTCATAGCGAATTGTCATCAGCAGACTCCGAAATGCCACACACGTTTGGGGACCCAGGTTAACCGGACAGCCCTACTCTGGCACAAATAGGCCTTGAACCCCCACCGTGAGAGTGACAGCCGCCGGGACGAGACACCTGACGATTGCGAAACCGGGGCAACCGACGTCGTGTAGGAGGTAGTCACTCACTGCCAGCACCGCCGTCGTGACATTCCGGCCATATCTTTCGATTATCCAGTGCTTCGCTGGCCTCAGGCTGAATCAAACAGTCGTCATGGACCGAGGATGACCAGTTCTAGAAATTACCGGTGGCGAACCCGCCGGTAACATTTCCAAGTCTGCGCCATACCTGCAGACTGACCGCTTCACTAATCATCCGGGCTGACCCGTCCGCCAGTCCAACCTGCACTCCGTTCTCGTGTGGCCCCCCTGCTGCTTCAAAGTGCTCCAATTTGTTCGGAGCCTTCCACGTTGAGAACATCGTTGCCGGGCCTCCCCACGCCCATCCATCTGATGGAAACTGTTCGAACATGCGGGTGCTGATCAGCTGGTCTCTGGCTCGCAGTCCTTCGAACCGCTCTGCCTCACCAATCATAATGGTTTGCGTTGTACCATCCCTGATGGACTCAATGCTCGTGGAACTGTTCACTCCAAAGACACCCATAAGATCTGCACGCTGGTAAATTGGAACAGCGTTCAGTCCGAGTGCGTTGAGGTCTGACATTTGCGCTGGTGAGAGGTTGTAAGTGGCTCGATGCTCGTTCACGATCTGACCCGGAACAGGCGACTGATCCTGGAAGAATAACAGTCCGGAACCGGCACACCCGGCATAGTCATTACCTCCACTGACAATGATTTCGCCGTTCCGCAGCGGGACCTGATGGTCAATGCGGATCGCGTTGTCCTGTGGCTTCATATTGTTGCGCCGTGAGGGGCAATAGAAATGTTTGATGTCCCATTGGGCCGGCGGGTTTCCGGCATCCAGCCACGGAATCAGATTATACTGGAGTTCTGCATTGCCCCAGAGGTTCAGTTCAAAACGCCACATGTCGTAGACATTTTTGTGGTCCAGATAGGGGAGGATATGCAGAATCCAGCTCGTACCATGAAAACTCTGGAACTGGTCATCTACCGTACCTTCGTCGGGGTCGGCAACATTCACCATAATGCCGCTGATAAGTACCTGTTCGGGCAGAGCCGAAGCGATTTGCCCCGGAGGAAACCGCATGAACGAGTCATGGTATTCATGCAGTGCCAGTGCGATTTGCTTCAGATTGTTCAGGCAATGTGTCCGTCGAGCAGCTCGACGTGCATTTTGAACTGCAGGCAAAAGTAATGAGATCAGTATCAGGATGATGAACAGAACAACAAGCAGTTCAATCAACGTGAACCCACGGATTCGTTTACGGGCTTTTCGCATAACGGTCTTCCTATCTTGAACAATCTGAACAGTGAGCCCGTGAACAGGCATCAAATCCGTGTCACAACAGGACGACTATCAAGTCCATTGCGCATATCGCAGTTGAAAACTGGACAATTCACTTATCAATTATTGTCGATTTATATTCCGCAAGGCACTATGAATTTAACAAAAAGTGCATGACACATGGAAATGCACCCGTACCTGGCCCGACTAACCGAATCAAAGCATCAACCGGACTCATTGAGACATCGCATTTTGTTTCTGACCCATACAATTGGTCAGATTTAAAATTCCGGCCTCCCAACCGCCAGACTTCCCGAAATGAAACCCGGCTTAGCCCGCAACTTACCTTCAGAGCTGACAAATACGACGAAACGATTTGGCAGACTTTGAGGATCAGTTGGTTTGTGTCAGGTTGTTTCATCGATTCCTGAACCAGAGATAAAGCCACACACCCTGAGAACTTCATTCTGACAGGAATGATTCTCGGACATCTCACAACAACTGTTTTCTTGGACCAGATCAGTGCGGTGGCCGCATTCAAACCAAAATTGCCAGGACCGTTATTACCGATATCGGCCACCGCCACCACCGCGACTCTCACGTGGTCGTGCCTCGTTGACCACAATCTCTCGTCCATCCAGATCTGATCCGTTAAGTGCCTCAATGGCTTCATCGGCACTGTTTTCCATTTCCACAAAACCGAAGCCTCGTGAACGACCGGTTTCACGGTCTGTGACCACCTTCGCGGAAATCACCGTTCCGAACTGGGTGAACGCCTGTTCCAAACCCTCCGATGTCGTGGCCCAGGCGAGACTGCCACAAAAAATGTTCTTACTCATCACTTTCCCCGAGCTGACAGCTCAAAAAAATCAGAAACGCTGCAGTTCAAAGCAGCGAATCAAACGCATGCCTGAATGGTCGTAAGCAGTACAGGCTGTTTCAAGATATCCCCGAACCTGAGTCGGGAATGAACTACACGGTGAAACCAACCTGCGACTGGTGTACAGACGCTCATTGCAGCCGAAACTCTAAAGTTCCGATATTCAAATAGCAATCCGAATGAGGGCCAGATCGACTCTGTTTACGATCGGTTTCGAATCTCTTCGATTTCGATTGCCCTTCAGGCTTACCTGGATCTCTTAATTCTCCACAACCGGGCCACTCGGTCACCAAAGAAAGACTGTTCCTGTGAGTACTCGCTGGATCTCCGATCGGATGCACCAGATCGACGCATCTGGAATTCGCAAGGTCTTTGATCTTGCCGCTTCCATGACTGATCCAATCAATCTGAGTATTGGGCAGCCGCATTATGACACACCGAAAGAAATCAAAGAGGCGTTGTGTCGGGCAGTTGAGGAAGGCAAAAACGCCTACAGTCAAACTCAGGGTATCGCGCCGCTGCTGGATCAGCTGCAGCAGTATGTCGATGCGAACTACAACCACATCGGTCGACAGGTCTTTGTCACGTCCGGAACCAGCGGAGCCCTGATGCTTGCTTTGTGCACACTGGTGAATCCCGGAGACGAAGTCATCGTGTTTGATCCGTGGTTCGTGATGTACAGACATCTGACGACGCTTGCTGGTGGCAACGTCGTACAGGTATCGACGTATCCGGACTTTCGGGTCCCGATTGATGCTGTCAAAGCCGCAATCACGGACCACACAAGAGTCATCCTCTTCAACAGCCCGGCTAATCCAACAGGGGCGGTTGCCTCTGCAGAAGAAGTGCAGGCCCTGGCAGAACTTGCGGCTGAACATGATATCGCACTGATCAGCGACGAAATCTATAAGATTTTCTGTTACGACGATGATTTTCACAGCCCGGCGAAATGGAACCCTGAAACGATCGTGATCGATGGTTTCAGTAAGTCTCATTCGATGACCGGACATCGCCTGGGCTATGTCCATGGGCCGGATTATGTCATCCAGCAGATGATGAAGCTGCAACAGTTCACGTTTGTCTGTGCCCCGCATCCGGTGCAATGGGCAGGAGTCACCGCATGGGACCTCAACGTGTCAGACCGTGCCGATGAGTATCGCGCCAAGCGTGACCTCATTATCTCAGAACTCAAAGATGATTTCGAGATCCACGGTGCTGGTGGGGCGTTTTATCTGTTTCTGAAAACGCCCTGGGGAACCGGAACAGAGTTTGTCGCAGAAGCGATTCGAAATAATCTGCTGATCATTCCAGGAAACGTGTTCAGTGAGCAGGATACACACTTCCGAATTTCGTATGCAGCGGAGGATGAAGTCCTGAAGCGCGGGGCCGAAGTACTGCGACAGACTGCACACGCAGCCGGTACCGGATGAATCGCAGGTCCCGTCAGCTCATGCGGCTCTTCTGGAGCTCGGCGGAACGCGTCGGTCGTCTTTTTCCGGATGCACTGCCGACCCATTCTCACAAAGCGATGTGTTAGAAGAATCAGAAGTGAATGAGGGTGAGCGAAAAAAGCCTCCCGACTCTCTGACATCACGGCTGGGGACGCAGCGATACACAACGGAATTGCCCTGCTTCCCTGTTTGTTCCAAGAAACTCATTTTCCGGAAACACCACGCCGCCTTTTGAGCCAGCCGGCGCGGGATATCTGCGGCTTCCGCCAGTTCTGCGGTGGTGAATTCGACGGGCAAGTCGGCGTTGAGATGTCGCCAGAGGTCTTTGGCCGTGCAGACGGATATGGTCTGCTCCACACTGACCAGTCGCCGGTCCAGGGTGATGTACTTACGACGCCACGTTTTACGTTTGGCGGGAACCCGAATCTCTTCCTGTTCCGTAAGCAGGATGTCCAGCTGCAGATTCGGATGAGGAAATGCGCTGGTGAAGTGCACAAGTTCCAGAAAAATGTCTGGCAGCGTCTGATGAGCGGGACTGTAGCGCGAGCTGACCACCCTGCCATTGCGGCGTTGTTTTTTCAGCAGCTTCTTTTTCCACGCCAGCGGTTTGACAACAGTCACCTTGTGGCATTTCGTCAACTTCCGGACCTTGTCACGAATGGCAGACAGGGATGCACACTGTATTTCAATCAAAGTGCCATCGGCGGCGACTGCGTCAATCCGATAGTCATCCAGTTCAATCTCATGGGACGCCGGATCAGTAACGTAATGCTCTTTAAGTTGTTGATGAAGAGACGTAGCCATCGAAGCGTCCGTGCTCGGAGGAAAAGTTTGCAAGTCTGTTATCGGGGTGCGCGACCGTCGCAAATTGGCGAGGAGATTTACTCGGGTCTAATATCGGTGGCAAATGAAGCTCGATGTAAACAGACTCCCGAGCCTCTCACCGTTCTGATATCAGATCGATGTAGAAACGCCAAGAGGGGATGCGCATTAAGGCAGGTGAGTTCGTCAGCGCCACTTTATGATTGAAACACGGATAAACGTTGATGGAAGCTCCCTGCGTCTTCCCATCTTTTCTGCTGGGGAGAAGGGACCCGAAAGTGGGCTGTGGGCTCGATAACGGTTGTCCCATTCAAGACGTCAAAAAAAGACCCCTCACCCTAACCGGAATTGCGCATCGCGTGAGATAAATAGGGACCGACTCGATGGCAGATTTGTGTAACCTCGTGGTTTATGGAAACTTGTGGCATCGAACCAGGCCCATTGTCTCCAACGAAGGTACACAATGCAGGCTACCCCCCCTTCAAAGGAAACCGGATCATTATAGAAAAACAATGTGCAGTGCCACCGCACATTTAGACACCCTGTTCTGCTGACCGAAACGATCGTTTGATTTTCGTTCCACAGAGCACGATGGAACCAGCGATACCCAGAATTAACGAGAGGAGATTGAGCCCGGTTGGAAGCAAAAACCAGCCGATGATACCCACAACTGTAAGAATCACGGCAACGTGCGAGACGAGCTTGCCCGCTTTGAGTGCTCGCAGACCCATCAGCAGTCCCACGCAGCATCCCATGGCCCATAGAACGCCTCGCAGCCAGTCACTGGACTCGGCCGATCGGACATTCAACGTCAGCGCAGCGTTGCCGCCGGCGCGAACGAAATCAAGCCGCTGGCCGTCGGTGGGGATGTCGAATCGCAGCGACAACAGGCCGGTGAACACGGGCGGCGCTGCGAGTTGTGTGATTCCGTCACCTGCCGTGTCCTGTGGTCCTGGAAGACCATCCTGCCGGAACATTACGTTAAAATCCAGGCCTTCTCCCGATTGATTCGGGACAGGCGATTGCAGTCGATCGACTGCGGCCGGACTACTTTGACGTTCACCGCCAAAGAGATCACCTCCCGTCTCCAGATCGAGCTCCTCCGATTCTCCTTTCCCGACAGGTTTGGAATCATGTCGGCTGCGTGGATTCAGACGTCCGCTGGCAGGATTCTCAAATGAGTCGATATCTTTCTGCAGCAACTGACTTCGTTGTATTTCCCCTCCAGGTTTTCGTCGTTTGACACCGGCGGCGCCGGATTCCGATTTGACTTTTCTTTCGTCATTGCCGACTGACCTTTCGTCGTCCTCAATTCGGAGATTGAATGACTCACGGCGTTTCCTGGACTGGTTGGAACTTGAATCCCAAATTATGACGCCTCTGTTACCCTCACGGAGCGCATCATTGTTAAAGTTACTAAATGAATTGCGGGCCTGCGCCTGCTCAACCAAGTTGGTGTTATTGGTACCGTCAGTCATTTCACGAATTCTCCTGGATCTGTACTGTTCCTGCCGATTTTCGTCCAGGTAACGCTTAATACTCTTTTGCGTTTCGACGAGATCCGTTTCGGCTTCACGGCTGTTGCCTCTCTGTGTTTTCAGGATTTTCAACTGTGATGAAAGCTCATTGAAAACCTGGTATTTTGTGGAGCTGAGGCTCGTTCCGGTTGCCTGTCTCAACATTGACTTACTGTTGTCGATCGTCGACAGAACAACCGTGTCTTCCAGTGACGCAATGTCGGCCTGAAGAACATTGGTCAGCGTGGGATCATCATTCACCACTGATGACCAGGATTCGGGCACAAATACGCTCCAGGTGTTCCGCGCCACGGTCACACCCAGATCATTGTTGTCTCGGTATTCCGGAAAGATCGGCACCGGAACCTTCAGAGATTCCTGAATCCAGCGCGAGCGAATCGCTTCAGTATTCCCGGCCAAATATCCTGTGGCGGCAAACTGGACTTCAAACGGAGCAATTATTTTTCCTGACTGAGGAATTGGAATCAGATGAAGCACACCGTTGTCCGACGAACGTGTCACAATGCGGGTGGGCTTGTTTTTGACCATGCAGAACAACGGCCGACTGTTGGCCGGCAGTTGCACCGGAAGAAACTGTCGCGATTCGTTTCGGACCTGCAGCGTGTGTCGGGACCTCCAGATTCCATCGTCCGCCAGGACTGTGACGTGTTGTGCCAGTGCGATGACGGCTGGTGTGGTTTTTTGCGATTCCGGAAAACGCACACGCCAGATACTGCCTGGCTGCTGTGCTGTAATGCGACGGATGGCCGCGGATTGCTCCAGAAATCCCTCCGGGATCAATGTCTGCAGCTGGTCGGGATTGATATCACCCGTGTCGACGTCTGGCAGCACAGCTTCGAGAACTCCATCGGACTGATTCACAATCACCCAAAAGTGGGTCTGACTGGCGACTGAAATCGGGCTGCGTTCGCTGTCGCTGGAGACGAATGTCACCGGGATGTTGCGGAATTCGCTGGATTCCGGCAGAGGAATAGCTCCAGCACCGGACGCAAAGAATCGTTCGCTCACAGGAAACTGCAGATGGAACGTGATTCGAACCAGATCGCTCTCCAGTGTCGTCCGTTCCTCCTGCCGGAGCCCCGGTATGCGAAAGTCGAGCGTGGCTGCAATGCTGGTCGGAAGCTCCACCGAGAACGTGTCCGCGGCCGATCTTGAAATCTGCCAGGACAGGGCCAGAGTCCGTTCAATTGATGTGTTGGTCACATTGGTCACGGTGACAGACTCACACAGTACGGAGGCCAGGGCGCTGCGAAGGCTGAGTATAATTGGTGTCAGTTGAGCGGTCTGAGAGGTGAACGAAATGTTGGGAGCATCCGGTCGCAGTTTCTGAAGTTGTTCGGCGATCTGAAGTGTGCTGGTCGACGTCCAGCCATCACCCTGGAAGCCGCTGATTTCAGTCGCAGGACCCAGCCAGACGCTCAACTGCGTTCGGAGTTCATGGGCACCAACCAGCTGAGGAGTCACGAACCGGACACTCGTTCGATCAGCCGAGTGTTCATCCTGGCCCTGGATGACCACACGTATCCGTCCCGTTCGAGCTGTCTGCAACTGCACGCTGAGTGTTTTGAAGTCCTGAGCATCGTCGTTGGATTCCGTGACATACCAGTCTGCCAGATCCGTGCAGTCAAGTTCGAATGCCAGAAACGTTTTCGGGATGTGGAATTCCAGACGGCGACGGGCGGCGCCCTGGATGTCCACCTCGAAGGAGCTTGTCCACAGCTGACGTTCGGATTCCAGCTGGACTCCATGTAGAAGACTGGCCTTCAGTCGATCGGGGACTCGGGAGGCTCGAATCGCCACATCGGCAGGGTGGCGATTGAATCTCCACGCAAGAATCGGCGAGACAGGTGTCTCATCTTCTGCGGGCAAAACAGCGTCGCTCGGATTAATCTGGCTGACGCCTGACAGCGATTCTGTACGGACGTCAAGTTCTGAGCCGGCTATGATGCAGACGGTGCCGGTGCTGCGAGAAACTCCCAAAGGTTCCAGAATAGGGAGCGGGAACGACTGGCGTTCGGTTGTAATGACCTTTCGTGAAAACAATGTGAGTCGCAGTATTGTCTGATCAGTGACTTCAGAACGAAACACAATCTTAAGCCGAGGGGCATTGTTAGTGCCTTCGACAGACCAGCCTGCGATATTTTTACCTTCAACGGAGCGGACACTGTATCCAACCGGCAGAGTAAGCTCCGTATCGGTAATTGACCCCTGACGGCAGTTGAGCATCCCCACAGCTACGAGCGTCAGTCCCTGGTTGTTGATTTCCAGGGCAGAATTGATGGTGGAATGGACGATGGTGTTGAAGCTGCTGCGTCTGATGGCCGGGAACCATTCGATCCGAATTTGTTTCTCTGAAGTCAATGGTATGTTGATTGTGGTCCCTTCCACGCGGTACGTATCACTGCGTCCGTTGACCTGAACATTCAGGTCTTCTGCCGGCAGGTCAAACGTCAGCAGTCCGGAAGGAACCTCTGACAGATTCAGGCTCACTGTGCCCCCGGACGCTTCAATCTCAGCGGAAACATCAAATACAACGTCCAGCACATGCAGGCCTGAATCCGGAACGCGAACCTGAAAGTCGGTTTGGTCCCGGATGACGATCGCAGCGCCTTCGTTTAATGCCGCCGTGCGGATTGCGACGTTGCGGAATGGCAAAGTGACCTGAACAGGAGTGTCACGAAAACTGTGGATCACGAAGCGACCGTGGAAACTTTGCGTCCATTTTGAACCCTGTACCTGTTGACGTTCACCACTTTCATAGAAAGCGGCCGTGACGATCGCATCCACAGGGTGTGTTTCGAGTCTGAGTTCTCCCGGATGTGCCTGTTGGTACAACCGCAGGAATTCTTCGCGGGGGACGAAAACACTCTTGGCGGCGAGCGGCGGTTCGCCGGGTGTGTAAGGCAGCACGATGTTCGAAGATGGCTGTTTGACAGACGGAGTTACCGGAGGTTCCGTGTTGTTGTCATCCCCGGTGGTGGCCGTCGTTGTCATGGCCCACAGCAAAAGTCCAGTGACGGTGGTGCGGCGCCAACAGCACTTGCAGTTTTGAATCCAGTCGATGAGAGCAGCGCCCGGCCACAGAAGGATGGCCAGAAAAGATCCCAGAACGATACCATCCAGCAAACCCTGCCACTGGTTGGGCATGAGTGGCACGAGGGCTATGGCGAGGAGGCCCAGGCTGGCCACAGCACCGACTTTTATCGCTATTGATCGGCGGCGCAGCATCCAGCAGGCAAAAAGGGCCAGTGCAACTGCCAGGAACCGAATCATGCGGATCTGGTCGGCGGTCCTCATCACGATGCTTAACCGACTGGAAGGAGCTCTCGCACCAACTGAGTAGAAACCTGTGGTTTGATAGTCATCGGGTTGTTCCAGCCGGACTCGCACGGATAAGCGTGCGCTCCCACGACGTTGTCGTGCCCGCTGCTCTTCGAGGTCAATGCCAAGGGTACCCCGCATAGGAACCTGCCCTGCAATGGCTGATTGGACTTCCTCCGATTCTTCCAGCCGGCCATCCACAGCCTGCAGGGTAGTTTCAGCGGCAGCATCTACCTGCGGCATCACATCACCGGAACTGTCCTCCAATCGCCGAAGACTACGACTCAAGCCGTCAACGGAACCACCTCCAGCGCCGGTAAATCCAGCGTCACGGGAACCACCAGGAAGCATCATTTGAAAACCAGACGCGTCTGACTGTGAGCGGGAACCGGACGCGGCGGACTCTGACACCGGTACGGCGGACCTTTGATCGAGCGAAAACAGCGACAACCGTACCGCAATGATTCCACCGACGACCACAACCACTCCCATCACCACCCATCGACGACGGATGACCAAGGCGGTGATCAGGAACATGGCACCCAGCACCAGCCCTGCAACCAGCCCTCGAACCCCTATCTGCACCAGCGATGGCAGTGACAGCTCACTCGACAGTGTCTGCAGCCAGCCGGGTCGCACCAATGGGCCCAGCGGATGAAAGTTGCCGGCGTGGTCCAGTAACAATGTATCCGCCGGATACTGCACCTGCCATGTCTGTTCCATCACATCAACCGGACCGGCATTCCCGGATTCGACATCAATCGCAAATTGAACGGTTTCGTGGTCCGTGGCTGCAAACACCGAAGATGAACCGGCCCGGGACTCAAACATTAACTCCAGCACATGATCAGTGCGGTCGTCTCCAGTTGGAATCGCCACCAGATAATCACGTTTGTCACGCCGGACTTCGACGGCATCTCCATTCAGCACGGTCGACCATAGAAACGTGTCTTCGGACTCCGGTAATGTGAACCTCAGTGTCTGCACTCCGATACAGTGCAGATCGACGCGACAGGAGCGTTGGATTGACCCTGTGTCACGCAGCAGACTTGTATTCTGGACCGTCCGGCACACCGCGCTCGGCACGACCTGAATGTCGTACCGAGTTTCGCTGAGCGTCGCGGCGTAAGACGACCGTGAAAATTGATACACTCGGGCAATACGGCGGCCGGTGCCTTCGGCAGGAGCAGTGACCAGTGCCGGATCGGCCGGTCGGAGATCACGCACAGCCCCCTCGTTGGTCTGATCGAACTGTTGATCGGGCGATGCTTCGAAAGCGATCAAGCCCTCCTGATGAATGGCACCAGGGACTTCAACAGTGAGCGCAGTCAAGTGATTGCCTTCACGTGGCTGTTGAACCCGAGTCGTCAGGGTCACAGACCCCGCAAAGCGGCGATTGAATGTCAGGTGCCACAGACGGCGTCCGTTGACGGGTTCGTCGGCTTTAACTTCGGAAATCTCGATTTGTGCAGGCACCAGGTGACTCATGCTGGCTGACTCATAGCCGGGTACCTGTCCGATGCCCACGACGTCAAAACGCAGGTCGTCGCCTGTTTGTTCCGGCAGGCGAATCTGCAGTGTACGTGTGGTCCCGTTGATTACGTCGATAGTGACCGTAGCTGTGCTGGTAGATTGCCGTGCATCCATCCAGCACCGAATTTCGGAACGCGACGACAGTCGGACAGGTCTGCGAACGACAGTCAGCGTGCCAGATACCCGCGTTCCCTGAGATTCGAAAACGATATTTCCGGAGTCTTCGCTGGTTGAGACCAGTCCGTGGATTTCTGTGAGTGCCACCTGCAAATCGGGGGCAGATGAAATCGTGTAGCGTCCGGCGACCGTGGATGCCTGTGGTGTGCGAATCACGGGAAGAGCGATCTGCTGGCGCATTGTCGGATCGTCGATTTTTCGATCCAAGGAGAGTTTCAGATTGAGTAGTTCACCAGCAGGTACCGGCTGAGCAGGCTGCACAGTAATGATTGAAGAATTATCACTGGCGCGCCAGTGCACCGCCTGCCCCGCAGCATCGGTGACCGACAGCAGCTGCCACTCCCCCGGTGTCTCCAGCCGAGTCTCAAATAATGGTGCGTTCAGCGTTTCTATGGATACGTCGGCCGTTAAGGTAGCTTTCGTATCAACGATGCGGAGCTGCGATGTGATCTGGCTGAACAGTTCGCGATCACGGGGCCGCACAGCCACCGACAGATGGTAGTCCTGCAGCCAATAGTCAAAGATCGAAGTTGTGGTTTGGCTGGACTGCGTACCATCCGGAACCAGCTGACGAATTCCGTCACCGGTTGTGGCCCTCAGATGCAGCTGATTTTCTTGAGTAATCAGCAGTCGTCCGGTGTGGGCGGTGATATCGTTGTACACGATTGTCGGGATATCCCCGGCTTCACCATCATTCACAAAAGCGACTCCGCTGATTTTGATCACGCGGTCTGCGTCAAACGGCTGTCGCCATGTGAGCATCACTCTGATGTGTCCTGCACGATCCGGATCGTCGTCCAGCTCCCACGATTCCAGACCGCTGGACTCCACTGCCGTGATCTCCAACGTGGCGGGAACACTGGCACTCAGTCGACTGATCTGACCTCCAAACACAGCGATTCGAGTTTGCGCCATCCAGCGCAGCGTATCCGGTGAGAGACGCAACTCAACGTCAGACCGGGCAAAAACGAGAGTGTCAGTGACAGCGCTATCGCGGCGCGACGTCCATTTCAGCTGGACCGTGTCACGCGCACCGACTGGCAGCGAATACGTCGCGGACTGCTCGACAGGCTGGGGGCGCTGCAGTCTGTGTCCGTCCAGCAACAAATGCTGTCCGGCCGGGCATTCGACGTCGAGATGAACCGGAGTGTTGCGAATGATCTCAAATCCCACAGTGCGATCGCTGCCGACGCGCCCCAGCGCCGTTGAAAAAAAGAATTCCACTGTGAATCGCTCCGTAGTTTCGTGGAATAGCTTCAGGACGTGCGCCGATTCCCGACCGACCACCGCGGGTGCGCCACCGAGGATGGCATTCTCAAGCCGCAGATTGCCGGCCGGGACAGGAATTTGCTGCCAGTGATCGACGAACTGTTCCAAATCAAGTGTTACGTTCACGAGAGCGTGATTGTCCGCAAACACCACTCTGTATGTTGCCGCTCGAACCAAAATTGGCGACGGAGCTTCAGAGGCAGCCTGGCGCAAGGACTGTGCCTGCTGCACGAGTTCACGGTACTGCTCTCGAGGAAGCAGAACTCCACTGGATTGCTCAAAAACTGTGTCAAGCTGATCAACAGGAACAAAGTGTTCTGTGCGTTTGGGTTGTTGAGCCCATCCAGTGCCGGTGACAAAAAATATTAGCGTGACCAGGAGCTTAACACGCCACCCATCATCGAACCCTGCAATAACGGATCGTGTTTGTTCCTTTCTCTTCTCGGGGGCGGCGACAGCCCGATTGGCATAATTCCTGGTTCGATTGACACTGCGGTTGTTCGAGCGCTGCCTTTCGCTCCAAGGCGGACGTATTTGTTCTTTTGCGGAATCGGAGAGAAGGTGGCCCCAGGCCGGATGAGAGCGAAGCATGCGCAGCAATGTTGTCTGGTTTGCCCTCGCCCGCTCTGGCGAACTGAACGGTAACAGAATGGTATGTCTTTCGCGCAGGCGAACGGACGCATGGCAACCGCAACGACGAACTTTACCCAAGGGTACCCCGAGATCGGAAACTTTATCCCCTGCAACCGAGACAACAGATGGTGCCGGTCTGTCAACTGCTGGATGGTCTGAATCCAGGAGGCACATACTCATTTACCTCCCATCAGCTCATCCATCATTTCTGTGACACCCGGCGCAGGTGTCACAGTGCCTGACGGCTGTTCTGACCGGGTCGCCTCCGAATCCTTTGTGCTTGCGGGAGACCTATCCGGTGGAAATTTGTCCCCTCCATCGGTGCCTTGACCCGGGTCACTTCCCCGCAGCGAACCGGAGTATTCCTTTGGCGCTCGACCAATGAGCAGACCAGTGGTCCAGATCCCCGCAACGGCCAGCAACCCAATCAAACCGGCGTTCACGACCTGAGCGGCCTCGCTGGCATCAAAGAGTCTCCAAACGGCGGCAACAACGAGTGTGACCAGGGTGAGCGTGATGCGATTTTCCCACGACGTTTTTCTTAGAACGAGCCCAATCAGAACCAAAGCCCCGCTGACCAAGGCAACCATGAAGGGACGTTTCCGCCAGCTGGCCTGCAGAACCATTTCCCTGCCAAGAGCGCGATACACAGTCACGTTGCCCTGGTGTGCGAATTCACTTGACGAACTGTCGTCATTGATCCAGCTGCCAAGCAGGCTGACAGCATTGCGGTTGTTTGATGATTCCATGGGGCGCAGAATCGACCATGACTGGCTTCCCAGCACCGTCCAGTTGTCAGTTTCACAGAAAACATCAACATCTTTGGGAGTCCAGATGCCGACCCGTGTTTCCTGGACCACCGTGTTCCCGGAAGAATCTCCAACGCTTGGGGTGTACAACAACTGAGTCCCCTTCTGCCCGTCGTATGGAAATCGGTCCGCCTCAACAATCCGACAACGCAGCTGAAAGGACAGCAGGAAACTATCGTCGGAGTTTTCGTTTCGGGCAATGTTGATGTAGTACGCATCCCAGCCTTCCGGGACCTGGACATCTTCGGCCACTTCAAAAGTGGTGCGACGATTGTTGAGTGACGGAGCCTGTAGTTCACTGTCGGTCGGCACATCGACTCTCAAACGCTGGCGTTCACTGGTTGTAATGCGGTAGCGACAGCGATAACTGGCCAGTGGTTGTTTCTCAGTGACAATTTCAATGGCGGCTTTCGACACCACCGTAGCCACCACTTGGTGGATTTCATGCTCACGAATCGTGACGGTGGCTGATGCTGGTTGTGCGAAATAGCGAAACGCGAGGTAACCATCCTGCGGCAGATGTTCCAGCTCCCGGACGTCGATCGCTTCCATGGTATCCGAACCGGCTGCAGCTGTGATTGACAGGGATTCGTGATGCAGCAGACGCAGTTCACCACGAGCCTGTGTCAGTGTCACTTGACGTTTTTGCTTCGTGCCTTCGGGAAACGGCGTCAACACACGGATGGGCTCGGCGACAAATGATCGTGTTTGCCGTTGGTCGGCATCCGCCAGCGTTAGTTCCCAGTCCGCGGCAATTTGGACAGTACCGGTGACTTCGTTCTGCAGAACCAGCTTCCACGTAACCCAGCCGTCTTCCGCCGCGGCTTTGTCTCGCTGCTGGATCACGTGTTGCGAATTGACTGATCGAAAGCGAATATCGTCCGCGATCACTTCAGGCACAGCAATGCGAAACGTGTCAATCCCCGCATTGCGGACGTTGAATCGGACTTCGCTGTTGAAGCGGACCACTTCGGGATCAATTTGAGCCGTTGTGGCGATGTTCGCGTCAATTTGTGCCGACCGGGGTGAGGTGCGGACGACCAGCATCCAGGGCTGTTGGGTGAAATTCCAGGCCGACACCGGGTGGACACGACCAACCCGTGTGCTGGCTCCACTGTTCACAGGTGTCAGCCCGGTGCGTTGTTGCTCCATCGTTACCACATCAAGAAATTGAGGCGCCAGCACAATGACTCGGCCGGTGCTGCGTTCGACCTGCAGTGGTTCAATCGCTGGCAGAACGGTCTCCGTGCTGGTGGCTCCGGCGTCGAATCCCTGGTGACCTTGAACATCAACACCGATGCTTCCCTTCCGGCGATTCGTGAGAACCAGTGTGATGATGCCTCCAATCTTGTCGACATTAAATTCGCTCGTGCCATCCGCTCGAACCGAATCGATGGTCAGAGATTTGGGATACTTCAGTTGAAGTTCGAAAACACCCGCTCTTTCCACCATGAAGTCTACGTGTGTCAGCAGTTGAAGTTCATCGTCGCTGAAAATCAGCCGCGATACCTGCTGAGCGGTCAGGCGAGGTTCCACGGGTTTGAGTTGCACGGTGAGGCTGCTGCGGTTTCCGGTGAATTCCCACATCAATTGCCCTGGACCGCTTGGCTTTGATGAACTGATGCGTTTAACGCCCGATTGCTGTTGAGTGACCAGATTCAGTGATGAATCGGTCGTAACTCTGAGGCGACCGGACTCACGAACGACTCCGTCAGCATGCACGCCGTGCAGCATCTCGTTGTCGTCGCGCCCCAGCAGCTGTACCGTATCACCCTCAGGTACACGTTCTGTCTGAACTTCGATCTGAAGCTTGTTGTTCACCGGTTTCAGCAATTCGATGCGAATTTTCTGATGGCCTTCCGTTTCGGTGGCTTCCCATGTCTGGATACGACCAGTTTGTGAAACGACATCGATGATGCGCGCGTCAGCAGGAACCAGGACTGTGGCTTCCCGCATTTCTCCTCGAAGAATCTCCCAGTCGAATCTGCTGGTCGTCTGGATCAGCCGCGGTTCAATCCGGACCGTAGTTGCATTGGTCACACTGCTCAGAAAATCCATCTGTGGGCGGGATCCGGCATTGGGGAACCAGCGAACTGCAAAATGATGTGTGGCACCCAGTGCCGCTTTGACAACCGTTTGTGATTCGTTGCTGCCGTCGGTAGAGAGCAGAACTTCGACCGGCGTAATGCGGACCGTTTGATCGGCTTCGGGAATGGTGACCTGCAGTTCATTGATACCGACGCCCGGACAATTGAGTTCAAAAAAACGCGCCTCCGGGGAAGTGGTAACAGATGTCAGGAGTTCCAGGGTGACGGTTCGCGTCCCAACTCCCTGCAGCAGCAACTCATAGTTGCCTTCGTCGGCCCCTTTGAGAATCGTGTTATCATCGTCGTCAGATGAAACCTGACCGACAGCGGATTTGCCGAGTGACAATGGGAGTCTGGCCCAGCCGGACTGCTTCAGGACCGTGATGCTGAGCTCCATGGAGACACGCGCGACCTCTTCTTCCACTCCGGCCGTGTAGACGGCTTTGGTAATGACAGCGTCCGGCGACTGACTGGGCACGTGCTTTTTCCAGTAGTGCCTGAGCAGTTCCATATATTCGGCATACGACACAACGGCGGTCGCAGCATCATTATTGAAGACCTTGTTCAGCTCACGGAAAGGCACATAAATCAGACGATTCCATGTTTCCGCACGGAGTGAATCATGAGTGGCTTCTGCCGACTCTGCCACCGCATTGGCAGCGGAAAGATCCTGATCAGGAGTGTTTTCCTGGGCGATGGCCGACGTGCCCAGCAGGCCTATGAGGATTCCGGGGAAAAGCCAGGGTTGCCGAATGGCATGCATAATTTCGGTCCTGATCGCGATTTTGTCGCATGTGGTGGGAGTTCCCATTATGATGAGGCGCACACAAAGCCGGAGTGCAGAGCAATTCTCCCTGAATTGCACCAAATTTACATAATCAGGTGATGCAGTTGCCGGGTGAACCGGTTCGTTCAAAGATTATGGAACGTTTGGTGCTGGATTGACTCGAATCTAATCGTGCCGGGTCGGTGACTGACACCTTCCGACACGCAGATGCCTCCAGATTTAATCTGTGGGCCTGAGGCGTTGTTTCACACCTCGCCAGTGGTCGGTGTGTCAGGTGATCTGGCAAACGAGATACGATTCTCCATTACAAGACGCGGTTTGCGGTGGATGAGTTCCAAAAGATGTCTGCGAATGCTGTTCAACTGAACGACGTTGCTAAAACAGCTCAGCGACTGGTGGATCTGTTGACAGGTCTCAGATCGGTTGCTGTTGCATGGTCGGGTGGCGTTGACAGTGCAGTCGTGGCCAAAGCAGCGGTGCTGGCCTTGAAAGATCAGACCGTGGCAGTGACGGCTGTGAGTCCATCACTGGCAGAGTCGGAACGTCGGATTGCGCAGCAGGAAGCCCGGGCAATCGGTATTCGCCACATAGAGATTTCCACTACTGAATTCAGTCGCCAGGAATATCGGCGCAATGCCGGTGATCGGTGCTTCTTCTGCAAGGACACCTTATACACGCTGATGTCAGACCGGATGCACGAACTGGGCGTGGACGTCCTGGTGAATGGCTCTAACATAGATGACCTTGGAGACCATCGGCCCGGCATGACAGCAGCGGAACAGCACGGCGTCCGCAGTCCACTGATCGAACTGGGCATCAACAAGGCTGCGGTGCGCCAACTGGCTCACTACTGGAAGCTCAGTGTTGCCGACAAGCCAGCAGCTCCCTGTCTTAGCAGTCGCATCGCCTACGGAGTGGAAGTGACCGAGGCACGCGTTCGCCAGGTGGAGCTGGCGGAAGTCTGTGTCCAAGAGTTGACCGGACTCCGCGAAATTCGCGTGCGGTGTGAGGCTGATGATCTGGCACGTATTGAAGTACATGTCGCAGAACTGGCTCGGTTGTTGCATAATGACGTGCGAATTGAACTGGTTTCCAGACTGACTGCGCTGGGCTTCAGCAACGTGACACTGGACCTGCAGGGATTCCGCAGTGGGAATCTGAATGCAGCACTGGTGGAATTGAAGTGATTACCGCCAGGGCGTCAGGCGTCCGAGGCAGTTTCAATTTCGATGCCGCCTGCCATTCCGACAATGACATTGCAGATCACAGCACCGGTTGCGCCAGTGATGAAGAACATCGAACCATAGATGACTGAAAACACCGTCGAACAACTCAGCTCCCGGACCGGTGCCTGGCTCGAACGCAATCGCCAGGAATACAAACATCCCGACGAGGACTCCATGGCTCCGAAAAAACAGCTGCCACCAAAACCCTAACCCATTTGAGACTCACGGGTCGATGTTCCGACGCCACGGAAAGTTCGGGGGCCGTAACTTCAAACGGACTGGAACTGGACATATGAGCCGTTTCTTATTGACTGCGTCTTGGGGGAATAAAGTATCTGTCAACCGGCATTGCTGAACGTCGCGGGCAGAATTGTTTTGCAGCCGGAATGCAACTCTTGCGTGGATTCGTTGAATAGCAGTCCCCGGTCCTCTCACTCAGGCCGGATACCAAATTAATGCAGACGGTGATGTCAGCAGTTCTTAGTTCAGGCGTCAAACACCAGACTGCGTGTGTCGAAGCCTCCTGTTGTTTGGCGTGAGATTCACGACGTCGACCGACTTCGTTCCGCGTGCATTGGTACTGACCACACCTGATACTGAGTCCGCAGATCGGCAGATATTGCCGGACGAATTCCGATCCTCAAAGGACGTCTCGACACGCTTTGCGGGATTGACTTATAAGCCCGACCGCTGGCGTCAGGATTCTCAGTTCCCATATCGCAGGAACCGTTTCTTCAGTCTCACGACGGTCGATCGCACGTCCGATTTCGGGTCTCATCTGTTCTCAACTGTCGATTAACTCAATATGGATGCTGCCGATGTTCGTTCGCGCATGCTGTCTGCTCTTTCTCTGCGTCAGTCTCACTACCGGCTGCCAAATTCCCGCCACGGCGCTGTTTCCCTGTGCGGATGACTCGTCTGATCTGGACCCGACCGAGCCGAAATTGAATTTTCGGCGAGATGAACTATCGCTGAGCACAGATGCAGTCACTGACACCGTTCAGACACCCATCGCTGAGTCCGATGCAGTCAAAGACACACAAATTGACAATCTGGCCAAGGAACGACTGGAACACGTTCAATCTTGGCTGCGTCGCGGTCATGAAGCAATTCTTCAGGCAGCAGGAAATGCGAGACCGGAAGCGATGCTGTCCGAGGCAAGACGTTCATTCCGCGAAGCTCTTAAGATCGATCCAGAATGTGCAGAAGCATTCCATGGACTCGCGATCGTCTCGGATTTGAATCAGGACTGGGAACTGGCGGATATCAGCTACAAGCGCGCACTGGCAATTCGGCCAAATGACGTCGATCTGCTGAATGATCAGGGATATTCCTACCTGTTGCAGAATCGATACCATGAAGCATCGCAGTATCTGAATCGCGCATTACAGGTATCACCTGGTCATGAGAAAGCCCACATCAATCTGGCGATCCTTGACATTCGACGGGGTCACCAGGACACGGCATTGGTGCGCCTGGAAAATGTTTATCCTGCAGTGCTAGCCAGAAACGCTCTGGCCAGTCTGACAGAACAATATTTACCGGTCGCGCCCGGAGGTGACCACGGCAGCCCATTTGAATCCGCGGAAAATTCGGGCACCCTGCTCGCCGGACCGGGAAGGCCACAACATATGTATCCTTCGAATCGCACACCCCAAAACAGCGCACTTCAGGGAGGTGGACTCAATTCGGGGCAGTGTCAGCTGACTGAGCCGCAGCTGTTCAGTCAAAATAGTTTTATCCGAACACAACCGTCACATACCGCGGTTCAGCCGGTGGGGGCGGCAGATCGACAGCTGCAACCGATTCGAGTGTCTCCGACCACGATGCACAGATCCGCCGATGAAACATTGGCACAACGTGAACCATCCGCGCCGTCTCCCCTCAATTCGGCGCGAACTGTTGGCCGCACGTTTCGTATGCCGACCGGGCAGAATATTATGAGAACCTCATTGCCGCCGGCGGCAAATGTTTACCACCCCGACTCGACATCCGATGGCTTCGTTCAGCCATCGTCCGGGGGCCAGGATTCTGCAAAGCTGCCGTTGAAGATGTCAGCGCTCAATACGGGTTCAGCACCTCTGTTCAACGAACAGCCAACGCAGTCTCAACAGCTGCAACATCAGCAGCTACAGCGTCAGCAACCATTCGTGCAGAATCACTTCGGTCAACAGTCGCGAGGACAGCAGATTCCGGACGGCCCACTCTACGGTGGAACCGGTAAGATGAACAACTTCCCATCGGCCGGGAGTTTTCCAATACCGGTATCTCCACCGCCAAGCTCTGGGAATTCAGTGAATCCGGCACCGCAGACGGGATCGTTCTACAGTAATCTGGACACGAGAGCACCGCAGGTTCAGAGTAGTCCGAACCAACCGGGAGTGAACAGTCCATACGTCACACCGCAGACGATCAATCCGTCTCACGGATTTCCTGCATACCCACATGAACCAATACGGCAGATGCCGGCCGGTTCGGAACCACAGGGTGCCGGTATGGTATATCCGGCAGGCTGGGCACAATCCACGGCCGTCAGCGGTGTTCAAACGGCAGCTCCCGGCCAGCACATGCAGGGAAGCCCTGGGCAGCAGTGGCCGAATGGATCCAGTGCCCCGACCAGAACCACGGCTCCAATCGCCCCCGGATATTTCAGCCCTCCACCGTTAATGGGCCTCGGCTACCGCGATCCATCCGAGCCTTCCCCGGACCGACTTGCGGAATACCGTAAAACACGCCAGCAGCTGGGAAATGAATACAATCAAACGCTTCAACGCATTGGCCAGCCGATTGGTGGCCAGTCAATCCCGTAGTGACCGGTTCATATTGAAAGTCCGAACTAACACCAGAAGCGTCGCTCTTCTGCTAAGCCGGGCGTTGCTCTGGTCGATCTGGTGGTGGACGTATGATCTCTAGAACCCGCCAGTCGCTCCGGCCAACCGGCCATTACTTGACCCGCGCGAACGAATGCAGCGTCCGTAGTCCAGTTCGCCTTCGGTGGAGTTGAGACCATTGGAATACGGCTGCGACACCATCGTACGTTGATCTGCATCAGCGTTGCCGAGATCCGTCAGGACACGCACCACCAGCTGTCGGCGGACAGCGTCCGGTCCCCGATCGGAACTGTTATGGCTGCGCCGCACCAGTACCGGAAAGGGCAACGACGACATGCGAGCCGCGATTTCGGCAATATGGTCACGGCCCTAGGCACTCAACTCCTATGTGTTGTCCACGAACTCGTTGCGATGGATCACAAAGTCATTGGCTTCAACGTTGGTTTCCATCGTGTGCCAGTGAGCGTTACTGATGGAGCCCAAAGGAAACCGTGTCCGGAATGGACATAGAGCGACACTGTGCCAGTGACATCAGTGGAATCACACATACCGTCAGATAACTGCTGATCACGGTAAGCACCAGTGGTTGGATTACCGCGAGTTGTTGTTGAGTTATGGCAAAACTCTGTTTCATCATCGGACTCGAGTGCGTGAACTAAGGAACTGAGAGACGCCAGGGACCGGCTAACTCTGACACTTTGTGCTGTCAGCACCGCCAGCCGACCGTGGAGACTGGTGTTGTGGCCTGATGAACCGATTGGACACTGGGACGGAATACGGCGTGTCAGACTAGGTTTCAGAGTCTGAGGCACGACTAGTGACTGTCGTTGTCCCGGAAACGGTGGCGGTATCCGAGGTCTGGCAGGCTGTAGCTGTGGAGGCCAGTTGTATCCATTTGATCGTCAGGGTCCATGGCTTCAGAGCCATTTTCAGCGGATGCCGGCTTACGGCGAATTCGGTTCGTTTCGGCCTTACAACTACGGACACGTGTTCGCGTAAACACAGATTGCTGCCGGCGTGTGGGGCGCTGCTCACGGACACTCCTGGTCGCAGCAGTTCTGGAATCGCTCCCGTGCCGATTATCTAACGGAAACTTGCGTTCACAGGGATCGGCGCAACCCTCAATGGGATCTGTCGTAAATCCCATCATCTATCAGCATCGACCCGTATTTACTCGCCAGCAATCGCCTCACGCGCCAACGACCACTCCGCCCGCTATTCCAGAGACCACAGCCAGTCGTCCGATCTATGCATACCCTTCCGGAGTACTTCCGTGATAAATCATGTCCCAGCGCGGAAACCGGCTCCACCTTATTGGGCCTGCCGCTTTGCGTGGCCTTGTCTTCCCGTTCAGGAAGACAAGGCCATTTGTTTTGTTATCCTGCGGTCTTCCCCGTTTTTTGAGCGGACTTGTGCATCGATCTGCGGTCACAGAGCGCTTTCGTCAACGATGGAATGAGGCAGGTGATCATGAGAATTGTTCGATATCAACAACAGGACGGCTCAGCGGCTTGGGGTCAGCAGCACGACGATGGCGCAGTCACGCGGCTGGATGGTGACTTGTATACGGAATTGACCGATACCGGACAGGCTCTGTCGGGTAAGCTGTTATCGCCTATTCATCCTGTCGACATCCTTTGCATCGGACTGAACTACCGCCGGCACGCCGAAGAAGGTCAATCGCCGATTCCTGAGTTCCCGGTCCTGTTCATGAAAAACAGTGCAGCTGTGCAAAACCCAGGCGACCCGATTGTGTTGCCTCGGCGGCTGAAGAGTGATCGCGTCGACTACGAATGCGAGCTTGCAGTCGTCATTGGTCGAACCTGTCACAATGTGTCTAAAGCCGATGCATTGGACTACGTACTGGGTTACAGCTGCGCAAATGATGTCAGCGCGCGGGACTGGCAGAAGGACTACGGTGGCAGTCAATGGTGTCGAGGCAAGACATTCGCCACGTTTTGTCCACTTGGACCCTGCCTTGTTACAGCGGACGAAATCCAGGAACCGAATTCGCTTAGTATTCGCACGATTCTCAACGGCAACGTGATGCAGGACTGGAATACGGACGACATGATTTTTGACGTTCCAACACTGATCGAATTCCTCAGCGGAAGCACCATCCTGACGCCGGGAACAGTCATACTGACAGGTACGCCACATGGAGTCGGAATGGCGCGCAAGCCACCGGTGTTGCTGAAGCATGGCGACTCGGTGACAATTGAAATTGAAAAGATCGGCCAGTTGACTAATCCTGTCGTGGATGAAGCAATGTAGGTTGGAACACGTCTGGAGCTAAGCAGGCTGGCTTGTGGAGACACCGGACTTCGCCCACTGAAAATAAAGGACGCGGCCATGCTGTCGGTCATTGTACCGGTATTCAATGAAGAACGGAGTCTGCATCAGCTGTGGGACGAAATCCGCACCGTTGCTGATCAATGCGTCGATGGCTATGAAGTCATTTTTATCGATGACGGGTCTACCGATGAGTCGTGGCAGACAATCAGCTGTCTCGCGGACAGCGATGAACGGGTTTCCGGCATTCGCCTGCGACGGAATTTTGGCAAAGCTGCGGCGCTCACCACAGGAATGCAGGCGGCCGACGGCAACCTGATACTCATGATAGACGCCGATTTGCAGGACGATCCGGCCGAAATTCCAGCATTTCTGAAACGGATCCAGCAGGGATTCGACGTCGTCAACGGCTGGAAACAACGTCGACTGGATCCGTGGCACAAAGTTTATCCCAGTCGAGTATTCAACTGGCTGGTAAGCCGTCTGACGGGGTTACAACTGCATGACCACAACTGCGGCCTGAAATTGTTCCGGTCGGAGGTCGCCGCGGAGATTCAGATTTATGGAGAACTGCATCGGTTTATTCCAGTACTCGCGTTCGCTCGCGGGTTTAAAGTGTCAGAACTGCCGGTGCATCATCGGGCGCGACAGCACGGCTCTTCCAAGTATGGTGTGCGGCGGTTTTTGCGCGGACTGCTGGATCTGCTGACGGTAACATTCCTGGTCAGTTTTGGCCGGAGGCCTCAACATGCGCTGGGAGCTGTCGGCATTTTCTTTTTTGGCGTCGGGGCGCTGGGGCTGACCTGGTTAAGTTTCCGGTGGTTTCTCATGAACGTCGTGGGGTTCCTGCCCGCAGAACCTATCGGTGGCCGCCCGCTGCTGGCATACAGCGTGGCAGCAGCACTGCTGGGTGGTCAGGCACTGTCGCTGGGGCTTCTGGCGGAACTGATCGTCGCTTACTCCGCAAACAGCCGGGACTCTTACAGCGTGTCAGAACGCTGCTACAGCAGAAAAACTGACAAACGAGGTGGTGCTGGTGAAACAGCATCCGCGGCAAATGGTGAGACCGGCGGTCTGAGTTAACCAGACTGGATACCGAATCGGAGTTCGAATTCAAACAGTCGAGCTGATTCCGAAGTTTCTCTGGTTCAGTTCGCCAACCTCGTCGTCAGCGCGCCGTCGGGAGTGGCAGATCGTCGTCGAGCGGATCTACTGATCGCCACCACCGCTGGGTGCGCCGGCATGGTGGCCGACCGGAACACTCGCGGCCGTAGGCGGTGTTGACTCCGAACCAACATTGGTCGATGCTGGGAGTGCTCCGCCACGAGTCTCGTTGCGGCGCAGCGCCGTTGTCCCATCGGCCCGGACTGAACGTCGAAGATGAAAAGAGTCCTTTCAGTGCTGCTGCTAGCCGGCTGCCAGGGCCCCGGAGGAGATGCCGGCGGGTCGTCGGCGCTGCCGCAATTCGAGCTGGTGTACGAGAAGAAGGGAGCCCATGACCTGCCGCGGGAGATCCGGGTGACCATCGCGGAGCGCGCCGTCGTCTTCGACATCACTGACAGGTTCGGCATCGGAGGTGGCACGGTGCGGCTGCTGAAGGGGGACTGGCCGCAAGAGCTGCTGCTGCGATTTCACCTCAGAGGTCTCGAGGGCCTGTCCGTGGCGGTCGGCGGGAAGCTGCTGAGCCGGGACGTCGGGCTCAATGTCCGCATGCTCGACGCCGGTGGCAAGCCGCTGCCCGGCAAGTACCTCGACGGACCGGGCTACTACGAGACACGAGTACCGCCGGATCTGCTGGCGGGTGACGCGACGGAGATGAAGCTCAGCTGGGTCGACTTCTACCGGGACTAGAGTCTGCTGCAAGAGCCAGACGTGTCGGCTCGTGGAGAGCATCGATCCGGAGGCCGCCGTCGGTTCGTCGCCACCGGTCGAGCTCGGCGCGCGCAAGAGTGAGCTCTGACGTGTTTCGGTTGATCTGTAAACAGATCGCAACCCTGTGGGCCATTTATAATTTTACTGCAAGTACTCCGTGTGCTTACCGGACCTGGTAAAGCCTGATCGGTGCCCAGCGTTTCTTCCTGCCAATCGAATCGATTGTCAGCAGATTCTCATATCCGGGCCACTGTGAAATAAGTCGCCGATCCCGATCAGACAGATCTTCCCACGACCTGTGGGCCAGGACTGTCGGCTCACTCAGAATCCCGGCATCTTTCAATTGTTTCAAACGCAGCGGCGTGACGTAGTCGGTATACCCATACGAACCGTCACGTCGGTACCGCAGAATCTCCAGCCAGTTGACGTACACGTACGTCACGCCCTTCTCGGCGAAGATCTGGAAAACAGCGTCAGCAGACTTCATTTTTCGCTCAGCCGACCAGTAACGGTCGTCAGATTCATCAGCGGTCCACTGTTCGAAGAGTGATTCGTCAAACACTGTATTGTAGTACACAGGAAACCGAAGATCGAAGACTTCAGCTTCGCCGACCATCAGGATTCGGTCCTCGGATGACAATCTGGAATTCAGCATTTTGAAGTCCCCCCGAACCACGAGTGAACGGACAACCTGGAAATCCATTAGACCGCACTGAAATCCCGTGACGTCCGGCATTCGCCAAAGCTGCAGATTGAACAGACTGCAACCAGCGATACACACGAACAGCAGGACTCGCCAGGATGTGTTTCGGAACATTGTCCAAGAAGCCCCGGCGAGTAACGCTGTGACTGGAATGATGGGAATCCAGAAGCGGTCGATCCGGTGAGTCAGAGCCCACCAGGTAACCAGCAACCATGCAACCATCGTCCACAAATATCGCGACTGACGGTGCTTTCGCAGCAACAGCAAAGTTGGCACTGCCAGGCCGAACAAAAGTCCACTGGTCCATTTACTGAACACAACAACTCCCATCAGATGTTGCGGGATCTTCGCAGGACTGTGTTCAGACGCGGAGTGGCCGTTCTTCCACTTGGCATCCATCGCTGGTGACCAGTCTTCGGCACCAAAAACACTATACATCAGCGGATACACGGGATTCCCGGTGTCAATGGTATTACGGATCAGCCACGGTCCGGCGGCTAACAGAACCCCGGTGCCGTACAGCAGTGCGATTGGCAACAGCAAACATCCCTTCGTTCGCATTGACCACAGCAGCAGCAATCCCGCAGGAATCACCACCGACACTACCGCTGGATACTTCGCTGCCATCGCGCTGCCGGCCAGCATTCCGGTGATCAGCGTTAATCTGCGCTGTATCGAAGCTTCGGACTCAGTGGACGCGATCAGCCCGCACAGAACGGTCGCCATCAGAAAAAATGTGACCGCACCTTCGGCGTACGCGATCAACGAGGTTCGCAGAGTCCAAGGAACAGAGATGTATACGATCGCAGTAATCAGACCGGTGCTGGTTCCGAACCAGCGCCGGCCTGTCGTAAAGACGCACAATGTGGTCAACAACTGAAACCCAGCCAGCACAACCTTTGCGGAAACAGCCCCGTCGTCCCAGTCGTCAGCCAGCACCATGGCATCCAGACTCAGCATTTCGCTGAGGAACGGAAAACTGGTGTAGACGTTATGTTCCAGGAACGTGATCTCACCCGCCTGGAACCATTCTTTCGGACCCTGAAGATGGTATTCGCAGACGTCAAACTCCCACGGCGGAGTGAATCCGTTTAACAACAGCAGAATGAGAAATGGAAGAGCAAACAGGCCAGTGGCGATCCAAAGCCACTTGGGAGCCGGTTCAAATGAAGGGCGCGCAGGAGATGGCTGCAAAGCCTCGGTTTGTCTGAGTCTCCGCCGTAGAACGCAGCCCGCGATCAACAGGAAGGATACACTTCCGGGAGCAATCACTGTTGCAAACGACAAACAGCCCGCACTACCAATCATCAGCGTCCAGAGGCTTTGAAATGACAGTCCCAACCCCGCCTGAATGACGAAACATTCACAGCGCGTCAGGCGAGCTGAACGCAACAGTGGCCAAGTAATTGCGATGCCAGTGGTGACCGCGGAGAGGAACAGGAGCCCGGCGATTCGAAAAAACGGCCATCGCTGTGTAAGCATTGGCCAGCCCGAATCAACCCCGGTGGCGGACACGTGGCTGACATCAAAGGGGTTGAGCAGCGAGGGCAGGATGAAGATGGCGTTCTTCCAAATTCCCTGCCATATGAAAGCTCGCGAAAACTCCTGGTCATTGGAATGAGTCTCACTGAAAAAGAAAATCAGAAACCCGATGACCCAAATGGAGCAGATCGTTTGAAGGACCGGAAACCGGGACTGGACCGACACGTCGGGGACTCCTTGCAACCAGGTGGCATTGGCCGTCGCAGGATGGAGAATCGCTGCTGCGGTTGCAAGCCGCCAGGCCGGTCATGACCCCAGACTGCCTGCTTGCGCGGCGTGACACCTCCCGACCTCCGGCTGGTCTTACCAAAAAGCGGTGCGCCACGCCGGTGGCACCGGTCTGGCGCGCACAGAAAACGGCTTCCAAGCAATGCCGGGAAGCCGTCTGCATTCTGAGTGTTCTCAACCAGATTGTGGAAACGAATCCAGTCAATCCCGCATCAGGCCGAATTAACGAGCCAGGCCGACTAGGTCAGCCAAACTGCCTCCGTTCTTCACACTTTAAGAAGTTACACGCAACCGTGAAGGATAGTAAGCCTGAGGTTCTTCCGGTGGAACTGGTGCTGGAACAGCTTCACCAGCGGGTTCAGGGGCTGAATCAGCAGGAGCGGATGGAGTCGCCACAGCTGCACCGTCGCCACAGCCATCTTCGCAGCAGCCATCTTCGCAGCAGCCATCTTCGCAGCAGCCATCTTCGCAGCAGCCGTCGACGACCTCGTATCCACATGCTTCCAGAGCTTCTTCTGCCTGATCTCGCACTCCGTCGTCGCAGTCACCCAGAGCGCAGGTCAGAGCAGATGTCAGTTCCGCACTGCAGCAGCACCGGTTTGCCCGAAGCTGGTCACCGATTTCGTCGGCAGCCTCTTTGCGAACACGTTCGTCCGTATCATTCAGACCGCGAATGAAGGCCTTCATGATTTCAGGATGGCAGCAGCAGTCGTAATCGTCGCCCAGCGTGTGCAGAGCATCACGACGGTCTTTGGCATAGCACGCGGTCATTGAGGTGTAAATCAGCTGCGCGATTTCGCAACAATCGTCGTCACTGCAACAGCCTTCTCCGCAGCATGTGCTTTCACAGCACTCTTCTGGCGCACAACATGTGTTCTCACAGCATTCTGCGGGAGCACAGCATTCTGCGGGAGCACAGCAACTGTCACAGCAAGGCGGCTTGATGTCCGAACACTTACGCTGGTAAGTGTACACGTTGGTGCAACATGGGCGAGCAATCGTCGGTTTGCAACATTCCGGCTGGCAGTCCTCTGCACAACCGCAGCCTTTGTCACCACCACCCAGCCCGAACAGACCGGCATCGACTGATGCCGACAGCCCAACCAGTGCGATCGCAGCACTGAACGTCCTGAGCCATTTCATTATGTGTCTCCTTTCCTGGGACAACATTGTGTCGACCTTCCGTGGCCGTGATTCCCGATTCATCTTGAGATCATCAGACAGCCTGGCTGTCGATCCCTCGACCTGCTGTGCGAGAAGTCGGACCTGTGAGGGTCACGTTGATACTCAGATGCAAATGAATCGGAACCACAGGAAACAGTCGAGGTAATCAAACCTGTTTCAACCACGTCAATGTGAAGTTCGTTGACGTGGACTTGCAGCTCAAGGGACCGTTCGCAGTATCGTCCCCCGTTTTTGCCTGCTTGAACTTCTCATCCCTTTTGTTGGTCGATTACCAGCACCAAGATCGAGTCTGTCTGTAGCTGTCTGGCTGTCTGGTTAAACTACCAGAGAGTTTACCGGCCAGATCTCCGGCACAGCTGTTCTGACCCGGTCACCCCGGGCAATCTGTGCCCAAATTTAACGCGGGAATCGATTATCCGCGCTGTAGCGAACGAACCGCCGTGTTCTGCGTTTGAATGCGATTGCGCTATTTGACAAACGTCGACTCGCAGGGTTTCAGGCCTCGGCGACCGCTGGCCACATGTACGTCACCCTCACCGTGCCCGGAAGTTACGCCGGCCCGATTCTGATGTTCCAAGCAGCCCTATTTTTTCCTGCGCATGCCCTTCAGGCAGTCAAATCCCATCCATGCAACTGCCGCGGATGCGATCAGAAAGATGATGTCGGGCACCAGGTTTCCGCCGAAAGGGAAATCTGTTGCCATGTCAGCAATGGAGGCCACAGTCATGCCGCCCGCAATCGCCAGCGAACCATAAATTACATTTTGCGTCACGCGAAATACTCCAGTTGACAATCGCACCGCCGGCTGTCCAGGCAAGGGAACAACTGACGCTGGCCTGATGGTGTCAAATCTTCCAGGAAGCCTCAAACGGTGACCGAAGTCGGGCAACTCCGACACCCGGACTCAACACTGCCGGTGCTAGCCCCGACTAACAGAGTATAGAATAGTCAAACTAACATTCGCCAGAGGGAATCGCGAGTTCTCAGGCGACGTCGCGTCCGGCCAGCCTTAACGGCAACCGCACTCGAAACAGACTTCCCTGTCCGTCTCCGAGACTTATCGGCTCAATCGTACCCTGATGGTCTTCGATGATTCGATGAGTGATACACATGCCCAGTCCTGTGCCCTGTCCGGTCGGCTTTGTCGAATAAAACGGTTCGAACAATTGCTCCATTGTTTCAGGTGACATGCCGCAGCCATCGTCTTCGATTTCGATCACGACCCAGTCGCACTGTTCGACGATTCGGATTTCAACGCGTCCATTTTTCTGCGTGGCCTGCAACGCGTTGAAGATTAGATTCAACAGAACCTGTTTGATCTGGGGTCCGTTCATCATCAGTCGCAACGGTCTGATGCGTTCAAAGACAATCTGGCGATCCCGATAGGTGGGTATCGGTCGCACCATGGCCAGTACAGATTCCACAATGCCGGTGATATCCTCTACGCGAGCCGTCGCCTGATCGCTTCGTGCAAAATCCAGAATTCTAGCTGTGATCTCTCCACAGCGAGCGGACTCACCACGGATCATTTTGACACGCTGAAGTATCTCTCCGCGATCCGGATCGTCATCCGCCAGACTGGCATGCAGCCGGTAGTCCAGTGTGTCCGCTGCGACGCGAATGACAGACAGCGGATTATTGATTTCGTGAGCAACTCCTGCGGCCAGAAAGCCGAGCCCGGCCAGTCGCTCCGAACGAACGAGCTGTTGACTGCGTTCGCGAACTTTACGATTCAGATCGTGTTCGGCCTCCTGAAATCGGTCTGCCATCAGATTAACGTTGGTACGCAACAGCGAGAACTCGTCCTGCCATCGTGAAACGGGTGGAACCCGAAAATCCAGATCGCCTTCCGCAATGCGCGATGCACCTTTGGTAATCTCTGTCAGTGGATTCGAAACCCACCGAAATCCAAAGTACCACATAATAATGATTCCGATCATTGTCCCGACGGCAATTCCGGCAAGAGCGATAAGGAGGCGTTTGGACTGCTTCTTTTCTCTTTCCAGATTCGCTTTGACAAACTGCGGGTTTTGATATGCGGGTAGTGATTCAATTCTGTTTTGCAGGTCGTCAACCAGATCCATGACCTGTCTTCGGAACGCACGCAGCTCACCTCCCTGATGCGATTCCGAGAGATCAGAAAGGGCGTCAAGCATAGTGCCGATGACGTGTAGTCGAATAAGCTGTTCCTCAATTCGGTTGATACGTCGAAGTACCTGAGGACGGTTTAAAATCAGCAGACGCGTTTCGTCTGTCGGCTTAAGCTTCATATCTTCGATACGAATCCGAAATTCTGCCAGGCTATCCTTACTTGTGTCGACGGCCTTATGAAACTTTTCTTTTAGTTCGGACACGGCCACCGAATCCGGCAGTTCGATCTGGATGTTGGCCTGCCAGCTAATCTCGGAAAACGACCTGGAAAGCCCATTTCGATCGGGACCTTTGTCGAGTACGTATTCCAGATCGTCAATCGCCTGCTGATGCCACACCAGACCCACCGCACCAACGCTGGCCAGAAGAATCACCAGCAACAGCGCAACTGAAAACCCCGTGACCATACGCCGATGGATATTCCTCAGAAAAAACACGCTGACCTCGCAGTTCCGTGTGGGGAATCCACGCGAATCCAGCGCGCCTCATACACCATTTGGGCGACTTCGACCACCCCCAAATATGGTATTACGGCTATTGCGGTCGCTGAAAACCAGCCGGCCTGACAGCTTCGTTCTTGACACCGTCACTGCCTCTGACCACTCCACGAATTCCCAGCAGTTCCGGATGCCGGGCAATCTTGTCACTGAAAACCTGCAGGTCCGCAATCACTGGTTGCAGATTCTGCAGCAGTAAACTCAGTGATACCGCCGCTCGATCCAGATTCCGGTACATCGAAGGATCGCTGATCAGCTGCTTCACACTACCGTTCTCATCATTCAAGGCACGCGAGACGGCGGCCAGATCCCGAGTCATCGACTGGACATTGTGCATTGACTTGGCAAGATCCGTCACCAGTGGTTCGCTTTGATTCGCGAAGGGTGTGACTGCAGATTTAACTGTGGCAACGGTCGCGTCCATTCGTTGAACAACCATTTTTACTGACGCCAGCGTCGTACGTGTCTCATTCAGCAGTTGCGGCAGCGCAGCCATGGTGTTTTTGAGCTGCTGCTGATAATGCGGATCATTCAGCAAAGAGCCGGCAGCTGACAGTGTCTCTTCAGCTGCACTCATGGTTCGCGTGAATTGCTGAAGTGCCAGCGATGTCTGCTGCAACGTGTTCACACCGTCAGGTCCCGACGATTCCAGCATTCGGTTCAGGTTACCAGCCAGTCGACCCCACTTCGCTCCCGTGCGTTCGAAAGAGTCAAGCGTCGCGGTCAGTCGCTGCTCAACGCTGGCAATTAGGACGGTTGGGTCGGTGGAACCTCGGCCGTCAATCCGATCGCCCTGCTGGACAGATACTGCCTGCGTTCCAGGTTCAACGTCAATCACCACATCACCGAACAGGGAACGGCTGACGACGGCTGTGGAATCCGCCGGGAACGAATAACCCGGGTCGATTCTCACACTCAACTGCACACCATTGTCACCAGGCAGTAGTCCAATTTTCTGCACACGGCCAATAGCAATACCACGCAGCTGGACGGGCGTTTGAGGAATCACTCCGGAAGCCGAGGGCAGCACGATGTTGATCGACATGCCGGGCTTTAAAGACTGACCAATATCGCCGAATCGAAAGACCATGACCACAATCGCAACCAGCGCCACAATCACCATCAAGCCCACTTGAAATTCTCGCTTGGAATCATTCATACTTCGAGTTCCCGGCCGCTGTCAGGCGACCTTCTGTGCGTGGCCGATTTTCGATCCATCCGACAGCTCAAGCGAGCCACCACGAACGAAATCCGCGATCTGCGGATCTGTCAGACTGAACAGCTCCTCAACCGGTCCCTCGAACAGAGTCTGTGATTCGTCCGGCGACAGCTGACGGCACGGTGCCAGCATGACGACTCGGTCCGCCACACGCTGCACAGTTCGCATGTCATGAGTCACCACGACGCTGCTCACGTTGTGGATGTGTTTTATGGAATCAATCAGGTCATCGATCCGACGACTCGTGATCGGGTCCAGTCCGGTCGTGGGTTCGTCATAAAACATGACTGCGGGATTAAGCGCCAGTGCCCGAGCCAGTCCGACTCGCTTCTGCATGCCACCGGATAACTCCGACGGACGTTTCTCCGCCACGTCGCGACTGAGTCCCACCTCCTCCAGCCGCTGAAACACGGTGTGTCGGACGTCGTCGTCTGACATCGACGCATTTTCACGCAGTCCGAAGGCTACGTTTTCGAAGATATTGAGACTGTCAAATAATGCAGCACCCTGAAACAGATAACCAAATTTCAATCGAGTTACCCGCCAGTCCTTTTTCGACATTTGATTCACATTGCGCCCAAACCAGAACACATCGCCTGCTTCGGGCAACAGCAGCTGCATCATGACTTTCATCGTCACACTTTTTCCGCAGCCGCTCTCCCCAATGATCGCCAGCGATTCTCCTCGATGAATCGTGACGCTGAGATCCCGCAGAACTTCCTGTGGGCCAAAGTGGCTGCAAACACATTCAATGCGAATGGCAGGTGTTGATAAATCTGTCCTCACAGTGACACCGCCTGCGGCCATATGAGGTAGTAAGACGTGTTGAGCAGGACGGTGAGCAGGAAGTCGAGGCCGAGGATGGCAATAAACGACAATACGAACGACTCCGTGGCGGCTCGCCCCACTCCCTGGGCTCCTGCACCGCAGTGGAAACCGCGATGGCAGGCGATAATCGCGATGCTGCATCCGAATAAGATACTTTTCACCAGTCCTGCCATGATGTCCCAGGCGGTGACAAAATCGATGGCATAAGACCAGTATTGGTAGCTGTTGATGCCCAGCACACGTGTGCTGAAGGCCCAGCCTGAGAACATGCCAATGGCATCACCGAAAGCAGCCAGCAGAGGAACCAGCAATACGCAGGCAATAAATCTAGGTACAACGAGGTAGCGGACCGGGTCTGATCCCAGCGCAGAAACGGCACTGATCTGCTCGGTGACGCGCATCGTGCCCAGTTCAGCTGCCATGGCGGACCCCACACGGCCAGCCAGCATGGTGGCTGCAAGAACCGGGCCAAGCTCAGACACGAGTGTCATAGTTATGATAGCACCCAGTCGCGACTCCATATGCATCATCTTGAACTGAGTAAAAGTCTGGACGGCAAGCACCATTCCGATAAAGGACCCTGTGATCAGCACAACGGGCACGCTGCGGACGCCGATCTCGTGCAAAATTGGCACCAGGACGCGGCGGCGAGGTATCCCGCTGAACAATCGCGTCAGGATGCAGACAAAGAACAAAGCCAGGGCACCGACCTCTACAATAAGGCCATTGACGGCTCGTCCGACGCTGGTCGTGAACTGAACGGCAGCAGCCTGCATTGGGGCCATCCATGGCCTGTGGTCGTGGTCATTGCAGAAACGGACCCGAATTCTAGTGAAATGCTTCAATCCGGATCGAGATCAGTTGCAGGACGGTACTGGAGCGAAGATGTACCACGTTACCGGGTTCCGTGACATCGGGGATCCGAGTGAAAGACAGGGGAATCCTGAGTGAGACCGATGGTTGCTCCACGGTCAGCGGCCCGGATTACCCCGTTGTGGCCATTGTCTCGTATAAATTTTCCGGGCCGATCAGTAGACTGAAACCCGGACGATTGATCCGCCACAGAATCCGGCGTACTCTGCAGGCTCCGGCCTGTGACGATTCTGTGGCCGGACTCCATTGAACGATTTTCAATCCCCAAGCCTGCCTGCATTGTGTCCTCCAGGAATCAATATCATGAAGTCGCTCAGCCTTGGTTTTTCCGTGTTCCTTCTACTGGCTGCTCCGGCAGTCGCTGATGATCCGTCCGATGCAGACAAGGCGCTCATCGAAGCCGTACAGGCGGCCGGTGGACAAGCCATGCAGCTGGCAAAGGACGATGCTCGACTGACGGTCGCATTCCATTTATCTGACAAGGACATCACGGATGAAACACTCAAGTTGTTCAAGGACGCCAACAACGTTTACTCCATCAATCTGCGAGGAACTAAGGTAACTGATGCCGGTTTGCAGTTTCTGGTAAACCTGAAAAGTCTCACGCGCCTTCACCTGGAAAAGACCGAAGTAACCGATGGCGGACTGGCTCATGTCGCCGGTCTTGAGAACCTTGAATACCTGAATGTGTATGGCACGAAGATCACCGACGCTGGTCTGGAACACGTCAAGGGACTCACGAAGCTCAGAAAACTCTTTGTCTGGCAGACAGGTGTCACCATGGAAGGTGAAGAACCTTTGAAAGAAGCTCTTCCCGAACTGGAAATTGTTCCGGACTTCAAGAAGGAAAAAGAACGAGCACTCCTGTCGGCAGAACGTTCCTACGAAGACGCTGCTCGGGAAGTCACCGAACTGGCTGAGAAAATGCAGGATTCTCTGGCTGCTGCGACCAAGGCCGCCATGGCGGCTCAGGAGGCCGCAGCAGCATCTAAAGCAGCTGAAGAGGACGTTGCGAAGGCGAATGAGCTGACGGAGAACGCTGATGCGACGGTCACTCAAACGAACGGTGTCGTAGAAAAACTCAAGGAAGATGTGTCGGCTTCGGACGAGTTCAAGGCTGCGGCGCAGGAATCAGCTGCCGCCGCCGCCAAGGTCGCCGCTGCCGCCAAGGCATCTGCCGAGAAACTGGCTGCACTGGTCGCCGAAAAAAAGACCGCTGGTGAAGCCGCAACTAAAGCCGCAACTGACGCAAAGACGGCTGCGGATGAGGCCAAAAAGAAATTCGAAGAAACGGTCAAGAAGTCCGTCGATCTGAAAAAGAAGTTTGACGAGCTGACGGCTGCCGAGTCAGAGTAAAGTCTATTTTGCCAAACCGCTGTGACGCAGTAATGCTTCGACAGTGGGTTCACGACCTCGGAACTCCCGGAAGATTTCCATAGGGTGACGGCTGCCTCCCAGTGCCAGCACCGTATCGCGGAATCGTCGTCCGGTTTGCACAACCGACGCTTCGTCATCCAGTCCGGCTTCTTCGAAAGCGCCGAACGCATCGGCACTCAGAACTTCCGCCCATTTGTAGCTGTAGTAGCCCGCGGCATATCCTCCGGAGAAAATATGCTGGAATGAACACAGAAATCTGTTTTCCGGTAAAGCAGGCATCGGGGATGTTTCGGCCGAGATTTTCTGAAAGACATCAAATGCCGATTCGCTTCCATCCGGGTCAAACGACGAATGGAGCTGCATGTCGGTCACACCAAACTGCATTTGACGCAACATCGCAGAAGCTGCAAGATAAGTTCTTGCCACACAGATTTTACGAAACAGTTCCTCCGGCAGAGTTGTACCAGTTTCATGATGCACCGCCATGCCCAGCAATGTGTGACGGTGATAGCACCAGTTCTCCATGAACTGGCTGGGCAGCTCCACAGCGTCCCATTCGATTCCATTGATCCCTGACGCGTCACGATCGTCGACAACGGTCATCATGTGCTGCAGGCCATGGCCGAATTCGTGAAATAGTGTTTCCACTTCCCGAAATGTCAGCAGCGAGGGTACATCACCAACGGGTGGCGTGCCGTTGCAGATCAGATGAGCAATCGGCAGGCGGGTTTCCGACGTGGTCACCGATCGGGTAATGCAGCCGTTCATCCATGCTCCACCACGTTTATTTTCCGGTCGTGAGTACGCGTCCAGGTAGAACGCAGCAACGTATTCACCAAATTCATTGTCGATTTCGTAGTAGCGGACGTCATCGTGCCAGACAGGGGCTTTTCCATCGGCTCTGCGAACGGTGATTCCGAACAGTCGCCCACATAAACCAAACAGTCCGTCCAGGACACGGTCCAGAGAAAAGTACGGTCGCAATTCCTCATCGGTGAAGGCGTAGCGTTCTTCTCGAAGTCGTTCGGCCCAAAAGGCAATATCCCAGTGACACAGCGAACCAGCATGGCCAAAGTTGTTCGCGAATTCAGTGATTTCGTCGAGTTCACGCTTTCCTTGTTCCAGCGATGCGTCGAGCAGCTGCGTAAACATGGCCTCAACACGTGCTGTGCCGCCGGCCATTTTGCGAGATAAACTGAGTTCCGCGTAATTGTCGAAGCCCAGCAGTTTTGCCTGCGTTTTCCTCAGCTTCAAAATCTCGGCAATCAGCGGTTCGTTGTTGGTTTCCCCGGTCGATGCTCGGCAAATCCAGGCTCGGTAGACTCGCTCCCGATAGTCGCGATTGCGACAGTGTTCCATGAATGGCCCGAACGACGGAGCGTCCAGGGTGACGCGCCACGGACCCGACTCCGGACTTGATTCCTTTCCCTCATTCTCGTTGGCCTGAGACCACGCAGCAGACGCCATGCGCCGGAAACTTTCCGGGAGGCCCTCCGCATCACACGGCTCGGTGATATCCAGGTAGAATGCTTTGGTGGCGTCCAGTACATGGTTTGAGAATTTCGTCGCCAGCTGTGACATTCGCTGCTGATTTTTGTTGAATTGTTCCCGTTCTGTACCCACCAGACCAATTCCGGAAAGTTCGGCGTTACGTATCGCCCGGGTCAGAATACGCTGTCGACATTCGGAAAGTTCATTCCATGCGTCCGAATCGCGAATGGCAATCATGCTCTCGTAGATTGGACGACTCTGGCCGGTTCGCAGGCCAAACTGTACGACCTGCGGCAACACAGACTCATGTGCCCTGCGAAGTTCCTCGTTGTTCACGACGCTCAACAAATGCTCTACGGGATCCCAGCCGTATTCGTACAGCCGGTCGATTTGTTCCAGCGGTGCCATAATTTCGTCCCAGCCGCTCACCGACTCCTCTTCAGCGGATTCCAGAAATTTCCCGGCTCGACTGAGCATTTCTTTGATACCGGCCTCAACATGGCCTGCCCGGATCGTGGCGTAGGCCGGAATCCCGGACGACTGGAGAATGGGATTGTCTGAAAGTGCTACTGACATCATTAAAGCCTGATTGATAAGAGTGTTTGCCAAACACCTGCTGTAGTGCTGTAGACGCGTAACTCATTGTCGGCAACAACGACCTGTTGACCAGTAGTGCGGTTCACACGTACATTCGCTGGTCTCATGTTGGACCCTGTTCGCGATCCAGTGCCAATACGTCAACCTGAGATTCTTGCAAGTCTAATTACGTACAAAAATCGAATCACAAAAAGGTACTTTGAAGTTGCCCCAACGACGTGATTCTCGATTGTCGAGTGTAATCGGTCAGGCTATAAACCCACTCCATGGCACGACCAACTTTCTACGGTTCGTATCTGTTGCAGCTACAGGACCATGCTGCAATTCACATACCCATCGCGGGTATTTCAGAGCTGGATCCGACTCCCCGCGATCTTCTTTTACTGTCAATGGTGCTGGAAGATGAGAAGTCATCAGGTCGATCTTGAGATTCGTGAGTCAATTGAGATTGGCAACCATACCGTGACTTTGCATCGAATCGACGATGAGGGTCAGCAGGTAGTCCTTGAGATCGAAGACCCTGATGGTTCGGTCGAGATAGTGAGCATAGATGTCTCAGTTCTCCAGACAGAAGAGCCTGTGCTCGTCTGAGTCCTGATCAGTGTGCTGGACACTTCATCGATCGTGTACGCAGCAACCTCGTGGACTGTCGGCCGGCAGAGGATGTTTTCGTCCGGTGGTATTGTCGGGGCTCGACAAAGGTCGGCTGAACGAGTGACATGATTGTTTGTTAAGGGGAATGTCCATGAAGTACAAGTTTTCCATGAAAACGAGTGCGCGCACGCTCGCTTTGATCCTAGTGGCGGTCGTACTTGTGGGGAATTCCCGCCGAATTAGTGCTGATGACGGCGAGAATGGTTTTCAGTCCATTTTCAATGGGGAAACGTTTGATCATTGGGAAGGTGACAAAAATGTTTTCCGAATCGAAGACGCAGCAATTGTCGGTGGGACGCTCAGCAACAGGATCCCACATAATTTTTTCCTGAGGTACAAGCGT
>CAUZPL010000015.1:0-92547 GCA_963581585.1 Planctomycetota bacterium
GAAGGAGCCAGGACCGCGGACACGATTGAACATGATAAGACTTCCGTGATGACCGGTAAATTTCGACCGGAAACGCAGTCACGCCAGCGTTTCCCTGAATCAGAGACCGGAGACAGGAGTTGAAGGGACTCGATTGAGTGTCACATTTACCCGCATACTTTCTCTGACAACTTTACTGAAAGGAAAATAACGACCGGGGCACACCGTCGCACGAATCTTTCTGTGACCCAGCACTCTTTTCGCGGTAATCTCGTAGTGATCTGTCAGCAATCGAATGAGTGAGATAATGGATTGCTGCTGAGCGGCTGTCGGTTTTGTCTGCTCAAAGTCACCGATCAGACAGATTCCAATTCCTCGCCCGTTGTGACGCACGCTACCACAGTGAGCTCCGTGTAGCTGCTGCTTCCATCGAAATGTCGGCGAAATTTTCCCGTCCGGCATTCCGTTGCCGTTACCAATCACAAAATGATAACCAATCCCCAGCCATGGCTTACCGTTTCGATCCCTGCGACTTCGATGGTCACGATGAATGGATTCAATGCTGCCGCGGCTGGTTCCAGAATGATGGATCACAACAAATTCCCAATCGCGTTCAGGAACATTTACTTTCCACTCGAACTCGTCTGACCTTTGAATGAATGAAAACAAATCGGCTCTGACTCGCATCGCGTCGACGTCAGAAACGATTGCTGTCACGGTCACAGACAGGAGAATCAGACATGGATGCTGGCACATATGACATTACTTAGGCGAGACACACAAAGTGCCGGTTCCGCAACGGATAAGACTCCACGCGACTCTACCCACCCAAGGTGAACCGGTCAATTCGCAGGAAATCCATTGGATCCTTTGACCGATCCGGCTGAACCACCGAGTTTCAAACTGGCCCGTTGGCGGTGAGTCTGCGGCTGCAGCAGGCGGCCTCAATGTCAATGTTCGCCACCCCCGTTTACGCAACCAAACCAACCTAGACCATTCTGATCCATTCCGTGATTTATGCTGCAATGTCTCAGGAACTCCGGCCTCCTTCGCCAGGAACTGCCTTCACCGAATGACAGTACGTTTAGCTGATAGGTTCGAAGCCTCCTTCATGACCTATCTCAGACGGTGGCTGCCCTGACGGCAGCCACTGTGACCTCACACAATGATGCCGCCATCACAACACATACAATTCCATTCAGCAGCGGTGGAGATCGAAATTGTGCAGGGAGCGGCATGGAGCATCGGCAGTGCACAGCATTTGAGCCACACTATGCCTGCTCCTGGGCCAGTTGCTGACGTTCCAAGAGTCGTTGATTATAGGCAGCAATGCTCTCCTTCCGCCGCAGCATACCAATCAACTCTCCAGGAGATTCGTTGCTGAGCACAGGCAACTCATCTAGATTCAGAGCGGTAAATTTTTTCATGGCGACGTTGAGATCGTCGGATGGTACGACGCTGATGAACCGCGACGTCATTACGTCGGCCGCATCAGCAACCTGCCAGATTGTTTCATCGTACAAATATCGGCGAACATCGTCGGTCGAAAAAATCCCAACCATAGCGCCATCGTCGTTCACGACCGGAAAATAGTGCTGATGAGTTCGACTCAGCAGCTTAACGATCGATGCAAGAGGCATTGCTTCCGGAACTGTTTGAACACTCCGGTCCCGACGATAGACGTCGTTGACTGTAATTCCTTCCAGCACATCAATCAGAAAGTCACCTCTGTGAGCAGGTGACTCAAGTCTGGACGACACCTGCCGGTCATAAAGTGTCCAGCGTTGAGACATCAGCAAACACAGAGTTGACACCCACATCGCGGGCAGCAGCTGCTGATAACTGCCCGTCATTTCCGACACCATGATGATGGTCGAAATCGGTGCGTGAGCACAACCAGAAAAAATCCCGCCATGCCCACGATTCCAAACGCACCCGGATGAATCTCGTGTGGCCAGTACCTGTTAGCAATGTGACCAAACGCAACCCCCACGCAGCCACCGATCACCATTGACGGACCGAACACGCCACCAGAACTGATAGTCAGTGATGTCGTGATGATCTTCAGCGCAGCCACCGCCAGCAGCACACTGACACTCACTTCCGCTGGTGATTTCAATGCAGTTTGCAGCAGACCATAGCCTGTGGACAACACTGCCAGAGTCTGGTCATTGCGATTCTGAGCGTAGAACAGCGTGACAGCTATCAGACCGGCAAGACCGACTCCGATCGCCGGCCGAATCATCTGCGGCCCCGGCAATCGAGAGAAAAATCGGTGCATTTCGCGAAATGCATCGCGTGTAAAGATATCCCACAGCGACAAGTGCCAGCGCCAGAAAACTGTACGGCAGCAGCTCAGCAATGGACTGCATTTCGAACTCGGGAAGCACGCCAAACACGTGTCCAAAACACAAATGATCCGACAGAAATAATCCGAAGACAGAGTACGCGATGATCGACGCGATCGCTGATGGCACGATGACATCCGATTCAATATCAGTGTCTCGATACAATATTTCAGCGGCAAACAAAGCTCCCGCCAGAGGTGCTCGGAATACGGCTCCGAATCCGGCTCCCATCCCGGTCGCCAGCAGGATTCGGCGGTCGCGCGACGACAGATTCAGCAGCTGACCCACACAGGAACCGATCGCTGCTCCAATTTGAGCAATCGGACCCTCCCGTCCCCCGGAGCCGCCGGTGCCCCGAGTCAACGCTGACGCCACCGTCTTGATAACTGCAATCCGAGCTGAAATGATCCCACGTTTGTTATGGAACGCGTCAATTGCACCGTTCGTGCCAGGGCCTGCAGTTTCCGGTGCAAACCGATACACGAAGAATCCGGAGACCAGACCACCGAAAATCAGCACGCCGACAATGGCCAATAGTGAAATACTGGCTGGATGTGAGTCAAAGAGACGGTATTCACCATCCGCTCCGGTGACACGATATCCACTGGCGTACCAAAGGACGTAATGGCCAACCGACTCCGTGAGCACCTGAAAAACGATTGCCACTCCACCTGCGAGGATTTCCAACCAGTGCCGACAGCAGCAGCCAGCGACCGTTGAGCAGCTCCGCGAGTGAGTTTCCGAGACGTGCACCGTGCATCGTCATTGAAAGTCCCGAACCTGCACGCATTTGCAGGAAGACGTTGGGTGATGGACGGAGAGCCTGCCGCTGGATCAGATGGGCAGTGTCCACTCCAGACTCAGTCTCATTACTTAATTCGTACAGGTGTCTGGAACTGGCAAGGGGATGAACCAACTTTCAAAACTGCAATTACATAGGCAATCGGCAGCACCAAAAGATGAGGGGCGAAGCAAAACCTGCTTCGCCCCTCTGTAAGATACATCGTTTCAGTGAGTTCCCGACTCATATTCAGACACTGGACGGGCCATCAACATTTTCAGCTGCCTGAGCGAACACGAGAAGGCACCGATTCAGTGGTGTCTTCGGTGTCCGTATCACTGGCCGCCCTTTCACGCATGCGCCCGGTCGCCGTGGCAACCAGCAGCTGAGCCCGCTGCAAGTGGGCCGGCAGGAAATACGGTCTCTTTTGCCCGGATTTCACGATAAATTTTCGAGCAAGATCGGCCCAGCTCAGGTTGTCTGTGCGCGTCCAGACCGCAGCCTGGGCCGATTGATGATTGAGTCGGCCAGTGCCCACCATGTTAATCAACTCAATCAGGACAGCATCCGTGGTGTATGCTTCTACTGGAACCATCTTCATCTTTGTCCGCGGATTCGGCTCCGGCTTTCCGTGGTTCAGGCAGACTGATCCGTACGGCAGTCGCACCGTTTTCTCTGGTGGAATGGAAAAGAACCCCTGGCCCCCTCCACCTCCTTGGTTCCCTCCAAAACCGAGACCATCCTGAGCACCACCACCGCCACCGCCACCACCAAAGCCACCTCCGGTACTCTGCTGGCCACCTCCACCTCCACCTCCACCTCCACCGCCCAATCCTCCACCGCCAAAGCCGCCGATCTGCTTGTTGATTTGAACGGCAACAAATGCTTCCGGCAGCTCTACGGTGAGTGGTTCATCGGTGACGTTCTTGATGAACACCGCACCCCCGTTGGCGTTCTTTGCAACGACTTTGGTCTCCACCTGCCCATGTTCCATGGCATCAAACAGCTCAACTTGCTCTGCTGTCGGGTCAAATCCGGGACGTGTGATTGGTCGGTCACGTCGAGCTTTCCCGGCGTCTGTGGTTGAGGTACAGAGCAGGAGCAGTCCACCAAGGCCAAGCAACCCGGAGAGGTGTAGATGACTGCGCAACATAAGTGCAAACTCCTATGGAGATGAATGATCCTGAAGGTAACTCGGCAGGGAATGAAACAGCCCTGTGAGATGCAGAAACGTCAATTCGGGTGGATGATTAGTGAGTTTATCGCCCGTTTCCGGCAATTCACAACAAAAAACATGGTCATACGGCAGGGTCCAGCCCAGGAACCACCCGGCAACTCCGGACCGGAAAAGATTCGGGCCTGCGGGTGATTTGTCGATTTCCCCGGTTGGACCGATATCGGCTCACGAAAAAGGCCCATTAAGACAACCGAAAGCCATTCAGTCCTTACAACGCGCGCACTTGCCATCAGCTTGCGCCGTCGCCGGTATTTTGACTTATCGCCATGATGTGAGTATTTGAGTACGCCGATGGACATCAGCACCAGCAACCAAACGAACCGGGATTAATGCACGTGCCCGGGCGGCCGACTCCGGAGGGTTACGGAAATCCTGTGTCCGACAGCCAATCCATGATTGGCAAGGGACGCCCGCGAATCAACAGGCAGGGAGGAAATAAGAATGCTCGTGCTTTCCAGACGGAGCAACCAGTCGATCGTGATCGGAAACTCTATTCGCGTTACGATTGTTGACGTCCGTGGTGATAAAGTCCGCCTTGGAATTGATGCGCCACGCGATATCGCCGTCCATCGCGAAGAAGTTTCTGAGGCCATTCAGCGAGAACTCGCTGAAAAAGAAGCCGGAACCCCCAGCTGACCCGCTATGTCACAGGCTTTCGACCAAGCATCACTTGCTTCTGAGACGGCCACCAATCGTAGCGGCATCGAGTGGTTTCAGTCTGATCCGTGAACTCCGAATAACGGCAGCACCTCTGATTCCACGGCGCGATGCACCAGCAGAACGACGCTGTCACCCGCCTGCAGCTGGTCATCGGCTCCCGGAACTTTGACGTGTTCCTTCCGCTCGATCGCGGCCACCAGGCATCCAGTCAGTGGTAATTCACGCAGCGGTGCCAAAGTCGCGCCAACATTGGACGGCACTTCAATCTCCCAGATATCGGCCGAGTCTCCTGCGACGGGAGATCTCTCTTTCACGGGCCCGGCAGCGATCAGCCCCTCGATTTGCCGAGCCATTGCCTGACGCGGACTGACCGCGACATCCACGCCAAACCGTTCCAGAACGTTGGCGTAATCGGGGCTGCGAACAATAGTCAGCAGACGCGAACAACCAAGCTCTTTGGCTTCCACACCGCACACGATGTTTTCTTCGTCATGCCCCGTACAGGCGACAAACACATCGGCACTGCCCACACGAGCTTCCTCCAGGTCAGCACGACTTTTGACGTCGGCGAGCAGGACCGTGCATTGAGGTAACCGATCGGCAATCAATTCGCATCGTTTTTCGTCGGATTCAAGAACAGTGGTCCGGCACCGCGTCCGCTCAAGCAGACGTGCGAGATTGAGTCCCGTTTCTCCTCCACCGGCAATCACCACACGAGGCCGCTTCGAAGTCCGCCCTTCAAACCAGGATGTGACGTTCTGCAGTTCGTCATGACTGCCAATTAACGTGACATGGTCATCGGGTTGAAGAGCATCAGTCGCACCCGCGATGAATGAATTCTGTTCTCGACTAATCACTCCAACACGCACACCACGAGGAAGTCGCAATTCGCTCAGTGGCACCCCGACTGCACGAGCACTCTGTCCGACGGTGATCCCCAGCACGTCCACTCCGCCTCGCATAAAATTTTCAACAGTCACTACCGAAGTACTGTGGATGTGTCTCGCCAGTTCAACCGCCGTCAGGTGTTCCAGGCTGATAAGTCGGTCAACTGAAAAATGACGCTGATAGTCAAATGTGCTGTTGTCTCTGAGAATCGGGTTGAAGACACGGGCAACGCTGCGAGACGCTCCCATTTCACGAGCAACACTGGCGCTCACCAGGTTGACCTCATCCCGACTGGTGACCGCCAGGCACAGGTCGGCCGTCAACACGCCACCCTGGAACAATGTTGCGGCATCAAAGGCAGACCCGCATACCGTCTGAACGTCGAAGCGTTCTTCCACACGTCGAAGAACATCAGCCTGCTCATCCACCATACAGACATTTAAACCACGCTCGCACAACAGCTCCGCAAGCGACTGGCCTACCGTGCCAGCGCCCAGAATAACGACATTCATGGAAGGTTTTCCCAACACGGCCGCTGCCGAGGGCGACCTTGCTCGGAAACGTGCCTGTCTGTGCCAAATGAATTAACGACGTGCGGAGAGCGGACCACATTTCAATTTTGTGGACATCCGGCCACAATGTCGAACGGAGAGACTGCCAATTCAGCGGCCTGTACCGTGAAATATCGGGTTTCTCTGCGAATCACATAGTCAGAGACTCTAGAAAATGGATTGCCGGCCATTGTGCGCTCCAGCTTGAATCGGCGTTTTCCTATGTGGATCAAAATCTGCGGAATCACGACGGTTGAGGACGCCGCAACGGTAGTTCGTGCCGGAGCAAATGCAATTGGCCTGAATTTCTATCAGGCTTCCCAAAGGTATGTCACACCGAACCAGGCCCGCCTGATTGCAAACCAAGTCTCAGAAGACGTGGATGTGGTCGGTGTCTTCGTCAATGATCCTCCGCATCATGTGGCACAGGTTGCCCAGGAAGCCGGGCTGACGGCCGTACAGTTTCACGGCGATCAGACCCCCTCGGAGATTGAACAGTTTCAGCATCTGTGCCCGGGAACACCGGTGATTCGTGCCTTCCGTATTGGATCAGTAACTACCTCGTTCCAGACACAATGGCAGGAATTTAAAATTTTACCAATACCATTGACGGCCGCCCTGGTTGACGCCTGGAGTACCGACCAATACGGCGGAACTGGCCGGAAGGTGAATGCAGATTTCTTGCTCGGCCACCAACAGCTTACTTCTCAGTTGATTCTTGCCGGAGGCCTGACACCCGATAATGTCGCTGATGCAATTGCCACGATTCGACCATGGGGCGTGGACACAGCCAGTGGAGTTGAAACCTCTCCGGGTGTGAAGTCGACTGAACTTGTTGAACAGTATGTGACAGCCTGCCGGCAGAAATTTCCAGACATTCAATTCGCTCGACTCTCGCCTCGCTGTTGAATGTTAAACTGTACCGTCCATATCGATCGTTTCGTCGGATCGGGTGAATCTGGAACCACCGGTTACAGCAGTCGATAATCCTCACATGGCCGAAAACGATCTTCTCTTCGACTCACTCAGTGAGCAGAATTTGCTGGTTTTGCGATCCTATGCCCACCGGTCAATGGCCGCGAAGGCAGCCGGGGATGAGCATGGTGGCTGGCTGGACCGCCTGGAGTTGCCGGAAAACCCTGATCCGGAAGAGCTGACACGCATTCACGGCAATCTAATCGCCCTTGGCATGCTCCAGTTCGGACTGACCAATCGACAAACCGGGTTGCAGTATCGGGTCAGCGAGCGTGGAATGTCCGCGATTGAAAACCAGACTGCCGCGGTCACCTCAGCAGCAACCTCAAGCGAGTCAGCTCAGGCAGTCAAACCGGTTCCGTCTCATTCTTTGCCCGATGTAGCCTGATCGGGTATCCAAAGACGGCATGCCATTTTTGGTCCGTCGTCCTGGGAACGATAACGGCGTCGCGCCTTGAGTCGCACATACGGCGGAATGTATCGACCTCGGTAACCGTAATGTGTAACGTCAACTGAGTAATCTGCCCGCAGAGGTTCGCAGAGATCTTCCAGAAAGAAGCCGGCACGGCACAGATCGCCGATAAGCTCTTCCCAGCGGTGCAGATATTCGGCCGCCCCGGACTCACGATACGATTCATCAATCTGTCGTGGCACCGGACCATCCTGATAGTACTCGACGCCTATAACAAACTGCTGTTTCTCATTTCGATGGCTCACCTGCAGACTGGTCGGCTGTTTGTGCTGACTGATGTATATTCCATTGTCACGCAGGACTCTTGCAACCTCATCGTAAACGCCCCGCAATTCCGGCACATAACAGGTACTGACAGGCTGGTGCACAATATCAAAGGTGGAATCACCGAGGTCGGACAGATCATCCATCGACGCCTGTATGGTTCGCACGCTGAGCCGTCGCCGACGCGATTCCTGAATATCCAGTTGCAGCATTTCATCGCTGAGATCCACCACGGTCACCTTGGCCCCGGCGGCCGCATACAGGATTGCCTGCCAGCCACCTCCGGAGGCTAGGCACAGGACATCTCTGCCGTGGAGTGACACTGGCAGCCAGCCCCGACCATCAAGGGTGCGGTGAGGATTTGCAACTTCGTCGTCCGTGGCCACGGTCGCAAAAAGACTGCCGGAGCAGGCAAGTTGATTCCAGACCCGCCGATTGTGGTCGAGATACTCCGTCGCATTTGGAGCCATGAATAATGGATCTTTGGAGAATGATCGAACTGAGCGAAACTCGCCGATTAAAGCTCACCAAATCGACAACGCCCGGTATTGTGCCGAAATCCGCGACCAATGGAAATCCGCTCTGTGCAGGACCAAACTCCATTGCCGTCCCGGAAACTTTTTTTGTGCCGAGCGTCGGCGTTCACAGACTGACACAGCCATGGCGACCGGAAAGTTTACAATTCCGTTAAGAACCCTGAACAATGATCAGCCGGGATCTTTTCGCAGCTAACCCGAGTTTCTCACGACCATTGGAGAATATGAGACCGATTCTGATCAGAAGTGCCTACCTGCTAGAAGACATGCGACAGGAAACTTCCCGAAGCCAGTCCCATTTCCGCACAATACCCTGCGATGTCGTCAAATGGCAGGGGTAGACCAGCTGGCTGCGATATGTCGTGCGGCGTACAACAGTTTGGCCCCATCATTCAGTCCCCGTTTGACTCGCTGATGAAAAATGAAGGTTAAGACCGTGAAACATAGGGTGAATCTCCATCGGCCTCCGGAATCCAAGAGCTCTGGTCCAGGAATCCTGGACGCTGCCCGGCACCGGAGCAATCATAAAAGCACATAGAAACAGAAGAAGCGTCCCTGGTTCACCAGGGACGCTTCCATGTCGGAACAGCAAGGCGGGCCACTGCTTGCCGCCCACGACACCCGCTCCCCAATTCTGCAGATTACGTGCCAATCCGGAAGAATTGACAAGAACCAAGGGCCCTATGGCGGGCAAATCCGGCCCCTGTGTATTGGCCGGCTGATTGGAATAGATAGCCTCTGAGTGGCTGTAATTCAGCCCAGCAAGCTCCCGGTTCAATCGATCAGGGCGGTGTTTAATGTTCCCGGCCACTCTGAATTTCCGGATGAACAGGCTCCCATAATGCTGCGATAGAGGATCCATGTGTTTCAATTCGCCCACATAGAAGCGTGTCATTCTGCCACATGCGTCTGGTGAAGTAAGACACTGCCATGCGGGCCGTCATCCGGCAATTTTCTGAGTTCCGCGCACCTTACTTTTCGTCCGCTAATTCCCGGCCATTTTGCGGGACAGAAAGGTTCAGCAACAGAGCCTGACCAACAATGACCGCTTTTCACGCATATACTTTCATTGTAATTCATAATCACTCATGATATGATGCAAGATGATTGATTATGATGGAATAATGTGATGCTTGTTGACCAGAGACGCTCGAAAATACTTGGACTGGCGGAGCAATTGGGGTTCGTCTCTCTACAACAGTTGACGTCCGCCGTTGACGCCAGTGAGTCAACAGTTCGGCGTGATTTGGAATACCTCGACAGCCAGGGACACATTCACCGGACTCGTGGCGGAGCCGCCTATTCGGGTGAATCATTGACGGATCTTTCAATCCGGGAAATCTGTGCCTCAACGGAAAAACAGGCGATCGCACGACAGACAGCCAGCCTGATTTCCGAAGGTGAAACAGTGCTCCTGGATGGAGGCACGACCACTCTGGAGGTCGCTCGGCATCTTGTTGCGAGAACCCTGCAGGTTGTAACGAATTCACTGCCAATTGCGTCTTTACTGATGAACCAGGATCGGATTGAACTGATCTTCATCGGCGGATACGTCTATCCCAAGACGGGGGTCGCCCTAGGAGACCAGGCAGTGGAGGCTTTGCGGAATATATATGTTTCGCGGCTGGTCATGAGTGCAGGAGGCGTGACTTCCGAAGGACTGTTCAACAGCAACGCTCTGCTGGTCGATACCGAACGACAGATGATTCGCGCCGCAGAGCATGTGATGCTGGTTGCCGATCATACCAAGTTCGGACAGCGAGCTCTTTCGCATTTGTGTCCACTGGATGAAGTGGATCAGGTGGTAACGGATACCGGCCTGAGCGGGGAATGGCAGGATGTGCTCAGTGAGCGGGGAATCATTGTCCGTCTGGCAGAATCAGCTGCTGAGGTCGCTCAATAAAATCTGTGGAATGTCAAGAAACGGATGAACATGGCTGTTCATGCCAACCGAGAGACAATCGTTGCCAGCGAGGGCAACGCGATTATTCAATACACGGACGTGCCAACTGTGAATTCAGGGTCCTTCCGTGGTTTCGGTATCTTCAATCAGTCGCAGTGACATAGAGTGTGTCGTCCGTGATGTTCTGGCACGTCACGTCACCAGTGACCACTCTAACCTGTCAGGCGGTATCCCGGTCCTGCGCGGAACCATTCAGCCGGACCCGACTGCTGCTCTCGGGATGGTCGACCGCAGTCCACTGGTTGTCAATATTTCCGCGCGGCATGTTCACCTCACTCAGGAACACGTGGAAGTTCTTTTCGGGAAAGGTACGTCGCTCACGCCCGACAAAGATCTGTATCAGAACGGCTACTACGCAGCGAAAGAAACGGTTGCCGTCGTAGGTCCGCGCCGACGCATGATCCCCAATGTCCGTGTGCTGGGTCCGTGTCGAGAAGACTCGCAGGTGGAACTGGCTTTCACCGACGGTATTTCACTTGGAATTGATTTGCCCGTTCGTATCAGCGGCAACATTCAGGAAACTCCAGGTTGCGTTCTCGTGGGACCTCAGGGAGTCATTGAACTGCCCCAGGGCGTCATTCGTGCCATGCGGCACGTCCATATGTGTCCCGCAGACCTTCTGTACTACGACGTTGCCAATGGCGGGTTGGTTTATTTGCGAGTGGAAGCACCCGGTTGCACGACGCTGCTCGAAGATCTGGTCGTCCGTGCAGGCAACGATATCAAACTTGAAGTGCATCTGGACACGGACGAAGGCAACGCAGTCAATCTGGATCATGCAACGCACGTGGAGCTCATCAAGTCGGTTCCCTGTGCCTGTCGTCGTTAAGAACAATTCATGCTGATGTCACGGTGGCAACGGAGCGCTGCCATACGTAATTGCAGACGCACTGGCAGGACACCAGTGACCGATGCCGGAGAATTAGTGAAATGGCGAAAGCGATGGAAGCTCTGGGAATGATCGAAACCAAAGGTTTCGTCTGTCTGCTGGAAGCCGTCGATACGATGCTTAAAGCAGCCAATGTGGAAATGATCGGCTGGGAAAAAATTGGCAACGGTCTCGTGACTGCATTCGTTGTCGGCGATGTCGCGGCTGTCAAGGCGGCGATTGACGCTGGTGCCCAGGCAGCATCCAGACTGGGCGAAGTCGTGAGCGTGGAAGTGATTCCTCGGCCGCATGAGGAGCTCAGCGGAGTGATTCCCCGCCGAACCCGTGCAAGCAAATAGCTCCTACGGCATTCCTGCAAAGTGCATCACGGCACAAACCGTACGAGTCAAACACCATACCTGTCACTAAAGGAAATACAGCGATGTCAGAAGCCATCGGCATGATTGAAACCAGAGGCCTGGTCTGTCAGATCGAAGCCTCAGACTGCATGCTCAAAGCAGCCAACGTCAGTCTTGTCAAGCAGATTCAAATCGGCGGAGGTCTGGTCACCACCCTCATTCGTGGAGATGTTGGATCCGTACGCGCGGCCGTCGATGCAGGAGCAGCTGCGGCCTCACAGTCCGGGGAACTGATCAGCGCTCACCTGATTCCGCGTCCGGAGACCAGTGTGCTGGATCAGTTTGTATGACCTGAACGTTGTTGGCACGCGTTCCCGTCCAGCCAGGATCTCACTCCGTCACAGGCTGGTATGCTGTGCTGCGTCCGATTCACAACCGGTTGTCTTTGCTACATTGACCATGAAGATTTTGGTTGCCAACCTGGGTTCCACAAGTTTCAAATATCGACTGTTCGATGTGTCGGATGAAGCGCAGCTGGCGCGCGGAGGAATCGATCGCATCGGCCATTCGGAAAGCCATTGTTTCGTAGAGATAGGAGATCATACCTCAGAGACTCAGCAGTACGTTGCCGATCATGCAGTAGCGGTGCAGATCTGCCTGCAGCAGCTGACAGATAAAAAACATGGTTGCCTGTCTGCTGTAGAAGAGGTCAGCGCGATCGGTTTCAAAGCCGTTTTTGCGGGCAACCTGAGCGGTGTGCGAATTGTAGATGAGGAATTACTGAGCAAGATGGATGACTGCTCGATCATTGCTCCTGCACACAATCCACCCTATGTGCAAGCGATGCGTCAACTGCGGTCGGTATTTCCCGAGATTCCGCTGGTTGCAGCACTGGAAACCGGATTCCACGAAACTATTCCCTTTGAATATCGGGCGTACGCGGTGCCGTATGAGTGGTACAGCAAACTGGAAATTCGTCGGTGGGGCTATCACGGAGCCAGCCATCGCTTCATTGCCGGTCGCACAGCCGAGATACTGGAGCGCGACGATCTGAAGACCATCAGCTGCCATCTTGGTGGCAGTGCGTCGATCTGTGCGATTCGCAGCGGCAGGAGTGTTTTCACCTCAATGGGCATGAGTCCACAGGGAGGTTTGCCGAGCAATAATCGCGTCGGTGACTTCGATCCGTACGCGATTCCCGTGGTCATGCAGGCCAAAGGAATGACGCTGGAACAGGTGCTGACGGAAATGTCATCCAGTGGCGGATTGCTTGGTGTCAGCGGGCTCAGCGGTGATTGTCGGGATCTGGAAGAAGCAGCCGAGGGAGGCCACGATCGCGCCGAGAAAGCGCTGCGGCTGTTTGAAGCATCAATTCGCTCTTACATCGGGTCCTGTCTGGCAGTGCTCGGCGGCGCGGATGCAGTCGTTTTCACTGGCGGAATCGGTGAAAACAGCGAACGAATTCGCCGGCATGTGTGCGAAGACATGACATGGGCCGGGCTGCGTTTGTGTTCCGAAAGGAACTCAGCCGTGGAACCCGGGATGGAGACAAAAATCAGTAACGACCAAAGCAGAGTGCAGGTGTGGGTGATTCCAACGAACGAAGAACTGGTGGTCGCCCGGCAGACAGCCGCCGCGATCGAATGACTGCGGCATCGACTTCGTGCTGGTGAAAACTGGCCCGGTCGGAAGTGTGTGCGGCAGCAGATGAACATCAATCACGACAACAGGAATGACCATGTTTCTAGCAAGAATAACCGGCAGCATTGTGTCGACACAAAAAGTCGATGAGCTTGTCGGAAGTAAACTGCTGATTGTGGAGCCCCTGCGAGTGAATGAAGTCGATCAAAGCAGCCTGCAGCCCACCGGCCGGTCGTTCGTGGTAGTCGATACCGTTGGTGCCGGCGAAGGCGAGGTCGTTCTGTGTGTTCAGGGCAGCAGCGCCCGGTTCACTCCACAAACGAAGACGCTGCCCATTGATGCCGCGATCGTTGGTATCGTGGATACCGTGACTGTGAGAGACACCCGGATCTTTGCGGGGGGGGGAGTTTAGTTCGTCATGCAGGATTCATCGTACAACGCACCTGATCTTAACCGCGACGGAGAACCGTCGCTGACTCCGGAAAGTACAGCAAAGCTCCGTGGACTCCAGATCATCACCGTCTGCCTGATCATGGGCAGCTGTCTATTCATGCTGGTGACGCTGTTCTTCAGTGAAGGAGCACTGGAACTCAATCCCGACATCCTTTCGTGGATTGCTGTCGGATTCGCTGTCTTTGTGTTCCTGTTGTCCTTCGTTTTTCCCGGAAACATGCTGCGCAGACAGCTCAGTGAAGTGGATGTGAGCGACTTCGAAAATAAACTACCTGCCGATCGGCAGACAGACCTGCTGACGCTGTTTCACGGTCCACATATTGTCGCCTGTGCTATGTTCGAAGGCGCTGTGTTTTTCAACTTGGTCGCCTATATGGTCACCCCGTTTGCCGGCAACATTGGTGCGGCCATTTTCCTGATACTGGTCATGGCGGCACGATTCCCGATCCGGGTACGTATTACGAAATGGATCAACGACATCAGTCACGAATTTGCAGTGCGATAACTCCACAAAAGCAACACCGATCCCCTTCACGAGAATTCAAAATATGCAGGCAACCGAACACGCAATTCGACAGGTCGTCCAGGAAGTTCTCAGCCAGCTGTCTCAAACGGGCAGAACCCGTGGAACGACCGCACTTCATCATAACGGCCATGACACCAGCAACTGGGGCGTTTTCAGCGATGTCGACTCAGCTGTGGCAGCTGCCCGGCAGGCCTTTGAACAACTCAGGCAAGCCCCGATTGAAACACGTCGCGTGGCCATCGATATCGTCAAACGAATCTGTGAAGAAGAGGCCGACGAACTGGGACGGATGGAACTGGAAGAAACAAAAATCGGCCGTCTGGATCACAAGATCGCCAAACTCAGGTTGATACGCAGTATCCCCGGTGTCGAATTCCTGAGATCTGATGCCGTCAGTGGCGACTACGGGCTGACAGTCACCGAATACGCGCCGTTCGGTGTGATTGGGGTCATCACCCCTGTCACACACTCTCTGCCAACACTGGCCGGGAACTTTGTGAACATGATCGCAGCCGGCAACACCATCGTGGTGAATCCACATCCCGCCGGTGCCAAAGTCGCTGCGGAAGGTGTACGCCGATTCAACAAAGCAATTTTCGAAGCGACCGGCATGCAAAATCTGGTCACAATTATCGGCACTCCCACGATCGAGACGGCTCAGGCAATTTTCGACCATCGCGGGGTGCGTCTGGCCGTGGTGACGGGTGGACCAATGGTCGCACGAGCAGCCTTGAAGAGTCCGAAGCGAGCGATTGTCGCCGGACCTGGAAACCCTCCCGTTGTGGTGGATGAAACAGCCGACATTGACAATGCCGGGCGATCCATCGTCACAGGAGCCGCCTTCGACAACAACCTGCTGTGCATCGGTGAAAAAGAGGTCTTCGCTGTCAGCAGTATTTTCGAACAGCTGATGGCCAGTGTGGCTCGTCATGGCGGGTACCAGCTGAATTCTCAGCAGACAGCCCGCCTGACGGAACAGGCGTTCACCGCGCCGGAAAAGCAGGGTGGCCATCCTGTATTGAATCGTGACTATATCGGAAAGGACGCAGCGTGGCTGGCTGAACAAATCGGGGTCACTGTGCCTGAGGATACGCAGATCCTGTTCGCGGAAACGGATGAGCACAACCCGTTTGTTCCCCAGGAACAGATGATGCCGTTTGTCCCGTTTGTTCGTGTGAATGACGTGGATTCAGCAATTGCTCTGGCGAAAAAACATGAACACGGCTTTGGCCACACTGCCATCATCCATTCGACCAACGTCAAAACAATTACAAAGATGGGGCGCGAGATGGACACCACCTTATACGTCAAAAATGGTCCATGTACGGCTGGCCTGGGCATTGGTGGCGAAGGTTATCCGTCATTCAGCATTGCCACCCCCACGGGTGAAGGTGTTACAAGTCCATTAACGTTCACGCGTCAGCGTCGCTGTGCCATGGCCGACGGCCTTCGAATCATCTAATTCACTCATCGGACCATTACAAGGTTTTACCTCGCCATGGCTGTCAACCTCACCGGCCATCATCTGGCTGACAGGCATTAGCTCACGCACTGCAAATTCGTTGTCACCACCGTTTCCACATTCCCGAAGTCCCATCCATGCAGGCTGCACGCGTCGTCGGAAATACTCACGCCACTGTAAGACATCCATCTTTAGACGGTTGGCACCTGCTGGCGCTGCAACCTCTTGATATCAACAACAAATCCGATGGTTTTCCGGTACTGGCGATCGACAAACTGGGAGCCGGACGAGGTGACCTGGTGTTTTTCACCAGTGACGGCAAGGTCGTCAGCGAACTGGTGGGCCGCAATGACTGCCCGGTGAGGTTTACCATTCAGGGCATCATTGATACTGAGTTGGATCCGTCGGATTGATATGACCATTCGTCAGTCGATTAAATTGGTATGACAGTCAGCAGCGAACTTATCGACGAAGTCGTCCAAATTGTCATGCGGGAACTCAGCCTCCTGCCGGCAGACGGAACCGCTGCGCCGAATTCAGCGGCCGGTGCGGTGAACTTGCCACATCGTGTGATTACAGAAAGTGTACTGGCAGGCGAGAACACATCCGACCGTACAATAAAGATTGCCACCGGAGCAGTCATTACACCGTCCGGGAAAGACTACATTCGTCGACATGGCATCATCGTTTCAAATGAGTCAAACACGCCCCCGAACAACTCGATTGATGGCGTAGTACTGGTGGTCGGCGACACAAAAAGAGTGTCTGCACCCGCGGCATCAGCAGGCTGGACAGTCGCGAGGGCAACCGGCAATTTTGATGCTGCCAACCAGGTCGCTCAGCGACGTCACCATCAACCTGCCGTTTGCTGTTCTGCACAACCCTCCATCATTGCCTGTCTGGTCAACCGAAACACCCAGCGGCGGGCGGCTGTGATCACATCACAAACATGCCTGTCCGAATTGCTTCGCGAAATGAACCCCGACACGGTTTGTCTGTCGACAGCCGGCTGGTCCTTTGCCGAACTGTTGCGAATGCTGAAACAGTTGAGCGAAAGAGGCCGTGCAGTTCCGGCCGACTGGAAGGAGCTGGTATGAGAATTATGGAAGCCATCGGCTGTGTGACTCTGTCTCGCTGCCATCGGTCACTGAACTCAGCTGTGTGGAAACTGGCAGTGCCACTCATGCACGAGGGACTACTGGGAACTGAAACCGGACGAACGGAACCGATTGTGGTCTTTGACGAGCTGAGTGCGGGAGTGGGCAGTCTGGTGGCAGTCAGCGAGAGTGCCGAAGCAGCTGCTCCCTTTCACCCGGACACAAAACCCATTGACGCTTACAACGCGGCAATCCTCGATAAAGTCAACGTCGATGAACTCTAATCTCAGACTGAACAGTCTGCGATGATTCGGGCCGGCAGCTTGTTGTCAATGCATTTACACACTTCCCGTCAATCACAGGAACCTCTCATGGCCAGCTGGAACAACGGAATTCACAACCGGGCACTTAAAGAAGAAATCTGCGAAATCGGCCGTCGCGTTTATGACAAAGGATTTGCTGCCGCGAATGACGGAAACATCAGCTTGCGTGTCGGCGACAATGAGGTCCTGTGCAGTCCCACGATGATCTGCAAGGGTTTTATGAAGCCCGATGACATTTGTGCCGTCGACATAGAGGGCCGTCAGATTGCCGGCAAACGAAAACGAACCAGCGAGGTGTTACTGCACCTAGAAATCATGAAGAACCGGCCGGACGTCAAAGCTGTTGTTCATTGCCATCCGCCGCACGCAACGGCATTTGCTGTTGTCGGCGAACCGATTCCTCAGTGCATCCTGCCGGAAGTAGAAGTGTTTCTGGGTGAGGTCCCCATGGCGCCATACGAAACTCCTGGCAGTCAGCCGTTTGCTGAAACCGTCGCGCCGTTTCTGAAATCCACCAGCACTATCATCCTCAGGAACCACGGCACAGTCAGCTTCGGTAAAGACCTGACAGACGCCTACTGGAAAACAGAAATCCTTGATGCTTACTGCCGAATTTTACTGCTGGCTCGACAAATGGGACCGGTGGAATACCTGCCGGAACAAAAAAACCGCGAACTCCTGGAACTCAAGAGTCACCTCGGATTCGATGACCCGCGTTTTCACAGCGACGACTGCGATCTGTGTGGCAACAGTGCTTTTCGCGACGGGTATCAGGAACAAATTCCGGTTCAGCAAGCTTTTCCGGAGGCTCCCCACTATCCGGGATATCTTAAGGAGCCCTGCGGCAGCGCCTGCGAAACAGCGTCGGCCCCAGCCAGCGAAAATATGGTGCGGATGATTACGGATCAGGTGCTGGCAGCTCTGGGAACGTAGATGTTACACTGAAGGCTCACGACGCTGCCGGACGAAGGCAAAAATCCCGGTGCTTGTTTGGTTGCTGTTCTTGAAATGATGTCACCCGGAAACAGCCGCAATGAGCGATCCGAACAACAGCCCAACAACGCGTTCATGGACTAGTTCGTCCATCTCGGGTATTTTGAGTTGGAATCCACAATGATGCCACTTCTTCTGACGTTCGAACTTTATGTCAACCTGCTGGAGAAACCATCCTGCCAGACAGCGCGACGCGATGTGCCGAGTCAGTGAAAGAAGATGATCGAAGTACAGAACAACTGATAAGCGTGCGTCACATTCCCATTTACTCCAGGATCACAGCAGCCGATGAAAGTCAGTATTATTGGTGGAGGAGGACTCGTCGGGTCCTGTGCCGGATTTGCACTGCAGGCTGGCGGCGTCGTCAATGAGATTGCTCTGATCGACGTCAACCAGGAATTGTGCGAAGGCCAGGCGCTTGATCTGCTGCACGGGTCATCAATCATGGCGCCTCAACGTATCACCGCCGGCGGTACCGATGAGGTCGCGGACAGCGACGTGATCATCATAACGGCGGGCCTGCGACGAAAGCCCGATGAAAGCCGGCTGAACCTCATTGATCGCAATGTTGCCTTGTTCAGCACAATTTTGGATGATATTAAAAAGCACGGGTTTCGAAATGACACGATCGTATTCGTCGTATCGAATCCTGTGGATGTTTTGACATATCTGGCGGTCAAGGCTTTGTCGCTGCCGTGTCACCAGGTCATCGGTCTCGGAACCGTGCTGGACACTACCCGGCTCCGCAGCCTGCTGGCCCAGCGGCTGAGCGTTCCTGCGACTCAGGTGCAGGTCACGATATTCGGTGAACACGGCGACAGCATGGTGCCAGTCTGGTCCCAGGCTCAGATTGCTAATCTTCCACTGGAAAAATACCCTGGCGTCACACCGTCAGTGATTTCTGAAATCGAAACAAAGACACGAGGAAGTGGCGCCGAAGTGATTCGGAAAAAGGGTGGTGCTGGATTTGCCGTCGGCGTTTCAATTGCCGACGTCGTCCACAGCATCGCACTGGATCAATGTCGCATTCTGCCAGTCAGCAGTCTGCAAAACGGGGCTTACGGACTGCACGACGTGTGCCTGTCAGTGCCAACTGTGATTGGACGCAGAGGTGTCAACAGCCACATTGAGGTGGAGCTGTGGTCGAAGGAGCGAACCGCTCTGTCACACAGTGGCAGCGTGCTGCGAAACACCATCAACGCTCTCGGGGACCGTTAATCACCATCAACGCTCTCGGGGACCGTTAATACCGTGACAATCTTTGTTTTACGGCCTGTAGCCGGCTTTTGTGAGGGCAGAAGGTTCGGCTCACAGTCTCGTTCATATTTGGTCTCCAATGAACGGCCGCCTTCCAGGCAAGCTGGTGGGGTGGTGGACGACTGCCATCCGGTTTCCTGACCATCTTTTTCAGGGCCACGGGGAAAAAAGTACCGCATCGTCGGCTGCGGACGCCATCAGGACGGCCTGAGTTGCGAAAACATTTGTCAAAGTACGATGTTTGGAACGGTGACCTGTCTCAAGTCAAGCTCCAAATTGGAGAATAATCGGACAAACAACCAGAATTTTCTCTGAAATTCATGGAAACATATGCATTGATGAACTGTTCCGGATCAAAAACATCGTTATTTTTGTTCAACTAGGCTCATAGGGTAATTTTGATTCAACTTGTTCGAGGAGATTCGGATGTTACGAAAGAAGCGTGGGTTTACGTTAATCGAATTACTGGTGGTGATCGCCATCATCGCAATTCTGATTTCACTGCTGCTGCCTGCAGTTCAGCAGGCACGCGAAGCAGCACGTCGGACACAGTGCAGAAATAACCTGAAGCAATTTGGGCTGGCGCTGCACAACTATCATGACGTGCACCTGAGTTTTCCTCCGGGACGAATGTCGCCACAAAAAGGCGATTTTGCTGGCTGGCCGGGAAATGCCTGCTGGTTCGGTATGATTTCACCGCATACCTTCGTACTGCCCTTCCTCGATCAGGCAAACATCTACAATCGAATCGATCCTAACTTTTATCGTCTTCGATTCCCGCCGGATACGCCGGACTGCAGCGTCAATGGGGACTTGGCTTTGACACCGCTTGCCGTATTTAAGTGTCCGTCCGACCCCGGAGCAAGCTCTGGTGAGGTATCTAATAATTACCGCTACAACATTGGCGTCACCGCCTGTGCTGGTGTGGATGCTGGCGATAGAGGAGAATTTGACCCGACATTCTCCACGAACTGTGCAAACGAATTGTACGGTCAGACAGGTGGGATGTTCCACGATAACGGTGGAGTCTCAATCGATGACGTAATTGACGGTACTTCGAACACGGTTATGCTCAGTGAACGTTCCGTTGGTGACCGCACGAGTGGGGCTATCGGCGATGGCGACATCAACAGAACGTTGAGCAAAAGTACCAGTCACACGACAGCCATTGTTTTGGCCTCCTGCTCTCCACCGCAAACTGACCCCAGCAAGTACAGCAGCAATAATGGCGTCGGAAGCGATGGTCCCTGGTATTTTGGCACGTTCCAGAATACCCAGTACAGTCACATTCTTAATCCCAATGACAGGATCAGGGATTGTGGCGTGTCTAGTAGTGTTGCTGACAGTAACCTCGAATTGCAGATCGTGGCCGCTCGCAGTTACCACCCCGGAGCCGTCTTGGCGTGTTGCGCTGATGGTAGTGTTCACACTATCAGCAACAACATCGACTCGGGCGTCTGGCAGGCGGTTGGTACTAAAGCTGGTGGCGAAATGTCAGGCAGCTTTTAGAGGTGCTTAGGAGTCTTCCCGGACACAAGTGCCTCCGGGAAGACTGTTTTCGGGCCCAGCCAAATATCAACGTAAAAGTCCGAATTGGCGTTGGTACGGCTCTCTACCGCTTGGTTTTGAGTCGTTATGCCTGTAGTTGGAACTCTGATTGCTCTGTTAGAGCTAAAGCCGATAAAGTGGCCCGGGGTTGGAGGACATAGTCCGAAGGCCCCGGACCATTTATTTTGCTTCGCCCTGTTCCAGTCCCGGACTATCTCTGCCTTTTCGTCATCTGATGACCGGCAAGGCAGCGCCAGTCAAATTAAAGTGTCGTCACCAGGAAGACTTGTCATGTTTCGGATCGTCGTTTTGGTCAGTCTGTTCCTGTTTGTTGGTTGTGGCTTGTTCGAGGACTCTGAGTCCACGGACCCAAAAACATTCACAGGGCAGTTTAATCTGATCGTGCAAGGCGTCGATGACATGGTCCAGGACGTCAACCGTGAGGACTATCGGGGCTTAAACGAACCAGTTGAAGACCAATTGAATAACACCGTCTACCGGTGGGTCAAATCACTGGAAGGAGAGTCACTGGAAGCCGATGCCAAAGCATTCCAGGCAAAACTCAGCGAGGTGACCGCTGCGTATGATAGTGATGGCGATGGCGGCCTTGAGGAACTCAGATCGAGGGTGCAGGAGGCCAAGGATCTGCTTGAGGGGCTCAAAGAGAAGCTCTAGCTCCGGACGAGTGATTATGCAAAGAATCGGGGACTACGCTACGCCACTCTTGGGCATTAAGTCGTCTTACGCGTCTGCACGCAACCGGTCAGGGCAGACTTCAATCGGGATCTGAGTCTTCATCCTCGGCCGGTTCTGCTTCTGGATCATCCTTTTCGCCGGCCTCCAGCGACGCAATCGCGTTATCAATGACCCCGGACGTCTTTGGATTGGTCCGAAATCGCGCGATATCCGGCTCTGTCTTCAGCCGCTCCAGGTTGGAATATCCGGTGCTCATGGCGTTACCGAGCGCTTCGGCGAACTCCTCTTCCAGGTTTATGCCACGGCCATAGTCACGGGCCTCGTCGAAATAGATTTCGGACATGATCCGCAGCTCGTCTTCGGAAAAATCCTGGTAATCCGTCCTGAGACGGTTCAGCGTAAAACCAGCCGTACGAATGTCTTTGCCGGCTAACCACAGGTCCGTTGGTATGGTCTCTTCACTCCGTGTCTGCAGAGACACGGCAAGTTGCAGCCGCGCCGCTCGATGTGTCGGGTCAAGATACAACGCTTCTGTGAGCAATCGAACTGCCTCGCTGTGATCCCCCTCGGTTGTTGCCTCGTCCGCTTGTTCAAACTTCTCACGCGACTGTTCCTGTTTCCTGAGAAGACTCTCCGGAGTGTCCGGTGGAAAATTTGTCGCGACACCCTTAAGCAATTCGTCAATATGAGCCTGCGCCTCTGCCGGATCCATGACTTCAATCTTGCTATTTGATTCTTCACTCCCACAACCAGCGGCTACGAGAATAAAAGTGCAGAGCAGCATCCTGATACTGCTGATTGCGCAGTGACGTTGAGTCACCAGCGTTGCAGCAGCAGACACGTTCAGGAAATACCGTGCCCCGGAAAACCGCAGTCGCCGGCAGCGCGGCAGTCCATCGTGTGGATTCCACTCGCACTGGAACCGATCGGGTTTCGGCCACAGCTGACCGGCGAGTTGCGTGTGATCAAAATCTAAACCATCAAATTCGTGTGACATGATTAACGTTCCAGAAGTGATTTCCACTTATCTGCTTCATGAAGGTGCATCGAACGATACAGGCGTAAGGTTCGTAATTTGACGGGATCATTCCACACTGGCAAGGTACACAATTACACCATGATACGCTGATCCAGGCTTTCCGGGAGCGCGACGTCCACTAAAAAACCATTTAATCATTCGGTCGGTATGTGCCGCGGATTCCGGAAAGAACAATTCCCTCGTCTAATCAACTTCAAGCAGCGTGTCGCCGCCGGCCCCAAAAAGCTGCTGAGCCACATTGCGACCAATTCGTTCGGCGTCGTCGTAATCACCGGTTTCATCAGCTTCCAAACGAATGCTACCGTCCACGCTCAGCAGGACCCCCCTGAGGGTCAGCTGTCGTCCGTCGATTTCGGTCCAGGCTCCGAGAGGCGCGTGACAGCCAATTCCAAGTGCTCGCAGCAGGCTGCGTTCTGCGGTGACTGAGTGCAGAGTGGCCTCGTCGGTCAGCAACGATACCTGCTTTAAGGACCCTGAATCGTCGACACGACATTCGACCCCCAAAGCACCCTGACCGACTGCCGGCAGCATTTCCGGGGGAGACAATGCAAGACTAATTCGTTCCTGCAGACCCAACCGGCGCAGTCCGGCTTCGGCTAGTATTACAGCATCATAGTCACCGTCATCCAATTTGCGGATCCGTGTATCAACATTGCCACGAATGTCTTTGACCGTCAGGTCCGGCCGCCGGTGCAGCAGCTGAGCCCTTCGGCGCAGGCTTCCCGTACCAATTGTAGCCGCAACCGGGAGGTCAGAAATTGAAGAAATGGGCTCCTGGCCACGCGGTAGCACAATAGCGTCGAGTCGAGACGCTCGGTCAGGAACACAGGCGAGACACAAACCCTGCACCGATTCTGTGGGCAGGTCTTTAAGGCTGTGGACAGCAACATCAGCTTCACCCTCCAGAACCGCCCGCTGGACCTCACGAGTAAACGCTCCTGTACTACCGAACCCCCGAAGTGGTGAGGTCTGATCTTCATCACCTCTGGTCTTGATGTGAATGAGCTCGACTGCCGGTGCAGATGGCGATCGACACAGGCGGTCCGCGATATATTCCGCCTGCCACAAAGCTAGAGAGCTGGTCCGTGTTGCAATCCGAATATTGGTTGAGAGCATTGACATACAGAGTGGCTGGTGTCGGCGGTGATCGCTTCCGGGAGTCTAAGCCGGATCGACATTTGCGTTGTCTCGATCCCCCGGGAAAACTGTGTAAATTGTGGCATTCATTTAACTGTGCATTCCCCGCCCGGCGATACGACAGTCGGCGGTCTCGTTTGGTGCCGATCCGGCTGGCCGTCGGTGTCTCCGATTGTACGGATTGCCCTGATCAAACTGACCGACGTCTGGCAACCCTATGAGTTTGGCCGAATATTGAAACCACAGTCCGCATGAATATGAGTTTCAATTCGAATATTGGTCTACAGGATGAATCTGCTGAGCTTGCTCGACATCAGGTTCAGACTTAGACTCGTTCGCCTTAACATTTTTTGAGACAACCACCCTCGGTCGCAACATGAATTCTCGCCAGCGACGGACTCTGGCCGGCGAGAAACAGCCAGTCAGTCGAAGCATCGCCCACACCCATTTCAACGAGTGCTGGAAGGAAAACCGGCTTGAGAGCGATCATTAGTGACATTCACGGAAATCTTGAGGCATTCAAGGCGGTGCTTGCCGACATTGAATCCAGGAATATCGATGAGATCTACTGTCTGGGTGACGTGGTGGGTTACGGTCCGAATCCGTGTGAGTGTGTTGATCTGGCAATGGAGCTGGATGTGTGTCTGCTCGGAAATCACGACCAGGCCGCTTTGTTTGACCCGGAAGGATTCAACGCGGAAGCAGAACGCGCAATCTTTTGGACTCGCTCAATTCTGGAATGCGCAGCAGGACCGGAAGTGGAACAGCGATGGGAGTTTCTTGGCGAACTTGATCGTCGCGTTGAGTCAGAAGATGGACAGACAGTTTACGTTCACGGGTCCGCTCGTAATCCACTGAACGAATACGTGTTTCCCGATGACGTCTTTAATCAGGTTAAAATGGAAAAACTCTTCGCCCTGATTCCGCAGTACTGCTTTCAGGGGCACACTCACATTCCCGGTATCTTTACCGAAGCCCACGAATTCCATACTCCCGAAGAACTGAATTACTCCTGGGAACTTGATGAGACCAAGGTTATGGTCAACGTCGGTTCTGTTGGCCAGCCGCGTGATAATGATCCCCGGTCATCATATGTGACCGTCGACGAAAACCGGCTGAAGTTCCACCGCATTGATTATGACGTGGACAGCACGTCTCAGAAGATCTACGACATTCCGGACCTGGACAATTTTCTGGGTGACCGTATCCGAAACGGTCGCTGATCCGTCGTCAACGGGGACATCCGCTGCCCGGCCGAAGCCCGGCTTCTGCTGCGCCGGAGCACCGACTGCGACGACCCTTCAAGTTTCCTGTGTTCGCGACCGGTGTACCAATCTGCTGTGTCGCTGATATTATGGACAGCATCGGAAGTCTTTTACGGGCTGCTGTCTGTTCCATAACTTTGGGCCAGGGACACCTTCAAGGTTCAGTTGAGGGGGTGCAGACATGTGGAAAAACTTTTCAATCACTCGTCGCACCGTCAATGTTTTGACGATCACTGAACAACCTTTCAACACTCTATTTGATTCTCTCATACCGGCCGGAGCTCATGTTTCGTTACCTTTCAGTTTTTGTTGTTCTGTGCGTTTCCGTTTCTGTCACTGCCAACGATTATGCTCCACCACCGGAATCCGGCATGAGAAGCATCTTCAACGGCAAAGATCTCAGCGGATGGGATGGAGATCCTCGACTTTGGAACGTTCGAGACGGAGTGATCCATGGAGAAACGACTGCTGAAAACAAAGCCAACGGCAACACGTTTCTGATTTGGAAGGGTGGTCGCACAGCTGATTTCGAACTTCGGCTGTCGTTCCGCTGTAACGCGACCAATAATTCCGGAATCCAGTACCGTTCAGAGCATGTCACGCCCAGTCAGGTGCGAAACAGGTGGGTCGTGAAAGGCTACCAGCACGAAATCCGGAATCAGGTGGTTCTTCCGAGTGTCTCCGGGTTCATTTACGATGAGGGTGGTGCGACTGGCGGGCGAGGACGCATTATTCTGGTCGGCCAGAAGGGCACATGGGAAGGCGAGAAGCTCCAGCTCTCGGACGAAATCCTGATTACCGGTGACGGTTTCAAAAAACTGTTCCGACTCGACGCCTGGAATGACGTCGTCATCCGCGCCCGGGGGACTCATATTCAGCATTATCTCAACGGACGTCTTATCATGGATTTTACGGACAGTGAGGATCGCGCTCTGCTGAATGGCATACTTGCACTGCAGTTGCACGCCGGCAAGCCAATGTTCGCTGAGTACCGGGACATTCGCATCAAGAAACTGAATTAACTGACAGTGCAAGCCGTCACAACAGCCCGCAGTTCGATACCAGAATTTATTCATTTTGACGATTCCCTGGTCAGTGGAAAAAGTCTTCGGTGATCCCTTTTCTGGCAGCTCTGCCATTACTGGTTACTACGGTTCTGATCGTACTGATGCGGGTGCGGGCGAGTCGTGCGATGCCCGTTTCACTGGTCACCGTCGTTCTCATGTCGTTGTTTGTATGGAAGATCGATCCGGTTCAGATCACCGCCTATGGGATTAAAGGTGTTGGTATTGCCGGCGAATTGTTGTTCATTATTTTTGGTGCAATTCTGCTGCTGAATTGTCTGAAGCAGAGCGGCGCTGTCGACACGATCCGAAACGGCTTTAAAGACATTTCAGAAGACCAGCGTATTCAGGCGATCATTGTCGCCTGGCTGTTCGGATCTTTCATCGAGGGCTCTGCGGGATTCGGGACTCCGGCGGCCGTCGCTGTCCCACTACTCATCACTCTGGGGTTTCCTCCTCTGGCTGCCGTGGTGTGCGGCATGACGATTCAGAGTACACCAGTGTCATTTGGAGCTCTGGGAACGCCGATCGTACTGGGAGTCAGTAACGGACTCAAGCTTCAGGAGGAAGCGAACGAATGGGCGGACGTCGCGGTGGCGGCGGCAACTCGTGGTCTGCCTGCCAGTGCCGATGGCCTGCTGGCCGAAATCGGATTTCGTGTCGCGGTTCTGCACGGCGTTGTCGGAACGCTGATCCCTTTGATTTTGGTCTGTCTGCTGACACGGTTCTTTGGAGCAGATCGGTCAATTCTTCGAGGCCTTGCGGCGTGGCGATTCGCCTTATTTTCTGCTGCCTCAATGACGATTCCTTATGTCCTTGCGGCTCGGTATCTCGGTCCGGAATTTCCGTCACTGCTGGGCAGTATGACCGGACTCATCGTTGTGGTGTATGCAGCGCGTCGGAGATGGTTTCAACCGACGGATGGTCTATGGCGGTTCCCGGATCGATCCGATTGGCTGGAGGACTGGTCAGTGGACTCCGACATCTCTGAACCGGAGTACAGAAATCCGGCAGGCAGCCGCGGGCTGCTGGAAGCATGTGTTCCATACGTTCTGCTGGCTGGTTTGCTGCTGATCTCTCGCCTCCCGCAGTTGCCGATTGCAACCTGGCTTCGGTCTCCGAATGTGACGATCCAGTTTGACAACCTGTTCGGAACGTCCGCCGGTGTTAAGCACTCAGTACTTGCCTCGCCCGGGTCTGCATTTATCGTGGTGTGCCTGATCACCTGGTTTGTACACCTGATGTCTGCGGAGCAGATGGGCAAAGCACTGCGTAAATCCGCATCCACAATGGTTCAGGCGTCGACCGCCCTGATTTTTTCCGTTCCGATGGTTCAGATTTTTATTGGGTCGACAAACGGCGCCGCCGAACTCAACGCTATGCCCATGGTACTGGCGTCATCACTTGCGAACGTCATCGGATCATTCTGGCCGGTGGTCGCACCTGCTGTTGGTGGACTTGGAGCGTTCATTGCCGGCAGCAATACACTCAGCAACATGATGCTTTCACCGCTCCAGTTCGAAATCGGTCAGCAGATTGGAACTGACCCGTTCTGGGTTGTCGCTCTGCAGGCTGTGGGAGGAGCCGCAGGCAACACCATATGCGTTCACAATGTGGTGGCTGCCCTTGCGGTCGCCGGGATGGTGGGCCGAGAAGGTCTTGTCATTCGTCGCACCGCACTGGTATTCATCTACTATGCTGGTGCCGCAGGAATCCTGGGACTGATTGTGTGTCGCGTCCCAGGTTGACTCTCCCGCTGTTTCGCTGAGAGATCAACACTGGAAAACAGTCGCAGACAGCCCCTGGAATGGAGAAGTATGTCAGTCGGCGTTCAGTGACACATAACACGAATTCCCCGTTTGGCACGATGCACAGCGTCAACGCGACGAATTCAGAATAATCACCTGAGGTTGGCCAGCTGTGCTCAGATTTGATCTGAGTAGAATGATGTCGGCAAAAAACAACCGACGCCACGACCACTCGTTAGACACATGGAGACACAGTGTCTACAAGTGCCAGGCTTTGGTGAATCGGCCAAATTCTGCGGTTTCAGAACCACAGCTGTGCCTGGATCGGAGTATTGAAACGAACACACATGGTTATACCCTACGCCGGGTACCACGGGAAAAGCTGCGCGGCGGCTTAAACTAACGACAGACTTTGGGTGATGAAATGGAACTCGCGAAACTGACCTGGCCGGACGTGGATGCTCTGAATCGTGACACACCGGTGATTATTCCGGTGGCCGCACTCGAACAACACGGCCACCACATGCCTGTCTTCACCGACAGCATGCTGCTGGGAGAAATCATGCGCCGGGCGCATGAAAAACTTGAGCAGCAGACACTGCTGGTTCCGCTCATGTGGCTCGGCAACTCTCATCATCACATGGACTTTCCGGGCACCGTATCCGCCGAACCTCGTGTATGGCTGGACCTGCTCAGCGGTTTGGTGGACAACTTCATCACACACGGGTTTCGTCGTATCGTTGTATTCAACGGTCACGGTGGCAATGACGTTCCAGGACGGCAGGCAACGTTCGAATTGCGTCAAAAATATCGCTGTCGGCCGGAACTACTGTTGCTTTATGCAACCTACTGGAGTCTGGCAGATCCTCCGTCGATCATTCCTGATTTGACACAGTCCACGATGCAGCATGCGTGCGAGTGGGAAACGTCCATGATTTTGCGGTTGCACCCGGATCTGGTGAAAGATCATCAGAGCGCCGAGAGCATCGATCAGGGGAATCCGTTCCTGCCCGGCCATCGCGCATGGATTACACGAGATCGAACATCCACAGGACATATTGGTGCGCCCAATGCCGCGACCGCAGAGAAGGGTGAACATCTATTGCAGTTGTTCTCGAGTGGTGTCGTCCAGTTGATGCAGCGAGTCATCAACTGGGACGGGAAGTCCTGGGATGGTTAATTCGTCCTGATCGGTGTTGTGTGCATGCATATTGGGTTTCAGGGATGCAGTCATATTGCTGTTCCGACAGATTCGATCGCAGGCCGGACAGGTAAGATTTGCTCCGTTAATCTGACACTTTACCACTGGCCACGAATCATGGTGCTTGTCGTTTAGCCTCACCACAACCGGCGAACGATCGCCTTCCCACGAAAGAAAATTCTTATGGCTGCCCCGTCCTTACATCCGAATCGTCGTAGTTTCCTGACATCACTTGGGGCAGGAGGAGTCCTGGGGACGGGTATGATTGCCGACAGCATGCCGTTCATTCGTTCAACCAGTGCGGCAGCGACGGTTCCGTCACTTCGGCCGAAAGTGGCGTTCCTGGGGACAGTGGTGAATACCTATTCTCACGCTCAGCATTTCCTTGATCGACACACCATGGGATACACCTGGAAAGGCCGATGGCAGACTCCGCGAGTTGATGTCGCGTCGGTTTTCATTGATCAGTTCCCGAGGAGTGATCTTGCACGAAGTCGCATCAGAGAGCATCGCCTCAGTCAGTTCCCGACAATTGAAGAAGCATTGACAATGGGCGGCGAAAAACTGGCGGTCGATGGTGTCATCATCATCGGTGAGCATGGTGATTATCCCTCAAATGAAAAAGGACAGACGCGGTATCCGCGATACGAGTGGTTCAAGAAGGTAATTAGAGTCTTTGAAGACAGCGGCCGCAGTGTTCCCGTTTTCAACGACAAGCACCTGTCGACCGTGTGGGATGAATGCGTGGAGATGGTCGATGACTCTCGTCGCCTGGACTTCGCGTTTCTGGCCGGATCTTCACTGCCCGTCACTCGACGCATGCCGGCGATCGATATGCCGTATAATGCGAGATTGAAGGAAAGTGTTTGCGTCGCATACGGCGGTGTCGACAGTTATGACATCCATGCCCTGGAAACGGCTCAGTGCATGTCCGAGCGGCGTGCCGGAGGCGAGGCAGGCGTGAAACAGATTCATGCACTGCGTGGCGACCAACTGTGGAACCGGTTGTGGAAAGATGATTGTTCAGACACGCGGAAGTTGATCATGTCGGCACTCAACCGCAGTCACAACCTTCCCGTAGACACGGGGTTTCTGTCCGACCCCACCTCAATGGAATGGCTGCAGAAAACCATGCCGAGCGGCACTGCCTACATTATTGAGCACAATGACGGCTTGCGCACCACGATGCTGCTGACCGGCATTCGGGACTTCAACTACGCCGGAATGCTTGACGACGGCTCAGTGATTTCATGCCAGATGTACCTTCCGATGCCCAATCATGGTTCCACGACAGCTGATTTCTTCAACCCGCTGGCGCATCACATCGAAACCACGATGATTGAGGGCAAAACCCCTTATCCGATCGAACGAACCCTGTTGACATCCGGGATGGTCATAGCAGGAGTCAACAGCCTGTTCGCCGGACAAAAACCATTGGCCACACCGCGTCTGAACATCGAATATTCCGCGCCACAACAGTCGGCTTTCTGGAACGACTGAGCCTTCGCCACGACATAACGAGCAGGTAGCCTTGGTTCTGGAAGTGGAACCCCGCAGCAGCAAAACCGAAGTCAGCGGATCAGGTCAACTACAGGTACCAAAGGGAATCCTGTGTCTTCGGAACACCGATTCAGGAACCGGTGCGACCCTTCACTGTTCGGTCGTGGACAGGTCTCCGGACAAAGTCTTCACCGAACCCAATGTGCCGCAAGTTTCTCAGCGCGAAGCGATTCGTAAACAGCATGTACCGCATCCGCGGGAATCGCGTAGCTGATGATCCTGGCCGCTCGGGCGATATTCATCCCCACTGCTTTCCCGCTGATGTCCAGCAGGGGGCCACCACACTGGTGAGGAAACAGATCTGTGTCATGCTGAATGACCTGTGGGAATCCGGAGTTATGAATGCTGGCAAACTTTCCTGCCAAATCCGATCCGGAGTAGTAAGGCAGCAGCGCATCCTGATCATCACTCACGAACCGTGGTGTCAGAGTGACATCAACCGTCCGAATCACATTATCCCGCAGAACACGAAGAGCGATTGGTTGATTCGGGGCGCAACCTTTAATGCGGTTGATCACATCGTTGAGACCTGACACGTCGTCACCATTGATCGACAGAATCACGTCGCTGAGTTTAATGCCATCGCGTTTGGCGGCACCGCCTTCAAGCAAACGCACGACCTGAGCTCCGGATCCTCCGTAATTTCTGTCCAGCTGTACGCCCAGAAACCCCTGCGATGCCGTGGGCAGTTCCAGTGGCGGTATGCTGACCACGCCTGGCAGCAATGGACGACCACGGCTGTCCGGGCTGATCAGCAGACTGCCCGTCGAGGGACGTTGGTCCGTCCATTCCAGTGGTCGCAACCCGGTGGCATCAACCTTCACCAGCATCAGGTCCCAAGCAATATCTGTTCCGATTCGCTGGAAGGCCTGTTCCGAACCATTTGGCAGCAGGCACACGGGACGGGTTGCCCGCGACAATTCACTGGCCTTTGTCAGGATTTCTCCGTCCTGACTCATCACGATTCCGAAAGCGATCTGCCGTCCGTTTTCTCTGAATCGAACCACACTGCCGGAAGTTCCACGAGTGATTGTCGAGTAATCCCTTAATGCCGACAAAGTCCGTTTTTCGTTACTTCCGACACGGCGCTGATACCCGATCTGTCGTTGAAACTCACGAGAAAACTCCAGCTCTTCCGGTGTGATTTTGTCGGAATCCGGATCGGAATTCGGATGCTTGCCAGTCACGAGGGGGATTGTTTTTTGTTTGCCTCTGCGACGTACGGTGACGGCCACTTTTTCGTTTTCAGCCAGACGCGCCAAGAGTGAACTTAGTCCCAGGCGGTCGGCAAATGTACGACCGTCCACCTTCAACAGCTTGTCACCAGGACGAAACCCGGCATGTGCGGCAGGACTGTTCCTGACGATTCGGGTCACTTCGGCCCGATAGTCATTCCACCGCAGCCCCACGCCGACGAATGCACTGGAAGCCAGTTCATCATCGCTGACACGAAGCGTTCCCCATGAATCTCCGCTCAACAGTCGACCCCAGTCACGATGCCAGACGTCGATCGCGACGTGGCGGTTTTCGACGATGATCTGTGTGATCATGCTGTGAATGCCAATCACACGACCATGAAGGTCAAACAGTGGTCCTCCGGAATCACCGAGCACGATTGCATTATCAGATACAATCGTTTGATCGCTGACCGAAAGTGCACGCCCAAAACGCACAACGGCTGGCCGATCCTCCCTTCGCCCCCCGGGATGTCCCAAGGCGAAGCACCAGTCACCTCGCTGAACTTCGGAAGAGCGTCCCATCGGAACATGGGGGAACTCGTCACCGGTTGTTGGAATGTCGACAATCTTCAGTACGGCGGCATCACAATAACGGTTACACCCCAGCAATTCACAGCTTGCGGCCACTCCGTCGGAAAAGATGACCTCCAGGCGTCGAGTCCGGCGGTGCCTCTGCCGAATGTGACTTTCCACAACGTGGGAAGCGGTGAGGACAATGCCGTCACCAGTCACAACAACTCCCGTTCCAAATCCCCGGCCATCCGTAACTGCCACGACTGCTGGAGTGACCTGATCGAGCGTTTGCAGAAGCTGCTGTTGACGGGACTCTAACTCAGCTCGATCTGCCTGTGCATGCGGCAGGAAACAGACGAATCCCGTCATTAACGCCAGCCAGGAAATGATCCGTATCATCAGGTTACCCCAGAGGCCCGGTGGTCATGGTGAGAAGCGATTGTGGTCATAGCCCGTAACTCCGGCAGCATTCACGCAGGATCGCTTAACACAGCCATTATTCTTGTTGTTCGCGCTGGACCTCGCAGGAAACTGAAATCGCGCACCGGACACAGGAGAACGACTTTCGCTCTCCCCTTTTTAATCACTGCCATACCCTGGCCGACGATATTTTAACTCTGCCGACACCAAAAATCGAGTATCTGTAATGAATAAAAGAATACGGTAGTCACACTCACAGCACCGATTGCAGGAGGCTGCACGTCGAATCATACGAGTCTTGATTAATTTTACAGTCTTGTTGTCGTTCCTCCTGAATTCATCGATGCCTTCACTCCCTGCAACGCCGAGAACGCAACGTCTCGCGTGCTGAGTGTCGGGATCCCAGCATGAAATCATGTGCGAGCCCAGGTCAAGCGCGATTCTGATGTCGTCCCTGCTTCCCACTCATTGGTCCGGATTGTGCCGAAAGGGTCAGTCACGCGGGCATCACCGTGGAGTTGAATAATTTTGGTAAATACCAGCGCCTGCGTCGTGACACCTGTTTGGGAAGACACTGTCACGAACATCAGTTTGACCAGCCCCAAATCCGGCCATATATTCGAACTGTGATTTGGTTCAGGGCCACAGCGGTGTTAAGGTTTTGGATGGACCGTAGTACGGCCTTGCATAACTCAGACACAATCGATGGTTCAGACGGATTGAACCGTCTGCTGCGAAGCTGTTATTTCGGAAGATGAGGACCGGATCACAATCTGCCTGCCGCCCTGATCAGGAACGCAGGTCATCAGAGACGGGGACGTTTTGACGTCAGAGTTCACTCACGGTGGAGAATAAGTAGCAGGAGGCGGACACGCGGACTTTGACCTGTCGGAACAACTTCGAATCCCGCACAGCTGTGCGGGATTCGAACGAGGGGACAACGGGTTATGAGACGGGCAGTGACCGGGTTTCTATACAGCGTGCTCTGGTTTTTTCTGCTGCGCGCTCCGGCGGTTCTCAGCGTCGAAAGTCCAGTCGAAATTTCCACGCTGGCAACAGCCTTCGATGCACTCGATGCAGGTCAAAAACGCGAGCATGCCCAGCGCTATGGCGAAGCCATTCAGTTATACGAATCTGCACTGGATCGCTGGAAGGATCCAGACGTTGAAGACGATCAGCAGATCTCCGTTGTTCAGGACCTCATCTACGCGCTGCGTCGTACGCGAGTGCATTTTGGCATCGATCGACGCTATACAGATGCCAGCTTCAATGAGAAGCTGCTGACCCAGGGCCGTAGCGAGGCACTCGATTTTCTTCAAGAAGTACTCACACGAGTCCAGCTGGAGTATGTGAATCCGGTTTCTGCCACACGATTCATTGCGCATGGAACCGAGAGCTTTTATATGGCGCTTGGCAATCCTCGATTCGTGGCGGAACATCTGAATTCTCCGGATGCTGACGAAATCAAACGAGTCAAAGGTATCCTGATTCGAGACTATTGGAATCGCCGCATTGGCAGCCGTCTGGAAGCTCGTACTGTTGTAGCGAAGGTTTGTGAACTGGCTTATCGAGAGATTGGACTTCGTGGTTCTGCGGTAGTCATGGAATACATTTTCGGAGGCTGCAACGCACTGGATGAATATAGTCATCTGCTTACGCCCAATCGCTACGGTGACCTGACCGGAAGTATCCATGGCGAATTTATCGGCATCGGTATCGAGATGGTGGCTCAGGCCGGTAAAGGCATGAAGCTTGTTCGAGTCCTGATGAATAGTCCAGCTCAGGAAGGTGGCCTGAATCCAGGTGATTATATTGTGATGATCAATGGCAAAAGCTGTCTCAATTACTCCACCAATCAATCTGCCAGGCTCCTGCGAGGCGTCAGCGGGTCGCGGGTGACCCTAGGATTCAGAGATCCTGATGACAGGTATCATGAAACGAGTTTTCGGAGAAGGACAGTGCATGTGCGCAGCATCACATACGGTTTGATGGTGGATAAGAGCCGCGGCATTGGCTACATAAAGCAAACTGGTTTTCAGAGTTCCACACCACAGGAACTGGACGACGCTCTTCATGGTCTGGAACAGGATGGGATGAAAGCCCTGATTTGGGACCTGCGTGGAAACCCCGGTGGTTTACTGGACACAGCCGCGAAGGTCCTGGATCGATTTATCAACGATGGAGTGTTAGTCACCACCAAGGGTCGCTCCTACGAACAGAATCAGACATTTCATGCCAGACCGTGGAATACGAGAGACTATCCACTGGTCCTGCTCGTGGATCAGGACAGCGCCAGTGCCAGTGAAATCGTTGCAGGAGCCATTCTTGACCGTAACCGTGGCACGATTATCGGACGCCAAACCTATGGGAAGTGGTCGGTGCAGAGTATCATCCACATGCCAGGAGGAACCGGCCTCAAACTGACCACGGCCAAATTTTATTCGCCAAGTGACGAAAATTACTCCGGCGTCGGTCTCAAACCACATCTGAATGTGCAAAACCATGAAACATGGTATCGCGGACGCCGTCCCGAGGACGTTACCGATCAGGTCCGCCGAGATCCGGACGTCGTCCTGGCCCTGGAAGTCCTTGGTGAGCGACTCGTCCACAAAGCTGAACTCCAAATGACACCGCCGTCATTCCCCTGAACGAATTGACGTCATGGCTCCTCAAAGCACTGTCAATGTTCCCATCCAGCACATGGGTGAGGATCAGGGTAATTATCTGCGCGTTCGCCTTCATCGGACTGAACCGCTTTGCCTGAGAACCCGAACACCCAGCATGGCGATGATCGCTCACAGTGCCGGGTCTTATCACTGGACCACCGAAGGTCGCAAGCTGGCTGACTTTACTTCCGGTGTCCTGGTGGCAAATCTTGGCCACAATCTGACGTCATGGTGGCAGAAACTGCTGGGCTATCTGAATCTGGGCCTGATCGACACGGAGGACACACCCGAATTTCTTTCCGCAGCACCACTGACAACATACAACGCCGGCTGCACGATTGAAGTGGAGGCCAGCGATCGATTGCTCCACAGTCTGACATCGCAGACAGGTGGAGGACGTATGGAACAGGTCCTGTGGGCTGCCAGCGGCAGCGAAGCCGTGCAGAAAGCTTTGTGGGCCTGCATGTCTCGGCAATCGGGCTGCGACATGATCCTGGCGACTCGCGGAGGATTTCATGGCAAGAAGGGTCTGGCCGGGGCGGTCACCGGATGCGAAGATGACCCGGAGCGGGATCCTCGAGTCCGCTTCATCAGCTTTCCTAAGGATGAGTGCAAGTCGATCCAGCGGCGCACAATGCCAATTGATCTGCGTCATTACGAGAACGAATTGAAACAGCTGGCAGACCGGTTTGGCGACCGACTGTGCTGTCTCATCACCGAACCGTACCTTGGCGGAGGAGGATCTTACCATCCTCAGCCGGAGTACCTGCAGATGCTGGAGCAGTTTTGCCGCAATCAGGACATCGCGCTGGTGCTGGATGAAATCCAGGCCAACTTTGGACGCACCGGTTCAATGTATGCGTTTACGCATTACGGTATCGAGCCCGACATCGTACTGCTGGGCAAAGGACTGGGAAACGGCATTCCCGTCGACGCGGCGGTGGGTCGGTCCGATCTGTTTGCCGGCCTGGGATACGGCGAAGGATCCGATACCTGGAGTGCTCATCCGCTGGGATGTGCTGCCGTACTTGCGACGCTGGATGAATTCGAGTCTCGTCAGATCGTGGAGCGTTCCATTCCGTTATCGAATGCAATTCAGGAAGGTCTTTTGAAGTTATGCGAACTTCCGGCTGTGACAGCAGTCCGCGGTGAGGGGACAGTCTGGGGCGTCGAATGTACGAACATCGGTGACACACCTGCAACCGAGATCGCCACGCAGGCTGTGGCAGCGTGTTATCGTGGGAACGCCGCGGGAGATGCTATCCATCTGCTGGGGCCTTTGGCAGGTTGTGTAATCCGCGTCGCCCCGCCACTGACGATGCCGGTCAACGAAGCAAGACACTTGCTGCAGGTGATGTACGACATCATGTCCGAACTGCCGACTGCCTGAAGCACTGCCATGCGTGAACCACGACCTGCGGGCGTCATCTGCTATCCTGGGAGCCGAACCGTCCCACGAACCTGTGTTTGCAGTGGTTCCTCGTCTTTGTCGTCAGGGTCTGTCGGCGAATCATTATCGATGATCGGCAGCGGGTCAAAAGACTACCAGCCAGAGAGGGACGATACAAAGTCCGTCATGAAACGCTGTTAAGTTTCGGCCACGCTTTTTGACTCTTTTGCAGGATCCTGCCGCACATCCATGTGCCATAGCTGCCTAAATGGTCGAGGAGACCAGCGACATTGTTATATCCATTTTCAACCGGGCGGCCGGTGGCTTTATTCTCGAAATCGAAACGAATACAGATCAGCATCTTTCATGACGAATCGCAAACGCACTGGCTTGCCAGCGAACTGACTCACATTGCTTCCCGTTTTCCAGACGACAGTCCGTTCGATATGGTCACCGTAGATTTCGCTGCATTCGTTGAGTGTGAATCCTGGCAGCGGCTCTCCGGACGGACTCTGCACTTCAATTTGAATGCTTCCTGCTGCGCTTGTCGAATAGTTGATTTCCAACTGGTGACCGGAAAACGTCAGAACCCGAGTTCGCATTTCGCCGCCAGCATAGGGGGCGTAGGCAGAAGCAAAACCGTCCAGCCTCATCGTCATTCGCTGCAGGTGTGCGGTTTTCTGTGAATAGTTGCGCTGCACGTAAAATGACATTTCTTCGGACCCGGTCTGCACCACGCCACAAGCAGGATAGTTGTTACGTGTCGTCCAGTTATTGAGTCCGATTCCGGGCCGCACAAAACTTTCCTGGAACGTGAAATCGAACCGGGTTGAACCGGCGCGACTGGTGAGGAACACGGCATCCGCGACGTCACCGGCTTGCCCACCAATCCCACTCACGTTCTTTTTGTAGAAGTCCAAGACCTCGGGCGTCACAGCGAGCCGACGCCGCCGCGCCAGTTCCTTGTCGTCCTCGCGCACTACGTGCCGCTGGTCGGCAAAAACAATCCGACCCGGCAACGAGATATAGATGTGCGGGGCGCGAAAATAAGGCTGGGTCTGGTTGGTATAAAGATGGGCAGAAGGGGTTGTTGTTTCCGTATCGCTGTACGTCATCAACACCTGTTTCGTCCAGTGAAGAAAGTCAGTTGACGTGGCCCGTGCCGTGGCACGACGGCCTCCTTCCATGTGCCGGGCGTAAAGCACGTAACGTTTTTCTGCCTCCGACCAGAACATCACGTTCTGCGAGTCGAAGTTGTTCTTCAGCGCAAAGGGCACAATCGGTGCATCACCCACCTTTCGCCAGCGGATCCCGTCGGCCGAGACGTAGCCGACCAGATGACGAGTGCGCTGCGGGTCGCGCGAGTTGGCTTTGTATCGCTGCTCCAACGGTGTGTCTGGCCGCAGGTCGATGAACGGACAAAACTGCCGGGCCGTGGGCAGCAGGATGTTGTTCTGTGTCGAGCCATCGAAAGAAACCAGTCCAAGCGGGGGCTTTGTCCAGTGTATGCCATCATGACTTTCGGCGTAGCAGGTGGTTTGGGGTTCCTGATGTCGCCCACGGTAGTACATCCGATAGGTATCCCCCTCCTGAAACACGGTCGTGTAAAAAGCGTGGACGTCTTCCCACGACCGTTCGTAATGGATTGCGACTTCCGCCAGTCGTGCCCGCTGCAACTGGAGGCGCATGCCGGTCATGCTTTCAATCAGAAAATGATCTACAAACAATTCACGTCGTGATCCAATGTTGATGATTTCCTCAGCATTCGCTGATCGCGGCATAAAGCCGACAACTAAAAATCCAAGCAGGATGAGAGGCTGAATCAAAACTGTGTTGCCCTGTCGTCCCCCCTTTTGCCCTCTTTTGGTAAAGGAATGATTTGATTTTGAAGTGCGTTCTCGTGTTGCCACGCAATCTCCTTTTGGAATTCGGCCGTGGATGTTTTCACGGTAAAGTGTTTCCAACAGCGGCGGCGGCCGAAAACATTGTTGATGGATTGTCTATTTCAGCGATCATACCTCTGGTACTGGAGTGACATGCCCCATGCATAATCGAACTTCTGATAGGTGGACGGCCGTGTCTGCGGTGGCGCCCAGTCTAAGCCGACTTGCCAGCATATCCAGTCTGCTACGCCCGGAACCATCCGCACCTTTCGAATGCACAGGCCGAGAGAGTCCTGATCGGGTCGCCAGCTTGCTGGATCAACAGGTCCAGGTTGCCGGCCCTGTTTTCTGTAGTAGGTATGGGCCTTTTCCCAGTCGAGAATGTTGTCTTCGATCCGTTCACCGATCTTGGAGTAGGTAGATGAACACGTTGCCTCCGACGATCGGGCACCAGAAGATATCGGTAATCGCATTGCCTTCGGGTTTATTCAGTTCGCGACACACCACCTCCCGGATGACCTTCCTCTTGACGTGTGCGGTCGCGGCCATGCCGCCATGGGGGTTGAACACGAATAGCGGCCTGGCGGCCGTGACCGGAATAGCTGCTGTCAGCAGGAATGCGTCGCAGCTGAAGAAGACAACGGCCGATTGTCCGGATTGAAAGAATGACACGATGTCCGATTTCCGCGGGCTGATTGCTTCGTCGAGAATCATGATCGTTCACAAAAGTGACGGTTCCCGTCACCGGAACAGGAGATCACTGCGCCGAAATTGCGATTCGACGACATTTTGGCGGCAACCGGTTATCAATTCGCGGCGCGGTTTCAGGTCAGACTTTTGTCTTCCCGTACCAATACACAGGTACCATACGCTCCGCCACGCTTAGTGGTGCTTCGCCAATTTTGTGATGACTCGCCAAAACCTCATTAAGAACCACAGCCTCTTCAACAACGAGGATTTTGAGCGGAATGACTTGGCTTCTGAGAGGAGCCAACTGGAGGTCTGAAACTTTTACGGCCCCCGGAGCCAAGTGTCCCAAACATCGACTGCGAGCAAGTGCGGCCAGTGAGTATGCTTCCTCACGGATCACTTCGGCGTCAGCATGGTCAACGACATTGACCCGTTCACCGGATGTCAGGGTCACGTTCAACTCATATCCTTTGAATGCATGATCCCGGTACTCGGTTCGTGTTCGAGATTTTCCGTTGTGCCACTCGATGTAGCTGCGAGCTGGCCTTTTCCAGCAGTCGTTCGCCGATGAGCTGCACCGCATGGATGTCAGACAGTTTGCCTCGTCATAGCGAGATGGACATGGCGGCTTGGCCATACGACGACTCCGGGTTGGAGGTTTTTGTCAGGGGGTGACGTCGGCCTATTCGATAACCTCGATTTCGATCAAAGATTACAGAGTCGACCTGAGTGAATGCACTCCAGGTCATTGCCAGAGAGATCAGCCAGATAAAGACTCCGAAGAGACACCCCCAGCAACGACATCAAGAGGACTTGAAACACGGCAGAAGCGAAGGCAAGTTGCGTGGAGAATTGCCCTGAGACAGTCAGTTCAAGAACAACATTCGTGCTTTCCGGAGTCGTCACGCCAACAGGCTCCAGCGCCTGCTCACCGGCTTCCCCGGGGTTTCCATCCTGGGGACCCGGAGCAGGTGATGGTGAGAACGCCACTGTCCAAGGGACGACCAAGGCAGGTAATCCCCGCCGGAAGCAAGGGCAGGGACAACAAGGCCAATCCCGCGCGCTTCCCGATCGATTTCCAGGACGCAGCCCACTTGAGCGGTTTGTCACTGTTGACGGTCAGTTACTCCGGTGGAGACAACGCGGCGGCCATCCGGTTGTCACGATCACCGGATCGTCGCCGAATTGTTCGGGAGGTGTCCAGTACTTGACGGGGAATTCCCCAGCGAGCGAACTCAGGACAATCGTTCATCATGTCTTGCTCGATTCTCTATTGACCGCTCAACGTCACAGCCAACGGATCTCAGCATCACAATCGGAGATTTCATCTCCTTCCCCTGGAGATTCTTCATCCGCCTGGCTGTCGTTGTCGGGACCGATCAACGTATAGAACATATTCGACTCTGTTGAGCCGCAGCACTGTCACCCTGCACCAGCGCAGCCAGGTCGGCAGCAATGAGATATGGGCTGTCGGTTGCGAGCCGCCTGACAGTCCTCGGTCAAGTGCCCGTCCGGATTTGAAGTCAGCCTGTCAATTAGCGTGTGCTGATGTCACTTGGCCTTCGGCGGAAAATAGTATCCCGGAGAACCTGGTGTCTCGCACTCGAAGATGTCTTTCATAACTCGCTCTATATCGATCCGACGTGGATTTGACACCGCGTCCGGCAACTGCGGTTCCCAGGGACGCGGCATTTTTTCCAGGGAGCCATGCAGCAGAGGGGTTGTGGCTTGCTCGAATTCAAAATTCATGTTCAGCGGCAGGGAGCACTGAACAATATGCGGCACTAATGCAATAATAATCTCGCTCCTTTCGCGAATGAGCTGTTTGCGGCGAAACAGTTTTCCGATGCCCCACAGCGACCCTAATACGGGGATTCTCTGCTGCGTATCAATATCGGATTCCTTGATCAACCCTCCAATCACCATTCCCATACCGTCGGCCAGCATGAGCGTGGTTGCCACTTCCGTCGTTCGTTCTGATGGAAGGCCCAGTGCGTCTACAGATCCATGCGAGACTTCCGGCATCACTTCCATTAAAATGAAACCATCGTCGGTGATTCGCGGAGTTACTTTCAGCACAACACCTGTTTCCAGAAACTCCACACTTTGTAAAGAGGCAGTATCGGTGGAAGTCGTGACGAAATAGCCCAGTTTTTCTCCGATCTGCACTCTGGCTTCCTGACCATTCAAAGCCATGACCTTGGGTGCCGCGAGAGTCTTCGCATCGGTTGTTTTTTTCAACACATCGATCAGCGCAGACGACTTATTTCCTTCCAGCAGGGCAACACTGTAGGAGGGAACGGAAAAATCTGATAAATCCGTCACGGTCCCGTTGAAGCCGGGTGTGCTGATGGAAATCGGCACACCCGCAATTCTCCCGAGTCGGGCAAAGTCAACTCCATGTGCTGAGTCGTTCTTCAGGGTCACCTGAAGAATGTGAGCCTCAATCAAAACCTGTAATGGAGGTTGATCAACTTCCTTGATATATGTTTCGATGCGGTCCAGATAGTCTGGCACGTCATCCACAATCACACGTTCCCGAGTTTTACGGCTGTCCGTGCTGCTTCCCTCATTGATGGCAATCCGGCCGGAGGATGACAACAGAGTGGATACAACTTCCTGGACATCTGCTGCCGCCACATAGTTTAATGTGAAAACTCGGATCATCCTGCCCTGAGCAGCCGGCGACGCACGAGATTCTATCCCGAGTTTTGTGACCAGTATGACATTTCCCCGCAGTGTCCACGTGGCGTCCGTCAGCGAGAAAATGGCATCCATAGCTTCCTGAAATGTGATGTTGTTGAAAGTCCCCGAGATTCGTGTATCGACGTCATCCGTCATAAGAATACTCAGACCCTCCGACCGTGCCAGAACGGCAATCACGTTCCGCAGTGGTGCATCATGCACAGTGATCGTCAACAGTCCGTCGTGGGTGTCTTTGACGTCAATGTCTCTGTCCTGATGGCCCTCCAGTGGCAGCGTCTGAATGCCTGTGACCGGTATGTCCGGCGTGAGTGGAGGCAAGTCTGGAAATGTGTCCTGTTCGGGAGCAGGAGTGACGCCAGAGTTGTTCTGCCGGTCAGCCTCGTCGTCATCCACTGGATCGAACGAATCATTCTCGAAACTGATTTCAACGAGATCACCGAATTCAAAAACGCTGCTTTCAGGCCAGCGTTGCCGTTCAGCAACCGAATCAGCTACAGCGGGATTCACGTTCGGACTTTGATCGCTGAGCGCGACACCACTGCCTGGACGGTTCGATTCTGACGTTAACCTGACTTCATCGACCGCACGTGGTTCATCCTGATTCTGTCGCGTTTTTCGCAATCCGGGAGCAGTGACGCATCGCCTTTGCCGCCCGTCAGATGACTTTGGCCGCTTCCGATCAGCTGTCTTCCACCCACCCTTTTGTAATACTGGGGATTTCGAACTGGCAATCAGTGGACTGTCGCCGGCCACTGTCGCGGCGCCAAATGACACCAGAATCATCACCAGGACACAACGAGTTCCGTTACATTGTTGGCCTCGGACCGTAATCCGTGCCCGGATGAGCGCCATCATATCATCTGCCCCGAGATGCCCCGGGCTTCAGCTGGCCGGCTGAGTGCCGGACCTGCCGAACGCAGCGGGTTTGAGCCTGGCACTGACTGTGTCAATTGTGATTGATATTCCACCACAAACCATATCGACTCATTCAACCCGCGGAATTCAGATTTCCGAGGATCTCAGCATGACATTTTATATAGACTGCCCAATCGGAACCAAAAACCTCCGGGATTCCGCTCGCAGGGGCTGGAATACCCTCATCGATTTTGGCCGTTCGCTGTTTCCCGTGAAAAAACAGCGTAGAACAGCTGCGGCAGGTCGACGATTTTCCCCGCTGTCACCTCCTTGATTGTCGACTTCGCTTCAATCTCCACATCATAATTCAATGTCCGCGCAGGTCAGTTCCTGGAGCTGGTCGGAAGAAGCGGAATCGGGCTTCTGGACCAAACCATCTGCGTCCGGTGGTGCTTTCGGTGCCGACGCCTGCCACAATGAGGACAAGTCAGTGAGTCAATCTCATAGACCCGCTTGATGAGCATCGCCCAGGTCTGGCTACAGCGGGTAGCTGATCCATCGCACGCGTCGCCCTGGCGGGATGGTTCCGGCGGATGCTTCCGCAGTCCCTGCGCCTTGTTGGAGTACCAGCCATAGTAGCGAATCAGATGCAAGCCCTTCGCCGGAATGTGCTGCGTGAATTCCGCCAGGAAGTCTAGCGGCGAGAAAATCCGGAAATTCCGCTTCGGTCCGGATGTGATGCCGTCTCCCTGCTGGTGCGGAAAGGCCCTGCAAGCTTGTTTCCCGGCCTCGTAACAGCTGGAATACCCCCATCAGGGCTGGTGCGACGGCACTGCAGTCGACAAAGGACACAAGGTCACGCCATTCTGCGCAATCTGGACGATCCGCATACCATTCAGCTCATCACCTTCATAGTAAACAGTGTCCCCAATCATGGCAGCCGCCCCTCTTGGTCCATGAAAAACGAACCTCACCGGCCAGGCGGATGCGTCAAGCTGTCTTGGTTCAAACGTTTCCAAGGACACAGTTTCATCCGTATTCACTGCAGTTTTCGTTGCGCCCTCAGCTTCAAAGTCAGGATTGTCCTCATTTTCCAGAGCGTCAGCGAGATTACCGGTCATCAGAAATGGATTCGCTCCCAGAACGTCTTCAAACTGCATGGTGGGCCAGTGGACCTTCCTTTCATTGCGATGGGCCGCAGACACTGTCGCGACTGTCGCGCTGTCGCCTGGCGTCTTAATGACGGATTGTTCTTTCTCTTCGTCCGGCCAGACATTCAGTACCATGATTACTGCGATTATCGCGCCTGCCACGATCCATAGACCAGTCTGGCTTTTGGGTTGTTCCTCTTCGAAGTCAAACAGGTCAGACATGGTCGTCCTCCGTACCTGCAACCGACAGCTCACTGTCAGGGGCAAAGAAGATTGTCAGAGTCATCATCATCTTGTAAGCATCGCCCTCGCCGAGGGGTGCAACATCAAGAGCAAGCACGCGGCTCAAACGAGGAAGCTGATGAATTCGGTGCAGGAAACTGCAAACCGACACATACGTCCCGTCAGACGACAACGCGAGTGTCATCTGCTTGTAGCCTTTTTTTTTCGAGACATTTCCTGGTCGGTATTCCACAATCGACAGACCCACTTCCCTGGCCAGCGTCGTGATCTGGCCGAGAAAATCTGATTCCCGGGGAACGTTGGGAAGCCGATCCAGAAGTTTATCTATCATGTCGTCGGCTTCCAGAATTTTTGCCGTTAATAATTCATGCTCGGACTGCACGGCATTTTCAAAGTCCAGGGCTGCTGTGAGTTCTTCAGCTTTCTTTGTCAGTTCAGCTTCCCGGTCATCCATGGGCCGGATGAAGAGAAAAACGATTCCCGACACCAGCGCGGCGGTGACCACGGCACCAATGCCATGGAGCAACCATGACCATGTGGCCAGTTGTTTCTCGGTGCGATTCAGCAACATGACTTAACTCGTGACTTTCTGTCAATATTCGCAGACAGTTATGAATGACTGCGTACGCTGGTTGTCCACGCGCTCTCCCACGGATGACTTCAGTTCGACAGACTCAAAAACGCCAGTGTCTCTCAGACCGGCCACAAACAGAGAAATCGCCATATTGTCTGTTGCGATTCCCCGTACCTCCAGTCGAGTCTGAGTTCGTCCGAAGTCGTCTCTGCCGCCATCGTTCTCTGGTCCCGATGTCGCTGATGCGCTGCCTGAATCGTTCTGCGTTAACTGAAACGATTCGATGCGGACCGATCCGCTGCGTTCAGACACCTGCAGACTTACCAAAGCCAGTAATCGATAGGGAACCTGTTCGTCATCCAGCCGCGTCAGCAGTGATTCATGGCTGTTCATTTTCGTCAATTGATCCGTGATACGTTCGTTCTCGGACTGCATCTGCTTTAGCGGACTGTAGCGTGTTTCCATGACAGTGACGCGCTTATCTGCAGCCTTGACTCGATGAACACGAAGCTGCCACCAGCTGAGAGCAATCAAAGCGGCAACTCCCCAGACAACTGACCATTGTGTCAGTCGTCGCCGGATGAGCATGTACTGGCGGAAACGCCATGTCAGCAAATTTGAATACCGTTTGTTCATTGTTCCCATGCCAGTACAGACAAGGCGGCCGCATTCGCCAGAATTGGCTCGGGCTGGTCAAGGTCAGCCGAACGGAGTGGTAATCGCCAGGCACGAACAGGAATTCGCAGAGTTGCTTCAAGATGCTGGGCAACCCCGGGAACAGCACCACCACCACCACAAACAACCAGCTCAACGGGACTTCCTCCGGCATACTGCATCTTCAGGAATTCAAGCGTTTGCGTGAGTTCTTCGGTCAGATCATGCAGCAGAGGAAAAGCAAGTTCAGCAATCAGATCCCGCAGCTCGTCGGCCTCCGTGTCTCGATTCCGGTTTCGCCGGATGCCATAATTCATCAGAAGAGTGTCGGTCTGAATGTGTGTCAGCTTCAGGCGATCCGTAATCCGTCTGAACAGACGCGACAGACCGCATTCCCGCAGACAGCGAGCCAGAACGGGCCGTCCGTTGCGAATGACAACAACGGTCGCGACTGAATAGCCCCAGTCCAGCATTACGCATGTGCGGGATGACGCCATGTCTGTTGTCACCGAAGTGCCATCCATCTCCGCGGCGCGAAGGGCACAGAAGGGGACGACGTCCAGCCGGTCGCCTCTCAGTTTTGAATCCAGCAGCGTCGTTCCAACGCTGTCTGCCAGCGAACGCGGCACCGAGACGACGTGGACCTGAGTCGTATCCATTCCTTCATCCTGAGAGGCTGACGCCACGTCCCAAAAATCGAATTCCCGGGGTTCAGCAGCGTGACTGGCGTCCTGCTGAAGTTCCAGCGATATCAGTTCTCGCTGTTCATCTTCTGAACCTCTGGCACTGGTTAAAGTGCGCAGTTCACACAGGGACATCGAGACGACGCACGCTGCGGCCCTGCCAATGAATCCGCCGTGAAGGCTGATGGCGTTTCGAATTTCCTCAGAAATGTGTCCGTCTTCCAAACTGGTGTGGTCGTACCGGAATCCCTCCGGAGCGTGAACAATCACGCTGCGGGCTATGCGGAAACGGCCTGCGGTTCGTTCCACCTGAGCGATCTTGATCGCACCGGTTCCAATGTCGATGCCAATCCACCCTGTCCGGCCGCTCTGAATACGGCTATTCCGGCTTCGTCTGACTGATTCAAGGACTGACAATGGATTCTCCAAATATTTTCCTGGAAACTGTACAATCAGTTTCGCTCCAGGTTTTGACGATATGTGTCAATTCATCCCGGTCATCTGAGTGAGAGCGAACATAGGAAGCAGAATCGAAAGCACGACCGTCGCGACCACGCACCCCATGATGATGATGATCGCCGGTTCCAGAAGTTTCGAGAGTTCCTCAAGACGACGTGTGCCTTCTGTTTCGTAAAACGTTCCGACACGGTCCATCACCTGACCAAGACGGCCCGTCTTTTCGGCAGTGATGATCATTCGTGCGGCTCCGCGCGGAACGTACTTCGTGCCAGCCAGCGCAGTCCCGATGCCGCGCCCATTGAGTACCTCGATCTCAAGCACATCAAAAAGTTCCCTGAACACACTGTTCCGGATCGATGAACGCGTCATCTGGATCGCTTCCAGCAGCGGTACTCCGCTCTCCACCATCGTCCCGCACATGCGAAACGCGCGACCGGCGACAAGCGACTGTGTTACGGCGGACACTCCCTTCATATGAAGCATCAGATGATCGAATTTTCTGCGGACGGCCGGCCTGCGACTGCAGAATACTGCGGTCGCAAATCCAGCCAATACCGTAAGGCACCAAACATCCGGATGCTCCGTAAAGCTGTTTGACAGCCCAAGCAGCATCTGCGTACTGCCCGGCAGAGGCACCTTCATCCCTTCAAAGATCTCTCCGAAATGAGGCAGGACAAACAACAACAACACCCCCAGAGTGACGATCGACAGACCGGTCAGGACAATCGGATAGGCCATCACAGTCACCAGCATGCTTCGGAGCCGGATTTCGCCTTCCAGAATCGTTGCCAGTCGATTCAGTACTGCTTCCATGTTTCCGGATGATTCACCCGCGGCAAAGCTGGCAACGTACGTGCTGCCGAAAGTTTCGGACTGTGCTGCCATCGCATCGGCAATCCGCCTGCCGTCGCTGATATCCCGATGAACCTGGATCAAAGCTTTTCGAAGGACAGGGTGCGTTGCCTGTCGAGCAGATTCCTCAATCGCTTCGGCAAGATCGACACCCGATTCACACATGATGCTCAACTGCGAAGTCAGCATCAACAGCTCTGTTTTAGGTACTTTTTTGGTTCTGTGGGTCTTCTTTTGATTTCCCGTGGACGGGCGGGAGCTGCTCTCGGAGATCGTCGGCATTAACTGGCCCTGTCGACGCAAATCCTGTTGAGCAGCGAACGTGGAATCTGCCTCGATCACTCCGGTGGCCAGGCCTGCGGCCGTTGATTTAGCTTTGTAACGATAAACCATTGATTTGCTGCACTGTTTTTTTTTTTTTGATCAGTCAATAAATGCCACACGGGCGACTTCTTCCAGACTTGTCTTTCCCTCTTCCGCCAGGCGAATCCCGTCATCCAGCAGTGTTCGTCCACCATTCTCCTTGTGAGCTCTGCGCAAAACTTCCACGCCAACATTGCTGGCAATCAATTCTCGCATCTTTCCGTTGACATTCAGAAGTTCATATACTCCCAGCCGTCCGGAATGGCCGGTGTCATGACAACTGGTACAGCCCTCACCGTGTTCGAAGGCACGCTTCCGGTTTCCGGTGTACTGAAGTGAATCCAGTATCTCTGCCGTCGGGAAATATGATGTACGACAATGTGGACAAACCAGACGCACAAGCCTTTGAGCCAGTACACCCACCAGCGCAGCAGAGATCTTGTATTCAGCGATTCCCATATCCTTGAGTCGTGTGACTGCAGCGGCACTGTCATTCGTGTGAAGCGTGCTGAGCACCAGGTGCCCCGTTAACGCGGCCTGGATGGCTACTTCCGCAGTCTCCTGATCACGAATTTCTCCCACCATGATAATGTCTGGGTCCTGGCGAAGGATCGCTCGCAGCGCTCCCGCAAACGACATCAGTGAACCGGAATCTGCCTGCACTTGATTGATCATCTCCAATTGGTATTCAACCGGGTTTTCAACCGTAATGATCTTGTTGTGGACCGACTTCACAAGCTCCAGAGAAGAGTAAAGCGTCGTCGATTTTCCGCTTCCGGTCGGACCGGTCACGAGAATCAGTCCGTGTGGCTTTCGCAGCATCACCTTCATGGATTCCAGCGTGTCATCCGCCATTCCCAGTCGGCCAAGATCAAATGACACCGACTGACGATCCAGTAGACGCATCACCACGTTCTCACCGGCGACCGTTGGTAATGTCGACACACGCAGATCAATTTTTCGTCCGTCCACGACGACTGTCAGACGTCCATCCATCGCAACTCTGTGTTCCGCAATGTCCATCCGGGCCATCACCTTGATCCGAGATACGATAGCCGGATGAAATTCCTGTCGCGGACTCAGAATTTCGTGCAGCTGCCCGTCAATGCGCAACCGCACATTGCTTTTCCGTTCACCCTGCTCGATGTGGATATCACTGGCACCCTGCTTGACGGCGGTGACGATGATGTAGTTCACCAGATTAATGATCGGACTGCCTTCAGCAATCGCTGAGATGTCACCAAGGTTCATGTCGATTGGATCGGCCGACAGTTCGATGGCGCCGTCTTCGAGATCTGCCGTCACGGCATCAACGGAAAAATCATCCCGGTAACACCGTTCGATCATACGAATGATGTCCATCTGCAGTCCGAAAACGGGACGAATGCGTAAACCGGTAATCCGAGCCAGTTCGTCTCGCTGCTGTAGATTGCGGGGCTCTGTCATTGCCACAGTCAGCGTACCGTGCACCTGAAACAGAGGTAACGCGATCAGCGATTCCGCGACGACACGTGGAATCTTATTCACAATCTCGGGGTCAACCATCCCGTCCCGCAGTCGAACACCTTTCGTCTGAAGTCGCCGCTCCAGAAACGGCATCAACTCTGTATCTTCGATGAAACCTAATTCAACCAGCACTTCACCCAGTCGAGCGTTCTTATCTTTCTGCTTGCCAAGTGCTACGCTCAGTTCCTCAGCTGAAATCAATCCCGCATTGACCAGCTGTTCACCGAGTAGCATGCCGGCGTCGCTTTCAGGAACAGTGGGCATGTTCTGCTTTGGCTGGGAAACAGAAGCAGTCATCGTGCAAAGCTCCCTGTCGCCATCAAAACATTGTCGAATACTTCGAACATCGCCGAAACACCGGTGGCTTCAAGAATATCGAGACACAGCGACGGAACAGAGGCTAGTTTCATGCAGCCACCGCGAGAAATGCAGCTCTGCTGACAATCACACAGCGTTTCAAGACCATGACTGTCCAGCAGAGGAATGCGTTCCATATTCAGAACGATGCGCGGCTGGCCACTGGTCAGGCAACTTTCCAGCACAGCATTGAATTCCTCCGCAGTCTCCCGGGTGATCGGATCCGATCCGTGAATCAGGTCCACCGCACCCTGTCGTGATCTTTCAAACATGACATCATTCCTCCCGTGCCGGCAGTGTCATGGTGAAGCGGGACCCATGATTCAGTTCACTCGTGGCTGTGAGATTTCCTCCATGGAGTCGCAGAACTTCCTGTGCGAATGACAAGCCAAGGCCTGTCCCCGTAATCTCACGAATGCGCTGGTCTTCACTGCGGAAAAATTTATTGAAGATGCGCGGCAGTTCTTCCTGCGAGATTCCAGGTCCGGTATCTTCCACGTGAACACGGACTTCGCGATCGTTCAGTTCCGCCAGCAATTTGACTTCGCCACCAATCGGTGTGTACTTCTCGGCATTCCCCAGAATGTTCATCATCGCGGCAGCGATCTTGTCTTTGTCAATGTTCAGTTCAGGCAGTTTGGGGGGCACGACGATGCTGAATTCGATCTGTTTGAGCTCCATTGCCGGCCGTGATTTGTTGACAACTTCGTTGAGCAGCCTTTCAAACTGAGTGCTGTGACGATTCAACGTCAAAGATCCAGCTTCCATTCGACTGATGTTCAAAAACTCATCCACGAACCGTCCCAGTCGTGTTGATTCATTGTTGATTGTGTTGAGGTAGTGCTTTTGCGTCTCGACATCGATGTCGTCGTACAGTTCCAGTGCTTCCGCACAGGCCTTGATGGTCGACAACGGAGTCCGCAGTTCATGGGTCGCGGTATCCACAAACTGGTCACGGGTGTGTTCGATCAGCTTCTGCTGCGTGATATCCCGCAGGGACCAGAGCTGTGAACGAACCTGTCCGTCATTTGACAGCAAAGGTGAATGACCCAGTCTCAGAAGACCGTCTGCGACATCGTCAGATTTCCAGAGTTCCACAACGCCAGGCCGCGATGGTTCAGCAGTCTGCTCTTTCAATACTGCCACGTTACCCGGCATTCCCTGCGGAATAATCGTCTCCACAGGCTCGCCCATGATCTCTGGAAGCGGACGCTCCAACAGCCTCGCGAAGGCTTCGTTGGCAAATGTGACTTGGCCGGATTCATCTGTGACAGCGACACCATCTGTCAGTGCCTGTAAAATTTGCTCGAATCGTTCCCCTCGGAACCCGCCAAGTACCTCGGAAAGACGTGACTCAAGGCTGGTGAACGATTCGAATTGGGACGCCCGGGATACCAGTCTGTTCCAGCCGACAGACTCCCGCCCCTTTTCTTCAACAGGCCGCAGACGTTCGAGGCTAAATGAATCATCTTCTGCCAACCGTGCCAGTTGCTGGCCAATCACTGTGCTTGTACTGACCACACGGCGCAGTCGGTTGCCACCAGCAAGCAGCAGCAGTAAAGGAAAGGCCAGCGCCAGACCGGCGTTTTGTCTCAGGAGATTCGTCAACCCGCTCGAAAGCCGCTGAGCAGGAAGAGAAACCTGCAGCGTCCCGAACGAGTGACGCTCGTTCCGGAGTGGAATCCAGTATTCGCGCGGGCCCGTTCCGTCCTCGTGAAGATAGCTGATCCGCTCGATCATTCCAGGAAACTGCGCCACTGAAAAACTCACAGGACTGTTATAACCGATGAATCCCTTTGTCGTATGAGCTCTGATCACACCGTCACCGTCGATCACTGCGCAGAACAGCAAGTCGTTCGCTTCAGCCGTCGCTGTAACGGCATTTTGAATTCCGTCTTCATCGCCGCTTTCCAGCTGAGTTGTGATCTCTGAAGCAGCGCTCTTCAGACGTGCCAGCAGTGACTGTTGGGCAGAATTTCCTGATGCCGCATCGATCAATGCTGCCATGCCGACGGCAACAGCCACGATGCTCAGCAAACCAAACAGCAAATATGTGCTCAGCAGGCGGCGGGTCAATTTGAGAGATGATGCTCGGCTGTTCATAACGGGCAACCGTGTATTACGCTGGCAGCGACATGCACAGACTGTGCAAATCTGTCTGCTATGTGATTCCGGGTGACGTGTGCACAGATACAGTGCCGTGGGGCAGACAGTTACGCAGGCTGCGAATCAGTTCCTGCGGGCTGAACGGCTTAAACATAACTGCCCTGACGCCAAACTCTCGTCGCAGCATCTCGGAATCCAGCTCCAGACCTTTGCCGCTGACAAAAATGACTGGCGTGGTGCTGTTCCTGTCGCCGTTACGAAGAGCTTCTACGAATTCGATACCGTTCATCTCCGGCATATGATAATCCGTGACCACCGCATCAAAATCATATGTAATACAGGCCTCCACAGCCTTCAGACCTGTGTTCGCAATCTGAACGTCAAACCCTGCATGTTGCAGTGCGCGACGCAGCACGTCTGCCATGACGGGATTGTCTTCAGCGATCAGCACTTTTGATCGACGGGATTCAGTCATGGTCTGCTCGTAAGAAGATCATTCACATCCAGGCAGGACAATCTCAGGCACGTCGAATAAGTTGCACAATCAAAAACGGGTGGCGGAACTGAGCTTCCGACCACCCGTATCAATGCGTTCCGAATGATCTGACCGCTAGTTGATTACAGAGCGATGAAATCGGAGTGGTTGATTCGGAATTCACCCGTATTGTTGTTGTAAATCCATGATTTTTCGCCAGTAACAGTCAGTGGCTCGGCGCCGGATGTTACCACTTCAACACTGGCGTCTCTGTTACCAACCTGACATGGCGGCATGCCGTTCTGCAGCAGTGGTTCAATGGCTGCCTTGAACGAAGTTTCATCGGTGCCTGGGTAGTCACCGGTGTTGACTTTATACATCGAAATGGAGTTTCGCATTGTGGCCAGCGATGAAGAGGCTGCATTTTCCTGGGCATCTCCGAGCGAATCGAAGAATTTGGGAGCTGCAATTGTGGCAATGACTCCAATGATCAGAACCACGACGGTCAGCTCAATTAAAGTGAATCCACGACGTTGCTTGTTTTGATGTGTCTGCATTGTCTAGAACCTTTCATCTGATCAAATAACCTTCGGAACTTCAGTTAGCATGCAGGCCACTGGATCCCGCGAATTCGGTTTCACCCGCAAAACACTGGGCTGCATTTCTATTTGGTGCATCGCATTTATCTAGGTTGCGATCCAGCAGCAGGCAAATTGATTTGGCAGAAAACTACCGCGGTGTTGACTCCGCCCACGGGCCTGAGATCATTTTTTCTCGAAAAAACACTCGGTTGAAGCTAATCCTGTCAACCTCAGAAAAAAAAAGTCAGCTCTGACCGGCGGCATGCTGAGCTGTACCGATAAATCCGTCTGCAGCGATTTACTCGTTCGAACCAATCAAGGTTGAAGACCGTAGATGAGAATACGGCTCACTCTTCCGAGCGTTCGGGAACTATGACCTAACGTTACTTTCAGCTGCGCCTATATGTACTGGCCGCTGTTTTTGAGCTTCCCCAACCTGACAATACCAATGATTGTACTTCGTGAAGACAAAGAAGCTGCATGTGGCAAATCGATCACGTGTGATGCGCTGCAGACGATCGCCGACGATTACCACTGTGTACGGGCTAGTATTGACTGCCAGAACTTCGGTGCTCTTCTACCGAATGAAACCGATCGATGGTTGATTCCGCAGGCAAAATTTGGCGGTCAGGCTGCGCCGTCTGTCTGCGCCAGAGACAATGACCGTTATCTCGTGGCCTTTCCGGAACCGACCGAATCGAAACACCAGCAGTTCGTCGTCGCCACAATCTCGCATAGCCGTCATGACCTGGTACAACGACTGGTCAACGTCGCGTGGCAGAACCGGCAGCTCCGGCAGCAGACCGCTGAACAGCGGATTCTCCTGGATCAATACGGCGATCAGGTCCTGCACGACTTCTCTGAGATCGACTGGATGCAAAAACTGGTCTCACAACTGAAAGTGTGCGCTCTTTCAAATTCGCTCTATCAGACAGCGACCGGACTGCTGAAACCGTTGCAGGAACTTGTGAACGCTGAGATAACAGCCTTTGTTTCCGCAGATTCAGAGACCGATGCCAGCGTACCTGAGGACTCATCACAGAAATTCCCCGGCGTCTGGATATGTGAAGACACTAATTTGCAGCCGGTGACACTGTCTGTTGTGCAGCGGTACAGAGCGGTCGCCGAGACGGGCGTTGTCGTCAGGAATCAACAAGTTGCCTGGCCCGAATCTTCGGAGTTTCCGGAGGTCAGTGGATTCGTGCTGGTTGCCGTCCAAAAACATGAACGCGTGGCAGGCTGGATCGTGGCCCTCAACAAAATTCACGATTGCGCAGATAACGCCCAACGTCCCATAAGCTTCATGTCGGTGGATATGAAAGAAGCATTTTCAACGGCGGAAGCCGGTCTGCTGGCGTCTGCTGCTTCCATTCTGGCGACTCATGACCACAACGTTCGTCTGCTGCAGGGCAATATCAAACTTTCGCTCGGAATCATTCGAGCATTGACCAATGCGGTTGATGCGAAAGACGAGTACACCCGAGGTCACAGCGATCGCGTGGCCCGCATGGCCAAATATCTTGGCAGCGTTATGAAACTATCAGCCGGGAAATGTCAGCGATTGCTGATGACAGGTTTGTTACATGACATTGGAAAAATTGGGATTGCTGACAGCGTGCTGCATAATCCCGGCCGACTGTCGGCCGAAGAATTCGCGGTGATACAGAATCATCCTGTATATGGTTTCAACATCCTGCAGCCCGTCGAGGAACTGGCTTTTGTTTTGCCCGGCGTACTGCATCACCATGAAGCCTGGAACGGAAGCGGATATCCACACGGCCTCACAGACAGCGACATTCCACTGGATGCGAGGATCCTTGCGATCGTTGATACCTACGATGCGATGACCAGCGACCGACCGTACCGCAGCGGGATGGATTTTGCGCAGGCAGAACAACTGATTCGTGATGGTGCAGGCAGGTTCTGGGATCCGGAATTGGTCGACGTGTTTGTAAAGCACGCAACCGAATTCCGACGCATTTGTGAAGACGCGCGGCCAGGACATGATTCTTTCAGCATAATCGATACCAAAGACATCGTTACGAACAAAGGAATGGTGAATTCGGTCTTTGATCATGGATTTTCAGACTGGTTTCGGAGTCCCGGCGCGGACGCATGTTCCTGTGCCAACGAACCGATGGAAACGGCTGGTACCATTGCAGTCGGAAATGCCGGCCGGACCAGAAAGTCTGGCGAAACGTTGGTATAGGCATCACCTGCCGAGTGTTGGAGACATTTCAGAACCCGTCCCATTGCAAGGGTGAAGCGAGGTAAGTGATTCAAATGACGTATCTGCTTGCGGTATCCGGTCGAATTCGACCCTGGCTTGGTGCCGACAGTGAAACGAGTTTCCGAAGAACACATGCACTATGAAATCCCTGTCGTCACAAATGCAGCTGCAGGTCACACGTCCCCGATCGCTGCGCTATGGATTTACGCTGCCAGAAATGCTGGTCGTGGTGCTGATCCTCGGGCTGATGTCATCGATCACGCTGCCCCGGTATACGGATTACATTCATGGACACCGTGCCACAATTGCCGCTCATCGTATTGCCTCCGAGTTGAACATGGCTCGGCACGATGCTCGAACCCGTGGCATCAAGCGCAAAGTGGAGTTCAACGTCCGTGGAAACCGTTATGAGATGCTGAAGATGAAGCACCCGAATGATCCCTCTGCTCGCTATCGAGTCCAACTGAGTGAAGGCGCGTACCCCGTCACACTGATCACAGCTGACTTTGCAGCTGCGGATGAAGCAGAGCATCCAACAATTGAATTCGATATGTACGGCCGTCCGACAGCACGCCGCAGACCGCTGACCAGCGGAAAAGTCATTGTGGAGTCCGGATCGCATCGGGCTGCTGTGACGATTGATCCCGTCACCGGTGAGGCAAAAGTGCCATGAAGCGTATGGTGCAGAGAACGCTGAATGGTGTGCGATACGGCCTGACGTACGTTGAGGTCATTTTTTCATCACTTGCGGCAACGGCGATCATGATTGGCCTGGGATCTGTGGTGTTCACGTCGTTCCAGATCATTGACACCGAAAATTCGCCCTCGTGCAAACGAATCAAATCTGCTCACGTGCTGGGCAATGTGTTACACGACGTGCGGCATGCGATCAGTTTCAAGAATCGATCAGCCAACGCGGTCACCTTTACGGTGCCCGATCGCGACGGCAACTCAACCCCCGAGACACTCACTTGGTCGTGGTCCGGTACACCGGGCGACCCACTGATGTATGCGTATAACGACAGTCCGCTGACGCCGGTGGCCGATGATGTGCAGAAGTTTCATCTGGCTTACTGCACTCAGTTTCTGAATGCACCCGAACCTCCGCCAGTCGCAGGTTCCAGCATCCTGTACGTTGTGGGCAGCAAAGTGTCGCTGACGTCTGAGGAAGAGGCACGGCAGACGCAACTGCAGAGCTGGGGGTATAAGGTGACACTGATCAGCGACGATGATCCACAGACCGATTTTGATGTCGAATTCTCACTGCACGACTTAGTGTATGTTTCCCATGATACTTCCGAAATCAGCGTTGGGAAAAAGCTGACCCGGACCACACTGGGCGTGGTTTCAGAACTGGGCGACCTTACGGACGAACTAGGTGTCTCGGCGGCCAGCGTCACCAGCCTGGAGGATGAAATCGTGATCCTCAACGACAACCATTACATTACTTATGACTTCCCGGTGAATTCGGAAGTGAAGGTAGTCAGTTCGTCTCAGAGGCTTGAGCTGATCATGGCACCTGTGTCGACGGATATTTTCGAACTCGCCGAATCGATCTGTCACGAAGGGACGCTGGCATCAATGGCCACTATGAACCCAGGAGACGAATTGCACGGAGGCGGATCGGCGGCCGGTCGTCGAGCATTTCTGCCGTGGGGTGGTGTGGCCCTGCCGGACCTGACAGGTGAAGGCATACAACTGCTCAGACGCACATTGGAATGGGCGGCCGGAGCCGGACCTGCTTCACCGAAATCCAGTCTGCTGATGGTGGTAACCAACGTTGACAGTCTGACCAGCCAGGAACAACAGCGCAGAGCTCTGCTGCTGGACTGGGGGTACCGGATCACACTGATTGCTTCCAGTGATACGCAGGCAAACTTTGATCTGGCCATAGCAAAGACTGACATCGGATACATTCCGGCCAGTATTGTTGACGCGAATCTGGACACCAAACTTCGTGGTGCGGCGATTGGAATTGTCAACGAGGCGAATCAACTGCATCAGGAACTTGGATTGATGAGTGGTGGTGAAGCCAGCGACAACGACGAGAAACACGTCCGGATCATCGACAAGGGTCACTACATTACTCAGTTCTTTCCGATTGGCCGGCTGAAGATTTTCGATTCTGATCGCCATATGTCGAGATTCCCGGGTAATCTGGGGAATGCCCATCTGCTGGCTCATATCCACGGTAACGAACAACGATTCTGTCTCGCTACCCTTGATACCGGGAAACCCATGAAGGGCCCCGACAGTGACCCGGCCCCGGCCCGGCGCGTGTATCTGCCATGGGGCGGCCTGACCGAATTTGACATTTCCAGCCTGACAGCCGATGGCAAAATCATGCTGCAACGGTCGCTGGAATGGGCGAGTGGGGCGAACGCCATCGTACCGAAGCTGCTACTAGTGGTGGATGGACACATCGAATGGGGAGACCCGGATCCCAACCTCATAGCTGCAGACGAATTGCACAAGGCCGAACTGGAACGTTTCGGATACAACGTAATGGTCCTTGGAGCGAAAAGGGGCCAATCTGAGTTCAATACGGCAATCGCGTCCGTTGATGTGGCTTACGTGACAGATTCCGTCGTTGCCAGAGACCTTGACGACAAACTGGACCGTGCCAGCATAGGTGTGGTCAGTGAAGAACGAGATTCACACGATGAATTTGGTTTTTCCAGCAGCGGTGTGGCTGGAAGACACTCCGAAATTCACATCACCAATACCACCCACTACATCACACAACTCTTTGATACAGGCCCACTGATTATTTATACCGGGCGCCAAGACCTGTTTTGTCTGAATGGCTCGATCGCCGGAGGCTTCCAGACACTGGCGACTCATATCGACTACGCAAGCAGAAAGGCGGTAGGGGTGATCGCCGCGGGTCAGCCTCTGGATGGTGGTGGAAATGCCGCGGGACGCCGGGTCAAACTGCCATGGGATCGGCGGATGGACTTCACCAAACTCAACACGGACGGTCTGACGATCATGGAACGATCCGTCGCATGGGCTCATGGAAATGGTCCGGATGGCACGCCGGATGGCCCCGCAACGAATCTGGGCTACGAGGACGTCTTTCCGTCCGGACAGACCAGCGCTGCTGGCATGCAAATCGCAACGCAGGTTACGCTTCCGGTTGACGGCCTGTTTAACGGACTATCCGGATACTTCAATTTTCATGACAGGAACACGCGGCTGCGTTGTGGCATCTACACCGATAACACCGATGAACCAGGCAACCTCGTCACCGAAACAGGTGCTGTGAGACCCGACCTGCCAGGCCCGCAATGGTCAACGATTGAGCTGCCTCCCGTCCAGTTGCCAGCTGGAACGTACTGGATTGCATTCGGCTTCGAAAACAATGACGGCCAGTACTACTACGAGTCCGACAGCAGTCAGGAAGTGCGGTACAAAACCAGGAACCTGATTTCCAAACGATTTTCAACCAGCTGGGGCACGTCCGACGGATGGCATACTCGCAGGATTTCGTTCTACGCCACATATACACCGTTTAACTGACCAAGACCGACCTTAGTTTGCGAGACCTCAATCAACTCCTGGCTGGCCCATGCCGCAACATACTCTCACAACCACTACTGCCCACAACACTCGACACGGCTTCAGTCTTGTCGAGACGTTGGTGGCCTCAATGCTGACCGCCGTACTGGCTCTTGGAGCTATGACAACAATCGGTGCCGTGGCCCGTACACGGTTTCAAGTGGCGCAACGTCTGAAGTCACACGACATGGCGCAACAGCTGATGACAGAGGTCCTGAAGGCCAGCTACTCAGATCCGGAAGACTTGGACACACAGAACGGACTGGATGCACACGAATCCTCAGCAGGACGCAGCAGTTTCGACGACGTCGATGACTTCAACGACTGGGACGCCGCGCCTCCCGTCGACACCAGTGGCATAGCTCTAGCCAACTGCATCGGCTGGCGACGAGAAGTATTTGTGACATGGGTCCAGCCAGGGAATCTGATTCAGACCCGGTCTGACATGGGCCTGAAAAAAATTTGCGTTCGTGTCACGGCTCCCGACGGTACGCAGACAGAAATCATTTCACTGCGATGTTCGTATGGTACCGGCGAACAGCCGCCGTTACAGGATGCAACCGTGATCACATGGACAGAAGCGGAACTGCAAATTGGCAGGAATACTCCGACCACTGTGAACGCCACAAATCTGGTCAACAATGGACACGGACAGTAGCCCTTCAACTGCGCACCTTATCAGGTTCTGATTTGTGAAACAGAACAGCAACATGCGGCCTCAACGACATTATTGTGGGAAACCGGGAATCGTTCGCGGGCGGACGCTGCGGCGCGGATTCATTTTGCTCTATGTACTGCAACTGACGGCGTTGCTGACCACCCTTGGCCTGGCAGCTGTCATGCTGTCTCGGGTGAACGTCAAAATATCGGCTGAAGAAAGCGACTGGCAGCATGCACGTCAGCTGGCTCTGGCCGGAATTGAAAACGGCATCGCGGAAGTGAACAGCAATCCGGACTGGCGCACCGAATTACACAATGACGTCGTATATCCGTCACGTTCGGGAACCGCGCTCGGCAGCGGCTTCTTCAGCTGGAAGTTAATTGATAATGACGGTGATCTTGAAGACCGGATTACCGACGGCGTCAGAATTCACGGGATTGGGCGGGTTGGCAACACAATCTACACAGAAAGCACTCTGTTGACCCCGACGGGAAGCCCGCTGTCATGCCTGGAGTCTTCGCTGCATGCGAACAGACATCTGAATCTGGACTTCGGCACCCTCAGTTCAAATCAGTTTGTCAGTACGAACAAGAATTCTGTTGCAGCGAACGGAGTGGTTGTGAATGCGAATGTGGAGGTCGTGAACAGGATCTACGGCAGCACTTACAACGGGACTCGTACAGAGGGTACAGTGACTCGCCCTGTGCCTGACTCGAATTCCATTTTTGACCATTACGTCAATGAAGGCACATTTATCGATGTCGACTCTTTGCCAGCATTGATTAACAACCGTACGATAGAACGGTGCGTGTTGAGTCCTGCTCTCAATCCGTTTTCTGACAATACCACGAATGCCAAAGGCATCTATGTCATTGACTGTTCAGGACAACATCTCCGGATTCATCAATGCCGAATCATCGGAACGCTGGTCATACTGAATCCCGGTGAACATTCGCTGGTGGACGGTTCCGTCTGCTGGGAACCAGCGCTTCCCTGGTATCCATCTCTGCTTGTCGATGGCGACTTTGAAATCAGTTCAAACGGAACAGCGCTGCGAGAGTCGGACTGGGGCGTTAACTTCAATCCTGCCGGGTCACCCTATCCTTTTTTAAACGCGTCCGGAACTAATTCAGACAACGACACGTCGGACACGTATCGCTCATGCCTGACAGGACTGGTCTATATCTCAAACAACCTGGAAGTGCTTTCCGGATCTCCAGGATTCACAGGCGTCGTCGTCACCGGCGGTTCGTTTGACCTTGGATCTGCCAGTCCATCATTCAAATACCGCAGCAACTTTCTAAACTTTCCACCACCGGGTTTTACAACCGGTGACGTAATGGCAATCACGCCGGGCAGCTGGCGACGCGAGACTACCCGGTAGTTCCCGCATGTGTCTCCCGCGATAATCGATGCGATACAAATTCTGAACATTGATGCCTTTTGTCAACATCCATCACCGGCTTTCTTCCGGCACATTCCGCCAAAAACACTGGTTCAGCTGAACCGTGTCGCGATCTCAGGCCGTCGGCACAAAGATTGCGTCTCTGAAGTCCGTCACTCGATGGCCCGCTTCAGACAGGTGTCCGATGCAATCTTTGGCGTATGCTCACCCCATCGCAGTCCTTCTCATGGTCGCAGTACATCCGCTGGCAGAAACAAAGATCGGCGCAGAGATAGCTGTTGCACCCGAACCGGTCAAAGTCTGCGTCAGGTTGTTGGATGGTACAAAGCTGACGGCATTCGCGGATGTCGAAACGAATGATCAGTTTCTGGTGCTGCGTTTCTCTTCGCCCGGAATCCGTCTGCGACGGCGAATCCTCTGGGAAGACATTGCCGAAGCCACGTGGAACGAAAAACAGTTGTCCACAGAGGAATTCAGGGCAGAACTGAAATCACTGACACTGGATGCCGGTTTGGATCCACTGCTGCACCTTGACACCTTAGCACCACCTTTAGTCGCTGGCGGTGCAGTTAAAGCAGGTGGCCTGCCGACACTGACTGACCGTCAACGTGTCGCAGACAAAAGACAGACTGCCATTGAGTCGAGTCGAATTCAATCGCTGGAGGTACATGCCGAAGTGGCCAATTGGGACCGCGATGCTGCCATTGATGGGGTTATGCTGCATGTGCGACCGCTGAATCATAGCGGCGTGGTTGTGCCAGTCGGCGGACATCTCAATGTCAAACTGTTTGGCCAGGCCTTTCTGCAGGCCGGTGGGATTCGGGACAACCGAAGATTCGAGGCTTTTCCCTCCCTTGGCGAATGGACACAACGCGTAAGGAAACAGGATTTCGGCGCCGACGGTGCCGTTTACCGGTTCCGGTTCCGCAGAACGCATCCGGAAATTCATACCGCGCTAAGTTCATTCGGTTTGACACATACCCGGCTGTCGGTGCCGGGTCAGGGAGTTTTTGAAGCGTCTGACGCCATGACACAGGTCCGGCCATTCAGCGTTTACCGTAACTGGCATCAGCAACTCACCGGTAACCGCTTCCTGCCTGCCGAACATGTTCATCCCCGCAACTAACAGGGTTGCAACGTGAAATCCGTAGACATTTTCCGGCAGTAAACAAAAAGCCTCACGGAACCGGACATGTCAGGCTCAGTGAACCCGGACACGACGGGGTTCACGATCGCCGGCCTGTGCGTTAACCGACCATGCGGCCCGCAGGTGGCATCACGACGCCGGATTCCGCAATACCCTCATTTCCACCGAGTCCCTGTGGAACACGGTCCCGGACATCATACGCCAGATCCAAGGCTCTGAGTGCCCGAATCGCCCACCAGGTCATATCTATTTCCCACCAGCGGTGACCGGCCGGTGCCATAGCCGGGTAAGCATGGTGGTTGTTGTGCCATCCCTCACCATACGACAATACGGCCACCCACCACAGGTTGCGGGATTCATCGCGAGTGTCGTAATTGCGATAGCCCCACAGATGTGTCGCGGAATTCACGAACCAGGTTGAGTGATACGCGACCACCATTCGTACACACATGCCCCACAGCAACATCGACAGAGCCATCGGCCAGCCACCCATCAAGGCACCTATGCCGAGGAGAACAAAACCCTGTCCCCACAACAAAAATGCGAATGAGCGTTCGAAAAAAACCAACATGCGGTCGTTGACAAGTTCGGGGGCATAGCGCCGATGCAGAGCCATCTGTTCGTGATCTTTCCGCCTCAGAAACAGCCACAGCAGATGAGACCACCACGGACCTTCCAGTGGGGAATGAGGATCGCCCGCACAATCCGATTTATGATGATGAAGCCGATGAGTGGCCGCCCACGTTAAAGGCGAACCCTCAGCGGAAAGAGACCCGGCCAGAAGGACCATGAACTTCGCCGGGGCTCGCAGCTTGAACGACTTATGGGCAAGGTATCGGTGGTATCCGAGGCAAATACCGATACTGCAGGTGAACCAGTGAAAAGCCAGACATGTCACCAGTGCGGCCCACGAAAAGAAAAATGGAGCAATCAATGCCCCGCTATGCACACCGATCAGGAAAATAGTGACGACCCAGTCCACATTATCCCAGCGGAGCCGATTTTTCGCAAAGGCCGCATGGATAGTTTCGTTCTCTTCAGTCGCCTGACCCTGCAGCTCCAACGCCTGACGAGACATCTCTCGTGGAGCTGCGACAGACGAAATTAATTCACTCATTCCTCAACACCTTCCTGCTGCGAGGACAGCGATTCTGACCTCGCGAAATGATTCGAGTCGGACGATTGCAGACACAGCCACTGGATGTGAAAACCAAGAACCATACGAGTGTTCTCGATGTTCTGCAACCAGATTGTGTCCTGTCGTCGTCACACAAGTGTCAAATCCGTGTCACAGGCGTAACTTGTTTCATAACACAAAGTTATCGAGATAAGAATTTACATCCTGGTCATTGCCGGTTGCTGGAATGCGGACCATTCAATACGCCAGACGATAAATCAGCTGATCAAAATCACAGACGGACAGAACAGAAATCCTGCTGCTTCCGTAAATCCGATGTTCTCCGTCGGCCGCTGGACCCACAACGTTTGCTGGCAGCTTCCCACGGCACGCCGGTGGAACCAACGTGTCGGAGTCGCTAAAAGGCAGTCACACACTCAATAACAATTCCTGTGTTCGACAGCAACGAAAGGATACTCTCCATGGCGCGTTGCAGCTGGATTGATCCTGACACAAACGACCCGTTGATTGACGATTATGCGAAGCAACTGAACAGCTTCATGCCGGCGTTTCAGGATGGTGTGATTTCCGACAAAGAAATTCAGTGATCAGGAAGCTCGGCTGCTCAAGTTGATGAAGGAAGTCGAATCAATGCTTGACGACGCGATTCATGCCAAAGTAACCCGCCTGCTGTGTGAGATCACTGCCTACAACATCATGCAGTTCACTCACGAAATGCAGGAGGCCCGTGCCACCATGTTTCGTGGATAGTTGTTACACAAAGATCAACCACAGATTTCAGCTGCCGGAGGTGACTCGACCGGTCCCGCGGCCTGTTTAACCCCCAACCGGCATGTCAATAGCTTTATTAATACAGACAAGTCCCTTGGATTTTGGTCGCAGTGACGGTGACCTCGTGGTCGACAACATCGCAGGAACGGCGTTTTGAGAATCACATGCCTGGGTATCGTGGAGTCTCAATCTCACTACACCAAGAGAAAGTGGAGAAAAACACATGTCGTTCGAAGGGAAAAACACTCTTGTTACCGGAGCCTCCCAAGGAATCGGTCGAGCGGTCGCGCTGGAGCTGGCGCGGCGCGGCGCCAATGTCACGATCAATTGTCGATCCGGGCTTGAGAAAGCCAATAAAGTGGCTGAGGAAATCCGCATCATCGGCTGCCGTGCTCTTGTATCGCAGACGGATGTTTCTGACCAGTCGGGTGTGGAAGCGATGGTGGCTGCCACCGTTGCGGAATTTGGGAGTCTGGATGTGTACGTATCCAATGCGGCCTACAGTGACCGCGATGTCATGGTCGATGCCGATATGGATGGTTTCCAGCGTACAATCAACGTGACAATGTGGGGTGCGTTCTATGGTGTTCGGGCGGCATCACAGCAGATGCTCAAACAGGACAGTGGAGGCGCCATCACGGTCGTCAGTTCACCTCATGCGGTGTTAGCGATTCCCACATCGATGGCTTATAATATGGCTAAGGCCGCCATCGATCACATGGTTCGTACCGCCGCGATTGAACTGGTGTCCAGCGGAATCCGAGTCAACACGTTTCATCCCGGCTGGATCGATACGCCCGGGGAACGCAAATTCTTCACTGAAGAACAGCTTGTCGAGGGTGGCCGGAATCTTCCAATGGGACGTCTGGGGACTTCCGAAGAAATGGCGAAGGGCATTGCGTTCACACTCAGTGATGATGCGGCTTATATGACGGGGAGCATCATGACGATGGATGGCGGAGTCGGTCTGCCCTGGTGGTCGAACCGAGCCGACGGCGAGTTGTAGGTTGACCCACGAATAACTCCACGTGCATTGTTCTCCCGTATCCGCAGCCTGCTGCGCCTCCAAAAGTCGCGACATCCAGCACGAATTTTCAGCAACGGCACAGATTGACGCATCGTTTGGAAACCCGTCAGCCGGTATGCATGGCCTGGTCCGGAACTGCAGCGCAATTCGATGTGCCGCGCTGGACACCTCAGCTGGCCGCATCGACACTGATATATGTGGCTGTCGCTCTGAGTCTACCCCTGCTCCACTGGCGGTTCCGTAGCCACGTCCTGCCATTTCATGGCCGCACTTAACGGTTCGATGCGCAACACAATTTTACCACCGTGAAAAATACGAACCGTGCCTGTGGACTCTGACACAACGACCACTATCGCTTCCGTAGCCTTGGACATTTCAGCCGCTGCCCAGTGACGTGACCCCAGTCCCTTTGACAGGGCCAAACCGTCCGCGGATGCCCGTAAGTGACGCCCGAATCCCTGCACGAGTCCGTCGGATGAGATGATAAATGCTCCGTCGACCTGGGAAAGTTCCTTAATGCTTTCACGAACACGAGGGTGACGAATCAGACGTTCTTCTTTGGGATAAGCGCCTCCTCGGAACGGATCGTGAACCTGTTCCTGTGACATGGCAAGCACCTTACGGTGATTGCCCACAACGAACATTGTCCCGACCGATTTGCCTTCGCGACCTTCACGTCCAATCTCACAGGCAAGATCCACGACCTGTCTGAGTGTGTCCAGAGGCACCTGAGTCTCCAGGCGCTGCAGATCACGAGAGGTGAGTTTTGCCAGCTGTTCGGACAGCTCGATTGCGCTGATCGTGTCGCAGCGATCGTTGTCGTAGGACGAATAAACAGCCACGATCGTATCACCGGATTGCAGAATTTCGTCGGCGATGGCTTCCAGCAGAACCTGAGATACCTGAGTACTGCGGGTCTGCGGCTCATGCAGGATGGGCACCAGATCCACTTCATCGTCCTTCACAGCCTGCTGAATTTCTCTGTCATCCGAGGCCACAACCAGCCGGGTTCCGCGAAGCAGTTTACAGACCGCCTTGAAGTCCACAGCCTCATCAGCAAGCAGCACCACGGCCGCCGCACCCGACAGATCCGCCAATCGCTGAGCGGATTTCAGCAGGGACTCGAACTGGGTACCAATCTTCCTGCGTTTCATAGCAAAAGTGTATGGCACATAACCTCGCGGTCAATGTGATCGGTTCACGGTTTCACCAGTTTGATCAGAGAACTCCGATGTGCCGCTAAAGTCCGGAACTACGGTCCGTCAGAAGCCGCCGTGGTGATTATCTCAGCGGACATTCAGGTGACGCTGCTGACGCGATCCAACAGAAAATCTATGCGACTAATCACAGAGGTGCGAAATATGATCCCCATTGAACTCAGAAGAATCGTGAACGCAGTACACATCGCCGCACCCGAAAACGTCGTCGGCCATATTTGACCAGCTGTGAATCGGTCAGTAGATTTCGCCAGCCGTGAACAACTTCCTGTTCAGGGCTCTGTTCAATTGGTTCTCGACTTTGTCTACAAGGCATCAGTCATGGCACCTGTCAAACGCGCACTCGTCAGTGTCAGTAATAAAGAGGGTCTGGCCATCTTCGTACGAGGATTAACGGAACTTGGTTTCGAGATTCTGTCCACAGGCGGGACACGCCGGTATCTGGAAGATGCCGGCATCCGGGTCATTGACGTTGCCAGTTACACTGAATCTCCGGAAATGCTGGACGGTCGCGTCAAGACGCTGCACCCCCGCATCCACGGAGGCATCCTGGGCCGACCCACTGTAAATACTGATGTGGCTGCCATGTCCGAACATGGAATCATTCCCATTCAACTCGTTGTGGTGAACCTGTATCCCTTTGAAGAGACCGTTGCAAAGCCTCACGTCACGATTCCGGAGGCCATTGAACAGATTGACATAGGCGGTCCGTCAATGGTGCGTTCCGCTGCCAAGAACCATGCCCATGTCGGAGTCGTGACCTGTCCGTCTCAGTATGCCGATGTCCTGCGCAGTCTGCAGCAGGGGTTGTTCGACGAAGCCTGTCGACGCAAACTGGCAGCTTCAGCTTTTGAAGCAACAGCGTGTTACGATCGAACAATCGCCAGTTATATGTCAGGTATCACTGGCGACAGCAATACAGGCACTCACTGGCCGGCCAATATGGCCCCCACGTTCAAACTGGAAGCATCGCTGCGCTATGGTGAGAATCCTCATCAGCAGGCGGCCTTTTATGTCGAAATCTCGCCCCCGGTCAGCTCACTGGCTTCCGCGAAACAGTTGAATGGCAAGGAATTGTCGTACAACAACCTGATGGATCTGGATGCCGCCCGAGCGATCGTCGCCGACTTTACTGAACCGGCATCCTGTGTAATCAAACACACGAATCCCTGTGGATGTGCGGTGGCTTCCGATCTGGGTACAGCGTTTACTAACGCATACGCGGGAGATCCGGTGAGTGCCTTTGGGTCCATCATCGGGTTCAATCGCACGGTCGACGTGGCCGCAGCCGAGATCATGTGTGAACCAGGTCAGTTCATCGAAGCCGTCATTGCCCCTAGTTATGACCCGGACGCGCTGGCCATTCTGACAACTCGGCCGAAGTGGAAGAAAAACGTCCGTTTGATGGAGATGGAATTCTCAAAAAGTCGTCGACGTACTGCCGATTATCGCCACGTTTCCGGCGGTCTGCTGGTCCAGGACCGTGATGATGACACTCAGGATGATTCCGAATGGAATGTTCCAACCCGCCGGAAACCCACCACCGAAGAAGCATCCGATCTGAGTTTTGCCTGGAAGGTTTGTCGCCATGTGAAGTCGAACGCAATTGTGTTTGCCAAAGACCGGATGATGCTCGGGGCCGGGGCCGGTCAGATGAGTCGTCTCGACAGTGTCTTCATTGCGGCTTTGAAGGCCGGCGACCGATCAACGGGTGGGGTGCTCGCGAGCGACGCTTTTTTCCCGTTTCGTGACGGAGTGGATAAAGCAGCAAAGGCCGGGATCCGAGCAGTGATTCAGCCGGGTGGATCCCGCAATGACTTAGAAGTTATTGCGGCGTGCAACGAACATGACATGGCCATGATTTTTACCGGCCGTCGCCATTTTCGCCATTGAATGCCAGTGTCGGTAAAATCTTTTTTGGTGTTTGAGTAAGTGAAACTTTGACAGGAGTCCAGCAGCACTGCGTCGGGAGTCTTTTTCTGACGAACCATGCTAGTTGCGTGTGCAATTATAACCGAAAAGAATTCGGACCCCCTGATCGCCCGCTTTCATTACGTTCCCCAACCGGTGAATGTACCCAACTGACACGCGGAACTACGTTTACAATGGAGACCGGCCTCCAGATCGGCTACCATCATGTGTACGAAATGTGTCCGATATCTTCCTCCTGATCGAACCCCGGGAGAGTACCATCGTGTGTGGTCGGCCTCAGCGCTCCTTTTGGGGAGTCATCGCTCTGCTGTGTGCTGGAGTTGTGGCGAACGCTGATCAGTTGCAGGTGTTGACAGTGGAACCCTCCGAAGCGATGCTGCATGGGCGGCTTGATCGCGTGCAGCTTCTGGCAACCGCCCGGACGGACAACGGGCGTCTCGTCGATGAGAAGCAAAAGCTGCAGTGGACGTCGCTCACACCTGGAATCGTCACCGTCGATCACTCGGGCTTAGTCACACCGCGTGCAGAAGGCAGAGGACGGATTGAAGTGCGGTGTGGAGTACGATCAGGTGAAGTGAAGATCAGCGTCAGTTTCCAAGGGGACGAGGCGGCAGCGAGTTTCCACGATCATGTCATACCGGTGCTCACCAAATCCGGCTGCAACCAGGGAACATGCCACGGCTCCCAGTTTGGCAAAGGCGGCTTCAAGCTTTCAGTATTCGGTTTCGACAGTAAGGCAGACTATTCAGCCATCGCGCGAGATTCTCGTCAGCGGCGCATCTCGCCGTTACGTGCCAATGACAGTCTGCTGCTGAAGAAACCCACGATGGAGGTCACGCATGGTGGTGGACAGCGATTTACCCGTGGATCGTACCCATACGATGTGCTCCGGACCTGGATTGCAGAGGGCGCGGTCGCACCGGATGCAGCACCGCGGGATGTTGTCGGCCTGACCGTCCTGCCGGACAAGCGCATATACCGAATTGACCAGCAGCAGCAGCTTCGTGTGGTTGCTCAATACAACGACGGCCTTATACGCGATGTCACCGGGCGGGCCCGATTCGACAGCCTGGACGATGGCATCACCACAGTGGAATCCGGCGGGTGTCTCACGATTATCGGCCGTGGCCAGTCCGGCGTCATGGTGCGCTATCGCGGCCAGACAGGCGTCGCCTTGGTGATATCGCCGTATGCCGATAGCGTCGATCTTGCGGGTTTTCACCCTGTGAATTATATCGATGACAACATCCGTGACCATTGGCAGTTGTTAGGAATCCGGCCGTCCGGCATCTGTACAGATGCTGAGTTCATTCGCCGAGCGTTTCTCGATTGCCTCGGAACATTGCCGACATCGGTCCGGATCGAAGCTTTTCTTTCATCAGGTGATCCGAACAAACGTATTGCGCTGGTCGAAGAAATTCTGGGACTCACAGACATTCCCACCCGAAACGCATATACGGCAGAGTTCAGTGCTTACTGGACGCTGAAGTTCGGCGACATTCTGCGCAACAATCGAAAGACGGCGGGTGACAGCGGGATGTGGGCGCTGCACAACTGGCTGCGCCAGGCGTTTCGTGAAAACAAACCACTCGATCGTCTTGCTCGCGACCTAATTACCGCACAAGGCTCAATCTTCGAGAATGGCCCCGTTAACTTTTTCGCCTACTCACCCAAGCCAACCGATAACGCTCGCGTGGCTCCCGCAGCGGAACTTGGCGAAACAACTGCACAGGTTTTTCTGGGTGTCCGTATGCAATGTGCCAAATGCCACCATCATCCCTTCGAGGCATATAGCCAGGCCGACTATTACGGACTGGCCGCATTCTTCACAGGTTTAAAGAGCAAGGCCAGTGATGCGTTCGGTGAATTGGGATTCGACGCTGTCGTGAGTCTGATGCCGGCCGCTGAAATCCGGCACCCGCGTACCGGTGAGGTGCTGCCACCGAAACCGCTGCGGGAGAATCCGGTAGATCTTGAGGGCATTGAAGACCCGCGCGAGCTGCTGGCCGACTGGATGCTGCATCCACAGCACCGACACTTCGCACGTGCTATGGCAAATCGGATCTGGGGCTGTCTGATGGGCACCGGGGTCACAGAACCAGTCGACGACATGCGTTCCACGAATCCTCCTTCCAATCCCCCACTGCTGGAAGCACTCACTGCGGACCTGGTTGCGAACAATTACGACCTGCGGTTGTTTCTGCGGAGGATTATGAATTCACGAGTTTATCAGCTCAGCTCAATTCCGCACCCGGAGAACCTGAATCAGACTCGGTTCTACACTCATTATAACAGTAAACGTATGCCCGCTGAGGTACTGCTCGACGCGATCAACTTCGCCTGCGGGACACGTGAAAAATTTCCGGACGTTCCTTACGGCATGCGGGCAATTGACCTTCCCGATCCCAATTTTGAATCGTATTTTCTTGATACTCTCGGCCGTCCTCAGAGACTGACGCACTGCGAGTGTGAACGCACAGCAGAACCAAACCTTGCGCAGGTGCTGCATCTTGCGAACGGCGATCATTTACAGCGAAAACTGACCGACCGGTCGGGTCGAATTCAACAGCTGATCGAAAGCGGCGTGGACGATGAGGATATGTTCCGAGAGTTGTATCTAGTGACGTTTTCACGCCCGTCGACGGCCGAAGAAATAAATCTATGTCATCGTCTCATCCAGCAGTCAGCCAATCGTCGGGAAGGACTTGAGAACCTGCTCTGGGTACTCTGCAACAGCCGGGAATTCTTGTTGAATCATTGAGCTGGACAACGGACCTTTGGCGCAACTGGCCATTAATTCACGACGGAACGCGTGTGTTTGCACCGACACATTCACTAATCTGTGTTTGGAGCTCATAGGGTGGAAAAATGACGATGCCGGCATTGTTGAACCGTTAATATGAAATCATAATGTGATTACATGATAAACCTCTGTCCTCAGAAAATGGGCGACTGCGAGACGACAGACCGTCGGGGATTCCTGCTTCAAATCGGCAGCCTGACCGGCTTGGGTCTGACTTTGCCCGTTCTGCTCCGCGAGCGTGAAGCTTACGCTGTTGATTCGGAAGTGCAGACGGATGTGAACTGTATTCTCATATGGACGCGTGGTGGTACGAGCCATCATGACACGCTCGATCCGAAACCCGACGCCAAGGCGGAGATTCGTGGTGAGTTCAACGCCATCAACACGGCCCTGCCTGGTACCAGGTTTACTGACATGGTGCCGAATTTTGCGCGTAACGCCGACAAATTATCTGTGGTACGCAATCTGAATTCGATTAACGGCGCGCATGGCACGGCCGACGCAATCATGCTGTCAGGCTGGCAAATGAACCCGGCAGTGACGTATCCCTGCTATGGGTCTGTCATTGCCAGACACCGGGGATACCGTAACAACCTGCCGCCCTTCATTCAGTTGGGGAATGAAGTTGACCGGAAATTCCTGGGTGGCACCGCAGGGTACCTCGGCATCGCCAACAACCCTTTTGAGATCCATTCGGATCCCAACGAGGCTGAATTCTGCGTACGTGACCTGACTCCGCCGGCTGGCATGAATCTGGCGCGAGTGGATTTGCGTCGCTCGGCTCTGCGGACGATCGACCGCTTTCAGCGAGAACTCGACCGGCAACCGGATGTACTGGACGCGCTGGATCAATACTACGAGAATGCCTTTAATATGGTGACTTGTCCGGCGACACAGCGCGCGTTCGATCTGCAGCATGAGTCCGACAGTGTACGTGACGCCTATGGCCGCACCTGCTTCGGTCAAAGCTGTTTGCTGGCACGGCGGTTGATCGAAGCGGGCACACGATTTGTCACGGTCAGCAGTGGCGATTGGGATACGCATCAGGAAAACTTCACACGGCTCCGCAAACTGTTGCCGCCGGTCGATCAGGGATTCACTGCGTTGTTGGTTGATTTGGAGCAGCGCGGGCTGCTCCAAAACACACTTGTCGTCTGGCTGACCGACTTTGGACGCACGCCCACCATCAACCCGGCTGCCGGTCGCGACCACTGGGCGTCGGCGGGAATCGCCGTGTTTGCCGGCGCCGACACGCCCAGTGGCACCATCGTCGGCCAGACCGATGCCGCGGGTGCTCACAGTGTCGGGAAAGAATACTTTCCGCGAGACATCGCCGCGACGATTTACTCTAAACTTGGAATCCCGCTGAACACGACGCACGTGATTGGCAACGGGCGGCCGATGCGCCTGTGTGAAGGAAAGCCCATTGAGGAACTAACGTCGTGAGGACATGCCTCACACCGGGCAGCCGTACCCCAGTCTTCAATAACGGCGCGCTATCGGCCAAAGAACATGACGCCGCCGAGAATCAATACTCGCCAGTGCGCTCAGTGTATTGTTGGTTACTTATCTGTCTCGCAACGGTCCCGTGCGTCAGTTCTGTCACCGCAGAATCAAAGATCAGCTTTCGTCAGCTGACCCGAACGTTTCCGGTGGCCGTGCAGCGCGGCGCGACGGCGACGGTTAACGTGTCTTCGAACTTTACGCTTAATAACACACATTCCGTCTTCTTCGCGCCTGCCGGTCCTGAGATGCTTTCTGGCGAAGCAGAACCAAAGCCCGACGAATGGAGTGACCCGAAGGAAAGTGATATCGGAACGGCGTTCCAGTTTCGCGTCCGTGTGCCTGACGATCAGCCACCGGGTGTTTGTGAGTACCGTATCGCGACTGATCAATCGGTATCCAGCGTTGCTCACCTTTTGGTAACGGATCATCCCGTTGTGATTGAATCCGAGAGCGACAACGACACGCAGGCGAAAGCACAGGTGGTATCGGTTCCGGCAGCAGTCTGTGGTGCCATCGAACATTTTGAAGATGTGGACTACTACCGGATCCAGGGTGAAGCGGGAGATGATCTGGTCTGTGAAATCTTTGCTCAGCGCGTGACTCGGGGGATTCACTGCATGGCCGTCCGGTATCCCAAAATCCACCTGATGGACTCGATGCTTACGCTCTTCGATCCAGCCGGACAAGTGATTGCGAAGAACGACAACTTTGTTGGCGGCGACGCGCTGCTTCACTGTGAACTACCGGTTGCAGGAGAATATTTACTTGAGGTCCGCGATACGCGTTATGCGGGCGATCCGAGATATGTCTATTGTGTTGAAGTAACGGCAGTGTCTCCCGATGCTCCAAAACGGAACGTGTCGCAGGTTGGCAGCCTGTCTTCGGACCTCACGCAGCCTGCAATCCTGCCGCAGCACAATCTCTCGCGTCAAACGGCACAGTCGATTTTGCCTCCCAGCCGACTCTTCGGACGCTTTACAGATTTAAAGCAAAAACACTTCTACCAGTTTCAGGCACGCAGGAATGAATACTATTGCTTTGAGGTTCACTCACAGCGCCTCGGCTTTGCCGTGGACAGCGTCATCAGCGTGTTTGACAGCAAAGGGAAACAGCTTTCGACGGGCGACGATAGCCATTTCACCAAGGACACAAAACTGTTCTTTCAGACGCCCGAGAACGGAACCTACGTCGTAGCGGTGAGCGATTTAAACGGTCGCAGCGGTGAGCGTTTCCAGTATCAGCTGAGTGCAGACCCGAGCGGACCCGATTTCGAGATTTACGGCGAGTATTGGTACGGAATGCTGGCGCCCGGCGGACACGTGATTTGGTTCGTGAAGCTCGAGCGACTGAACGGATTTGATGGACCTGTCGAAATGCGGGTTGACGGATTGCCAGACGGAGTAACGTTCCTTCCCGTTACGATCCCGTCGGAGATGAACCATTGCGGGCTGATTTTCACTGCCGCACCCGACGCTCCCATCAACGCGTCGCTCGTTCATGTCAGCGGTCGAGCGAAACTGCCGCGGGCGGAGGGAAACATCGTGGACGCGATTCGCCGCGCGAACATCACCGCGGAGATCAGGCGCGCCGGAGCCAGCCGCTTCTGGCGAGCACCGATTCGGACACAGTTGCTCGGCGTTACCAAGCCACTTGATCTGACCAGGGTCACCGCATCTCCGACAGAATTGACGTTAAGTCAGGGAGGTAAGGTGGAAATCACGGTGCACATCGAACGGAGCCCGGAATACACCGGCCAAGTTCTGCTTGATATGGCGTTCTCATTCTTTCGCACGCGCTTTGGTGAGCAATTACCGCCCGGTGTCAGCATGTCATCGGACAGTGACACAAAACTGACTGGTGACAATCTGGAAGCGAGAATTGTGCTCGAAGCCACTTCGGATGCGCTGACAGTGGACCGATTGCCGATCGCTGCGTTGGCGCGCGTGCCTATCACATATTCAATCATGACCAACTACGCTTCCAACCCGATCTATCTGACGGTTGAGCGTGAGTAGAAAAAAATGAATTCGAACTGCCTCCCGTTTGCGATATTCCTTGCTTGTGTTACGAGTCCCGCTACAGGCCCCTTCGCTGATGATTCAGAGCAATCTTACGGGATCGCCAAGCGAATTCCGTGGACAATGTCCCGGATTAACGGGACTCCGGAACCGCCACTGCCCTTTTCGACCGAACGGGTCTTTCCACGTCTTGCATTCGAGAATCCCGTTGATCTGATTTCTGTGCCCGGTACGAATCGGATGCTGGTCGTGGAAGTTGACGGACGACTGTGGACGTTTCCCAACCAGTCGGATGCAGACGAACCTGTGCTCGCAGCGGACATGCGGGATCTGCCGGAAGCAGCGGCCGTCGACGATGAGTTTAAACTCTACGGTTTTGCATTTCATCCGGACTTTAAAACGAACCGACAGTGCTTCCTCTGCTACGTATTAAAATCTGGCGATCCGCGGGGGACACGTGTGTCACGTTTTCGAGTGCTGCCAACCGATCCGCTCCGCATCGATCTCACAACAGAAGAGATCATGATCACCTGGCAGGGTGGAGGGCACAATGGCGGCTCGCTGCAGTTCGGACCCCAGGATGCCATGCTCTACATTTCGACCGGAGACGGTGCGTCCGCGTTTCCGCCGGATATTCATAAGTCGGGACAGGACATCAGTGATCTGCTCGCATCGGTGCTGAGGATTGATGTCGATCACCCGGCAGACGGCAAGCCGTATTCCGTGCCCGCGGACAACCCGTTTGTCGATGTGGAAGGAGCCCGTGGTGAAGTGTGGACCTATGGGCATCGCAATCCCTGGCGCATGAGCTTCGATCGCGTCACCGGCGATTTATGGATCGGTGATGTCGGATGGGAAATGTGGGAGATGATCTACCGCGCTGAACCGGGTGCAAATTTCGGCTGGAGCCTGCTGGAACACACGCAGGCTGTGCATCCGAACGACCCGCGCGGACCAACGCCGATCACTCCACCGGCCGCGGCACATTCACACACCGAATCCCGTTCGATCACCGGCGGATATGTCTACCGCGGCAATCGTCTTGGGGCACTCGCCGGCACTTACGTGTACGGTGACTACGTGACCGGAAAGATTTGGGGGCTGGATGCGGAATCCCACGAGGCAACGCCGCGCGAGCTGGCCGATACAACGCTGCAAATCGTCTGCTTTGGCGTCGACCACAATCAGGAATTGTATGTTGTCGCCTACGACGGCACGTTGCACCGACTGGTCGTCAACCCGGTATCCGGCCAGCAATCTGATTTCCCGGGAAGTCTCAGTGAAACCGGCCTGTTTGCGTCAACAGCAAATCACCAGTTCGCTCCAGGAGTCATCCCTTACACGATCATTGCAAAACCATGGGCTGACGGAACCACGGCAACACGATTCGTCGCAATTCCGGGAGAAGCAAAACTTGGTCTTCACCAGGTGAGCAATATTCAGAAAGGTGATGTCAAAAATGAGTGGAGCTATCCAGACGGCAGCGTGCTCGGCAAAACGGTGCTGTTGCCGACTGGTCCGAAAACACAGCGGCGACTGGAAACACAGATTCTTCATCGCAACAGTGATCAATGGGAAGCGTACAACTACATCTGGAATGACGAACAGACCGATGCACTGCTGGCTGTCGGACCCGGAATCGACCGAACTATCGAAATCCGTGACCCCGCGGTTGAGGGTGGAGTCAGACAGCAAACGTGGCATTATGCGAGTCGTACAGAGTGCATTCTGTGTCACACCACACGTGGCGGTTCAATTTATGGATTTCGCCCCGCTCAACTCAATCGTGAGTTTGATTATGGATCAGCGACGGACAACCAATTGCGGACGTTGGCCCATATCGGACTGTTCGGCGAACCGCTGGTCGCAGGTCACCCGACTGACAATCCGCCCATCGATCAACTGCCTCAGATGACCGATCCGTTCGATACCAAAGCACCACTGGAGGATCGAGCAAGATCATATCTGCATATCAACTGTGGCACGTGTCATCGTCGAGGAGGTGGGGGAACCGCATCGATCGAACTGGTGGAGACGCTTTCGCTGGACGCAACACGGATTCTTTCAAAACCCACACAGGGCACGTTCGGAATCGTTGATCCCTGGATCGTTGCATACCGTGACCCGAACCGTTCCGTGTTGTACTATCGAATGTCCAAGCTTGGCCGCGGACGGATGCCGCATTTCGGATCGCAAACCGTCGATACTGACGGCCTTCGGCTGATCCACGACTGGATCCGGCAGCTCGATCATCCTGGTGCCGAAACCATTTCACACGACGCCGCGCAGCTTCAGTCGATCGTAAAATCATCACTCGACGGACTTCAGTCCCGGACAAACGTGAGAGTAGAGGACCGTCAGGTGGCTGTCGATCGGCTGCTGTCATCCACAGCCGGGGCAGTCAGTCTGGCGTCGGCCGTCCGTTCCGATGATGGCAACATCGATCCCGACGCCCGCAATATGGCAATCGCACGCGGTGGCTTTCATCCGGACGCTACAATTCGCGATCTTTTCGAACCGTTTTTGCCGGAGCAATCGCGCATCCGGAGACTGGGCACGACCATTGTTCCTGAATCAATCCTCTCACTGAATGCCGACGTCGAACGCGGTCGTGCCCTGTTTCTGGAATCACAGACGACACAGTGTCGGAACTGTCACCGTGTTTCCGGTCGTGGCGTAGCAATCGGACCTGATCTGACAGGCATTGGGTCGCGACTCAGCCGCCGGGAAATTCTGATCAACATCCTCGATCCTTCCCGCAAAATCGATCCGAAGTATCAGACGTGGCTGTTGCAGACTGAATCCGGCCGAATTCTCTCGGGACTGCTGATTGAGAACACAGACGCTTTGGTCGTGATTCGCGACTCATCAGGAAAGGACACACGTGTGCGTAAAGGAGACATCGAAATACTGGTCGCACAGAAAAAATCGCTGATGCCCGAACTGTTGCTGCGCGATACGACTGCTCAGGACGCAGCCGATTTGCTGGCGTTCGTTGCATCGTTGAAATGAGTCATATCGCCGGCGCAGCTGGTACCCTGGACAAAGTTATGAGCAAACCACGAAAGTACGATGAACCAAGACTGCACGGCAAGGTAGCAATTGTTACCGGAGGAGGCAGTCACGAAAATCAGTTAGGTACAGGACGGGCCACGGCGGTCTGCCTGGCCAGAGAAGGCGCACGGGTCCTAGTTGCCGATCAGTCCGGTGAAAATGCCCAGCGCACTGTCGATGAAATCATCAATGGCACTGGTGGTGAAGCGTCGGTATTTGCGGGTGACACGACCCGAAACGAAAACTGCCATGCGATGGTTGCGACGGCATTCCAACGCTACGGTGGATTGCAGGTCCTGGTGAACAATCTCGGTTTCGGGGGCAGGAGCAGTAACGAAGGTCTCAGCCAAGGAATCAGCAACATCGACGAAGATGACTGGGATCGGGGCTTTGATCTCAACCTCCGGAGCGCAATGCTGGCAAGCAAGAATGCTATCCCGGCAATGATTACCTCAGGAGGTGGTTCGATCATCAACATCTCGTCGTGCGACGCCATTGCTGCAGCCACACACTGCGGTGCGCCATACTCGGTGTCGAAGGGAGCGCTACACACGCTGACCAGGGTGACTGCGGCATGGCACGGCCGAGACGGCATTCGCGCCAACTGCATAGCACCGGGTCATCTCCACTCAGCGTTTACGGTTGATTATGACGCTGCGCTTCGGGACCGCAGACGTCGTGTGGTGCCCTTGGGAACTGAGGGCACCCCCTGGGATATCGCATGGGCGGCTGTATTCCTGGCCAGCGACGAATCGCGCTGGATTTCGGGCGTGACTTTGCCGGTTGACGGCGGCCTGTTTGCTGCTCAGCCGCTGCTCGGTCATGACTTTATTGAGGGCATTAGTCCATTCAATCAGGTCGGGAAGGTTTAGCGCAATGCCAGTAATGACCGGCAGTCGATTTATGACGGAAACGTTCCAGGGCTACGGGATTACGCATTTGTTCGTCATGCCCTATGTCCTGAATCCCGTGCTGCGTGATGCGGAGCAACTCGGCATCCGACGCATCATGTGCCACAGCGAGAAAGCAGCTGCGTATATGGCGGATGGTTACGCCCGGACCAGCCGACGGCCTGCTGTCTGCATGTCACAGTCGGTTGGCGCAACTAACCTTGCTGCCGGACTTCAGGATGCCTACCTGGCACGCGCTCCCGTCGTTGCGCTCACAGGTCGTCTCCGGCAAATTAAGCAGCACCGCAATGCTTACCAGGAAGTCGATCATCAAGGCCCCTTTTCGGCCGTCACAAAATTTGATGGACACGTCACGTGTGCGGAAGACCTGCCCACATTTCTCCGTCAGGCATTTCGTGAGGCCACCACCGGGACTCCAGGTCCGGTACATCTCGACGTTGACGGCCTCGACGGCACGGTTGTGGCTGATGACGAGGCCGAATTTGAAGTGGTCGTCGAGAAGCCATTCACGCATTTGCCACCGTTCCGGCCGGAACCGGAACTTACAATAATCGATGATACGTTAAAACTTCTTGGCGCCTCGCAACGTCCGATCATTGTCGCTGGCGGTGGACTGATCGCGTCCGGGGCCGAACGGGAGCTGGTCGCCCTGGCCGAGAAACTTTCTATTCCGGTGGCCACCTCACTGAATGCAAAGAAAGCCATTCCCTGGAATCACCCGCTCGCCGTTGGTGTTCCGGGTCTTTATTGTCGTGGCTGCGCTAATAAGGCCGTCTGTGAAGCAGATTTGGTGTTCTTCATTGGCAGCAGCACGGGTGGCCAGGTAACTCATGACTGGCGCATTCCACCTTTGGGAACACCTGTCATACAGCTGGACATTAACCCCGCTGAAATCGGCCGCTCCTATCCCGTACAACTGGGAATGCAGGGTGATGCTCGTGCCTCATTGCGAAAGCTCATCGATAACGCTGAATCCGCAGCACCGCGCGACGAATGGCTGACCCGCGTCCAGTCACTTGTCCGTGAGTGGCGTGAAGAGGTAGCTCCGCTGGTGGAATCCGAAGTGATACCGATGCGTCCGGAGCGCCTGTGCCGGGAAATATCCGATGTTCTTCCCTCAGATGCAGTTCTCGTGTCCGACACGGGACATGCAGGCATTTGGGCGGGCACGATGATCGATCTCAAGCACCCAAATCAGTCCTTCATCCGGTGTGCGGGTTCACTTGGATGGGGAATCCCGGCGGCTGTGGGGGCGAAGTGTGCAGTCCCCGACCGTCCGGTGATCTGCTTCACAGGCGACGGTGGTGTCTATTATCACATTACCGAACTGGACACTGCACTGCGTTTCGGCATCAACACCGTGACTGTAATCAACAACAACAGCTCTCTCAATCAGGAGCAAAAAGGAGTTGAGGATACGTATGGTGGCAGGGTGTCCGGTTCCGACGAACTCTGGATGCTTTCGGATGTCGACTTTGACAAAGTGGCCGAGTCGATGGGCTGCTTTGGAGTCCAGGTGAACAAACCGGCCGAATTTCCCGGGGCGCTCGAGCAGGCATTGTCCTGCGGCAGGCCCGCGATTGTCGACGTGAAGACTAGCCTTGAAGGCATCGCGCCGCCTGCCTGGCTGCCATGACCTACAGATCCTAGGAACCGGAGAACGCTCCGAGGAGGCGAACTGAATGGTGTCGACTCGCCTGACAGATGGTGTGGGAAGGGCTCGGCCAAAACCGGCCCCACTGCCGATGTCGAACAAACTGAAGTGCTCACATATTCGGGAAGGCTGATTCAAATGTCAGCCTCTGCTGGATCACGCAGCCATCCTTGACTGCGTGCAGTACCCGCCACTGATTGACTGAAAGGAGTGTCGGTTGCGTCGTGACCGGATTCATGGCTGGTTTTACTGGGTGATTTGCCGGTGCCGTACACTGATGATTCTGAAGAATCACGATTCAGCTTCGCCCACCCTCACTGTCGAATGAACCACCAGTAACAGTCATTTGGCAGGATGGGAAAACGGGGAGCGGCCCACAGAGCACACGGCTCATTGATTTCGTCGACAGCAGGTTGATCATTTGCTGACAGTCCGGCATAAAAGACTGCGACACTCACCGGCAAGGAAAACAGAGCCTGTGACAAAGACGAGTCCTTCCAGTTTTGCTGCAGATCGCGCAAGCTGCAAAGCCGTAGCGGAAGTCTCAGCCGTCTGGATTCTTGCTGTTCCGTTGACATTGACCGCCAATCTCTCCAGAGTGCTGGGCAGCAAGCTGCGCGGACTGTTGCAAATCTGAGTCAGAATCACGTGATCGAACTCCCGCAACAGGATTGACAGCATCGTTTCCACGTCCTTGTCGCGACTGGCACCGAATACCAATACGCGCGGCCGTTCCAACCACTGGCCGTCGTTCAGTGTCCGAACTACGGCATGGGTAGCGGTCGGATTGTGCGCCGCATCGAGAATCGTGGTGGGGAGACCTGGAATAACTTCGAATCTCAGTGGCCATGACGTTTGCCGCACGCCGGCGCCGATGGTCGACGCCGTGATTCGTGAGTCGGTGGCAGACAACAGATCGGCGGCTGTCACAGCCAACGCTGCATTTTCTGCCTGGTGAACACCCAGCAGTGGCAGTTCGAGATCATGATACCGATTCCACGGAGTGGTCACGCTGATAACCTGCCTGTCGCGTGATGATGTCCGAACCTCAACATGAATCTCCTGGCGCAGGCGACTGATGGGAGCATTCAGGGATCTCGCCTTGTTTCTGCACAGTGCCATGACCGCAGGCTGGGTCACACCCGTCACAAGCGGTACGTCCCGCTTGACGATACCAGCTTTTTCCAACGCGATCTTCTCAAGTGTGTCACCCAGAATCGATGTATGGTCCAGACTGATATTTGTGATGACTGTCACCATCGGCCTGCACACATTAGTGCAGTCGAGACGTCCACCAAGTCCGGTTTCCAGCACGACCAGTTCCACATCCTGTCGGTCGAAATACATCCAGGCCAGAAGCGTTGCGACTTCAAAATACGTTGGCGGATCGTTTTTTAAATCCTCGTCCGCTGTTTCCAGACATTGCTGCAGTTTCGCGACGGAATATATTACCTCACTGGGTTCCGGTTGCCGTCCCTTGACAGTCATCCGTTCTTCGAACACCTCAATATGCGGTGACGTAAACAGACCGGATCGTATGTTCGAAGCTCTCAGAATCGAATCCAACACAGCAGCGGTGGACCCCTTACCTTTTGTCCCCGCAATATGCACCGCCGGAATGCGATCCTGCGGCGAATCAATCAGAGCCAGCAGTCGTCGAACTCGATCGAGTTGAAAATGAGGCGACGCGCGCACCGGCGGAATGCGCTCATAGTCAATGCGCTCGTAGATCCAGCGGACCGCATCATCATAGGAATACACCCGCGAGGGCAGGATCCTGGTCATAGCAGGAGGACTCGTGGCAACAGACATCCATCCCGGACACGAAAAACGCAGATTCTTGATTGGTCGAGCGGCGGATTTTCATCTGTCATCATTTCGGATTCAGGGATTTTGCCCGCCAGTCTCACACCTGATCACCGTACCCTGAAGGCTCCAAACTGCAGATCACAGACTATACCAGCCGCACAGTGCGGTGATCTGGTTCATTTTAGCGAGCTGGCGGATGCGATTCTTCGCCGAACGTGTTCCCAATGCGGGAGAATACGTGAAGTTGTGGTCGGCGGTGGCAAGTGCCGCCTGCACATCCACGACTTCGATCTCAGTGTGGCCTCGTCGCGCAGCCCGCCAGCGAGCCAGCCACATCGTGATCGGATACATCAACGCAAGGCCGCGGAACCCACTAACAACCGACAGGTCATAGCAGGCCACACCACAGAAATGAACTCCCTGAATTTTGACTCGAAAATAGCGTTCAAACAGTTCATCGATCGCTGGCTGCCGACCATCATGCTTTTCTTCCAGCTGTGAAAACGTCACGGACCGATTCTGCAGTTCACCAAATGCCGTGACGACCGAAGTGGGTTCGCGCAATGTCGGAACCCGTCCCCAACCGCTGCTGACTCTCAGTACAGTTTGCAGAAGATTTAGACGTGTTGACAGACCGCCTCGCGCCAGTTGATCAGTATCATGTCGAGCCATCTGAACAACCAGCTGTCGAAACATGATGCGGGCCATTCGAGACGGACGCAGCACAGGCAGATCATTATCAAGTTGCGCCTGACATGACGCATCCAGCAGCAGTTGCAGATAGTCCTTCAGGCGTGTACCCCTGACATTTTCAAACTGCGACTGCTCAACAAGATTCATCCATTCTAAAGTTCGCAGCAGTCTCACAGTAAAGTTGACAGAGTCGTCCTGCATCGACGTATCAAGGGCTTCAAAAAACTGATTTATATCTGTCCACGACAGCGATTCAGATCCGTGGACCACAGGAGGCTCGATTCTCGTTTGCCGGCCGGCAACGACCTGATCGCAAAGCTGCTGCAGCCCAGTTCGCTGGTGTTCCACGGCTGCACCCAAATTTTGAACGACGGACGGGCAACTGAATCGCAGACTTGCAGTGATGCGGTCGGCCCGCGGATGAAAGGCATACGGATAGACCTGGCATGCGAGCGGCTTCGCCGGTTCACCAAACTTTGTGTGAATGCGACAAAGGCCCTGTTCATCCAGAAAGACACAGGATCCGTCTTTTTTGTGAGTCAGTCGATAGCGTGCCGGGCCGATCTTTTGAATGACCGGACGATTCATGGGTATGCCGTCCGCCTCAGTCCATCCCTGCTTTTCAATACAGCATTTCTCGTCTTCCGTGATTTCGATCAGGTGTTCGCGACAACAACCACCACAATTGTGGCAGCTCCAATTCTGAATCACTGGAAGGTCAAGACTGGCGGAGGCCATAGCAAAAACCAGAAAATCCGTGAAGATGCACCTACGGCTTCTGTGTGAACCATCTGTTTAGTTTACACCCTGTGACGGACGAAACGGCCAGGACGGCGAATTGGGAGGGTCGGGCATGCGAGGTGAATTGCCGAGTCCATAGTCTTCCGGCTTTCTGTTGGCATTCTTCCAATAATCCTTGTCACTGATGAAACCGTAGAAACTCGGATAGAAGGGATCGACAAAATCAACGTCCGCCTTTTCAGGAACATTTTGTCCGGTGAGATGGTAGGCTGCGTTAACAATCATGCGGCGCAGATCATCGCTCAGCAGATCAATAGACGCACCGCCCGTAGTGCAAAATGATTGTCCTTCGCTCTTGCCGTCGGGCGTGATGTACCGATGCAGCCAGGCGAATGGATGCATTGGATTGTTACGGGGATCGTCTTTAAGGACTTCCGAGTCGGGCTCGAGTGTCTTTGTGACCGCACCTCTCAGCAGAATCTGATCTTCGTCTGTGAGATGAGTGACTCCGTAAACGTCGCTGGGGGCGAAAACGTCTTCAACATTGTTGAGGATCGGATGGTCTGCCTGGTCAACCTGAATGACACCACGAGCGCCTTCACGTTTATGATTTCCATGGTGACTGACCCATTCTTCACCAAGGATTTTGCGGCCGAACTCCGCATAGCTGATGCTTTGAAATTCACCGTCACCGCTAAACGCATGCGTCGCCGTGCGGATTCCGATGACCGGTTTTGCGGCGTTTAGATAGTCAGTGATATGTTGAGCCTGCTCTGGTGAGGGACGGCGAAATCGAGTTCCAATGATTATCAGGTCTGCAGTCCCCAATGCGTCCAGAGCACGCAGTCCGTGCTGATTGTTGGGGTCGATGTAGTTCGCACTATGCGGACCAAAGGAAAACACGACCGTGCAGTTGAAGTAATGCTTTTGGCTCAGAATCTTGGCCAGCATGGGCATCGATTCTTCGGTCCGGTACTCCTCATCGCCGGCAATCAGCACAATGTGCTTCGTATTCTGATCAGGTTGGGGCGATTTGAATTCGAGTCGATCGTCGGCGTTTGAGGACACAGTGAACCAGGACATGAGCAGGCCTGCGATGACAGACAGCGGGGCGGGTCCGGAACAGGGTCGACGGAACAGCAGGGAATTCATTCTCGAAACTTCGTTGTGGTCGCACGGAAGGATGTCGTGACCACACCGTGGTCATTGCTGTCAACCCGGTTATGATGACGCGGAATCCGTGCCCGCGTCAAGCAACCGCATTCGCTCAACATATGCGTGTCGCCACGAATCCGCACAATCGGCGAATGAAACTCCCCGCACCAGATCACGTGGCCCCACTGATATGATAACGACTGATTCAGACTTCGCTGCTGTTGCTCATCATGCTCCTGGCGGGTAAGTCCTGGCTACGGATACTCACGAACCAGTCGGTGCAGAACGCCACAAAACAGAACAGTTGGGGGACCGCTTGAGTCTGCACTGTCCCGAGCTTAGGATTGCATCCGGCTGAGCAACGACTCGGGAGCGACCATTGTCTGTCAGGCGCTCCTGGACTCGATAATTCTCAATTTTTCCATCAAAGGACCTGCCATGCTCCTACTTCAACGTTTGTCTGTCGCTCTGATGGCCCTGCACATGGCAATCCCGCTGTCGATATCGGTGGGGCAGGAGTTGACACCGGTGTTGGGTGTAGACCGACAACCGCTGATGGCATCGGTTCGGCGAGTTGCAGAGGCACTGAAATTTTCAGGCGCACCGCTCAGTGATGAAGTCACGCAGCGATTAGACGAGATCAACCGCATTGACGGAGATCGTCGGGCTGTCCGTGAGGTGCAAGAGCTGCTCGACTTGCTGTGCGTTGCCGAAGTCCACATCAACCCCGAAAGTCGGGTCAAAGTCACCGCTGGTCCGGTTCAAAAAGAACTAATGCAGCACGGCTGGCGTGCGTTTCTGGTGAAAGTTCGCAATGAGGCCGGAATCAATCCGGAACTGGTTGCCGACAGTCCGCAGTCGGCTCCCGTATATATGCATGGGAAGCACCCGCGACAACGTCCGGCGACAGTCGATAAGCTGATTGACGTCAGTGAGGTTTCTGATCGCTTTCTGGACCTGTCCATGTTGAAGCGGCAGCCAATGACCGAAAAACTTTCAGGACTGGAGCTCGAATATCGAGTTCTGCTGATGTCGAGCCGGGACACGGGCAAGCGCGAGGCGTCTTTGTCGTTCAATATCGGCCAGGGCACTCAGGACATCGGGTTCCGCAACGCTGTGCCAATTCTGTTCCATTGTGTGCCGGCCGTTGCCGTGAAACTGCACGTGCTGGATTCCGACGGCAGCCCGACCATGGCCTCGTTTGTAGTGAAAGATGAACAGGAACGCGTCTACCCCAATGTGGCCAGACGGCTTGCGCCTGACTTCTTTTTTCATGAGCAGGTTTACCGAGCAGACGGAGAAACCCTGTTGTTGCCGCCCGGAGAGTACACGGTCAATGTAGCACGTGGCCCGGAGTATTTGCCCGTCACTCGACAGATCACTGTGCCGAATGCAAGGACGCATTCCGAATCGTTTGAGCTCAAACGGTGGATTCACGTCGCTAAACATCATTGGTATTCCGGAGACCATCATGTGCATGCCGCAGGTTGCTCCCACTACGACAGCCCCACCGAAGGTGTTGGTCCCGAAGACATGATGCGCCATATTCTCGGTGAGGATCTCAATGTCGGCTGTGTGCTCAGTTGGGGTCCATGCTGGTACGCACAGAAGGAGTTTTTTGAAGGCCAGGTCCATACACTGTCGACGCCGGATAACCTCTTGCGCTACGACGTGGAAGTCAGCGGTTTTCCGTCGTCACACGCCGGACATCTGTGTCTGCTGAATCTCAACGAAGATGACTATCCCGGTACGAAATTGCTGGAGGATTGGCCCAGCTGGACGTATCCGGTGCTCAAATGGACGAAGGAACAGGGGGGCGTCGCCGGTTACAGCCACAGCGGCTGGGGCCTGAGTCTGCCGGACATTATGCCGGACGGTCAGCGAGCGTTTCCCGGCAGGGACAGGGGGGAAGCTGGTGCCGCCTGGAAGGGCCGGTGCGCAGATCAGCTGCCGGACTACGCCATGCCACGTTTCAATGGTATCGGTGCGAATGAATATGTCGTGACGACGACACTGGGTGTTTGTGACTTCATTTCCGCGGTAGACACTCCGGTCATCTGGGAACTCAACATCTGGTACCACACACTCAATTGCGGCATGACCAGTCGAATCAGTGGCGAAACGGATTTTCCCTGCATCTACGGCGAACGCGTCGGTCTGGGCCGAATCTATGTCAAGCTCGAAGATGCGGATCTGGAGTACGAGACCTGGGTGGACGGACTTAGGGACGGTCGGAGCTACTGCGGCGATGGACTCAGTCACCTGATGAACTTCAAGGTTAACGGTCATGGCGTGGGAGATACCAGATCCGATGGTGCTGTCAGTCGAGTGGATCTGAATGGACCTAAGACAGTGCAGGTCACGTTCGACGCCGCTGCCATGCTGCAGGAGTCTGTCACAGAAGCGGCAGAAGCCATCCGTAGCCGACGACTGGACGAGAAACCGTATTGGCACCTGGAACGGGCTCGCATTGGCGACTCACGGGTTGTTCCCGTTGAGATAATTGTCAATGGCGAAGTGGCCGCCACAAAAGACCTGTTGGCCGATGGACATCTGGAAACGTTCACAGTGCCGATTGAGCTGCAGCAGTCGTCATGGATTGCGGTACGGATCCTGGCGTCCTGCCATACCAATCCAGTGTTTGTGCATCTGGATGGAAATCCCATCCGAGCCAATCGTCGCAGTGCCGAATGGTGCGTCAAAGCGGTGGAAACCTGCTGGCAGTCAAAGAAGGACCGAATTCGAGAAGAAGAGAGGCAGGCGGCAAAGGACGCCTACGATCAAGCCGCTGCAATCTACAGAAAAATTCTGGCAGAATGTTCCGACTAGGGAGAAAATTACCCCTGTGTGTATTGCGAACTGCACTGGTCGGCACAAAACAGCAGATCCGTGCCCGTGAAAAGCAATCATACAAACGCAGCCTGGAGTCGTGATGCCCTTACACAGCCAGGTTTGTGTTGAAGGTTCAACACGATGGCTCGGTGGTGTATGAACACCGGTATGATTCGATACCTGACAATTCTTAGAAGCTGAATTGCATACGCGGACCGCAATTGTATCAGATGATCAAATAGACTTCCCGGGTTTTGGAGCAGCGAATTGTGCTGCTTCGCAGTTGTCGTCTGGTCTTGCTTCATCCCCGGAGAAATTCCGAAAAGCATACACCGTGTGTTGGCAACAGTGGTTCTCTGCGGATGGCATTCGTCCGTGCTCACAGCGGACGATTGAGGTCCTCATTCACCGCGATTCAATCGACCAATGCCGAGACCCGGCGTTGTGCTGAGTTATGGTACCGGACGCATAATCAACAGTATGGCAACGGTGCCTTATCTGCCAAGCGGATCAGCGACGTACACATTGGTTCCCACCACCTTTTGCGTCGAGTACGCAGCATCACATGCCGCCAGCATGTGCTAAACATAACGGTATCCCGTCAAGTGTACCTGAGTATTTCATACCAGGATGTGCGCCCGCCGGTTTTTGAAATATGGTCGGCGTCCGCAGGTAGAGAACCGATATAATCACAAAAATCTGTACGGCAAACGGCGATCCGTGGGAATCTCGCCATGAGTCCAGCCATCACAGCGGTCAGTCATATCACCCAGGTTGGTCGACAGACTCCACGCGATCGACTTGGTACTCGCAGAATCCCGAGTCGCCTTCACCATCAGCTGAAACAAGACCGTTCGGTGGTTCTTCGGGAAAAAACACGAAGTTACGAATCAGCCAGGCCAAGCGCTGGTGCTCCAGATAACGCGGCCACATGTGACCATATCCGATGAGCTGAGTCACGTCATAATCCTGAACTTTCGGCGACCAGCTGCGAAGGGATTTCCGGTCACGACGGGTGAAGCCGGTTGTTCCCAGAGAATGACCTGAAAACGGGTGTCGCAGGGGATACAGCATCAGAGCGGGGTCATGTCTGTTCTTTAGATTGAGCACACAATTGGTGGCACACAAGGCCTGCCCATAACGTTCACCAGGATTCAGCCAGTCATGTCGAATCGCGGACGCAATAAGCACAGCCCGAATGCGACGACCGTTGACTCCAACATGCCGATGTCTCACTCGCTGAACAACACCCCCACCCATCAGATGTAAAGTGGAAGCCACCAATCTGGAACCGTGGCTGTGCCCGATCAGGCAAACCGGACACTCCGGCGGGATATGACGTATCAGTTCTGCCAGATACCAGCCGTTACGGGCAGCCCGACGACCCAACAGATTGACATCCAGTTTAACCGTTGGAACGAGAGTCGCACCGCCGCTGGGCCATGCAAAGTTAATTAACTGCATGGGCTGTCCCCTGGACGCCGATCTTAGCCACTGGTTGGTGAGTCGGAACTGAATTTCCATTTCCTGAGTCCCGATGAAGCTTCCATGAGCGTAGATACAGACGGGCACTCCTGGCATGAATGACCGGCACAGATCTGCAAAACAGGCAGGCCGAGGTCGGCAGCAGGAGGCGACTCGGGTGACGCAGGGACGAAATCGGGGAGATTGTCGCTCAAATGACTGAGGCGATTCATGTGTGGAAACCACCCAATACCCCGTGCCGGCCGGAGGCGTTACCAACGTGTTAAAGACGTTCTCGCCAGCACCAGGAATCTGCGTAACAGCTGCTGATGGGCCACTTCCCAACGTTACTGACAACCACAGGGCCAGCACGAACGCCGAGCACCTGTTTCGACAGGGCGAATTGACACTAAGAAGGCACAGGAACATGAATGGCACCGATAGCCGGCAGACAGAATGGATTGCAAAGCATTCGACGTTTTCCCGTCTAATGCTCTCGATCCCGCCCTGGAATGACGAGTCAGCACTTCTTCCGCAGGTCAGCTAAAACGAGCACTGCAGAAGTGCTTGATACAGGAATTCTTCACTGACTTATCGTCTTTTTATTTGTCTGTCACCTGCCATCCCGTTGAATCACCGAGTTTGACGGATGCAACGATAAATCATCCCAGGACCAATGGACGCTGCGCAACCGTTTTCTTTTGAGCTGCTGCTGACAGACCGACCAGCAAGCATCAACTCCAGGTTTGACCTCGAATCACGGAACTTGCGTCCCCTCACCTGCTTTGGAAAGTCTTCCTCTGCAGCACAGCTCGTACCGGCGCAATCAGTTGCCGTACATGTCCGGGTCGATAACGCGGGCCGGCGGTTCACCGGACAATGTAAAACGCCGCCGACTGATTTCTTGACCCGCACTCTTCAGCACCATCGAATACCTGCCCGGCGACAATCCATTGTAAAGAGCGTAGGAAAAGTGGCCGCGAAGCATTTCCCGAGTGAGTACCTGTCCAACCGAATCGATCGTGTGCCCATCTTCATCCTCCAGTACACATTCGACCCACATGTCCTCGTGCGGCGGATTGAGATTACATTCCGCCAGTAAGATGTCGCCGTACTCGAAGGCGGATCGTCGGTTGGCTAGCTGGCCGCCCACAGCAGTACTTCCCAGATGGAACGAGAAAAATTTATCTTTTTCGCGCAGCGGAGTTTCGCCTGCAATCAGCCTCATGGCATGTTCACGATCCATCACTGCGATTGGCAGGGGGCCGGATTCCCCATGCATACTGTACAGATCCAGATGGTATTCGGCTTCCAGAGCAACGACAGCAAACAGTCCGGCGACAATCGTCCAGGTGATACCTGACGGCAAGATCGCGGGAATACGGCGGGCCAGTTTTTCCGGTATCGACCACTGCCATTGCAAGGACCTCAACCAGCGGCGGACCTTCACGACATCCTGTGAAGTGACAAAACACAAATACCCGGACAGGCAGATTGCAGGGAAGATATACAGGCCCAATAACAGCGATGTACCAAGGTGGAACATCGCACCGATACCCAGCATGGGCAGCCGCAGCCGCGGATGCCAGACGAGAAACCCGAACAGGATTTCCCATACGACGGTCAGGTAAGCACTGACCAGCAGCATTGGAGACCACAATGCCATCAACTCTCCAACCGGATTCTCATAATTCCAGTTGCTCAACATCCAGTATCGCATCTGTTCTCCGCTGAAGAATGCATCAGTCTGGATCTTTGTCATCGCTGCTCCAAAATAGATGAAGGCGAACAGCAACTGCATCAGTCGAATCGGCCAGATTCGAGCGGCTCGTGGCATGAACGAGGCATCACCCGTTTTTCGCTGCCTGAGCCATTCATCAACGGACCAGACCTGACCACACGGCGAGAGCGTCAGCAGTAGCAGCAAGTGATTGGCAATGACGCTGTATTTGGTCATCGTGCCAATTCCATCCAGCAAATTGAAGTAGGTATACAGTGCTGTGCCGATAGCGAGCGACAAACGTGTCTTCCACCCAGCCACTCCGCACAGCAGGCTGAAGACCATCAGAGAATAGAGGATGATTGCAGGCCCTGGAGGCAGCACTGGCAGAACTTCACCATTGCCAAACAGTTCGAACATTTGCACAGGTGTGCCGTCCAAAGAATACAGTTCCCTCACGCGTGGAAACCGCATCAGCATCGGCAGCAATGCTATCAATGGCAGAAACATCCGTGTCAGGGCGGCACCAAACGGAACTTGTTCCTCGAAGAAGAACTTCGACACAGATTTCCGCAGGCTTGAGTTCTGATGTCGTGAACGATTCATCCGTGAACCCTCACAGGGGCTGAAAGGTTGGTTCAGAAGCAGGCGGGTCAGCAGTTGCACAGAACCTGAGAACGCGACCATCCTGAAATTAACTGGAGTTTTCCGAAAAGCCGTGCTACTGTCCGATACCTTATCGTTTGGTAGGGCCTTGTTTTCTGAATGAGTACTTCTGCGTCAATGGATCTCTCTAGTTGGTCGACGGCATCCCACCGATGGACTGATGCAGACCGTTACCAAATGTCGGAGTGTACCAAGTCCCAAAACTCGACTGAGCCTGTCGTACTTCACGACGGAGCCTGGGATTGTCACCCACAGAATTGAGTGTTTGCTGATTGAGCCAACTGCGATACAGCGACACAACTCCACCGACCGAGTTGCAGACTGCCCTCAGGTGGTAGTACGATATTTTGTCACGTTCGTTGCCGAAATTCTGCTGCCACAAACGCTCCGGCAGGTTGTATTGCTTGGGCCATACTTCCTGCACCACGTACACAGCGTCAATGGGATCATGTTGAGTATGAGTGATAAGGTGTTTGATTTGCTTTGAAACCAGATGGTTATAAACGTCGTACTGGAGACGTCCCAGACCGCCGAACGGGCAAAATTCACCCCAAGGCTCACGCAGTTCGTAATACTCACCGGAATCTGATTCCGCTATCAGATGAGTTCGCTGATCGTAGGCCTGCCACCCGCAGAACATGTCCCACACGACATAATAGCTGAACGTGTTACCTGCCAATCCGATTTTCAGCAGATGTCCGACGATCCCGTATGTCAGGACAGACAGATAGCAGCTGATAAACAGCCCAGCACTCCATTTCCCGACACGACTCATGTCTGCTCTCCATCGGAGTCTCTCTTCAAACTGATTCGGACAGAATCCTGAAGTCATAGATGTACATGACGCGCCAGAACTCTGGGACCTGTAAGAATTTGCAGCTCCAGCGGATTCACGTCAAGATTGAAATGTTTTGAACATTGGTAATCTGAGGCGTATCCTTCTTCCGGCGCAATCTGCATAAACTGCGATGACTGCCGCTCCGAGTCCCTACCGGCCGTTTCCGCCGGATTTATCTGCTACTGGATCTGCAAAAGGCCGATGACATGGTGCGGGAGTCACCCAATTCTTTGCGGGACTTCGCGTACTCGCAAAACGACTAGACGAGTGATCTATGCCAAATCAATCTCAGATCGCCATTCGTTCACCGCTCAGCAACCACACATCGTCACAAGTTC
>CAUZPL010000016.1:0-91029 GCA_963581585.1 Planctomycetota bacterium
GATGGCGTGCACCACGACTTCGGCACAAGTGGATTTCTCTATCGCTCGAACAAACTCATGTATGACCGGGCAACGCAGTCACTCTGGTCCACATTCAAGGGCGAGCCCGTGGTGGGGCCCCTGGTGGGACAGGGCATTCGTCTGGCGCCGCTCCCGGTGGTCACGTCAACCTGGGGCGCTTGGCGGCAGCGTCATCCCGAGACAACGGTCCTCTCACTCAATACACAGCATTCTCGCGATTATGCCGAAGGCGCAGCACTCCGGGACTACTTCAGCACCGATGAGCTCCTGTTCCCCGTTCCGAAGCGTGACGAACGCCTCAGGAACAAAGACGAGGTGCTTGCGATACGCCTGCTGGACTTCCCCGACGATCAGCTTGCCGTCTCGACCGACTTTCTATCCATGCATCCAGTGTACCAGGCGCAGATCGGATCGATCAACTTCGTTGTTCTCACAGATACGAGTGGCTCCAGTCGTGTCTACGAAACAAGTGGCCGACAGTTCGCTGCCTGGGACGGCGAGAACACGGTCCGCGACGATGACGAATCGAGCTGGCAGGTCACCGAGGCAGCACTCGTTCGAGAGGACAGCGCAGAGCAACTAAATCGGCTGCCGGCACACCGCGCATTCTGGTTCGGCTGGTATTCCGTGTATCCGGAGACGCGGTTGGTGCAATGAAGAGTGTTCAGTCCGCATCAGACGGTTCTTTCTTTTGGAGCAATGCGGTTCCAAAGATCTTCAAGGCTTAGCGGTCCTCTTTCACTCAGCCAGGTGGTAAACATGCCCATCCGAACCGGTCGGCTGCCTGACGTTTCCCAGGGTCGCTTGTGACTGTTGCTGTCACCCCGGCAGTCATCGCCCTCTGAAACAGGGAATGACCAACCTGTCCGGACGCCAAAACGGCGGGCGTCTCTCAACCGTAATAACACTCGGCTACGCATCCAGTTAACCACAAGGAATGCTCTCAAGTTGACGGGAACATTAACTTCACTCGCGGTTACCAGTTCTTTCTTGTGGTGTGCAACCGGCCGTTTTTAAGGCTACCCCGGCCAGCTGACACAGGAAACGGTTGACGGACTCCCTGAATCTTTCAGAATTCGTTTGTCCGTTCCGCACAGAATCAAGCTCAGCAGGCCGGTTCGAATTATACGGGCATCTTTAATCACCGTCACCGGGTCACGCTGATCCAGTGAAAACGGTGGAGGTTCTGGTACCAGACGACTGAAAGGACTTTCGTGTCTGACGATGTTCCCGTAACGCCGGTTGAAAGAATCGATCCTCAACAGAAGGTAAAGGCACGGGCCCTCTGGGAGCGGCTTGCCAACAGCCGGCCAGGCCCGGACAACAAAGATCTGATGTATCTGGCAAGATTCGTGCCCGTGCTCTCCGCTGCCGCCATCAAGACAATATTCACGCGGAAGCTGGACGTTGATGAACTCCGGGAACTTGTACAATACGTCCCTAAGGCCCGGGATACCGCCGTGAAAGCTGCCCTGAAAAATGCTGATAGTCTGTCCGACGACGATTTACGCTTTCTGGTCACTCACACAAAATCCAAAGAAGCGGCCACCGTGCTGCTGAAGCGCAACTCCGGAAATGCTGTGATCGCGTTTCTGGAGCGAACAATGGAACAAATGCAGGGAAGTCTGGACGAAATCAAGAAAAAGGAGCTCACGTCTGCAGTGCTGAAAGAAATTGATCGAGTGCTGTAGCACGTTATTAATGCAGGAAGGTCGAAGCCACAGCTTGGCTTCCGGATTTCCTGTCAAAGGCCAGTTGGTTCGACAGACGGTTGGTGACATCGTTCAGGAGTATCTGGAGTCAAACGGAGCATGCATGACATTCGACTGGCGCTGGGGCTGATGGGCTTCCTTTCGATCGGCATCTTTATGCTGTTCCGGAGATTGCTGAGATCCGCACCACCGCGCACACTTGATGCAATTGCAGTTGGGCTGATTTTGCTGATCGCCGCCTACCTTAAGTACATCTGGGGACAACTGTGGATTGTGAACTGGATTCCTCTTCCGTCGGTGATCGTTCTGTCCAACTGGTTTCCCCTGCTGCTTGCCGCGATGGCGGCCGTGGTATGGATTCGCATGGGTGGTGAAGCGTCAAACCTAAAACAGAACGGCGTAGAACCAAAATCATCCGGCGGAAGTGAGCATACAGAATCGTCTCTGATCGACAGGATTCTGGACGTTCGTCGCGTCGTCATGATGGGAGTAATCGTTGCCGGCGCCGTATATTCGGGCATGTATTTTGTTCCGGCAGAGCCTCCTGAATGTGGTGACGATTGGATACAGCCTGTACCACCATTTGTCTGGCCCGTCTGTCTGCAGACGAACCCAACCACATGCTCCGCTGCTTCATCAGCTACGGTTCTTCACACACTGGGGATTCAGACCACGGAACAGGAAATGGCTGAACTGTGCCTGACTCGTAACGGGACAACGTGGCTCGGTCTTTATCACGGCCTGACGATGAAGCTGCTGGGAACACAACACAGGGTCAAATTCTTTGAGTGTGATATCACCGATCTACCAGCGCTGGCGGCAAACTCCCCCCTGCTGCTGTGCTGCGAACTGCAAAGCATGACAGCACGCCATGTTCCGGAATATGAGACTGAGGGTGGCTGGAAACCGGGGGTCGCTCATTCTGTCGTATATTTTGGACGGCTCCAGGGACACCACATTGTTGGAGATCCGTCCCGCGGCTATGAAATATGGTCCCATGAAGATCTGGAAATTCTGTGGACTCGGCAGGGTTTGCGGATCGTCACACCGCCGGATTCGGACACGTCGTGAGTCCCGCCTGCTGTCCTGACAAAATACATCCTGATGATTCCAGCCACGGTGAGTCTGCAGAATGCACAGCAGACCTGCATGGCCTCCGTCGACGAATGTCCTGAAATCCAGGTGAATGCAAAACGGTTTAAGTTTGACAGACTTCTGATGATGCCGTCATGCTGCTTTGCACCAAGGATCTGTCTTCAATGTTACAAAGTACCGGAATCATGAGGTCACATCTGGCAACACTGTTTTTCCGGTACAGAACCTCAGGAGACTCTTGATGTTGAGTATTCTTGGCAGCGGCAGTCGGACTTGTGATGGTGTTCGCCGTCGCGAGCTGCTCCAGGCGTGCGGTACCGGCCTTCTGGGAACGAGCCTGCCAAAGGTTCTGGCAGCCGAGGCGTTGCAGACGCCGTGACCGGCCTGCGCGAAGTCAGTCCTGTTCGTCTTTTTGTATGGCGGCCCCAGCCAGTTAGAGACGTTCGACATGAAACCTGACGCGCCAACCAGCATTCGCGGACCGTTCAAGCCGATCACCTCGCGCACACCAGGCCTGCGGATTTGTGAACATCTGCCACTGCTGGCTGAACGGTCTGACAGATACTTGGTCGTCCGCACCGTAAATCATCCGCAGAATGATCACAACGGAACGCATTTCATCCAGACCGGGCATGCGCTCCCGAAGGCTGATCGAGGGTCCGCCAATGTTGCAGCCACAAAAAAAGACTGGCCTGCTTATGGATCGGTGATCTCGTACCTCGATGCTCATTCGCCGTTCAGAATCGGGAACCCATTCCCTCCCTATATTTATCTGCCGAGGTCGCTGGGACACTTCGCAGGCTACAACATCAATGGTCAGTATGCCGGCTGGCTGGGTAAAACATGGGACCCGCTGGCCACGGCTATTCAGAAACGGCATGCAACAGATAATCCGTACTTCCGTGACTGTACGGATGATGAGCTTGATTTTCGTTTTTCCGGACTTGATCCGGTTCCCAAAGTGACCCTCGACCGCATTATCCGGCGGCAAAGTCTGCTCAACCAGCTGGATCATCGGCGCTGGCTGCTGGAGCAGTCTTCTCAGGTTCGCACCTTCAGTGTACAGCGCGAACAGGCCATGAACCTGCTGATGTCCGGCAACGTTGCTCAGGCACTCGACATGCGTCCCGAACCTGTTGAGCTGCGTGATTGTTTCGGTCGTAACCTGTTTGGCCAGTCGTTGCTGATGGGAAGACGTCTGATTGAAGCAGGTTCCCGATTTGTAACCGTCGCATGGGATATGGCCGTCCGCGGCGATGACACTACAAGCTGGGACAGTCACCGCGATTTAACACGAGTGATGAAACATCACCTGCTGCCAGGTTTGGATCAGGGGCTGTCGGCGCTGCTGGATGACATGGGGAACACCGGGTTACTGGACGAAACACTGATTTTCGTCGCTGGCGAAATGGGGCGGACTCCAAAATTCGAAAATCGCGGCTCGAAAGACGGACGCGACCACTGGTCCTATTGCTTCCCCTGTCTCCTCGACGTGTACCCAGTTAGGCAAAAGGGTAGTGGGCCTCGATTTTCGCCTCGACGAGTTCGCGACGGCGCGGGCTGACCTGCTTCCAGAACAGCGTCACAGTCTTGAAGACCCGCTGGAAAGCGGCTTTGGCGAGCAGCACGTTGTCGGATGTGACGTGCTCTTGGAGATGATCCAGTTCGGCGATGATCGCCTCGGGATCGAATTCCAGTTCGTCGTTGCCGTTCGTATTGGTGGCCGCGATCTCGGTTTCCAGCCGTTCGCGTTCGTCGCGCCAGGCGGCCAGGATCCCATTCGCCACCGTTGGGCGCAGGAACCCTGCGTTTGTTCAACTCGACGGCCAGCGAACGTGCGCTGCGATCTGTTTCCGCGAACGTCTTGAACAACCAGCGGACAGTTTCAACTTCCTGCTGGTTGGCCGACGGGACCAATTTGGCGATCCAGTCTTTCGGTTTGCGGAATCGCTCGCGGCGCCGGATGCGGCACATTTCTTTGCCGGTGGAATCGAAATACAACCGATCGAAACCGTACGGCGTCGGAAAGTCGAGCAGATGGCCTTGCTTGGCAAAGCGGATCATTCCACGCAGTGCATTCCGCGACAGTTCGACCAGGTAGCGATGCTTGCCTTCCTGGTTGATCTGATAGATCAGCCGGCCCGCGAAGTCGTTCCAATCGATGCGTCCGAAGCGCTCCTGATCCCAACAGAGAATGGCCTTGAAGTCGCCGGTCTCTTCGGCGTCGCGAATCATCTGCCTGAACTGCTTCCGCTTGAGCGTCTTGGCACCGCTGATGGCGTGGTCTTCGTACCAACGGATGATGCGACAGCCTTCGCGCTTGGCGAGCTTCAGAATTTCAGCCCGCTGTTGTTCCGGGCTGTCTTCCTGCTTGTCGGTGCTCATGCGGATGTGGCGGACGGCCGGCGTCAGTTTGCCATTGGTTTTCATAGTTGGTCCTTTCGTATGTTTGGTCCACGGGCGCACGTGTTGACCCGAGTGGCGATTGGTTTCGTTCTTGGAAACGTCGGCCAACAAACGAAGAGACGCCCGCGTTGGGCACCCCTGGCGACAACGTGGCAGATGTCACGTCACTTGGCCTTGAGAGCGAACAGTCCACGATCAATTCTCTTGAATCGGGCGTCTTTGCCCTTCTGGCTGATCTGTCTGAGTATGGCCGCGTAAAGCGTCGCGTCTGGTGTTCGGCCTGCAGGTGATTGCCAGAGCTTCTTCTTGGCCATCGCCTTGCAGTTCAGTGGCTGTTTGGCCTGCTGCAAGACCCTGATCACTGCGTCGAGTTGGCCGAGCTTCTTCTTGACCGGCATCTTCGTGTTGGGCTTCTTGTCCTTCGGACTCTTTGCTGCGGGCTTCGTCGTTCTCTTTGCTTTCTTCTTCGTTGCCATTGTTCTTTGTCCTCGCGTCTGGAGGTGACTGGTTTCTGCTCGGACGACCACCGCTGTGGCAGGACAGTCAGTTACCTCGACGGCGCGAGGACATCCAGCCATGTTTGGCAAAGATTCTGGAAACACCGAAACGCTCACCAAAAGGGGTGGGCACGCGTACGTGGAGCCCAGCCGCTTCCAAACCGCGACCGCGATCCTCGAGTGCTGGCTACAGCAGGATGATGAGCGTCTGAGATTCCTCCTGTGTCATGGCTTTACAGCGCTTTGAATGACACCATGAGATTCTCGGACTGCAGATGCTGCAGATTCCGGCAAGCATTGGCAGGTGGATGAGTTACGTTGGAAACCCAACGATTGTTGACACACCCGAATTCGCAGCCGCCTTCAGGTCGTGGATGTCGACAAAGTGTCATTCGCCTGCGTTCGGGGTGTGCTGTGATGTGTGCGTCAGCGACGCACGAAAACGTGCATCCGCTCGATGGCTTGGTCCCATTCTTAGGCAGATTGAGAACGTGATTCGAGGCGCCTTTCAAATCGGTTGGTGCAACGATTCCGAACAACGAATTATGAGTTTTCGCGTCGCGATAGCGTCAAAAAAACTCTGGTTGGACGAAATCTCGGTGGACGTCCAATTGGAATTGTCGCTTCAGCGTGGGTTGTGTGGATTGGTCGCTTGAGAGACATGGGCCGCCGGCGTCAGAGAACAGAGGATCGAAACGGCGGGCGGATTACGTTACGGTTACGTTGTGGGGTCGGCTTTTATCGTCGTGTTTCGTGATGGCCTGACCAAGCGTAAGTGGTTTCTGAAAAGATCAATCGTCGATCTTGATTGAGGAAAGGATGAATGCCGAATCCGGAAGGTTGCGTGTGGCAATGTTAGCGCCGGTCGCGTGGCCGGTGCCACCGGATGGATACGGTCCCTGGGAACAGGTCGTGTCGAACCTGACCGAGGGGCTAGTGGCAAGTGGGCACGAAGTGACGCTGTTTGCCGCGGCCGGTTCGCAGACATCGGCGCATCTGGTCGAAACGGTGCCGCATGCAGGTACTTCAGCACCTCGGCGTGTTCCATTTGGCAGGCATGGCCAATCACGACTGAACCCACCGGCTTGCCGCTGTACAGTTCTGCGAGCGCTTCGACGATGCGAGTGTTTTGTTGCTGGGCGCGAGTTTTGAAGTTCACCACCAGTGTTTCCGGTTTGGTCCGACTGGGTACACGGACCGCTGGTGCCGGGGCAAAAGGCGGCACTCTCTACGGACAGTCCGATCCGCACGCAGCCTATCCGGTGACCGATCCGGTTTCTCCGCAGGACTTGGCCACCACAATTTATATGTCGCGGGGAATTGATTCCAGCCTGCGCATCCCCAACGCGCTTGGTCAGCCCCTGCTGCTGGTCCAAAATGGACAGCCGCTGGATGCTCTTTTCACCGGAAACACGTCTGTCCACATATGATTTTTGCCAAACAGGCCTCTGTCTCAGGCAAACAGCCAGGTCCATGTGGTGGGCTGTGCACTACGAACAGGCTCGGCAGATCTGGCCCCGTCTGAGCGAATTGCAGGATGGGCTGCCGGCAAGCATCACTGGTAACAGATGTCTGCTGCTGGATATCTGAACCCGGGATCACCGGGCAGCGATTCGACATAAAATGAATCAGCGAATGGTGAGAAACCGGACAAAAAACAGCAGCGCCGATCCACACATGCTCGGATGTCGGCGGTGAACCACCAGTCGTAACCGGCCGCAGAGTGCAATTTTCGGTACCGGTTTTCCGACACCGTCGCACAGGCGCTAACGATGACGGGCACCTGTATTTCAAACTCACCTAGGTCGTTACCTGCTCCTCACCTGTATCTGCCCGGTCCCGGAGTGATCTTCAGTATCTTTTGTCAACGCAAGGGGCAACAGATGTGCACCGACGTCGGGAAAGGCGGTTGACGTGTTTGTGTCGCTCAGGCGATTGAAATACCAGCGCCGAAGAACATGGGAAAAGTCTCAGATGGCTGGTCGGAGGGTCTCAGACGTTCGAATTTTTAACAGGAAACCACTAAAGTAAGTGATTATGTGCCACCGGAGTTGGCATCCTGGACGTTTGTCACCGTTTACGGATCCTGTCTGGTTGAGGTTGATGAAATGGTTGAGGTTGGTGAAACAGCGGCAAAAGGCAGGGGAAGTTGCAAATGACAAAGCATCCGGTCTCGGAGTTACGAAATGTTGTTCTGGTCGGTCATGGTAATGCCGGGAAAACCTCGCTGGCGGACCTGATGCTGTACAAGGCAGGAGAAACGGCAAAGGCAGGGTCGCCGGATGACGAGACAAGTGCACTGGACGTGGAAGACGAGGAAAAGGCGAGGCGCCACTCGATCACATCGCACCTTTGCCATTTCGACCACAACAATGCTCGCATCAATCTGATTGATGCTCCCGGTATGCCTGACTTTATGGGATATGTCATCGGTGCTCTGAGAGCCACAGAGACCGCGATTGTCACGATCAACCCTCATGCAGGCATCGAGGCGAACACACGAAAGTCGTTTCAGCACGCTGGGAATGCGGGGCTCGCACGATTCATCGTCATCAACAAGTGCGATGAAGATCATGTCGATCTGACACAGCTAATGAACTCAATCCGCGAAGAGTTCGGCGCGGCGTGTGTTCTCATGAACGTGCCCGTCGATCTTGGGGCGAACATGAAAGGTGTCGTCGACACTGTTCTCGTTCCCGACGACGTTCCCGATGGCGCTGTGATGGATCCGAACGAACTGCATCAGATGGTTGTGGAAGCGGCTGTGGAGGCCGACGATGCACTGATGACGAAATATTTCGAAGAGGGTGAGATTTCACCCGATGAAATTGACAGTGCCATCCTGAAGGCCGTCGTTGCCCGGACTCTGATTCCGGTGTTTTGCACTGCTGTGAAAAAAGACATTGGCGTCACTGAACTTATGAATGCAATTGTCGCCTATGCTCCGTCTCCGGAACAACTTAAACGTCACGTGACTGTCGACGGCGAAGCCGTGGAGATCGAACCGAATGTGGACGGACCGCTCATTGGTCAGATCGTAAAAACACGTGTTGATCCTTATATTTCAAAAGTGAGTTATATCCGTCTGTTTTCCGGCACACTTAAGAAAGATGCCCGTGTCCACATCGTAGGCGAGTCTGGTACGGTGAGAATCAGTCAACTGCTGGATTTTCAGGGTGCGAAGCTCGAAGCGATCGAAGAGGCGACCGCCGGAAACATTGTGGCAGTCACGAAAGTCGATGAGTTACGCACTGAACATACAATCAGTGACAGGCCCGACTCGATCAGGATGCCCCCTATTGAGTTTCCTCTGCCCATGGTTGGGCTGGCCGTTGAACCCAAGAGTCAGGCGGATCAGTCGAAGATTTCTTCTGCGCTGCAGAGAGTTGAGGAAGAGGATCCGTCGTTTCGTATCCACCGGGATGAACAGACTCATGAAATGGTGATGGAAGGCATGAGTGAACTGCATCTGAAACTGATCGAAAAGAGGCTTCATGATCGCGATAATGTCGAAATCATCACCCATGAACCGAAGGTCCCGTATCGTGAGACCGTGACGAGTGATGCCGAAGGCAGTTACCGTCACAAGAAGCAGTCCGGAGGTTCCGGACAGTTTGCCGAAGTTCATCTGCGGCTCTCCGCATTTCCGGAAGGGATCGAACCGGAGGAATACTTCACGAAAGAGCGATTTCCGCACCTCAGAGAGTATCATCTCGATAAGGAGCTGAATTTCTGTTTTGTAGACAGGATTTCCGGCGGTTCCGTGCCAAACCAGTTCATCCCGGCCGTCGAGAAGGGAGTCCGCGAGCAGATGCAGCGGGGTGTTCTTGCCGGCTATCAGATTCAGAATGTAATTGTGGAACTGTTCTTCGGTAAAGACCATGCGGTCGACAGCAACGAAACGGCATTCAAGACCGCAGGCGCAGCATGCTTCCGCGATCTGTTCCACAAGGCACGGCCTGCGGTCCTGGAACCATTTGTCGCTTTGGAAATTACTGTGCCGAGTGACAAGATCGGGGACATCACCAGCGATCTGAACCCCAGGCGTGGCCAGGTGGAAGGTTTCGAGGAAATATCGGGAGGATTCACGATCATCCATGCCAAGGCGCCGCTGGCCAATGTAATGACTTATGCTCGAACGATTTCGAGTCTGACAAGTGGTCAGGGGTCATTCATGATGGACTTCAGTTCGTATGAGTTTGTACCACCGAATCAGCAGGCGACAATCGTGGCCGCAAACCGTACCACAGATAATTGACCCTCGCGTCAGACCGAGACGCATGAGTCCTCCTGCGACTGAGTGTCCATTTTCACGGGCGACCTCCTCTCCACGTAAGAAAAGACCGCCACGAACCGATTGCCGACCGTGGATTTCGCCGTGCAAAAGATTTTCCGAAGTCACAGATTTTTTAGTCGCGAGGTGTGATGCCCTGATGTCAAACACGGGACACCGCTTCGCGTGCTGTCTGAGGGTATCGATCAACTCGATGACGAACGTCACTCAGCAGCAGAACGATCTGCAGAGCTTTCGAATGCTCTCGATGAGATCAACGGCGTCGCTGCCAGACTGGCAACGGTACCGATTGAAACCGATGTGGTCCCGCTGACGGAATATCTGGAACTGGTTCAGACTTCAACCGATTCCGACACCATTCAGCCAGCTTCAGCACGTGATCTGAATCGTGTGTCCGGTTACCTGCACACATTGCGAGCTCAACGAACGGCGTATTCGTCGGCGAGTTGCCAATGGATGTTGAGTAATCGCCGTCGTTGTTCATCAAGACAGTCACTTGATGATCCATCCGATATGGATGGAGAGCAGGTCGAAAAGCGTTGTGTGAGTGAATCGCATCGGACCGAAAATAACTTTTATACTTAACAACTCTGCTGGCCTGCAAACAATGCTGTGTTTGCGCCGTTGAACACACATTCACAGGGCTGGGCCTGGAGGACTTGTCTTTTCGAATGATTCCGGCTAGGCTCCACACGCTGTTTCATTGACCCTCATATGGGTGTATAGGGAACCGTGTTTTTCCGGTTTCACAGCGACAGTAATACGGGAAACGGGACGTCGTGTCTGATGTCGTCGATGGTTTCCTGCCTCACACAGAAGTCAGCAAACTATTACTGTTTAGGGATTTTGGGGCCGTAGCTCAATTGGTTAGAGTCCCGGACTGTCGATCCGGTGGTTGCGGGTTCGAGTCCCGTCGGCCTCGCTTCATCAAAGCCTGTAAACCATCACGGTTTAAGGCTTTTTTTTCTGCGCTGGTTACAACCGTTGACAGCATCATTTGACAGTAAGCTGACGCTCATCAGACTTCTGGAACAATTCGTCGGCTCGTTCGACAGCGTCAGCCTGAGCGAATTGAAAACTGGTCGGGTATGGACGCGCAATACGCTCCGGGGCGTATTGGCCCGTCGCGTGATCGCGGCACAACGCACGGTCATTTGTTGTACGAACGCGGTTGAGAGTTAATACCACTCAACCCGTTCATACTTATTTATCTTCCGCCAGTCCCACGGCGCAATGACTTTGTGACTGCCGGACCACAATCCCGTCTTCAGCTCACGCGCGTGTTTCTGAGCTTCCGCCAAGGCGATGTCGTCCGGTGTGTACTTCACATAATGCCAGGCCATCCTGGCAGCGACAGACACACGGTTGATCAGAGTGCCCAAGTGATAAATCTCACCGATCGTGCGGCCGCAACGGTCGTGACCGTCTGACAGAACCTTCACAACATTGCCCGGTATGGAAGTCTTCAGTTTCTTGGTTGCATTGTTGCCGAATGGATGAAGTGGCTTCCATTCGAATTCCCGACCCGGAATTTATGTTGCGGTCTCGATGTCAAACGCCAAATGACGACGCGCCATGACTTGTCCTTAGGCGTGACTACCGAAGCGGATGGCAGCTCCGCCGTCAGGGTTTCTTGACAGGATGAGTAATTGGGGGGATCTTTCCTATACTGAGCAACTATGAACTATATCAGTCAGATACTGCTGGGACGCCATCTCAGCCGCAGGGCCGTTCTGGCCGCTGCGCTGACCGGAGGCAGTTCACTGGCGCTGCTGCCCGGATTCAACACTCAGACGCTGGCCGAATCCTCGTCGACCTCGAAAAGACGGTCGCTGATTCTTCTGTGGCAGGATGGTGGAGCAAGTCACTTCGAAACGTTTGATCCAAAGCCGTTTGCGCCCAGTGAGTATCGAGGTGAGCTAGGAGCAATTTCAACCGCCCTGCCCGAAGTGGCATATTGTAAGGTTCTGCCCGGACTGGCGCAGCTGGCTCACCGGACCAGTATCGTCCGGTCGCTCCACCAGCCCTCTTCCGGCCACGTTGTTGGCTCTCATAACGTACTGACCGGACGATACGACGAAACGGAAGGTGGTAAGTCGCGTTACCCGGATGTCGCGTCTGTCATCAGCTGTATGCGCCGACTGGCCAGTTCTTCGAAACTGAACATCGGTGAGTCGACTGATCCTCGCCTTGTTTTGGGAATGCGAGGCTCGGCAAGCCGGACGGCCGATGCGGATTCATTGCCGTTCTATACAGGGATTAATGGAGGACTGCACCGGGGAGGTCCGGCGTTTCTTGGACCATTGTATTCCGCTTTTCAGGTCGCCGGTGATCCGGCGAAGCCGGGATTCGTTGTGCAGAACCTCCAGTCGATCGGGAGCGCAGTTCGCTTTCATGACCGTCAGCAGATGCTCACTCAACTGGATCATTCCAATCCGCTGCAAAGAAACATTACATCCGAACTGTTCCAGGCCTACGACGGGTTTCGACAGCAGGCGGTGGAACTTCTGTCCGGCAGTGGTGCCACTCGAGCGTTCGATTTATCGCGGGAACATCCACACGTCCACGATCGCTACGGACGTCATCTCGCCGGACAACAATGTCTGCTGACTCGGCGTCTGGTGGAAGCTGGTGTTGGAGTGGTGGCGGTTCGTTTTGCGCCGGACGGACGAGGTGACTACGATCGAACGATGATCGGCTGGGACGACCACGCGGTGCACGGCAATATATTCGCCATTATGCGAAAACGAGGTCCGCAGTTCGACCAGGCCGTTAGCGCTTTGGTCGAAGATCTGGAAGACAGGGGTATGCAGGATGAGGTCCTGCTGGTTGTGGTCGGTGAATTCGGGCGGACTCCCCGAATTCATGTTCATAAGGGCTGTCCGGGGCGAGAACACTGGGGGCCGGCCGGCTGTGCTCTGCTCTACGGCGGTGGCCTGAATATGGGACAGGTTGTCGGTTCCACGAATGCCAAGGGAGAACGACCGAAGGAACGGCCGATCAGCTATCAGGATTTGCTGGCCACGATTTATCACGCCGTGGGTGTAAATCCGAATCACACAATCGTGAATCATCTCGGTCAACCAATTCCGATTCTGTCGACGGGTGAACCTATCCGTGAATTGGCCGGGACACCCCGAAATCACAGTCCCGTCGTCGGAGATTCTTCTAACACTGATCACGACGATTCACTGGTTGAAAAAGTTACCGCAATGCCGTCCGTAACTCGTCGACCTGCAGCAGAACTGCTTCTCACTTTGCCAGCCGGAGGCACAGCGGAGCCACTGCTCAGTCGAGGCAATCTTCGCAAACTCGAAACGCTCGTCGCTTACGACTCGGCTCTGAACGATGATTCGATGATCCATCTGGCTGCGTGCCGCAGTCTGAAGCATCTGCACCTCAACGGATGCCGTCTGACCGATGCCGGTTTGCGCCACTTGTCCGGATTGGCAGAACTGGAAACACTGAATCTTACCGGCACACGCGTTACGGACTCCGGACTCATTCACCTGAATCATCTCACGAAGCTGACGCGGTTGGCATTCAATGGAACAACAGTGTCACTCAACGGAGTGATCCGTCTGTTTGTGGAGCATCAAAAAAGAACGTTAGGAGACGCACTCACCGCAATGAATCTGGCGCGGACCGATGGTTCGGGCACCATTGTGACAGTTGATGTTGCTGGTACTACCTTTGGCAACCTGGAGATGCAGCATCTGAAACACCTTCCAATGCTGAAAGAACTCCATCTGGCTGCCACGTCCGTGACCGATGCGGGGCTGCCCGGCATTCGGTGTTTGACTCAGCTGGAAGAACTGTATCTCACGAAGTGCACCGTCACCGATGCCGGCCTTTTACACATCGCCGAGCTGTCCGGTCTGCGAGCCGTCAATCTGGTTGGAACGCAGATCACCGGTGCGGGTCTGCGGCACCTCGTGAAGCTCTCTCAGCTCCGGTCACTGTTCCTCACGGACTTGAAACTTGATCCGGCTGCTGTCAACAAACTCAAGTCCGGCCTGCCTCATCTGATCGTGACAGATTTTACGCCCGCCTGACCAGGTCAACGAGTTTGACCTGAGCCCCACAGATAATCGTTCGATCAATTCCCGCCATGTCACTCGAACCGGATTCGTCAGCTTCGGCCTCTGCGCCCAATACGGCCATGCTATCCGTCTGAACTGTCACGGACACAGATTTTCGGATCGACTCTGCGCCGCAACCCACGAACACCCAGGTGGCAAAGACGGCCCAACTGGTGACAAGTTGCGATCTGTGCAAATTGATCGAACGGACCATGTACCAATCTTGTTTCTTCAGCGTGCATTTTCAGAACGCGGCGCCCTCCGTCCCGGGTTGGTCTTTCCCGACGATTCAGAGTATGGCCGAAGACAACGCTCAGTAACTCACAGGGCTCGTTCGTCAATCAACGTTCAGCAGTCCTGAAACGTAACCGAGAACTCAGCCTTTCCCGTCAGTTCCATGAAAGACAGTGGTTGACTGCGTACAACCTGCGAATACCGGTCCATGCCCTTTAAAGAACGCAATCCTAATTCGACAGAGATGACATAAATCAAACCGTGACTGTCTGTTTTGACATCCTGCAGAATGATATACCTCTGGTCAGATATTCTGCATGCCCGCGGCTGACGCGAGCGGTGTCACAGAGTCGGCGATACTGAGGACGATACAGTGCTATTCGAACAATTACAGGCGCGTGAATCCCAGGGGCGTCCGATTCGAATTGGTGTCATCGGCGCCGGTACGTTCGGCACTCAGATTGTTGCACAGACGTGTCGCATGCAGGGGATGAGAGTTTCGGCATTGGCCGAACTCGACCTGAAGCGTGCGCGCAAGGCACTGACCCTGGGTGGGATTCCAGGTGAACGTATCCGTGAAGCAGCAACCGGCTCAGCAATCAACGACGCGATTCGTGACGATTATCCCGTGATTACCGCCGATGCGGATACATTGATGGACAGCGAGATTGATGTTGTGGTCGAAGCAACAGGCCATGTCAACATGGGCACCACACATGCTTATCGAGCGATCGAAGCACAAAAACATGTGGTGATGGTGACGGTTGAAGCAGACATTGTGGTTGGACATTTGTTGAAGAAAAAGGCCGATGCAGCCGGCGTAATGTACAGTATGGCGTACGGTGATGAACCGGCGCTGGCCTGTGAGCTGTGGGACTGGGCAAGCTCGCTGGGATTCCGTGTGGTCGCTGCTGGCAAGGGCACAAGATTTCTGTCGTCGTTTCGCAAATACAATCCAGATGATGTGGCCGAGCAGTACGGATTCACAGGTGACGATTACAACGCCCAGATGTTCGGCTCCTTTCTCGACGGCACAAAACACGCGATTGAAATGGCAGCCCTGTCCAATGCAACGGGATTAGTACCCGACGTGCGCGGTATGCACTTCCCCTCCCCTGACCTGCGCGAAATCCCGGACGTGTTGTGCTCGGTCGACAAAGGTGGAATTCTGAATCAGGAAGGTGTCGTGGAGGCTGTCAGTGCCATCCGGCCAGACCTGTCAGAGGTGGAACGGAACCTGCGTGGCGGGTTGTACGCTGTGATCGGTGCGCCCGCAGGCTTCTCGGTCGAATCGCTTGCGTCATATGGGGAGATCATCGGTATGATCACCGGTAGAAAAAGCAACTATGCCATGATCTATCGTCCGCAGCACTTCATTGGTCATGAGATGCCTATCACCGCAGCACGGATGATGATTTGGGGCCAGACGTGTGGAGCAGCAGTTACCAAAACCTCTGACGTGGTCGCGTCAGCCAAGCGTGCGCTGTCACCAGGAGATGTACTGGATGGTGAAGGCGGATTTACGGTTTATGGTCTGATCGACCGAGCCGACACCGCACAGCGGGAACACCTTGTGCCGATCGGACTCACTCAGGGAGCAACTGTCATACAAAGTATTCCGGAGGACGGCATGATTACCTACGACAACGTCGACGTTGCAGATTCCCTGCCGTATCGACTGTTGCAGGAGGAATCAGTGGCCGGGTCTGTTTGATGGAATCGCTTTCCAGATCCGGCCTGGAGACTATCTCGAATTACACAGCGCCGGGTTCTCGTAGTAAGAGCTCGAAATGCTTGGGACTGCGTATATCACGGCAAACACACTCGCGATTCGTACTTCTGTTTCTTGTCATCTGTGACACACTGGCAATGTTCAAGTCGTGAACTCGCGGTAAGTCACCATTGGTCATGTTTCAGCCAGCAGTGCTTAACCCTCAAACGTCACGCTGGTGGTGATCCCAGTGGCCTGCGCAACACTGCTGTGGTCGCGGTATTTTTCGAGTTGCTCTGGATTGAGTTCGACACCGAGTCCAGGACCCTCCGGAACAAGCGCACAGGCCGGACCCAGCGTCAGTGGTGTCTTCAGCATATCGGCCTCGTGGTAAAGCGGACCGATGAAGTCGCCGGGATACTGTTCACTTACGATCGCTGGCAATGCGGCTCCAAGATGCAGCATTGCGGCAGTTCCGATGCCTAATTCCAGATTACTTCCCATGGCACAGGGGATGCCCGCTGCTTTCGCGGTATGTACGACTTCGACCGTGTTCTGAATACCGCCATTCTTGCCGGGATAAACGCTGATGATATCAACCGCCCGCTCGGCGGTCAGATGCCATGCGTCACCGCTGGTGAACGCACTTTCGTCAGCCATAATGGGAATGTCATTATGTTGCCGCAAAACCGCCAGTTCTGATCGATCAGCGATTGGAATCGGCTGCTCGGCGAACAGAATGTCGAATTCCTGCAGCCGTTGCAGCATTCGTTTTGCCTGAGCCACCGTCCAGCCGCAATTGGCATCCACACTGATCGGAATGTCCGGACCAGCCAGTTCCCGAATCGCTCTGACTCGTTCCACATCCTGATCAGGATCCAATCCCACTTTGACTTTCAGGCACTTCACACCCCAGTCGAGAAACCGACGTGCCAGTTCGACTGCCTGGGGAATGTCGATCGATCCTACCACCATGCGGATCGGCATTTCTTCACGAACTTTCCCACCAAGCATCTGGTACACGGGCACACCCGCCGCCTTGCCGGCGATGTCCCACAGCGCCATTTCCACAGCCGCCTTTGTGAATGGGTTGAGTCGAATTACGCTGTCCATCTGACGACGCAGATGGTTCACTCGTGTGGGGTCTTTGCCCTGAAGCGCCGGTGCGATCAGTCCACGGATGATGGCCACAGCGCCGTGACTGGTTTCACCACTCCATCGCGGTGCAACGGTGGCTTCGCCAAGCCCAATCAAACTTTCGTCGGTGTGGACTCGCACAATGACATACGGTGACGTGGCATGCTCACCGTGCGAAGTTTTTGTCGTCATCCCGGCTTTGAGCGGAACATTGATCGGAACGGCTTCAACGTCTGTGATCTTCATTGATGAATTCATTTTCTTTGGCGACGCAGTTTCCAGACGTCGGGTTCCATGTTGTTTCCAGCCACCATCCACAGCGCGTCGTCGTGCACAAAGACACTTGCAGCGTGCCGGGGTTTCCAGGGAGTATCCGGGAGCTCAGTCCAATTCACGCCGTCTGATGAATACCAGACATCCTTCCGATTGCCGCTGTCACCGTGGTAGCCTTCCAGTACCCATAAACGATCATCCCATGCTGCAACTTCGTGGTACTGTCGCGGCGCCCAGGGCGCTGCTTCAGTATTCCGTTGCCAGTGAACGCCGTCAGGAGAACTCCAGACATCATTGTGAAATTTGCGCGATGGAGTTTGAGGTGTGTCGTACGTGCCACCGCCCAGAATCCAAATGCGGTCGTTCAATACAGCGCTCGCTCCAATCATACCCCGAGCGGACCAGCACGGTTCCTGCGGTTTGATCTCAGTCCAGTTGATTCCGTCAGCAGTTGTCCAGATATCTCGGTAAAAAAATTCGCGGGTCTCGTCCCTTGCAAAGCCGGGCATTGTCTGACCGCCCATCACCCAGATTCGGTCGTCATGGACCACTGTGTAATGCAGCGCCCGCGGTGCCCATGGCAGCGGCTGGTCTCGATTGACGAAATCCCAGGTACGACCGTCTTTGGAGCTCCAGACATCATTCTGGTAATGCCCCTGATTGACGTCGCCGCCAACGATCCACATGCGGTCACGGAACACTGCATATCCGGCCGTATGACGTCCTTCCCAGTCGGCCGTTGGGTCAAACGACAGATCCTTGAACGAATTTGGCTTGACGAGCTTCCATTCTGCACCATCCGCGGACTTCCAGACTTCGTTGTTACAGATTCGCGGAAAGAATTCTTTGTGCGAGGCATTGGGATTCCAGCCGCCGATCAGCCACATTGAACCACCATAAGAAAGTGCACCCGCTCCGTCGCGTGGCGCAAATTCGGCATGCATCGTGACTTCGACCCATTCGTAGTCGGCGGCCGATAAGAGCGTCGAAGTTGCCAGCAGAAAAAACGCTGCAATGATACAACGAATCTGCAACAGGCTGCCGGTTGAGAAGCAGCAGGCCGACTTGAAGCATGTCGTGAGGTGGTGTTGCTTCTGATTCATTTCCTGCATTACGTGTACTCCGGCAAAAACGATTTCCAGTTTTCAAAGATAATATCGTGTATCATCTCGTCCGGGATTTTCGGAAGGTTGGTTCCGGCAACAACATTGTTGATCTTAGACTGCCCGGCGATGACCTGCGCGGCTGTGGCGGACGGAAAGTCCGAAGCAAAAATCAGTTTGTGCTCCACTCCATATTCAATCGCCGACACAAACGCCTGATAGTGCCGCAGTGGGCGGTAGTGAAGTGCGGAAATATTTGTGTACAGATTGGGATGTTTACGGATCAGCACAACGCATTCATCCTCCCAGGGATGGCCCATGTGGCTGATTACAATGCGCAGGTCCGGACAGGCGACCGCAATATCTTCCAGTTGAATCGGGTTCGAATATTTCAGAGGACCTGTTCGAACGAATGAAGTGCCCTGGTGAATATTAACCGGAATCCCAAGCGACTCCGCCTTCCGAAACAACGGCAGATGTTTCGGATCCTGAGGGTCCCAGTTCTGATAGATTGGCGAACACTTGAGACCGCGAAGTCCGAGGTTACTTACATAATGTTCGAGCTGATCGACACAGTCCGCATCGTTGGGGTCGACAGAGCACCAGCCGATGAACTTGTCTGAGTGATCAGCAACAAATTCAGCAATCAGTTCCTGGTCGCAGTTGATTCCCGTGAACGGCGCCTTGATGCCAAACACAATTGCCTTATCAACGTCAGCTGTGGCTTCCAGCAGCTGGTCAGGTCTGGAATCGAACGCATTGGCTTCCCTGACGTCACTGCCAGCGAAATAGACGTCGTCGGAAAGTCTCATCTTTGCCCGTTTCGCTTCCCAGGCAAACTCCACAAATTCATCCGAAAGATGATCCGGATACCACATCAGGTTGGTGTGTGTGTCAAACAGCATAATCTCGGTCCTTTGTCCTCTTCGGCGAGCGAGGGACGTAAGTCCCCTGATCCTGCGTCAAACCGGGAGTTTACATCTCGGGCGCGCCGAATATTGTTTTGCCGTTCGCTCTTTCGAGAAGTCAGGGGCCTTTACAATCAGACCTCTCGATCAGGATTCACCATCAGCCAGCTCAATGCACCAAAAAAATAAAATGCCGCGTGCAGGTGGATGACCAAATCCCAGTCTCCATCTGTCTCTCGAATATCCTGAAACCAACTTCCCAGCAGTGTCGGAAGGATCACCGCTGCGAGACAGCCGGCCATGTTCATAACTCCCATAACGATGGCCGTATTACGACCTCCTATGTCGATGGTTGCAGCCCACGCCGCCGGAGAACCGATTCCGGCGAAGACAGCTCCAAGCGCAATCACAGTGGCAAGTTCCGTCGCCGATGACGTCCAGGCGGAGGCCATGGTCAGTATCCCGCATACCGTGAGTGCAACAATGGCGGTTCCGCTGCGACTGATCCACTTGCTGCCGGACGCCCGCAACAGCCAGTCGACGATAACTCCACCCAGAAGACTTCCAACAACGACGGCCATCAGCGGCAAACTGCTCAGCAGACCTGCTTCGGCCCTGGTGATGCCGTAAACGTATTCCAGAAAAGCAAAAAACCACGTCGCAAAAAAAACATAACCAGCGGCCCGGAAGAACGACTGTATGCAGAGACCCCACATTGCCACGCTCTGCAGCATATTCACGACGAGGGTCCCAGAGTCCCGGTCAATCGCTGCGACCGAGACTCTGTAGGGATCGTCAGTGTGCGGGTGCTTGACCTGTCCATCTTCAACTTCTGTGGCGTCAGGTACGATCTCGCGAGACTTGTTCCCGTTGCGATTGGATTCGCCGGCATCAACAATCAGATTCAACTCGGCCTGATTGACTGCTGAGTGATCATTTGGAAACGTGCGAAAGTACCAGTAAAAACCGATCGCCCAGACGATTCCCACCAGCGAATACGCCGCAAAAATGCCCCGCCAACCGTAGTCGTGCGCCAGTAGCCAGCCCGTCACCCACAGTGTGAACGCACCGCCAACTGACATTGATGCAGCGATGTATGCACTGCTGACTCCGCGCCAGCGAATCGGAATCCAGTCTTTAAGAATCCTTGCAGACACCGGTGCCAGACCGGCCTGAAAGACACCCAGAGAAAACCGTGACGCGCACATCACCTTGAACCCGATTGCGATCGCGGACCCGAAATTACACAGAGACCAGAGAATGCTCAGAAACGCAAAGGCGATTCGAGTTCCAAATCGCGTGCCCAGCCAGCCACCGGGTATCTGGCACAGCAGATAACCAAGTGCGAAGGCGCTCATAAGTTGTCCCATTTGCGCATCATCGAAGCCGAGGTCCTGCTGAATCGTTGTGTTGGCCGCTGAAATGCAATACCGCGTCAGATACGCGCTGGCAGATGCGAACGCAACAATTCCCAACACAATCCAGCGGACGGCAGTTGGCGAACCTGAGTGTTTTTTCGACGAATCCTGACTCACGTGTCGCTTTCAAGGAATCGATGCAGGACGTTGCGAGTAACAGCCGATGTGCCTTCATCAATCGGCAGAGAAAGGGTCCAGCACAGCGAACCAGCGGCAAACACACTTCCACCGGAAAACGTTTCGTAGATCGTCAGGTCGGCACCCGCGCCGTCAGGGTTTGTGCCTTTGGCCAGTCGCACGATATTATTCGGCGAATCAGAACAGATTTTGTCGAGTTCGTGGGCAGATGCTCCGCCGGGACAGCGTTCGTGCAGGCTCTGCATTCCAAACAGATCTCCCTCGTTCAACCTGGTGCCTTCAAAAATCCAGTGCTCCGCGTCGATCACCTGATAAGGTGCTGCGGTCTGAAACCCGGAATGGGTGTAGGCCGTACCCAGCAGTTTCGCTTCAGACTCACCGCGCAGACTGTGCTCTCCTTCCCGCCGACAAAGAATCGTGTCTTGATCTTCAAACTCGACCTCCGCATACATGCCGCATCCGCCGAGATACAAAAGCCGGCCGCCATGTTCGTATATCCACGTCTTCACGCGAACATACATCTCGCGGGACCAGTATTCCGGATGAAGATTTACGACCAGAACGTCGTAAGCTTCCAGCGGTAAACGTTCAAAGTGCAGTTCGGTTTCTGAGTACAGGTCGTATTCAAACCCTTCGCGTTCCAGCCACCCCAGCAGTCGCCATTCTCCAGGAGCAAACAAGGACTCGACGCGTCCCGGAATCGTGTCCTGGATGTGACTTTCTTCCGGTATATGACTCGCTGGCTCAGGCCGCTGAAACGACAACGGTGCCGCCGTCTGTTCGAACGGCCAGGTATCAGGTTGCGTGTATCTCTTCACATCCTGGCGAGCGTTGATGATGGGTCGCTCCGGCAATGCATCCTGATTGAAGTAGTTGCTGCGGCCACCAAAGCTGTTGTAGGCGTTCTGAGTGATCGTCGACGCCAGGACGGCAATTCTCGCCCGAGGCCTGTCCGGTGAAACGATCCACGGGAACGAACAAAATTCGCCATCCCGAGTCGTTGCATGCAGGAAATACAGGCCCGATCGGTCAGGGGCCACGACGGCATGTTTCTGATGCTGCAGGTTGTAACCTGTGCGATTCCAGTTCACACCGGTCTGAGTGAAGTCGCTGTCCGGAAGAATCTGAGCCATCGCTTTCGGCCCGTGTTCATTGCACCACCCAATACTTTGAACGTACTCCTTTTTCCAGCCGTATCGCCAGAGGTCGAGTCGGAATTCTTTGGTGCTGTGAACACAGTATTCCGATGTTTCTCCGGAACGCACCCATTTGGGCCACATGAACCCATACATGCGATCCGAAAGAAGACGAAACTGAACGGGGGTACTGTCGACAACAGTGACTGCGATGCGTTTCGCCGTGTAGCCAGATTTCACGATCGTCACTTGCCATTGGCCAGGCCGAATGCTGGCATGAATTGCTCCGGACGCGTTGGAGGTCCCTGCCAGTGACGCAGCATCACTCACAAACTCGAATTCCACACCGGAGAGGGCCACGTAGTTTTCATCACTGACATGTCCGACCAGCACTGCAAATCCCTTCCACGGATATCGTTACAGATATTTATCCGTGTAAAGTTCTGTTCATCCGTGGCTGGCACTGCCACAGATTTCACTCAACGGGTCCAGTTGTTCAACACGCAGCATGTCCGTCTATGAGTCTCGAAACCGCAGGAGGACATTCTCCGTAATCTTCGACACTGCCTCATCAACAAGAATTGAACTTGGCCAGCAGATCGACCCTGCAGAAAACACAGCGCCGCCACCCTCTGGTTCGTGAGTCACCATCTCACCTCCACCGTTGTCCGGATTCAATCCTTTGGCCAGCACCCGAACGTTTGAAGGCGACTGAGATGACAGCTTGTCTGTTTCGTGACCGGATGCTCCTCCGGGAACTCGCTGATGCAGGCTCTGTTCACCAAAGGTATCGCCGTTTTTCAGGCCGGTTCCTGCGAAGCACCAATGATCGGCGTCCTTTACCTGATAGGGCGCGGCGGTCATGATACCAGGATCGGAAAAGACAACACCCAGCAGGCTGGCTTCCGATTCCTGGCGTTTGTCAAAGCGACTTTCATACTCATGACCGTCGGGAGCAAACTGCGGCTCTGAATGGCTCCAGTTTGTGTTCTGATAAACGATGCGGCGATCGTCGAGAAACTCGACTTCACAATTCAGACCGTTGCCGCCTAGATACATCAGACGCCCGCCGCATTCGAATACCCAGATTTTCAACCGATAATACATGTCAGCGGACCAGTATTCCGGATGAGTGCTGATGACCAGTACTCGGTAGTTGTCCAGCGGCACCTGGTCGAAATGAAACTGAGTTTCACTGTAAAGATCGTAATCAATCGCCCGGCGTTCCATCCATCCCAGCAATCGCCATTCAGCTGCGGCCAGGTGACAACCCTGGCGTCCGGCGATTGGGTCTGTCAGCTGCTCGTTTTCTTCAATGTGGTTGTAGGGATCCGGCCGATCAAGTGACAGTGGCTCGTATGTCTCCGAGTCGTATGTGCGGTGTTCCGTTTCCGTGTATCGTTTGAGTTCCAGTCGCGAGTTCACGATGGGACTGGGGGGCAGACAGTCGGCGTTGATGTAGTTGCTGCGGCCACCAAAGCTGTTGTACGCATTCCAGTTGATATCTGACGCCAGCACCGCCACTTTGGAGATTGGCTGACCCGGAGCGACCACCCACGGAAAGGCAAAGAATTCGCCGGATCTGCTCCGTGCATGGAAGTAGTACAGACCGGCGCGCTCTGGAGCGTTGATGAACTGATTCAGAGTCCTGCTGTGATATCCGTGTTTGTTCCACTGCACGCCGCTCCGGGTGTAATCCCCGTCCGGTGTGATCTGCATGGTAGCCCGAGGCCCGTGTTCATCGAATGTACCGATACGACGGATGAATTCCTTGTCAGCGCCGTAGCGCCATAATTCCAGTTCATATTCTTCGATGGCATGCACTCGAAACTCCGAGCGGTCGCCGGATTTTACGCATTTCGGCCAGACATAACCCAGCAGACAATCAGACAGCAGACGGAAGTGATGCGGTTTATCTGTGATCACTTCCATGGTGACGATTTTCGACCCGTAGCCGTCGTGGCCCAGCACCACTTCGTATTCACCAGGGCTGATGTTTGCGTAAACAGCTCCGGAAATATTTGAGCGCACAGCGACAACGCGGTTTTGCCCTCGAAACTCCAAATTTACGTCACCCAATGCGACAAAGCGTTCGTTACTGACGTAACCCACAAGCATTTTCAGCGGCCTCCACAGCATCAGTGCCGGTGCTGATCGTTCGTACCGGCGCAGGCAATGATCAGTGTCAACATACCGCACTGCCATGGTCGAGGCCAGTGGCATGCTGTGACTGATTCTGGTACGAATGCCGGACGTCGGCGTAGTTGTGTGCCGATTCCACACAGCGTCGACACTATGAGGTGGAGATGATCGTCGACGTTCATAGTCATACGTGGCAGTATCCCCAGCATTTCACCGACGACTTTCAGCTTCAGGCACGTCGGGCTCGTGCGGGTGTGGAACTTGATCTTTCCGTTCGCTACGAAGAATACATGGCGGGTGCTGCTCAGGTTGACCGGACGATCGTGTTCGGTGGCAAGGCACGGTTGAGTGGACTGTGGGTCGATGATGAATATGTGGGCAGTTACGTGAGAACCCATCCGAATCAGCTGATCGGCTTCCTGTCACTCGATCCCACACAGAACGGCTGGCAGGAGGAAATGCGCAAAGGACACGAGGAACTCGGTTTGCGTGGGATCAAACTGTTGCCAATGTATGCCGGATTCCGTCCGGATGACGAACGACTTGATCCGCTGTGGACTTACGCAACTCATCATTCATTGCCGGTGCTGTTGCACACTGGCACCACGTTCGTCGCACAGGCACCCCTGGAATGCACGTTGCCGAGGCACCTGGATCGAGTGGCCGGTCGATTTCCGGACGTCAGGATCATCATGGCCCATTTGGGCCATCCCTATGAATACGAATGTGCGGTGGTAATCCGCAAGCATCCGCATGTCTATTCCGATATCAGCGCCCTGCATTACCGGCCCTTTCAGCTTTACCACAGTCTGATGCTGGTTCAGGAATATGGCGTTTGGAGCAAGCTTCTGTTCGGCAGTGACTATCCATTTACGACGGTCGATGCATCGATTGACGGATTGCGCGAGCTGAATAATCAGGTCGACGGAACGTCGCTGCCGCGCCTGGATACCGACGAAATCGAAGCTTTGATCCATCGGGACAGTCTCGCGATTCTGGGACTCACGGATTGATGTCTGTCAAAACAACAGATCAAGTGATTTCGCAGGGGCATAGATGGAAACAATCGGTCGGTACAATCGCTGAACGGGCGAAAGGTTATCCGTTCTGCCGATTGAGTGACACATTCGTGCACAGTTCAGACACTGGATTATGAAACCGTGAAATCGGACAGGAAGCCGGCAGCGGGGGGTATACGCAAAACGTCCCGGGCGTCAGCTGACTTCCGGGACGTACATTGAGGCTGTTCTACTTCTTCGGGATCTTCAGTTCAGCCAGCTGATTAGCGATCGCTTTGCCGTGGTTGTTTGCCTGCACCTTTTTGTCCACGTGCTTGATTTTGCCATCGTCACCAATGATGAATGTCCACCGTTCGGGAAGCTTACGGCCCTCATGAACGACACCATAAGCTTCGGCAACTTTCTTGCCTGGGTCGCTCAGGATCGGATAGTCGAGTTCCAGTTGTTTGGCAAATTCCGTGTTGTCTTTCACACTGTCACAACTCGCGGTGAAATAGGCAACTTTGAATTCACGGATCGCTTCGCCGTTCTCACGGAACGACAGACATTCTTTCGTTCAGCCACCGGTAAATGCTTTGGGATACCACGCAACCACGACCGCTTTCTTGTCCTTGAAGTCAGAAAGCCGGTAGGTCTTGCCATCACTGCCTGTGAGTTCAAATGCAGGAGCATCGTCTCCAACAGTTAAGTCAGCTGCACCGGACATATTCATTTCTCCAGCCATAAGTGTTGCAACAAGACCCAGCGCGAAAAAATGTTTCATTTCCGGAATTCTCCCGTGTGAAAGAAGTCGGTACTCTGAAAGTACCGTGCGAGTGTGACGGGCTTATTATTACCTGAAAAGCACCGTCTGAGCCAGGCTCCGTTATGAAATGCGTTGCGATTCACGAATCCATGCACAAGAAATCAAATAAGACCGAACGGGCAGGTGTTCGCATGCCGTCCGACGCTCCCCTGTGTCGGACGTGTTGGCAGGATGGACTGCGCACCACGGGAAGAGCTTTATACAGCAGGCGAGTGCTCATCCACCGGGTCAATCTGTGTTTGATTTATTGGATCATAATTACGTTTCCGTTCGGCGCACAGGCTGACTGGCTGCAGTGGGGTGGGCCTCAGCGAGACTTCAAGCCAACAGACGTGGAACTTGCAGAGACGTGGCCGGCTGCGGGACCTCGTGAGGTGTGGAGGCGGCGTTTGGGTGATGGCTACTCAAGTATCGTTACCGTGAACAAGTGTCTGTTTACGATGTACCGGGGAGATGACCGGGAACACGTCGTTGCGCTGGATGCACAGACAGGCAGAACAATCTGGGAACATCGCTACGACATCCGGTTTCTCGACGGCACGAATGTGGAAGAGTTCGGTCCCGGACCTCTGGCAACACCGCTTATCGTGGACAACCGAATCTGTGCTGTCGGCGTGACCGGAGTGCTGCACTGTCTCGCTTCGGATACCGGCACGGTGATTTGGACACGGGATCTTCTGCGTGAACTGCAGGGAACCAGCCTGTATCGCGGATACTCCGCCAGCCCCATCGCCTGGCGTAACACCGTGATCCTGCCGGTCGGCGGTCCAGGCCGCGGGCTGGTTGCGTTTCGACTTACAGACGGCTCGATCGAGTGGCAAAAACACGATTTCGCGATTTCGCACGTTTCACCAATCATGATTCGACGTGGCCACCAGGATCAATTGGTCGTTTTAGCCGAAAAGCTCATTGCCGGGATTGATCCGGGCACGGGTCGTATGTTGTGGCAGTACGCACATCCCATCAATGGCGGCTATATGTCGAGCACACCCGTCTATGGCGACGACGGACGGCTGTTCTTCTCAGCTGCATACGGCGCCGGCAGCCGCTGTTTGCTGCTGGACGACGAATCGGACATGACTGTTGTCGAGGAAATCTGGCATAACCAGCGCATGCGCGTGCATCACAGCAACGTTATTCGCGTCGGCGACGTGGTCTACGGTTCCAGCGGCGATTTTTCGGCCCTCGTATTCACCGCGCTGGATCTGAACACTGGTAAAGTCCTCTGGCAGCAGCGAGGACTGGGGAGAGCAAGCTGCATCTACGCTGATGGAAGGTTCATTATTCTGCAGGAGGATGGCACACTGATGCTTGCCACCATGACACCGCAGGACATGACCGTTCACGCGAAAGTGCAGCTGTTCGACGGACGCGGCTGGACGGGTCCGATAGTTGACGGCAAGCGACTGTACATCCGGAATCGCGAAGAAATCATGGCGCTGGAGTTACCGTGAACTGTTGGTCGTAGGGACCATTATCGTTGGTCGCTGGTACGGGCAGCCTCGCTGGGCCATCGAGCCAGCCTGCATTGCGTACGGTGCGAGACAAACGGAGCCCCTCTCGATGCTACGAGTTTCCATCAGGCACGATGTTAAACAAATGCGGCATCGTGCCCATTTAATCGGGTGACACGAGGAACAGCGGAAACGGGACAGGTACCGAATGGCTGCCAGTGTATAAATCTGAGCATCACACAGGATCCGTTTGGAGCCAGTTTCATTTCCTCGCTCGAAGGTGGGCAACACCGGCTAGCCAGGTCCGTGTCCATACAGATGCTGGATGGGCGTTTTGTGTCCCCATGCAACGGAGCCAGGTGTAACTCCGAACACTTCCGCAATCGAGGCGCGTTCGCTCGGGCTGGGTGTCCAGCGCCCGAGGACAATCGCTGTGACTCGGTCGCGACCCAGTCCGGACCGCTCGATTAGTTCCTCGACATTCATGCCGTGTTCGCGACACAGATCAACGACACTCTTCGCCATCGTCCGTCCTGTCAATCAGAGGTGGTCTTTCTCTCTACAAAAATTGTCCGGCTCCCGAAACACACAGTCGCTTTTGGCTGACCGCCAGGCAGCATTGAGGTACATCGAAGGCAGTCTTAAAAATCTTCCTTGAGTCCGAATCGACGGTAGCGCATATTTCGCGGATCCATCGTATGCCCCCAACTGACATCGTCCACGGAGACGGAGAATGCCTTTGCGATGCGAATACGTTCGTTGGGACTCGGAGTCCAGCGTCCCATCGCGATGGCCTCGACGCGTTCTTCCGTGAGCTTCGAGCGTTCCGCAATGTCTTCAATCCAGAGTCCCGATTCCTCGAAGAGCATATCGACTGTCTTCACAATTGAATTCCCGAATTCCAGAAGTAACATGGCGAAAACCAAATTCGGGACACCACTCACAAAGCAGGTGCTCAGCGTCCATTGGTCACTCCTAAGATACCTGGCAGGACAGGCACATCTGACGCCGAACCAACCAAGAACCGTGGCTGATTCCTTTGTGGACCTGTTTCGGCAAATCACGCTGGATTGCAGCTCCCTGCCTGAATACGGTCGTCAACAGGATTCGTCTTTTCGAATGTCCACTTCCTTTTTCCGCATCTGGCCATTATACTATGGGATGACTCTCTGCCTGAGCGGTTCTTTATTCACTGGTCATGCTGTTCGGTTCCAACGGTCCGGGCGGTTTTCCCAACACTTGGAGTACGTTGGTGCGTTGAGTCACCGTGGATTGTAGTCCGCTCACGGCGAAGAGCAACGCTGGCGAACGTTCTGTTGGGAGGCCTTGGCGCTCCACTCCGGAGGCCTTGGCGCTCCACTCCGGAGGCTGTCTGCGGAAGTTTCACAGCTTGAGGAGAAAGTGGAATGGCGACCGTGCTGGACAAGAATTCCCCGGTTTCTGCTGAGGATTCACACAGCAAAAGATTTGAGTTTCCTGGCGTTCCGACCACGTGTGACGGAGCAGAGGCTGTCGTCTGGGTCGAAACAAGGATCAGCCAGGGGTCCGGCGCGTTCCCGATCACCAGTTCCACAACGATGGGTGGCGGGTTCAATGCGGCCATGATGAACGGGGTTCCCAATTTGTGGGGCGACAAGCTGGTGTTTGTCGAACCTGAAAGTGAACACTCGGCGGCCACGTTTTGTGAAGGCTTTGCCGCAGCCGGCGGGCGCGTGACAAATTTCACTTCCGGTCAGGGTCTTGTACTGATGAAGGAAGTGTTGTACACGATCTCCGGCAAACGGCTGGGGGTGGTCTTCAACATTGGTGCTCGCGCGCTCACCAGCCAGAGTCTCAACGTGCACGCCGGCCACGACGATGTGATGAGCGTTGCCGATTGCGGCTGGGGTATATTGTTCGCTCGGAACGCGCAGGAAACGGGAGACCTTTGTTTGATCGCGCGTCGCGCGGCGGAAGCCTCATCGACTCCCTTTCTGAACGTGCAGGACGGATTCCTCACCACGCACACGGTCGAATCGGTGAAGTTGCTCGAGCCCGAATTCATGAAGGAGTTTGTGGGCCGAGCGGAAGACCGGTTGTTGAATCTGATGGATCCTGCCAACCCGGTGATGTCCGGATGCGTGCAGAATCAGGATTCGTATATGAAGGGCAAAATTGCTCAACGCGGATACTACGACCAGGTGGCACCGGCGCTGAAGGAAGCCTTTGACGAATTCTATCGAAACACAGGTCGCAAATATGGGTTTGTCGATGCGTACCGCTGTGAAGACGCGGAATACATCATCGTCGGACTCGGCAGCTACATGGAAACCGCACAGATAGCTGTCGACTATCTGCGCGATGAGATGGGCATCGTCGCGGGCTGTTTAAATATCTACTGTTTCCGTCCGTTCCCGGCGCGAGAGCTTGTCGATGTGCTTCAGGGCTGCCAGGCGTTCACGGTACTGGAACGCATGGACGATCCACTGTCCACAACCGGTAATCATCTGACCCGCGAGATTAAAGCGGCGTTCTGTGATGCCGCCAACGGCCAGGGAGGAATGGAACGCATCGGCCAGATTCCGCGAATCTATCACGGTGCCGCCGGACTGGGCAGCCGTGACGTCCGACCGGGCGATATCATCGCTGCGTTCACCAACATGATCAATGACCGCAAGGAGTTCTTCTGCATCGGAATAACGCACCCGCTGGCTCTGCAGCCTGACATTGATCCCGACCTGCGTCCGCAGGGTGCGTTTTCAATGCGCGGTCATTCGGTCGGCGGTTTTGGTTCTGTGACCACCAACAAAGTGATTGCTACGATCAGCGGCCAGGTCTTCGGCAAGGACGTGCAGGCGTATCCCAAATACGGATCAGAAAAGAAGGGCCTCCCAACCACGTATTACCTGACAATTGCTGACTCTCATATCTACTCGCACGCGGAGCTGGAACACGTCGACCTTATAGTGCTCAACGACACCACGGCGCTGTTAAGCGGCAACCCGCTGGAGGGAATGGCGGACGGCGGTACAATCTTCATGCAGAGTCCGTTCACCGAGCCGGCGGAGGTCTGGCAGCGGATTCCGGTGCACCAGAAACAGATGATTCAGAAAAAGAAACTGCGCCTGTATTTCACGGACATGGTCAAGATCGCGCGCGAAGTGACTTCAGTGGCCGACCTGGAAATGCGGATGCAGGGCATCGTCCTGTTGGGTGGATTTCTCAAGCTGACGCCGTATGTCAGAGAAAGCGAAATGACCGACGACGAAGTTTACAAAGGTGTGGAAACCGCATTGCGGAAGTACTTCGGCAAACGAGGTGAACAGGTCGTTCAGGACAACCTCACTTGTGTGAAACGCGGCTACAGCGAAATGCAGCAGATCCCCATGGAGATCATTGGGAACGGAAACGGTCAGGGCGGAATCTGACAATTTCGTTACCTTAGCCGCCGTGCACGCAGCAAAGGGTGACGTTGTCGTTCTCAGCATGGCTTCCGGTATGGGACCGAACGAAGAGTGCAGAACAGGCGTTTCCGCCTGTTCTGCACTCTGTCTGACAATCAAAAACTGAAGCAAAATAACATTCTGGTGCAACGACCAGGCAGTGGGGAAATTATGGCGACAAACGAATCCACAGGTTCGATGAACGAGGCGAACGACCGAGATCCCTTCAACAACAATTCGTATGGCACGCTCACCGATGCGCCTTACAAAGAAATTCAGTTGCCCATCCTCAACGCGACCGATTTTAACGAGAGAGTGATTAGCAGCTACGAGGGCGGATCGGGGCCAAAAGATCTTCCGGCGGACATGGAAATCGCGAGATCCATCATTCCGGCCGGAACTGCGACACTGCGAGACTTCAGTTATGTGTCTCCGGAAATCCCCGAGTACATCACCGAAAACTGCACGGGGTGTATGGATTGCGTGACGCAGTGTCCGGACACCGCAATCCTCGGCAAGGTTCTTTCGGAATCTGAATTGCGGACGAAGCTTCAAACGATCGAGGACGAGACTGACCGCGGGATGTTCGAGGCCCAGTGGGCAAAAACACGAAAGTACTACGACGGTCCGCAAAAAAAAGGTTTGGAAGGCGGCCGGATCTCGATCATAATTGACCCGAGCAAGTGCAAGGGCTGCGCTGAGTGTGTGACCGTCTGCGATGACTTGGCGCTGAAGATGATTCCCAAGACGGAAAAGACGATGGAGTCTATCCGCAAAAGTCACCGCTTTTTTAAGGAGTTCGGTCCCACTGACGAGCGGTACGTAAATGACAACCTGCTTATTGACATGATGCTGAAGGAGCAGACTCATATTTATGTGGGCGGAGCTGGGTCATGTGCAGGCTGCGGCGAAGGGACGGCACTTCGTATGATGTGTGCGGCCACCGGAGCCAAATACGGCGACCAGTGGGGTATAATTGCGGCAACGGGCTGCAACACGGTATACACGTCGACGTATCCCTATAATCCGTACCTCGTCCCGTGGACGAATTCGCTGTTCGAGAACGCTCCGGCTGATGCGATGGGTGTGCGTGCGCGCTGGGATCAGAAGGGCTGGGCAGACAAGCCGCTGTGGTGCGTTGGTGGGGATGGAGCGATGTTCGATATAGGCTTCCAGTCCTTGTCACGGATGCTGGCTTCCGGCATGAACGTCAAGGTCCTTGTGCTGGATACCCAGGTCTATTCGAACACCGGGGGGCAGGCGTCGACGGCCACGTTCACCGGACAAAACACCAAAATGAGCGTACACGGCAAAGAGTTTGGAGGAAAGCAGGAGCGCCGCAAGGAATTCGCGCAGATCGCCATGATGCACCCGCGGACTTACGTTGCTCAGACAACTTGCGCCCACACCAATCACTTCTACAAATCCGTTATTGGAGCGTTGGAATTTGATGGTCCGGCGGTCATCAACTGTTACACAACCTGCCAGCCCGAACATGGCGTCGCCGACAACATGGCGTTTGACCAGGCCCGTCTGGCGGTCGATACCCGCGCGTTCCCGATCCTCATCTACGATCCTCGCAAGGGTGACACCATGAAAAAACGCCTTTCGCTCCAGGGCAATCCTGCCGTGAAGGAAGACTGGTGGAAAAATCCAAAGACGGGTGAAACTGTTGACTTTATTGATTTCTGCCGCAGCGAAGGCCGTTTCGCGAAACACTTTGACAAAGATGGCGAGCCGTCCGAAGTGCTCATGCGTTCGATGCAGGACCGGCTGGAAAACTGGCGCCAGCTACAGGAACTGGCCCGGATCATCTGAGCAGTACCGGACGCGTGCGCAGGAATTGAAACATGCCGACAGATCAATTGAACTCCGCGGGGAAGTACAAGTGTCTGAATCGTCGGCAGTCGTACTGCGTCTTTGCGCTGAGTGCTGTGGCGATAGTGTGCGTCAGTGAGCTTTTTGCCGCAGATCCACCCGTTGTCAAGCAGATAACTGCCAGTTCGTGGCAGCCCGTGTATCCGGTACTGATCCGCAATGAACACGGCCCGATGACACGAGTAGTTATGTCCGTCGGGGAGGACGTCGATACCGCGGTGACTGGTGTTGTGTTTGATCTCGTAGGCATGGACATCCTCGGTGATCTCGAGTCACTTACACTGTTTTCCACCGGAGAGGCAGACAAATTCTCCGCGGAAACGCCCGTCAGTGTGCCCTCTGGACCGGCTGACGAAGTAACATTTCGCATGAACCGGAAGCTTAATTCGGGGCGGAATGTGTTTTGGCTGTCCTGTCGTTTGAAGCCCACCGCAGAGCTTTCACATGACGTCGCTGCGACTTGCAGTTCAATAGAAACGACGGCTGGCACGGTGATACCGCACAATGAATCACCCGGCATCGGCCATCGGATTGGTGTAGCACTTCGCAGGCACAACGACGACGGCGTTCACACGTATCGGATTCCCGCGCTGACCACGTCGGCGGAAGGAACATTACTTTGCGTCTATGACATGCGCAGACGAAAGCGACGCGATCTTCAGGAAGACATCGACATCGGACTGAGCCGCAGTACGGATGGGGGACGCAGCTGGGACCCTGTTCGGGTTATCATGGACATGGGAGAGTATGGCGGGCTGCCCCAGGCGCAGAATGGCTGCAGTGATCCGGGCATTATCGTGGATCAGCAAACAGGCGAGATTTTCTGCTTCGCTGTGTGGATGAATGGTAAGCCAGGCAAACACCAGTGGCGCGACGACGGTTCGGAACCGGGTTTTGAAATCGGTAAGAGTGCTCAATTCCTGATGGTCCGCTCTCAGGACGATGGTCGTACGTGGTCTACACCTGAGAACTTGACCCGCAAACTTAAGCAGGAGTCATGGTGGCTGTTGGCGCCCTCACCGCAGCAGGGTATCAATCTGCCGGACGGTACGTTGGTAATGCCGGTGGAAGGTCGCGATGGTCGAGACGATCTGTCCTCGTTCGCCACGGTGATGATCAGTCGTGACCACGGGATGAACTGGAAGGTTGGAAAGCCTGCGTTCAGCGGTGGCAATGAGTGTCAGGCGGTCCAGCTTGGAGACGGATCGATTATGCTTAACATGCGCAATGATCACGAGCGTTTTCGAGCAGTGTTCGTGACAAAGGACCTGGGTGAGATCTGGGAGGCGCACGAAACCAATCGTAATACACTCATCGAGCCCAACTGCAACGGCAGTCTACTGCGTGTGGACTATAAAGCAGACGGTGAGAAGAAACACATTCTGCTGTTTGCAAATCCACATACGCAGCAGGGGCGGACGCACCACACGATCCAGGTCAGCTTCGATGACGGGCGAACCTGGCCGCGTTCTCATCATCGATTGCTCGACGAAGGCCGCGGAGCAGGTTACCCAAGCCTGACCCGGATTGACGACCAGCACGTCGGCATTGTTTACGAAGGCAGCCAGTCCCACCTGGTATTCGAGAAATTTTCGCTGGACGAACTGCTTCGCTGATGACTCGGCGGCAGCATGGCCGTGTCATAGCGGCCCGTGCACGGGTCGGTTATGTGACAGAACCGGAAATCAGCCACAGGGACTACAGAAACAGCTGGTGAACTGAATGTTTCTGCTGTCGTGGTGTTTGAAAGAACAGTCTGTCAAGTGTTTCCTTCCCTCCAGCGCGTTCCCCGGACGGCAGTTACCCGCCGACTCAGCCGTGACGACGAAGCATTCCAGCCCTCGGTACTATGCTCCACTTAAACTTCCGTGACCTGTCTATGTGCTTCGCTGTTCACTCGTACCATAATATCCGGAGTGCAGCGCCGTTCCTGCAGCTGCCGATCCCCGGGCTGAAAACCGGGCGCGGTAATCACCTGACCGCCCTTCACTTCGTCCCGTCAAACAGCTCTGTGTGAAAGACAGAGGTTTGGTGCTTAAGGTATTCCTCCTTCGTCATCGCCGGCTTGCCGTTCTCGAGAATCTTCAGGGCTCCGGCAGCACCGTCACTCAGCAGATCAACGGCCATCAGGGCCAGTGCTTTCGCCGGAGTCACGTAGCCGTTTTCGTGATCTTCGATACACCAGTCCGTCTGGTGATGAGCGCCGGCGCCTCCAGTCATCATAGGATGCAGGACCGGCATGATCTGACTGAGATCTCCGGCATCGGTTGAGCCTCCGACGTGTGGATAATTGCGATAGTTGTCTTCACCGAGCAGTGGGCCCGCGACGTTGCGGAAGACTTCGGCCAGCCCCTCATCGTTGCGGAGCGGGAGATTTCCGGGCACCGTTTCGACCTCCACATGGCATCCCATGGCCACAGCAGAGCCGCGAAGCGCGCGATCGACTTTCTCTGAAGCGTCGACGATCGCTTCGGACGTCTTGGCTCGAACGTAGGTCTCCATACAGACTTCAGACGGGATAATGTTCACCAGATCACCGCCTTTGGTGATGATCGGATGTACACGGACACAATCCTCGTCACGAAACGTTTCGCGTTGTGCATTAATCGCGCTCAGAGCTAGTTGCGCCGCGTAGAGGGCATTGGTCCCGCGCTCGGGAAACACACCCGCATGTGATGCCCTGCCGAGAAAGCGAATGTTCTTCGCGAGAAATCCGTTCGATGAAGGCGAAAGCCCCATACTGCCGTCGTGGACGTCCGGACTGGTCGAATGAATCATCACTGCCATGTCGACATCGTCAAAGTGTCCGAGTCTGATCAGCTCCTGTTTACCGGTCAAAAAGGCCGTCTTTCCTTCCTTCACCAGTCCGATTCGATAATCGATCTCGACGAACTCTTCCGCCGGCACGGCAAAGAAAACAACGTTGCCTGAAAGGTGTTCGGCGATGTCGGCGTCCGACAGCCCCATTGCTGCACCCAGCAATCCCGCAATCTGGGCATTATGTCCACAGGCGTGCGCCGCCCCGGTGTCTGGATTGGCCCGCGGATGATTGGGAACCTGCAGTGCGTCCAGCTCACCCATCAATGCAATCGTCGGACCTGGTTTCGCGCCCTGCAGGACTGCTTTTACCCCTGTGAGCGCAAGACCTTCATGAAACGGCAGGCGAGACTGATCAAAAGACTGCTTGACTCGCTGAGCAGTGTCTTTTTCCTTGAAACCCAGTTCCGGTGCGTCCATGATCGACTCACCAATGCTGATGATGTCATTGCGCCGCCGATCGATGGCTGCACAGACCTGTTGTTTCAGCGTTTCAGTTTCTGGCATAGTGTTTAGATCATATTACGAAACGACGGCGGAATAAACCATGAAGCTGTGGCGGCCGGCAGCTGTTGTGGCTTCTCCATGGAAAGAAGCCGTAATCTGATTATCCGCTGTCGAAACCTCCAGTACATGGCTCGACTCCGGCAGCGTCAGAATCATCAGAGCAGTTGTGACTCGACGCAAATGCAGGAACAATGCGGGAACGGCTCAGCGCATTTCGTAAATCGAAACGTCGGCAGGGAATGAGGCATCCACATGCACCGGCGCGTCTGTGTGAAAACCATCTGCGACTGCATGGTGCCCTCCTTTCCACAATATGCCGGCACGATGACTGTGCCAGACAGGAAGGTACGTTCATGAATCACCAACAGTTCCGAACACGCGTGGGTGATCGACGAGTCGAGGTTCGGGATCAATCCACATTGGTCAAACTGATCCGGTATCAGCCCCAGCCGGGAATCCACGCAGGAGAAGTTTCTCGCAGAGATGACAATCTGTGGTCTCGACCGGCCGGTCATCAGCCACGTCAAATATTACGAATCAGACAATTCCCATTCGACCCATTGCTTTCGCATTCATCCGGATCGCTTCACAGGCATTGGTCAGATCCGTGAGATACAGCAACTGACAAACGTTGGACGAACAGGCCCGCTGGTTTCGAGATTCTGTGAAAGGGAAAATGATGATGTACCGACTGGCTGCTGTATTCGGCGTTCTGTTCGTCAGACTTTCTTTAGCCTGGGCGTCGGAACCGTCGCCTTTGGAATTCACGCGTATGGTGGCTCACTGGGCCGGGTACGATAACCCGGCTTATCTGGAATTTATTGAAGAAGCACAGCCTGAGATCGTGCAGCATGGGTTCTACGGCGCTCACTTCTGGAGCCTCGTGCACACACCACATTTCGGTGGCTACCCGGCTCATTTGCCAGTACAGGGGATCAACGAGTGCGGCCAGTGGCTCGAACAGCGGAATCGCGCGTTGAATCAGCGAAATGCAAGGGTCATTGGCCACTTTAACGTCGAGTTTCTGATCGGTGAACCAGACAGCAACCAGGGGCCTCGCGGTTTTTTTCATTTCTACCGAAACCTGTGGGATGAGAAGCAGCTGGGACCAAAGCCTGTTGCCGATCCGGTTGAGTTTCTGGAAAAGGGACCGGATGGACAGCCGGTTATCAACAACGGTTACAACATTGGCGGGATGCACGAATACTGGGCGTGCCTGCGAAATCCTGCCTGGCAGAGCGTGCTGAAGGCGTGGGTCAGGCATGGGATCGACCGCGGACTCGACGGCTTTATCGCCAATTACATCTACCGCCATAACTGCCTGTGCAAGCATTGCCAGACTGGTTTTCGCACCTATCTCTCCGAACGATTCTCAGCTGAAGAACTGCGGCAGAATTACCAAATTCAAGATCTCACCTCGCATGAGTTTGATGAAATCATCTTCTGGCATTCACCCGATGCGTCCACACCGCTGCGACGCGAGATGTTGCGCTGGTCACAGATTTCGAACAAGCAGGTTTTCGACAAGGTCTTCGTTCAATATGGCCGTTCGTTGAAGCCGAACCTGATCGTTGCACAGTGGAACCACCTGGGGAATTTTGGGCAGATCAGTGGCGACGAACGGTGTCTCCTTCCGGCTGAAATGTGGGGACGCGACGAAGACTATCTTTGGTACAGCACCGGTGGCGCTGCGAATTTCACCGATCTGAAAGAGCGGAATCTGGGCGAGGGTACTCTGCAGGCGAGATACATTCGCGGAGCATTTGATGACAAACCGTACACACTCGGGAAATATGAACAAACTCGTATTCGTGTGGCCATTTCAGAACTTGCGGCCAATGGTGGTGCACCAATGGGCTTTTACACGCGATTTACGGACCCGGCTGCCCGAAAGGAAATCGTGACCTATTATCAGTTCATCCGGCGTTACGAAGCTGTCTACAAGGCAAATCGTTCTCACGCCGAAGTCGCACTGCTGTTTCCGCGAGAAGCTGTACATGCCGCCGATGTATCGAAGGTCGCGAAATTCCGTGAGCTGGGCACGAGTCTGCTCGATCACCACCTTTTGTTCGACGTGATTCCCGACGACATCGCCACCGACGAAACGCTAAATCGATATTCCTGCGTCCTTCGAGTATCGGACACACAGACAGATGTGCCAAACGACCGTGTGGACCTCAGCCGCTTCGACGCTCCGTACACGATTCGTGTCTCGGCCAGCAGACCACGGTCCGGTAATGAAATAACGCTGCACTTCGTCAACTACAACCGAGAAGAACCACCCCGTGACGGCAATGGACGTCCCAGCGCTGGGAGTGGTATCGTTGACGAAAAACCAATTCGAACAAGTTCATTCACTGCGAACGTTGTGCTGCCGGCAGAAGGGCAGGTCGAACAGATTGAATCAGCCACGCCGGAATCCGATGACGTCGTGGAAATCCCGTTCAAACGGGAAGGCGGTCATCGACTGCGGTTTGAGGTCCCGGAGTTCCTGGTCTACCGCATCGTTCGAATCCGACTCAGGACACGGTGACGAATTTCCGGCGAATGTTCCCGGTGTCTCCACCGGGAGCGAACCGGTCATTGTTGCCGCTTTTCCGGAGCCGTGCACGACGAGTTGCCGTCGTACTGTTTCCATGTTCCGCTTATACGCGATCGCGCAGCCGCTCCGCGAGTCGTCGCAGCGGGCGGCTGGCGTCGTGTCGCTGAAGATGGACGTGGATGAGGCTCATACGGGTCCTGTTTTGCCAGGCATCGATAAGAGCGTCGTCGAATTCACCTTCGGTCGATACCTCGTAGCCTTTGCCGCCACCGAGGATCTCAGGAAGCTTATGGTACGCCCAGCAGTGGATATCGTTGTAATCCCACTCGCCTTCGTGAAGGAATCGCTCGGTGCCGTAACCGCCGTTGTTGAGCACCACGATGATCGGAGCAAAACCATGACGCACGATCGTTGACAGTTCCATTCCCGTCATTTGGAACGCACCGTCGCCGCAGATCACAAGCACACGGTCGTCCGGTCGAGCAACATGCGCACCAAGCGCCGCGGGCACCGAAAACCCCATGGATGTGTAATAGGCCGGACTGATAAAGTCCGTTCGGTCGTGAGTTCGCAGCTCTGTCCCCGCGAAGAGTGAATCACCAATGTCGCAGATCGCAATCGTTTCGTCATCGATCTGCTCATTCAACCGCGCAATCATCCGCTCGATAGTGATCTTTGAATCACGATCGAGTGTGAACTGCTCGGTCTTTGTAGTCAGAGCCGCGGGGATTGCACGTTCGGGTGGTGATGGTCTGCGTGACGAAAGCTCGTCAATAAAATCCCCCAGCATCACATCGTGGTAGTAGTGATAATGAATACGAAGCTGCTCGCTGGTCGCGTAGATGCATTTTGCCGGATCCAGATTCGCTGTGTAGATGCCCAGATTCACGTCGGTCATGAAGGTGCCGAGCAGGACAACGCAGTCACTTTCCTCGACATACCTGGTCACTTCGGCATCGCCCATCGCACCTTCGTATAAGCCGACATACAGCGGATGCGTCTCGCGGATCACGCTCTTGCCAAGCAGTGTTGCAGCGATCGGGATCTTAGATTGCTCGGCGAACGCGAGCAGATTGTCCTGCAGGCCAAAGCGATGGATCTCCACACCGGCCAGGATCACCGGCTTCCTGCTGTGACTGACCAACTGTGCGGCTTCGTCGGCAGCTTCCGCAGCGGCGCCCATGTCACTTGTGATTTCAGGGCGACAGAAAGCATGTGCAACATGCGGCACGACAGTGACCATATCTCGCGGAATTTCGATGTAGCCAGGCCGCTTGAAACGGGCCACTGTATCCAGCACGCGATCGACCTCACGGAATGCAGTTACGGGGTCGGACAACTCAGTGCCGGCGACGCAAAGTTTTTCAAAGACTTCCAGTTGCGTGCGGAAATCACGCACTTTGTGATGCAGCAGGGGATTGTTCTCACGTTCATTCAGTCCCGGTGACCCCGAGATAACCACAACGGGAGACTTCTCGGCGTACGCACCGGCGATCGAGTTACAGACGCTCAGGCCGCCGACACAATACGTGACGCAGAGCGCTCCCATGCCGTTGATTCGCGAGTATGCGTCGGCTGCGAATCCCGCGCAGTCTTCGCGCGTGCAACCGATGATGTTAATGGGGCTTTTTTCCAGCATGCTGTAGAACTGCAGCACATAGTCGCCAGGTATACCGAACAGGTCACGAATACCGTAGTCCTGAAGACGTTGAATGAGATAGCTGCCGATTGACAGACCAGCGTCAGATTGTTGTTGAGGCATGATGACCCTCCCTCGTTCGAGCCTGCAGGAAGCATACGCGCGACGGACGAGAGCGGCTACTGTAATTTTTATGAACCGATCGAAGTGTCCGGGCTGGTTGCTTCGTTCAGGCCTGCCGTTCCGAGCGGTCTGTTCAGGCAGTGTGCGGACGAGACATTCCATAAACCAGCAGCCGGGCCCGGGAGTATGATGACTCATTCACAGAAAATATGACCATGACTGTGCGCGGAAACTGGAAAACGAGAAACCAATGGCGATTTACAGCAGAAGGGAATCGTCGTGGTTGTGATCCTTCGGACTCTCTATACGCTGGTCATGCCATCTCCATGTGTGTGCTGCAGTATTGCTGCGACCGACTGCGACTCCGCATGTAAAACACAGCAGTATTGATGAGTTTCCTCCTGTTGCATCCGTTGATGTACCAGTCAGAATGGACTGCGCAATGGCTTCCATTATGATCGCAGAAGATAGTGTGACCCAGGCGACGTACATACGGGCATTGCTGGAACGAGCCAACCACTCAGTCGTGGTGGTCAAAGACGGCAAACAGGCAGTCAAACTGCTCGATGAAACTTTTCCGGATATCATCGTCACAGACCTCAACATGCCGGAAATGGATGGGCTTGAACTGGTCGAGTACGTGAGAGAACACCAACCTGAAGTCCCTGTCGTAGTGATGACCGCCGATGGAACTGAAGATACGGCGGTGGCGGCACTCAGGAAAGGGGCTGCCAGCTATCTCCCGAAGCGTTCACTGGCACAGGCGCTTATCCGAACCATCTCAGAAATTCTGGAACTGATCGACGCACGACGCAGTCATAATGAAGTGATGGAAGCACTGGTTGCCGCTGAGTCAACCTATATCATTGGCAACGATCATCAGTTCGCCAGCCGCGTGATCGCACGGCTGGAAGAGCAATTGCGGACGATGAACTACGGTGATGCGAATGGAATGCTGCGGATCACGATGGCCCTGCGTGAAGCAGTTGCGAACGCCATTGACCATGGCAACCTGGAACTGGATTCAGACCTGCGTGACCAGGATGGCCCGGAATATTCTGATCTCAGCGGACAGCGCGCGCAACAGGAACCATGGAAAAACCGTCGAATCACCATCACGTCACGAGTGACACCAGACCAAGTGCGCTACACGGTTACGGATCAGGGACCTGGGTTCGACCCCTTATCGCTGGCGGACCCTCTGGACCCGGAAAACCTGTTGCGAGCTCACGGCCGCGGCCTGTTGCTGATTCGCAGCTTCATGGACGAAGTTACACACAACAAAGCCGGAAACGTGATTACGATGGTGAAACATCGCAAATCACCTGAAAACACTGCGACCGCGAAACCTCGCAGCGAATCCGAGATTCAGTGACTGCCCGAACATGACACTCGACGAACTTCAACAACTCATCGACCGGATGTATTCCCGCAAGGACGAAGCTCGCGGAATCGAGGGCACGTTCATGTGGCTGATGGAAGAGATCGGTGAACTCTCGGCAGCTCTGCGGGAATCGTCCAAAGATGAGATCGCTAAAGAGTTTGCAGATGTCCTTGCATGGCTGGCCACGATCGCCAATGTGGCCGACATTAATCTTTCCCAGGCCGTGCAGCTGAAATACGGCAATGGTTGTCCGGGCTGCGGGCTGATGGTGTGTGAGTGCGGAGACGAGGAAAAACCGTAGTTGGTAGCTCTCGAAGCGGCATCGGCACATCACGAAACCACGGTCTGAGAAATCCAAAGATACTGTAGACCGCGGATCCTGAAAAAGGAGACCGATCCAATTCTGTTCTCTGTAGTTCTTATTGAGTGTCCTGTGGTTGCCATGCAGCTGATTTCGCCGGCATTGTTGTGGAGCGAGCACACTCCCGGACTTCTCCGCAGCAGCCGGATCTGACCGGTCCCATTGTCTGTTGCCGGTTTCAATCGGGAAAGCTGATCGCTATCACCGCTCAGGTCGTTCTGGCCGTCGCAGATCGAGCAGCGCGCACCAGCCTGGGTTGCGTCTGCACGGCTATTTTTTCTGTTCTTTTGTCGATCATATCAGCTAACAACGCAAACATCGTTGTACTCAAACTTAAGGAAAGCAGCATTAAGGTTTTTTCTGTTAAGTCACGATTCATTAGGTCGAAGACAAAGCTCGCTACGAAGGCGATTCCAAAAACCATTGCAACGGGAAGGAACACTCGTAATGGTGCAAAATAGATTCCAGTCCGTATGATTAACGCAACGAAGCGCAGGGTATCACGAATCGGGTCTATTTTGGATTTTCCAATGCGCTTCGCGTATGAAATCGGGACGTACCGCACATTGTAGTAATTGATTAGCCTGGCCAGTGTGATGGTAGTTGTGAAACTAAAGGAGTCGGGAAGTATTCGCAGGAAACGTTCAACCACGCTCTTGCGCATTACGCGAAGTCCAGAATTCAGGTCCGGTATCCGACGTCTAGCAAGCCACGAAGAATATGCACTAAGAACCATCTTCGGGAAAGTGCGGGTGATGGAGTAGGTGACGTCGTCCGTAATTCTCGCGCCGACAACCATGTCAGCGTTTTTCGCGAGCCCAACGAGTTCGGGAATTCGCTCGTTCGGATAGGTAGTGTCCGCGTCAGTAATTGCGACAAACTCGCTTCGTGACATCCTGATGCCGGTCTTTAGTGCAGCTCCATATCCCCGGTTGCATTCATGTGAGGCTGTGATTATGAAGGGATACTCGCTTTGCAATTCGTCAAGAATCTTCGCCGTGCCGTCCGACGATCCATCGTTGATTACAATCAACTCAAAATTGGTTCCTGCCAGGTTCTTCACGAGCAGGCGAATGGTTTCTTCAATTGACTCCCTTTCGTTGTATACCGGCACCACCACCGAAAATTCCGGCTTTGTTAGTTCATTCATTCGATGGATTTACCACACAAGTAAGGAAATTGGATTGAATATGCCTTAGAGCTTAAGTTTGAGTTTGTGCTGATGAAAGCGAAGTACGCGCGTGTCTGCTGAAGTTCTTGTTGGAAAAGCAGGCCAGAGGGCATGTTCAGTAAGTGTATTCGGCAATCGATTGAGTAGTGGCGGACCATCGCTCAATACCGGATGGGGTATGGCCAACCGGGTTTGCGTCAAAATTCGGAGGACCGCCGATGGCGCGATCTCGCGAAGACATTCGGTGACTTCCCTTGCTGAATGGATGTTACGGAACGTCATGCAGACTGTCGCGAATAACACTAGAGGTGCGTAGATTGTTCTCCAAACTACCCGCGTAATTAAATACTCAATTCATTGTTTTTTTTGGCATGCATCTTCAACAACTCGCCCATATCGCAAACCTTCTGAATGTAACCGGAAATTGGCCCTTCTTGAAACAAATAGACGGCAGTCGACACCTGGCACCACGACACAAGACGATGGCTGATCGGCCCGATACCACAGGAGGGATCAATTTAAGTGAAGTTCGTTACATCAACGAAGATCAGCAGCACGATCAGGGCCCAAACGGCGGCAACGGTATCATCGAGCATGATACCCAGGCCACCGTGCAGGCGTTCAATTCTGCGAACCGGTGGCGGTTTCGAAATGTCAAAAACCCGAAACAGTACAAACCCGGCGATGAGTGTCTGCCAATTGATCGGGACGAACGCATACACTACCGGGAACGCCGCGATCTCGTCCCAAACCACACTGCCCGGGTCGTCGCGGCCGCGCAGTCGCGCTGCTCGGTCACATAAAGGAATCCCCACCAGAAACATGACCAGTCCGATTCCCAGGCGTCCCCACCCCAAGGGAATTCCCTGTCCCAGCAGCCAGCCCAGCAGCAGGCCCCATAAGCTGCCGAACGTCCCGGGCATGATGGGTATTCGACCCAGACCGCAGCCCTCGGCGACAAACAGAATGCCGTGATCAATCCCATTCATTGGCTCTGGCGACGGTTGTTCAGGCACCGTTGATACTTCTATACTCGATCCGGAATTTCAGACGGGAATCATCCGGCCGAATACATCGTCCGGTTCCTGCGGCTAACCATATCAGAACTGAAGAGACAGCCCTCATGTCGGACGACGTCAAACTCAGCAAACTGGAACATCTCAAGGCGGGCAGCAGGCAGCTGCGTGGTACGATTCCGGATGAACTTCTCAACGCAGAACCAACGTTCAGCGGCGATGCCTCGCAGCTCCTGAAGCATCATGGCAGCTATATGCAGGATGATCGGGATGCACGGAAAGCAAAAAATCCGGATGGTACAAAAAAGGGAAAAGTATATTCCTGCATGGTGCGCACCAGGGTTCCTGGGGGACGTGTTACTGCAGACCAGTTTTTGGCCGAACTGGAGATCTGCGATATGCTGGCAAACGGCACTGTCCGAATTACCAGTCGTCAGGGTTTTCAGCTTCATGGAGTCCTTAAAGACAATCTGCGGGAGACGATTCGAGCAATTAACCGGTCCAAACTGACCACGCTGGCAGCCTGCGGCGACGTCTGTCGCAATGTGATGTGCTGCCCTGCGCCATACCGCACCCCGGTTTATGAACAGATACAGGCTCTGTCGCAGGAACTGGCCGAACATTTTCGACCTCAGACGACGGCCTATTACGACATCTGGCTGACCGATGAAAACGGCGAAAAAACCAATGTCGCTGAACCGCCGATTGTGGAAGAATCGATTTACGGCAAACTCTATCTGCCGCGCAAGTTCAAGATGGCGATCGCATTACCCGAAGACAACAGCGTTGATGTTTATACGCAGGATCTGGGTCTGCTGGCAGTTGTTGAAGATGCCCGGATCACTGGCTACAACATCATCGTGGGTGGTGGCATGGGACGCACACCCAGTGCGGAAAAGACGTTCCCTGCCATCGGACAGAAGATGGCGTTCGTCCCGCCGGATCAAGTGGTTGCCGCTGCGGAGGCCATCGTCAAAGTGCAGCGTGATTTTGGCAACCGGGAAGACCGCAAACGCGCACGTATGAAGTACCTCATTTTCGACTGGGGCCTGGATCGCTTCAAGGCGAAAGTTGAAGAGTACTATGGACAGCCACTGGAGGAACCTCATGCTGCCGACGTCACCGAAGTTGAAGATCTCATTGGGTGGCACGAACAGGGTGACGGCAGACTGTTTCTGGGTATCAATGTTGAGAACGGCCGTATTCATGACAACGGCGAACTGAAACTCAAATCTGCCCTGCACACAGTCATTTCAAAATATCGGACGGACACCCGTCTAACTCCTCTGCAGTCCGTAATCCTGTGTGATATCGATCCCGCAGATCGTGACAATATCGACGGGATTTTGGCGGAACACGGAGTCCGGACTGTTGACGACCTGTCGCTGATTCGACGCTACAGCATTGCCTGTCCGGCCTTTCCCACCTGCGGTCTGTCGATTACAGAGTCCGAACGAGTGATGCCTCAGCTCATTGATCGGCTCGAGAAACTGATTTCGGAACTGCAGCTGGAAGAACACAAGATTGCCATCCACATGACCGGCTGCCCCAACGGGTGTGCTCGACCTTACACTCCCGACATCGGTCTGGTCGGTCGGTCAGTCGGCAGGTATACGCTGTTTCTGGGCGGCAATGTCCTGGGCACACAGCTGGCATTCATCTATCAGGACCGGGTTCTCTTCGATGACATTCCTGTGGTGCTCAAACCGCTGCTGCAGGCATTCCGGGACGAACGGCGCGAAATGGAATCCTTTGGGGACTTCTGTAATCGACTTGGCCTCGACGGACTGCGGAGCCGGGCTGCGTAAAAAGTCAGTCCATCCCAGGAAAACATCATTCCGCGGGAAGTTTTTCGCGAATGGAGCTCAGGGCGGCTTCCAGCTGTGTGTCAGTGAATTCGTTACCGTCCTCTGCTGCAGATGAACTGTCCTCTCGCAGAATCTCGCGACGGCTCAGAGCTCTGCTCCAGCGGGCAAACTGCAGGTCATCATATCGCAGCCGAAAACCTTCATCCGGTGTGACACCCCAGTCATCTTCCGGTTTGTCGCCGTTCATGCGGTGAATATTGACCCCGCTTGGGCGATGGTAGGATGCCATCGTCAGCTTCAGCTGACTGTGACCGTCTTCAAGATTGATGATATTCTGCACACTGCCTTTGCCCCACGTACGTTCCCCGACGATGATTCCTCGCTTGTTGTCTTGCAGGGCAGCACTCACCACTTCGCTGGCCGAGGCGCTGTATCGATTAACCAGGATTGCCATAGGGAAGTCAGGAAAGGTATTCGCGGTCGACGCGGCCCACGAACGATCGGCCACATTGCGGCCCCGAACACTGACAATGTTGCCTTCGGACAGAAAAAAATCACAGATCTCGATGGCGATGTCCAGCAGGCCTCCAGGATTTGATCGAAGATCGAACACCAGTCCCTGCATCCCGTCGTCAACCAGCGTCTGCACGACGTTGCGCACTTCTTCAGCTGTGTGGACACTAAAATGAGTGAGATGCAGATAACCGATTTTGTCCTCGTCAGAGTACATGAAGTTCCACTGTTTGTCGTCCTGAAGACGGAACCCGTGAACCGTAGGTATCTGAATCACCTCACGCACAACCGTGACTTCCACGGGCTCCTGACCCTCGCCAATATGAAGAATCTTAAGTGTCACCGGCCGGCCGGCCGGTCCCTGAATCATTTTGATGGCGTCCCGCCGACTGACATCGTCAAGCGACATTCCGTCAACTTCAAGAATCACATCACCGGAACGCAGTCCCGCCCTCGACGCCGGACTGCCCGGCAGCGGACTCACGACCACCAGGCGGTGGCCACGCGGGTCGATATGCACACCAATTCCTCCAAATTTTTGATCGACGGCCTGATTGAACTGATCGGTGACGGCCGGAGGAATGTAGGTGGAATACTGATCAAGATGCCGAATCATTCCCTGGATCGCCGCCTCCATCAATTCTCGGCGATCGACTTCCGAGACGTAGTTCGATTCAATCTGATGGAACGATTCCACGAACAGTTTCATCAGCTCATAACGCTCGCGACTATCTTCGGCGGCATCATCCGCATGCAGTGAAACCCAGGACGACATGCACACGAAACAGCATGAACCGACTAACAAAATTCGATGCATGATTCTTTTCCACGCAGCAGGTTGACATTCACAGTGACACGTAGGATAGCTGATTGTGTGGGGGCGGGTCGAGACTCGATCCGGCAGGGAGTTTATCGTAATGACTGATCAGTGTCCGCTCGCCTGGCAGAATGGCAAGCACATTCCATATTCAGACGCAGTTATCCCGGTGTGGGATCTGGGAGTCGTTGCAGGAGCAACCGTGTCTGAAATGGCTCGTACATATCACCATCTGCCATTTCGCATAAGGAAACACCTGGCACGGCTGGCAATCTCCTGCCGTGAACTTGGTTTTTCGTTGCCTTACTCTGAATTGGAATTGGCAGACGCGGCAACGTCAATCGTTGAGGTGAACTCTCGATCGCTGGAAGAAACCAGTGATCTGGGAATCGTGTGGTTCGTCACAGCCGGATTGAATCCCACTTATGCGCTGGACATCACCAGATCGGGACCAACGGTCTGTGTTCACACATTTCGTTTACCCTTTCGGCACTGGCAGGATGCCGTACGATCCGGCGTTCAGCTGACGGTTCCGGAACAGCGACATTTACCCGCGGGTTCGTTTCCTGTCCAGCACAAGGTACGAAATCGCCTGCACTGGTGGCTGGCTGATCGAGCGGCCAACAAGTCACGGCCCGGCTCTCGTGCTCTGTTGGCTGACGAAGGAGGTCAGATCACGGAAACAAGTACGGCTTGTTTCTATGCCGTGATGAATGACACAGTCTTAACGGCTCGAAATGGAGTTCTTCGCAGCACCACGCGCGATCTCGTTGGGGATCTGTGCGATCAGGTTGGTATCCGATTCAGTGTTTCCGACCTCCCTACTGAACAAATCGGCAACTTCGAGGAAGCATTCCTGTCATCGACACCGAGCGGCCTGTTACCTGTAGGATCGATCGACGATCACAAATTGCCGGGACCCGCCGGCCCGGTCATCCAGCACCTGCAGGCCGAATGGACACGTATCACGGGCGTGGATACCTTTCAACAGATTCTGTATGACCAGGAGCAGGCGCGCAACAGCCAATGACAATTTCAGCCCGATGTCTTGTGTCCGTCAGATATTAGATAAGCGAGGCTGCAACGGCGTTGGACAAACGCTGCAAAGCAAAGCGGCTTTGTTCAAACGGCTTCGACGATAGTATGACAACGTAGATTTGTCTCCGACGATCCAGCCAGAAAATCGTACCGGTCGTTCCCCAGTGGCCCACGGCCGTTGCAGGCACCAGATCACCGAAGCTGGCAGAATGTTCCGGCCAGGCAAAACGCCAGCCATATCCCCATGGCCGCTTGCTCCAGACTGTCTCCGGCAGATTGAAAAGGTTTCGTGTCTGTTCCGTAGTGAGTGCATCAACGGCTGCCGGTGCCAGCACCGACCGACCATTTTCACTGGTCCCGTTGCCCAGCATCATACGACAGAATCGTCCCAGATCGGCGGCAGTTGTCAGTAGTCCGCCCCACGGTGCGCCCAGCCGTCTCCAATAGCGGCTGTTCCAGTCCCAGTCGGGTTTGTCGTTCTGCCAGGGTGGAAGAATACTGGGTACGGCAACCTGCAGCAGATCATCGCGGTCACCAGGGACTCCCAGCCAGCTGTTATTCATCACACATGGCGAGAAGATCCGCGACTGCAGGACCGCGGGCAAAGGCTGCCCGGCGACGCGACTGATGATTTCTCCCAGCAAGAGGAACCCCATGCTGCTGTAGCGGCAGTCAGACCCTGGATTGAAATCCGTACCATGCTCCGCCACTCGAACCAGGAATTCAGCAAGATCCGCGTGAGCAACCCGGAGTTCCTCATTGCCTGGAAGCTGGTCCGGCAGCCCGCAGCTGTGCGTCAACAAATGACGGATGGTGATCGTTCGAAAGACACCTGCCGGAAGTTCGGGGATTCTGTCCACCACGCGTTCGCCAAGTGCGAAACGTCCCTCAGCAACGAACTTCAGCGCCATCGTGGCCACGATGGATTTGGTAATACTGGCCACCAGAAACAGCTGTCCGCCAGGAGGGATGCTGGTGGAACCAAACCCATGGGAAAACTGCAAATGAACTCCGGAAACACCTCCTGCTTCAATTTCGACAAACGGTAAGTCAGCGTCCTCCGTTATGGTCTGGAGTTGCGTGTTGATATCAGTTACTGTCACCGAGTTTCTCCGGATTCTTCAACCATACGGTATTCGGGTGCATCTTCCAGCTCAGAGGTGATTTTCAGAACTTCGGGTGCTGGTTCCTGCGTTAACTGCTCAAGAATACCAGCGCTGCTGAGCGATGCCCAGGTGAGGTACATCAGAAGGCCGAGCGCGAAACCATTCGGCAGTGATTCCTTCCCAAAAAATTTCAACGCACTTCCCGCCGATTTCTTCAATCTGATGCGCACACCATTCCACTGGACGCTGTACATTTCATCCAGCACCAAATGTGACAGAAAACCGATGCCGACACCGACCGCCATCAGCAGCCGTACGCGTAATTCTTCGCTGTAGTAGGACAGAAATGTCAGTTCAGATGCAATCAACAGCGCCGGAATGCTGTGAAACATTCCTCGGTGAACGGCAAATTTCCACAGCACCAGCGGAGCGCCATAGCGGACAAATCCATACACCAGCAGTGAGACCAGCAGGGCCCGATCGCTGGAAACGCCAATCGATGCCGAATGCTGAAACACCAGCATCGGTGTGAGCGCCGCCGTCACACTCGACAGTTCACGGACCGGGCGGCCGGTTTCAGAGTCGAGATCCGGCAGCATGCCGGCAATCCATGTGAGTATCGCGGCGATTGCCGCCTGTACAGCCGAATACCCGAAGAGAAAGATTGCTGCAAACGCGTACGCTAGGCCTAACATTCCACTGACGCTGATATGTTCGCGATAACCGGCCAATGCCTGTACGTTCCGTGATACAATGAAATTCCGAGGAAATCATTTGTGTGCCGTGGTCGCATGCGCCACGTTGTCTGATCTTCAATTCAGCATGCTATCCGTTTTGAGGCAGTACGGGACAACGTAAAAACCAACGTCCGGTGACTCGGACAGCTGATCGCTGGTGCTGCAATATGATTTCAGCAGAAACTGCCGGTGCCACCATCGAACCGTGTCACGGACTGACCAACCGGTGTTTTCGAATTCTGCTGCACCAGTCGCGGGGTGCTTCGATTCGTTTCCGATTCAGAGTGAGCAGCATGTCTGTGACGACCTGATCCAACGAGTCAGTGCCAGGAGAAGTTTCCAACATCTGTCGAGCGGGTCGGCGCGAGGAATTGTTGAGCTGCGCAGCAGCTGGACGTACAACCTAGCTGGTCGTAACATTTGGTTCTGGACGGATGATGGTAAGGCTTCAATGGGAACGTCGTTCGACAATTCGTATGAAGATCCGGTCCGTGCCGGGGCGTATGCCGAACTCGAGTTCCCTGGCACATACTATCTCGCCTTTCGTGATATGAAGGAGATCTTCAACCGGCATATTGTTGGTTCGGCTGCGCTGGACTTTGGATGCGGGACAGGGCGGTCGACTCGATTCCTGAACGACCAGGGATTCAGCACCGTCGGTGTGGACATCTCTGAAGCAATGCTGGTCCGTGCTGCGGCGCGAGACCCAGAGGGGGAGTATCTACTGGTCCCGGATGGCGATCTCGCCGCGCTTGGCTCCCGGCGTTTTGATCTGGTACTGTGCGCCTTCACATTCGACAACGTCGCGGGCGACTCGAGACACGCGATCTTCTCCGAACTGCACGATCGGCTGGAGGACGGAGGGCGCATCATCAACCTCGTCTCCACGCCGGAGATCTATGTCAATGAATGGGCATCATTCTCGACGTGCGACTTCGATGAAAACAGAACGGCGCAGACAGGAGACGTCGTCCGAATTTTGATGCTGGACGTGATGGATCGACGCCCGGTTGAGGATGTATTCTGGACGGACTCCGATTACCGGTCGTTATTCGACACCGTCGGTCTTGCTGTACTCGAGGACTACCGTCCGCTGGGTCGACGGGACGACCCCATTGTCTGGGTGTCAGAGGAGACGGTCTCCCCGTGGGCGATCTACGTGCTGGAGAAAATCGTATAAGGACGACAAAACCGTCATCGGCAAACGCAAAGACAGCGACCGATTTGAATTGGGAAGACCGTTTTTGCATCACAACAATCTGTTTTACGCCAGCTGTTTTCTGCACCTTATAGAACGCTGTAGCACCGGGCGTGGACCTTAAACAATTGCATCTGAAACGCGGAATTTTCGGAACTGAATCCTGCCGATGCGTCAGCCGGCGTGCTGATCATCCGTGCTGACAATGTGTACTCGGCGCAGGTTCTAAACGCGCCGTTCGAAAATCGACAGATATTTTTCCTTTCGCATCACGGGGTGATAAGCCTGATAACGCACTCCCTTAATCGCCTAGGCAACCGCAAGACTAGATCCTGGCAGTCTGCTTCACATTCGCCGGGAAATTTTGCTAATCTGGGATAGAGGGTGTTCCTGTGCCGTAAATGAGAGAGACTCGCGAAGAATCGACACTGTCGGACCGGATGTAGTTCACAATGATCTGCTCACGAAATTGAAAGAAATACCGGCAATGACGGCAATGACTGCAATGAAGACACGTATCGGTCTGATTGGCTACGGAACGATCGGCAATGCGGTCCATCGAATGATCGACAGCGATCCGAAAAACGGTATGGAAATCAGTTTCATCCACGACGCTGATTCCTCGCGACTGACAGACCTGGCTCCCAACCTGGTGCTCTCTGACCTTGCAGATTTCGAATCTAGAGACGTTGACCTGGTGGTTGAAATGGCGCATCCCGATGTCAGTCGCCAGTGGGCCACCAGGATTCTCCGGAAGACAGACTACATGTTCATTTCGGTAACAGCTCTCGCTGACAAGGCTCTTGAAGAGAGTCTGAAAGCAACAACCCTGGAGCACAGCACCCGTGCCTACCTGCCTCACGGTGGTGGTGTCGGTGTGGATGCGCTGCTCGAAAGCCGTGACATCTGGGAAGAAGTCAGCGTGGTCATGAAAAAGCCACCCGGAAACATTGATTGTCTTGCCGCCGGCATTGATCCCGGCAGTATTACCGCAGAAACTGTCCTGTACGACGGTTCTGCCCGTGACATCTGCCCGATGTTTCCGCGCAATGTCAATACAATCGCGACGATTGCCTATGCCAGTCTGGGGTTTGACCGGACCAACGCGAAACTGGTGGTCAATCCTGACTGGAATACTGCAGTTGTTGCCTTGCATGCGCGGGCTCCTGGCGTCGATCTGCGTGTTGAACGTTCTGAGGTGATCTCCGGAGTGACGGGAGCCGGGACTCCGGCGTCGATTTACAACAGCATTCAGATGATTGGATCGAAGGGCCCGGGAATTCACATTCGTTAAACTGTCCGACCAAACATAGTCTGCCCCTTTGATTCGGACGATCACAGTGCCGGACTGGGAAAGTCGGGCATACAAAGATGCGGGCGTAAGGCGCGCAGCTGCAATTGAGAACTGCCCCCTTCAACTTCCAGGGAAATTCAATGCCCGTTCCGCGTTCCATTTGGGCCCGACAACTCAAGCCGTCACCAACCCTCGAGGTAAAAGCCGTTGCCGACCGGCTGCGTGAGGAAGGTGTTCCGGTACTGGACCTCGGTATCGGTGAAATGAATCCTGAGATCCCGGTTCCTGATCTGATCAAACAGGGGATCGCCGACGCACTCCAGACAGACGAGACCTATTACTCGGCTCAGCAGGGTGACCCTGAGCTGGTCTCCGCCATCTCCGAAGACCTTGCTCGTTTTGGTCTTTCATATTCCGAGGAACAGATCGTCGTCTGCCCCGGACCGAAAGACGCAATCTTTAAGGTGGCATTGACGATCCTGAATCCGACAGCGCACCGGCGACGCCTTGTGATGTTTACGCCCGGCTATGAATCCTTCGAGAACATCCCGGTTCTCGTCACCGGAGAGCTTCCTGTTGTACTGCCCACAGATTCCGACTTTCTGCCCGATCCCGCGAAGCTTGACAAACTGCTGAAAACGGACGATACCATTGCGGCCGTCGTTCTGAACTCTCCCAACAATCCGACCGGTACCGTCTATCAGCAGCCTTTGCTGCGTGATCTTGCCGCTGTGCTGTCGCATTATGATGATGTCGCGGTGATCTCGGACGAGGTTTACAGGACGATTTACTACGACGGAACTGAGTACGCGAGTATCGCGCCGCTGCTGCCGGAACAGACCTTCGTCGTCAGCGGGATGTCAAAAGAGGTCTCCGGGACAGGCCTGCGGCTGGGCTTTGTCGCTGGTCCAGGAGAACATATTGCGACTCTGGCAGGTATCCAGGGCAATGTTTCTTCATGCGTCAATCTGCCGACACAGAAAGGCTACGCGGGTTTTCTGCGTGCCGATGGTGATTTCACTCAGCGTCACTGCATCCGTGACAAACTCTGTCTGCGTCGCAATCACCTCCTCGAGAGGTTTGCCACTGCCGCACCCGAGGCTGTCTGGAACCGACCTCGCGGAGCGTTCTACTTTTTCCCGGATATGACTGCCTATATCGGTCGTCGGGATGCCGATGGTCACATGATTGCGGACGATGTCGACCTGGCACGCCACATCCTGGAGACCACACATGTTGTCACAATACCCGGCACGCTCTTCCAGCGCCCAGGTCACCTGCGGTTCGCGTTCGCCCAGTCACTCGAAACAATCGATCAGGCCATGCAGCATCTTGGCAAAGCCCTCGCACTGCTGCAAAAATAGATTTTCCCACGTGTCATCACGAAATCTGTCGCTGACTGGCGACGAATTGCCACAAAACGATGTAATCCCGGCAACATCCTGCTGCAGAGCTCTGATTCAGAGGACCAGATGACTCTAACGAACGGGAATCCTGGACAGGGGATTGACTTTCTAATCCCAGCAGCCATAACGTGGACACACATGGATTACTACGAATTTGCTATGTGAGTGAAACAACTGTTTATGTTTGAGGACCAGGAACGCGAACGATTCTTCCATCAACTCTGGGAATCTGTGTGTATTGAACGCGAAGTAAGCTTTTCGCTGTTTACCTTTGGTGATTCTGATTTGCCGTATTTCCTTGTCACTCCCGCCGACAACGAAAACAGGACGGTCGCGGTTCGCCAGGGACAGGTACAGATCTCCAAGGCGAAGATCCTGACTCCGGAAAGCGTGCATCCGGAATTTCAGAACTTCTTTGAAAACTCCGATGAGTTTCGCGCAGTTCAGTTCATGATGTCTCGCACGGCCGCATTTTCCAACCTGAAGCTGAGCAATCATCAGGGCAGCGAACGCATCATCACCGATACGGTGGCGGAAGCAGTTGATCAGCTCAATAATCGACTGGACCGTGAGGAAGAAGAGCACACTGCAATTTTGAGCGCTCCGGCGGGAATGGCCGGGTTCGCGCTATTTAAATATGCTTCCCAGCGTGTGCTGTCCAGTGCCCAGGACAATATTCAGGAACTTCGCGAACGCGGATTCCTTCCCTAGTGGACTTTCAGCACTGATTGCGGAGACGCAGTTGATGAGTCCCGAAGCTGGTGAACACCTGATGCTGTGGTCGGTGAGAGCCAGTGTGGTCTGCTATGTGGTCGCTGTGTGGCGCTGGATTTGTGCCCCGATTTCACCCGACCGTATCTATGCCCGTTTCTGGCTGACCGCGTGGTTGTTGTGTGTGCTTCACGTTTTTTGTGCATTTTACTTTCGGCATCATTGGAGTCACGCAGCCGCCATCCAGCACACCGCGGAAATGACCGAACGAGTGGTTGGGCTGTATTGGGGCGGCGGGCTGTACATTAACTACATCTTTCTTATCTGCTGGGGGATCTCCGCCGTGTCAACGCCGGGTTCCGGAATGGCACTGCCCCCTGGGATTGATCGATCACTGCACGCCTTCACCGCGTTCATGATGTTCAACGCCACTGCCGTCTTTGGACCACTGTGGTGGTGGATTCCCACCATCGGTGTTCTCGCCGCAGTTGTATATGGAACGCTGAAAACCAGGCAGGTTAGAAGTGAAAACTGACACGGTCATCACTTCACCACAAAATTTACCATCCGCCCCGGAATAGCGATCACCTTGACAATGTTCTTTCCATCCAGATATTGCTGAATTGCTGTGTCTGCTACCGCCGCGGATTGCAGTGCAGTGTGATCCGTTCCGCTTGCAACGTGAATCTTCGCTCGAAGTCTGCCATTGATCTGGACTGGTATTTCGACTGTATCTTGGATCAGCAGTGATTCATCGAATGTTGGCCAGGCTTCATAAGCCAGCGATTCGTCATGGCCGAGCACACTCCACAGTTCTTCTGCTATATGCGGAGCAAAGGGACTCAGGATGAGGACAAACGGTTCCAGTACGGCCTTCGGACGATCGTCCTGATTTCCCATGAAATTGGTGAACTCCATCATGCGACTGATCGCTGTATTGAAGCTCAGACGGTCAATATCTGCGGACACAGCCTTGATCGTTTTGTGCAGCATTCGCAATTGCTCTTCCGCCGGTTCCGAATCCGACACGGCAGCATTCAGAGTGATGTCTTCAGACTGATCGTCAATCACCATCCGCCAAACCCGACCCAGAAAGCGGAAGACGCCTTCGACGCCTTTCATGCTCCAGGGTTTGACCTGCTCCAACGGCCCCATGAACATTTCATACAGGCGCAGTGAATCAGCTCCATAGTCGTTTACAACGTCGTCCGGGTTGACCACGTTGCGACGACTCTTGGACATTTTGTCGGTACGCCCACTCAGGGCAATTTCCGTCCCCTTGAGATAAACCATTCCTTTTCGCTTTTCGACCTGTTCTTCTGTCAACGGACAGTAGTCAGCAGGATTCGAGGACGGATTTCTGAGTGCTACGAATTTCCTGTTTTCCGATCGAAGGAACAATGGCTCTAATCCCAGTGCTTCGATGGCAGTTCGGTTCGCATCAAATGTGTCGCAAGACACACTGTAATCCGTATCACCAAGGATCATGCCCTGATTGACCAGTCGCTGGAACGGCTCAGGATTTGACACATGGCCGCGATCGAACAGCACTTTGTGCCAGAACCTTGCGTACAGCAGATGCAGGACCGCGTGTTCTGCTCCGCCAATATACAAATCAACCGGCAGCCAGAATTTTTCTTTAAGTGGGTCGATGAATTGAACTGAGTTCCTCGGATCGCAGAATCTCAGATAGTACCAGCAGCTGCCGGCCCATTGAGGCATACTGTTGGTTTCCCGTTTCAGCTTTGTCCCGTCGTGTGCAGTCTTGTACAGCCATTCGTTTGGGGCTTTTGACAGCATTGGTTCCGGATTGCCCGTGGGCTTAAAGTCCTCCAGATGAGGATGAGGCACCGGCAGGGCGTCTGCGGACTCGGCACGCATCAGGCCGGTGACGTTCCCTTCAGTATCCAGTTCGTGCCAGATTGGAAAAGGCTCGCCCCAGTACCGCTGTCGACTAAACAGCCAGTCACGCAGTTTGTAATTAACAGCCGGCCGACCCAGACCGTGTTGGGCGAGTGAATCAGTGATCGCGCTCTTGAAATCATCCGTATGGCTGCCGTCGAAGTCTCCTGAATTAATGGCAGTCCCTTTTCCGGTGAACGCATGGCTGCCGAATGCCCTGGGATGACGCAAATATATTCGTGACAACTCTGCTGTGAACTGTTCACTGTCGTTAACCAGTCGCTGCAGACTCTCGGCATATTCACGCAGCTGTTCTATGAGACCTGGACGCGCTCCTTCGGCATATAAACGTTCATTTTCCTGTTCAACTTGTCTCAGTTCGTTCGCCAGGAAATCGTCTGCATCAAAGTACGACTGCTGGAAACTGTCGCAAAGCCATTTTTGATCGGGTTCGACGACGGGACGAATTTCTATTTCAAACTGCTGTGCAAATTCCATGTCGCGATCATCGTGGGCCGGAACGGCCATAATCGCGCCGGTGCCGTAACTGATCAGCACATAATCAGCAATCCAAATGGGCACCTGCTCGCCGTTGACCGGATTGACTGCATGCGATCCGGTAAAAACGCCAGACTTCTCTTTGGCCAGATCTGTGCGATCCAGGTCGCTCTTAAGTGAAGCAGTACGGCAATAATCCTGCACAGCCAATTTGTTTTCGTCGACCGTCAGGCAGTCGACCAGAGGATGTTCCGGAGCAATCACCATATAGGTTGCTCCGTACAGCGTGTCGGGACGTGTCGTGTAGACGCGCAGGACATCGTTGTGGGGCTCCGACGGCCATCCGCTCGCCGCACGCTCTGCTTTCCATGATTCGAATGCAGCATCACCAATGAAAAAATCAACCTCGGCACCGGTACTACGTCCAATCCAGTTGCGTTGCAGCAGCTTGACCGACTCAGGCCAGTTCAAGCCTTCCAGTTCCGATTCCAGACGGTCCGCGTAGGCCGTGATTCTCAACATCCATTGGCGCAGAGGGATCCGCTCAACCGGATGGTCGCCGCGCTCGCTCCGTCCATCGATGACTTCTTCGTTCGCGAGCACCGTACCCAGTGCCGGACACCAGTTGACCGGAGCCTCTGAAATGAATGCCAAGCGATTTCGGTCCTGATATAGGCGAACGGCTGCATCACCTTTGGTCTGCACTTCGGGCGGAACAGGCAGTTCCGCGATTGGCCGCCCCCTGCCAATACGACTCACACCATCGGGCCCGGTCCACTGGTGGTCTGCGTCGTACCAGCTATCGAACAATTGAAGAAAGATCCATTGTGTCCAGCGATAGTACTCAGGATCGGTGGTGGCAATTTCGCGAGACCAGTCGTAACTGAAACCCAACATTTTCAGCTGACGTCGAAACGTTGCAATGTTGTGTTCGGTCGTTTGGCGCGGATGCGTTCCTGTCTTGACGGCATGTTCTTCTGCCGGCAATCCGAAGGCATCCCAGCCCATCGGATGCAGGACGTGCTTGCCGTTCATGCGGGCGCGTCGAACAACAATGTCAGTCGCTGTATAGCCTTCCGGATGTCCCACATGCAGTCCGCTTCCTGAGGGGTATGGAAACATGTCCAGCACATACAGTTTTTGCGCACCCTGTTCCGGAATGTGATCCGGAAGTGCGAATGTTTGATGTTCTTCCCAAAACTTCTGCCATTGGTTCTCAATGCGTTTGGCGTCGTAACGGGGCATTTGAGGTCTCAGTCCTAAAATTCAGTTCCATCCGTCCACCAGGAACAGGCTTCGGAGTGGCAGTGTATTGGACCCTGTACGGCCTGCAAATCATTGTCTGATCGTAACTTAGGGATTCGGGCCCGTCACTGGACGGGCACAGGAACCCGTATTCTCACGAGGTCCGAATTTCCGTAAAACCCACATTCTTGAGATCTGGCTTCCATGGGTGCGGAGTCAAGGGATGGACTCCGACGGAGGACCAACGATGAGCTACAAGCAGCTGTTCCTGCTGATTCTGACTATCTGGTCGGCAGAAGTCGTTACGCGTCTGGTATTCGACACGATGCTTCCGCCCCCGATGGAATATCGGACCGTCTATCTGGAGAAAGACCCCAAACGCCACGTCTTTCTCGGGAGTGCACTGGGTGATTTAGGGAAGCGTGGCTGGAAGATCGCCAACGCGGTACAGGATCCTGATAACAAACACCAACTGATCGTGTTTATGCAGCGCCAAACCATCCTGAAGCTCGGTGGCTGAAAGCGGCATGATGCCATTTAGCCTTCAAATTTCAACACATCTCCGCCAAATCGGGATTACCGGGGTGCTGAGTATCCTGCCTCTTCTGGCTTCCGCCGTGTTTGGATCAGCCCTGCGCAACACACCACCACTTGACAGACGGGAGACACCGAAACGTACGCTGCAATTCGCTCAGTACTGTTACAACCACGGTCCAAACCCAGTGCGTGAGATATCTACACTCAACAGCCGCTTCCGTTTTCGGAACGTCGGTTCGGAAACCATTGAACTGGGACATATTGAACGCAGTTGCGGCTGCCTGACTCCGGAATTGAGCCACAGACAGCTGAAATCCGGAGAAATGGGGGAGATGAAGGTATCGGTGCCGTTGGAGGAACAAAGCGCCGGGTTTCATGAATTCCAGCTCACCGTCCACTACCGTGATCCACAGCCACGCCATGAAACCGTACTGATCAAAGCGGTCTTTCCCGAACCGCAAATCCTTGTGACGCCGCGAGCTATATCTGTCTCTCAAAGAGGGCCGGTGCATCGGCCCGTCACACATCAATTCACAATCGCGGATCATCGATCACGACCATTACGGGTCGAATCAGTGGAGTCCTCATCTCCATGGGTCGACGGCAGCATTAAGTCTGTGGAAAACGGTGGCCGGCTCACACAGATTCGCATTGATATCCAGGGAGGAATTCCGGCAGGAAAGCATCATATGCTGATTCATGCCCAGACAGATGATCCTGGGTTTCCAGCAGCAGTGATGCTCATCAGCGTCACAGGACCGGAGCGCCCCGTACCAGTGTTGGTCCGACCATCAAGACTGCAAATGCGCGCTGACGACCCCACTGCCCGTGTCATCGAGATGCAAGTGCCGACGGACTGGCAGATCTCACATGTCGCCTGTTTTCCGCCGGAAATGCTGTGCGAATGGCGATTGTCACCAGGAGCATCCTCATCGGAACGGCAGTCGGTAATTCTGTCCCTTACGATGAGCGCACCCCCGGTGTCCCGAACCCGAGAAGGAGTGGTCACACTCTACGCCAATGATTCCATGGAGATGGTATCTGCGAGCGTCGGAATCCTGGCGGGCAGTCAGCAATCAGCAGCGGACGCAGCAAGTACCCAAAGTGGCCAGGAATACAGTTCCAATTAGGAGTAGTTCGAGAGCGTCAATACCAACAACGTAATAGCGACGATGACGGCTCCCAACGATATGAACATCAGGCCGTCGTAAATACCGGGATTAGAGCCTGGTTGTGACACGATCGCCCTCCTGAACACTGGATTGACGGGAACTGGCAACAACGATCCCCACAGAAGTATCGGACTTAACGACCGAAATCCGAATATCACAGACAAACTTGTCCTGACGAAAGACTGGCAGAACCATCCCCTCCTCAATCTCATCGTCACTGCCAAGAGTAATTCGAACGAACTCCTGCGTTCGGCTCCGCGACTGGAGTCTGGCGAGGACGCGACCGTCCACCTTTGCGACGGCGTCCGGCACCTTGTCTGTGACTCGCTCGTTCGGGTCAATACCTTTCGACCGCAGTAAGTCGGTCAGTCGAATCTTTTCAGCGACTTGTCTCTCATCGGATTGCCGATAATTATTCAGGAGTTTGGACTGATCCAGGACTTCATTTTCCTTTTCCCGAATCGCTGCCAGCTGCGCTGCCAGACGATTTCTCTGCGTTTCAATTTCCTGACGAAGCGCAACAGATTCTGCCCGCCGTGAATCGGCTTCCGCGGCTGCCCGAATGTTTTCGGCGATTGTCCTGTCCCGGGCCTGCTCAACTTCTGCCAGCAGGCGATTTGCAGATTCTGCAGTCCGCTGAGCTGTTTCTAATTCCACAGCAGTATTGTCACGAGCTTCCACCGCGGCTTTCATCTGACGCTCGGCTTCGCCCACGAGTCGATCTTTCTCTGCCTGTACATCGGCCAGGTTTCCCTGCAGCGATGCGACTTGGCTTTCCGCGGCTGTGGCCTTGGCACGCCACGTGTCCTGCAGAGAATAAGTTGCACCAGCAAAGCAGACGAACAGGAGGCTCAGACAGAGCTGCAGGACGACCAGCATTTTCCCGACGGCATTCATCGAGCGTTCTCCAAATCAGCACATGTACTGACGTTGTTTTTGACAGATTTCCATTGAGCACAACACATCAGGGAACCAATTGTTGCCTGATCTCATCTTCCCGCTGTTGCAGATTTTGATTGTCCAATCCAATTCGCAGCAGCTGATCCGTTAAAGTTCGGCGGAGTTCCCGCAACTCGAACTGATGCGTCCGCAGTTCTTCCAGCTCCACCTGAAGCCGAGCAACATCTTGCCGCCGCCTTGCTGTTTCATCACGTATTCTCCGCGCCTGATCCGACACGTCCTGAAACTCACCAGACTTATCGCGCACCTGCTGCTCATACTCGGCAGCAACGGACTCCAATTGTGTGACACGGGCCGTCATTGCCTCGACGTCCTGCTGTTGTTCTGCCTTGAACAATTCAAGCTGCTTGTTGACTGTGCTGAGCCGACCAGTCATATCATTGGTATCGTCCTGCAGTCCTCGCTGCATATCAGTTCGCGCTTTCAATACAGCGTCAAAAGCGTTAACGCCGGACACCACATTTCCCTGATCTCCCAGTCGTCGAGTCACATTCCAGGTGATTGTTTCTCCGGCCTGTGCTTCAAACGAGTAATCGGGCAGCTCTTCCATTGCCAGCCCCATGCCAGGAACGGCAAAAAATGCCACCATCGAAACACCGGCCAGCAGAACTGACACGACCGCAGTAAATATGAGCAACATCTTGCCAAACACGAGTGGACCGTTCCGCAGTGCTAAGGAAAAAAAATAGAACGCAGGAACTTGAGGGAACCTGCTCTGTTATAAGTAACCCGTAAAAAGCGAGTCAAACAGAAACTAAGTCATCATAACGATTTGGGGCAACAAACTAGTCCAGCTCGAGGAACCGGTTTTCAAACCGCTGTCGTTGGCCAAATCAGCCCCACCCTGCAGCAATGTGCCGGAACAGTTGCTGGTTTGCCAACAGCAGGCGCAGCTGTTGCCCTCTAATTGGATATCGGCCACTACTCCGTCGGACTGAGTTGATGTGACGCAAATCCGGATTTCCGGCACCAGCCCTAAAGTCACCGCGACCCACATAACTGTTACAGGCATTTCGATAGGGCAAATAAAGTGGTCATATGTTCACATATATTGATCTTCCCGCATTGCGAAATCTCTTACTTCCTATTAACCGCCCGTGTGTCAACTCTCAAGGATGAGCCCCGTGTCGTCGACAGGATCGCAGTCCAGAACGAAGTCGGTCGTGAATCCAGCAGGCTCAATACTCCGAGTCTGGCCTGGACAGCCTCACCCGTTGGGAGCCACCTGGGACGGAAAAGGCGTGAACTTTGCGATCTTTTCAGAACACGCTACGGCCGTCGAATTGTGCCTTTTCGATTCGCCGACCGATCGAGAAGAAACTCATCGGGTTGCACTGGTCGAACAAACGGATCAGGTTTGGCACGGACACCTTCCGGACTTATGCCCCGGACAGCTGTATGGTTATCGGATTCACGGGCCCTACCATCCAGAGGAAGGGCACCGATTCAACGCGAACAAGGTTGTTTTAGACCCTTATGCTCGGGTGCTCGGTCGAGGAATCACATGGTCTGAGAGCATGTTTGGCTACATCACGTCTGAACATGATCTGTCATTTTCGGAGAGTGACAATGCAGCGTTTTCGCCGCTGGGGGTTGTGGTCGATCCGTCGTTTGACTGGCAAGGGGACACACTCCTGCGGACTCCGTGGCACAAGACATTCATCTATGAAGCTCATGTCAAAGGGTTCTCAAAGCTGCACCCGAAGATTCCGGAGGAGCTGCGAGGCACTTATCGCGGCTTGGCATCAGATCCCGCAATCGACCATCTCAAGCAGCTCGGAGTGACCGCTCTGGAACTGATGCCGGTTCACCATCGTGTAAACGACTGCCATCTGGAACAAAACCACCTCTCAAATTACTGGGGCTATAACACTCTGTCATTCTTTGCACCGGATCGACGCTTTGCCGCGGCCGATGATCCAGCTGAGGTGATTAACGAATTCCGAACGATGGTTCGCCTGCTGCACCGCGCAAACATCGAGGTCATCCTGGATGTCGTCTACAATCACACAGGGGAAGGCAACCATCTAGGCCCTACGCTGTCCTTGCGAGGCATTGACAATCGTTCGTACTATCGAGTGATGCCGGATAACCAGCGTTACTATCAGGACTTCACCGGCTGTGGAAACACACTCAACATGCAATGTCCACGCGTGCTGCAGCTGATCATGGACAGTCTTCGGTATTGGGTGCAGGAGATGCATGTTGATGGATTCCGCTTCGACCTTTGCAGTGCCTTGGCTCGCGAACTTCACGACGTGGACAAATTAAGTGCATTCTTCGACATCATCCTGCAGGACCCGGTGCTCTCACAGGTCAAGCTCATTGCAGAACCGTGGGATCTGGGGCGAGGTGGTTATCAGGTTGGCAACTTCCCCCACCTTTGGTCTGAGTGGAACGGAAAATACCGTGACACGATCCGGAGGTTCTGGGCCGGTGACGGTGGCGCGATCAACGAATTTGCCACGCGTTTGACGGGCAGCAGCGATCTGTTCCAGCACAACGACCGACGCCCATCGGCGAGCATCAACTTCGTCACGGCGCACGATGGATTCTGTCTGCGTGACCTAGTCACTTACCACTACAAGCGGAATCTCTCCAATATGGAACACAATCGCGACGGTGACGACCATAACCGCGGATGGAATTGTGGTGTGGAGGGTGAAACACACGACCCGGAAATCAACCTCATTCGACTGAAGCAGCGCAAGAACTTTATAACCACGCTCATGATGTCCCAGGGTGTTCCAATGCTGAGAGCGGGAGATGAGCTTGGCCATACTCAACAGGGCAACAATAATGCCTATTGCCAGGACAATGAAATCAGCTGGCTGGACTGGAACCTCGATGCGACGCAGCAGGAATTCCTGCGATTTTGCCAGTATGTTGTGCAGGTCTGGCATGAACAGCCAGTGCTGAAACGTCGTAATTTCTTTCAGGGTCGCCGAATTCGAGGCGCCGGCGTGAAAGACCTTGCCTGGTTGAAGCCCGACGGCGGTGAGGTGACTGACCGGGAATGGAATTCCGGGGCCATGCGTTCGCTGGGAGTCCGACTCAATGGAGAATCGATGAACGAGGTTGACGAAAGAGGCGAGCAGATCGTTGGAGAAACCCTATTGTTGCTGCTGAATAATCAGCCGGAATTTGTCCCGTTTCAGCTTCCGCGCCATAAACCATCGGAACGGTGGATTAGGGTTCTGGATACGAGTGTTGACGTCAATGAGGTTTCTGACACGCCCTTGTCTTCAGACGATACTTATCCAGTGCAGGGACACAGCATGGCAATTGTGCTGCTCAAGTCGGGCTGGCCGGATTTACTTCAGCAGTTGCATGAACCCCACGTGGAGAAGCAAAAAATTGATCTCAATGACTTGAACGATCCACGCAGATAGTTCCATATGCAGAGTCTGAAACTCGCTGGAGCCTTTGTTCTGGAGACCACTGGCTCGCTGTAGTTGACCGCACTCTTTGGATATCCGCCGCGTTGTCTACCGAAGCCGGTGCCGGGCTGTTCGATACCAGGGAAAGTGATTCAAGGTCAATATCTCCAGGGAACAACACCGATTGAACCGGCATCACCAGACCAGATTGGCAATCGAACTCGACATGAGTGGTGATCAGAATGAAGATTCGACGTGACTGACCATGTCGGAAATGTCACTGCGATTCCAGCATCCATCCCAGTGAATCAGTTTCACAGCTGCGTATGCCGCTTGTTTCGCATCTTGAATATCGTCCCCCATGGCAGTGACTCCCAGCACTCTGCCGCCAGCCGTCACAATCCCATCCGTCTTTTCTGATGTACCGGCGTGAAAGACCTTGGTGTTCTTCAAACGATCGGCTGCAGCAATCCCACTGATTGTACGGCCCGTTTCATAGTCGCCTGGATAACCTTTCGCAGCCATCACCACACACACAGATGGACGTGGATCCCAGTCCAGTCCTTCCAGTTCGGCAAGCCGTCCGTCCGCCGCCAGAGAAAGGATCTGCGCCAGGTCGGACCTGAGTCGCATGAGGACCGGCTGAGCTTCCGGATCACCAAACCGCACATTGAACTCGAGTACCCTCGGACCCTGTTGAGTGAGCATCAGTCCAGCGTACAGCACGCCCGAAAATGGGTACTCCTGAACCTTCATTTCATGCACCGTGGGGACAAGGATCCGTCGAATAATTTCATCCATCATTTTGTCGGTTACAACCGGAGTGGGGCTGTAGGCTCCCATGCCACCGGTGTTCGGACCGTGATCGCCATCAATGGCGCGCTTATGGTCCTGCGATGTAGCCAGGGGGATGATCGTGTCACGATCGACGATCGCCAGAATACTGGCTTCCTGACCCACCAGCATTTCTTCTACTACGATTTCGCGTCCGGCAGGACCAAACTGGCCATGATGCAGCATTGCTGTCGCTGCTTCTTTGGCCTGATGTCGGTCCTGACACATGACGACACCCTTGCCAGCCGCGAGGCCGTTGGCCTTCACCACCACCGGTCCTTCTTCGAGGGAGTCGAGCCACGTGGTGGCTTCTTGGAGATGCGAGAACGAGCGATAGTCCGCCGTGGGCACCCGCGCTCGCCGCATTACACCTTTGGCGAACGCTTTGCTCCCTTCCAACTGAGCAGCCCCGCGGGTCGGACCGAAAACCCGCAAACCTGCTGTCCGAAAATCATCCACAATGCCTGCAACCAGTGGTGCTTCCGGACCAACGACCGTCAGATCGATCGAGTGATCTTTCACAAAAGTCAGTAACCGACCGATTTCCGTCACAGGGATGGGCACATTTTCGCCGTCCAGGGCGGTTCCCCCGTTACCTGGAGCGCAGAATACCTTTGCAACATGAGGTGACTGAGAGAGTTTCCAGACAAGAGCGTGTTCTCTGCCTCCACTGCCGACCACAAGGATTTTCATATCAGAGTGTCCATTACGAATCTTCAGAAATGGCAAAGCACGGGCGGCCCAGCTACATGGGACAAGCCCATATTGCCGGCAGAGTCAGGCTAAGACTGACTGATGGATGGGTTGACCGTACCCCATCCCCATGCACCGCGCAAACGAAAACCCGCAGCAGGTTACCGCGAGTTCACGTGAACTTCGAGGAGTGTCACCGGAAGAAACGGCATTCCGGTCAGGCATAGATTACAGCTGACTGACCGCTCCTAGTTTGCCTGAATTCTCGGCCTCCTCCATTTGTGGCTGCAGAAGAAACGGGAACACTCGCACAGGAGCACCGGGTGTGTGCTCTTTCTTGTATGCCAACTGTGCCGCCCGGTCCGCTGCAAACTGCAGTCGTGTGAATTCCAGACCGCAGTACGTATCCACGTCAGCTTCGGCGGCCACGTCGGCAAACATCTCACCAGCTGACGCTGCGTGGCGGCGGACACCGTGGATGCTGCGTTCACGTACTTTGACACCAGCGGCCGACAACTTGATGAGGCCCTTCAGGAAACGTCCGACCGTGGTGTCTGCTCCCGAAACTCGCCAGAGTCGCTCCCATTCTTCATGAGCTTCCCAATAGAAGCCCAGATTGAAAAAGTCGATCGCCAGCAGGAAATTTCGGTTGTCAGCCCACGTCTCGTTGCACAGCGCTTTCGGTCCGGTGTCCAGTGTATGTTTGCGACCATAACTATGGCCATTGGGATCCCGAATCGGATGGGGGAGTCCCGATCCAGGGTAAAAGGCATATCCGGGGGGATCAATGGATGGAATCAGACGGGAAAATTCCGCCTCGGCCCTAATCATAAGGTTCAGACTCCGTTTGCATCACCAAAGCTTCCCCCCGCATCAACTGTCACTGATCGTCCGGCGCAATCCAAGAATCGATGTCGCTCACACAAGATCACTGCAGCTGTTTAACGGTTTTCGGGATACCTGTACTGGTGTTTAGTTCATGTGAGTTCAAATACAGACAATTCCATCCGTCGAACTTACCGCGTTTCCAGAGTAGTTCGAGCACTTCTTTGCTGAAATCGAAGGATTCCGACTGTTGACGGTCCCAAACCCAAGTTGATGGACCCACTGCACCATATTCGCTGACTGGCAGAGTTGAATCTCATACGATGGCATAGCTGTTGACGGCACCGGCGTAGACAATGCTCGGCCGGCAGGAGTTGTATCGAACTCTGTCGCATTGGCACTCCTTCCCAACCTGCGCAGTTTCCACTCTGCTTGACCGTGCTGTGGCCGCCGATAATTCGTCGTGTGAATGCATTCTGTGAAGATGCAGGAACGAGCAACAAAACTTCGAATTCAAATTTCCTGACTATCCGCTTAGGCACGGTAAAGCCGGAGTCTGATACAGTTTGCGGAAAGACTGCTCCTGCAGAGTCCTGCATTCAATTGGTGTCGGATTTACAACCTGTTTCTCCGTTCTGAGTTCGCTCCCTGCCATGACCGACATCCATTCTCTCACCCGCAAACTCCAGCGTCAGAACGATTCAAAAATCATCCTGTGTGTTAGCGACGGCTTGGGAGGTCTCCCTCTGGAGCCACTGGGCAAGACCGAACTGGAGACAGCTCACACGCCAAATATGGATGCCTTGGCACAACGCGGTGTGACCGGTTTAAGCGTGCCCGTGCTTCCAGGAATTGCGCCAGGTAGTGGACCAGGGCACCTCGGCCTGTTTGGCTACGATCCGCTGAAGTATGAAATTGGTCGTGGCGTTCTCGAAGCTCTGGGGATTGATTTTGACCTGGGGCCTGACGATGTGGCCATTCGAGGCAATTTCTGCACTGTGGACACGAATGGGTGGATCACGGATCGACGCGCAGGACGCATTGGCAGTGACGTCGGGGCCGAACTGTGTGAGAAACTGGATCGAATTGCAATCCCGGGCGTGGAGGTGTTTGTTCGTCACGTCAGAGAATATCGACTGGTGATTGTGTTTAGAGCAGCGGACCTAGGCAGCGAGGTCGACGACACGGATCCACAGCAAACAGGAGTAGCTCCAGTCCCGCCTCGAGCAAATAACGAGGCCTCCAGGCGAACAGCAGACGTTTGCCGCAAATTTCTTGCACAGGCGGCTGACATCCTCCAAAACGATGCACCCGCCAATCTGCTCACCATGAGAGGAATTGCGAAAAGACCGGCCATTCCAGCTTTCGAGGAAGTCTACGGTACGCGCGCCGCGGCAATAGCTGTTTATCCGATGTATCGAGGTCTCGCGCGACTGGTTGGCATGGAAGTTTTGGAGGCGGGAAATTCTCTCGCAGACCAGATGGCCTGTCTTGTAATGCACTGGGACGAATATGATTTCTTCTTCGTTCATTTCAAGTACACGGACAGTACGGGAGAAGACGGGAACTTCGAGGGAAAAGTGAAGCGGATTGAAGACTTGGATGCAGCAATCCCTCGTATGACGGAGTTGAATCCTACCGTGTTCATTCTGACCGGCGATCACAGCACACCGGCCAGAATGAGGTCTCATAGTGGACATCCGGTCCCAACACTTCTAGTTGCCGAGAATTGCCGTTTCGATGGATCGAACGCATTTGGTGAATCGATTTGCCGCGCAGGCGAACTGGGACAGTTCGAATCGAAGTATCTGATGCTTCAGGCCCTGGCCCATGCCGGTCGTCTGGAAAAATATGGTGCTTAGCGAACAGGTCGCTATCCTGCGCACGAGTTGGATTTGTAAGGGCAGCAGTGCGGCAGCTTCCGGCGAGGGTGTGAGTGTGAATACTTCATTGACAGATGTTTCAGGAGTCTGCCGCGAATGATAAAAGGTATTGGCACCGACATTGTCGAGATTGACCGCATCCGCGGCATGTTGGATCGGCATGGCGATTTGTTTCGAGAGCGCTGTTTCACGTCCGCCGAGATCGCCTTTGCCAGCCGGTATAAAGACCCGGCAATACGATATGCCGGCCGCTGGGCGGCAAAGGAAGCGGTGGCAAAGGTGCTGGGCACCGGGTTCGTGAAGGGCATCACTTTTCACGACATCGAAGTGTTGCCACGGCACACAGGCCAACCCGAAGTTCATTTGTGTGGTGAGGCCGCCGAGTATGCTGCGGAGCAACAGATTGAGTCAGTACTGATAAGTATTTCTCACGCTCAGCTCTACGCGACTGCAACAGCCATCGGCACCTGAAGGGAATGTGGTCCATGAGTTGATGCCGGTGGCATCCTGGCGTCCACTGGTTGGAATATCCAGACTTCTTTCTATCCACAGACGATGGGTACACTGCACCTTTCTGCAAAGGTCGGAACCAGTGGATCCGCAACAACTGCTTGCTGACTACTCACGTGGCCTGGAACAACTAAAATGCGAATTGAGAGGTCTTCTCCCGTTTCAGCTGGACGAAATACCGGTTACCGCCACCCGGTCAGTTCGACACGTCGTCTGCTGGCTGACAGATGCAGAGATTGTCCACGCAAATCGCTTCAAGCGTGTATTGACGGAAGACAATCCGACTGTTTTTGACTAGTCCTCGGATAACTGCGTGCTTGATTTCTACAAATGACGCGACATCGACAATGAACTTGCTGTGGTCGTGTCTGTGAGGCGCCACGTCCTCCATATTCTGGAACATCAGAATGTGGAGGTCTGGCAGCGGACTGCGGTGCACAGCCACGACGGCCCGATGACTTTGGAGACCCTGCTGAAACGAATCATGCAGCACATTCCTCACCACATCCGAACCATTGAACAAACAATCGCTGCGATGGAAAATACCTGAGACTACCCGTTGCGTCAGCTGGGCGCTCTTCGGATGCTCACATTTTTCCAGGAGTGTTCGCGGTCTTGTGGGCAGCAACCCGCATCCTGACCAGTCGTGCCGGACAGGGGAATCGATGATCGACAGGTGAGCTGTGCGGTCAAGGAACGTGTCAAACGTAAAGAGGTTGCCGGTGCAAATTCGTCTCGCAGGCGTCTGGAAACAGTGTTTCAAAACCCTGCGGATATTCCTGATTCTTTGGATATCGGTCGTCGTGATTCTTGCCTTCATTCAGCGGAAACTGATGTATCATCCGGCACCAGCAGTGACGCTTACGGTCGCGCAGCACCCATTTGTGATGGAACTGTTTCCGCACGCAACCGACGTCCGGATCGCCTCTACCAGCGGTCAGACAATCCGCGGGTGGTATCTGTGCCAGGAGACAGAAACCGCCGGCGACAGGCCGCTTGTACTGCTGTTCCACGGCAATGCCGGCAACAGAGCTGGTCGGACGCAGTGGTACGAGTTGCTTCTCAAATCCGGCTGTGATGTTTTGGCGATTGACTATCAGGGTTACGGTGATTCGACCGGAACTCCGTCGCAGGCAGCGATCGAAGATGATTCACTGGCCGCTTGGGATTACGTTGTTCAGCAACTCAATTGCCCTCCGGACAACATGTTCGTGATGGGAATCTCGCTGGGCGGGGCCGTGGCGGTGCATGTTACGTCAGTTCAGTCCCAGGCAAACACCGCGCCAGCAGGCCTGATTACTGTGGCCACATTCTCGTCGATGGTGGATGTTGCGGCCTGGTGGTATCCCTGGTTGCCGGTGAGAACAGTTCTGCTGGATAGATATCCCTCGGCTGACAGGATTGTTGACGTGACTTGTCCGATGATCCAGTTGCACGGCGACGCAGATCAGGTTGTGGATCAGAGTTTTGGACGGCGACTGTTCGAAGCTGCTCCTGACATGGCGGCAAACGGAATCATGAAACGCTGGGTCTCGTTGGCGAATGTCGGTCATAATAATATTGTTGGTGCCGCCGGACCGGAGGTTCTTGAGGAATTGACCGTCTTTCTGCAGTCCGTTGCCGCTGCGGTGGAGGATCGATAATCTTCTGTCTGGTCGATTGACAGCAGGCGACCCTGCTGAGTGGTTGGAGTTCAATCGGTGATCAAGGTAATTTTCCGAAATGCTCAGGCGCAGCGCCTGAGCAAGTTGGTTTAATTCGTTTCAGGATTTTTTTCGCGAGACTCAACATCAAAGGCCCTTCTTTTCATCACGATCTCAAAGTACTGCGAGTTTGGGAATGCCCGGCGTGTGGATGCATTGTGCGGACCGGTGGCGAGGTGACCAGTCGCACCTGTGACTGCAGTAATCAGGCACAAATGAAGTATTCCGATGCAGACGCGCTGCCTCCCGCAGATGTGTCAGAATTCGTCACGTATATGACTCCAGAGTTCCAGCAAGATGACGATGACGGAACAGACCTTCCTTTGCCGGACATCAGTTCACTGGTCGTACCGGCCCTGAAAACAGGTCGCCGCGTTCGTCCGGGCAGACACCTGCGCGATACTGTTGTTGAAGCCGGGTCGGAACCAGAAGAGCAGGCGTTTGGTGATGGACTTGACATCGCAGAGTCAGAGAGAGCGGCCGGAACACTGGACAAAAGCGCGGTGACCAGGGAGAGCTCTCAGCCGCCTGACAGCCAAATCGGGGAACAGATACCGAAAAAAAGCAGACAAGGTCGCAGACCGCGCACAGGAAGCCGTTCCACACACACTCGCACATCCGGTACCAGCGCCGGTCAACTTGTCGATGGTCAGGAAACCGATCACCCGCCGAGGGAAACACCGTCCGATGCTATGTTAACGGGCGGCGAAGTCACATCGCGGACGGCACAGTCGGAGGCAGATCCTGACGCTGATGGCTATACCGACAACGCGTCTGGTGCGCGTGATAATGAAGGTGCGAAATCCGGCACCCGCAAACGCCGCCGCCGCCGGAACCCACGGAAGAAGATCAGTCGCGGGTCCGATATCGGGAATGAGGGGGGGAGCCAACCAACCTTGACAGACGGTGGCGACTGATGATTCGCGTCACAACAGATTCCCCTGCGTCACTCAATGTCGACTGGCTGGTAATCGTTTGTGCAGGAGGTGAATCACCACCTGCTCATTTGAAGGGATTTGATGAGCGTCTCGGGAGAAAGCTCCATAATATCTGGGAGCGACTGGAGTTTGCAGGTGACTATGGCCAGACTCTGGCGCTTCGCCAATTGACGGACATCTCTCCAGTCAACCTTTTACTGGCAGGTTGCGGTGAACCTGACGCACTCACTCCCGAGCGAATGCGGCGTTCCCTGCTTACTGCGTTCCGACGTATCAATCAGCAGCAGGACCTCCGAATAGGGGTCTTATTCGCCGATGAGGCCGGTCGAAACAGAACCACGTCTGAATTGATCGAACTCGCTGCCGACTCCGCCACCTTGGCTGCGGTGGATGCAGGGGTCCATAAGCAGAAACGGACTCGGTTCGATTTCTCGACAGTGAACATTGTGATCAAAGACACACCGTCAGATACCAATGCACGAATTGAGACCGGCGAAGTCATTGGAAGCGCTGTTGCTGCAGTTCGGAACATGATCAATCGTTCAGCTGCTCAGATGACACCCGACCAGATAGTTGTGGAAGCCCGTGAACTGGCCGCGGAGTGCGACCTTGAAATTCGGGTACTGGATGAGAAGGCACTTGCCCGGGAAAACATGAACGCAATGCTGGCTGTGGCCCGGGGCAGTGATCTGCCCCCTTCACTGGTGGCTCTGTCATGGCGAGGAAATCCGGAAAGCCCAGATGAAATCGCTTTGGCAGGAAAGGGAGTGACGTTCGACAGCGGCGGACTGTCAATCAAACCCACGGACTCCATGATTGCCATGAAATCAGACATGGCAGGTGCGGCCACGGCCATGGCCGTGGTGAGTGCCGCCGCGAAACTACGGGTTCCTTTGAACGTCACGGCATGGCTCGGGCTGGTGGAGAATATGATCAGCGGTCGATCGTGTCGACCAGGGGACGTGATTACCGCCCGCAGTGGCACCACCATAGAGGTTCAGAATACGGATGCGGAGGGTCGCCTGGTGCTGGCCGATGTGCTTGACTACGCCATCGGCAACGGCGCCACATATCTCATTGACCTGGCAACACTCACCGGAGCCTGCGTGGTCGCGCTCGGTGAAGAAATCACCGGACTGTTCAGTGGATGCGACGACCTGTCCGCACGCATTCAGCGGGCAGCTGCGGAGACAGGTGAATATATCTGGCCGATGCCGATGCATGCTCATTTTGACGAATTGCTGAAAAGTGATGTCGCGGATTGCCGGAATATCGGGCCCCGTTGGGGTGGTGCGGTGACCGCTGCGTGTTTTTTACGCAAGTTCGTGGGTACTACACCGTGGGTTCACCTGGATATTGCAGGTCCCTCCTGGGCAGACAACTCCGCCGACTGGCGGGACTCCGGAGGGACCGGTGCAATGGTCAGGACACTGATTCAATTGCTTCGACAGTGGTCCGGTGATGCGGCGTCTGCCAGTCATTAACAGTCCACTGCATCGGGATTTTACGAAGGGACTCCGTTGACAGCTCTCATCAGCTACGACCCGTCTGCTGCCTTGGCGACTCAACCCGACAACCGGTTCGTGGATTTGGCGGATGCGCTTGAGGCTGCACGTAGTGAAGTTTTGGCGGATGTTGAATTGTTCAAACGCGGCGTGGTGCCGGTCGAAAAACAGCCACTTGACGCTGGATTCGTGACCTGGCCGGCAGACCTGTTGCGGGATGCGGAGCAAAACGGACCCGAAAGTCTGATCGCAGAGATTGAGCGATGTGCGGCGCGGCTGCGCCAAGTCTCAGATTCAGCGGTAGTCCTGGGAATCGGCGGTTCCTATATGGGTATGCGTGCGATGTTTGAAGCCCTGTGCAGTCCGTTTCATAACGAACTGAATCGACAGGATCGTCATGGTATCCCCCGAATCTACTTTGAAGGCTGGAATGTTGATTCGGATCATCAGTCAGGTCTGCTGAACCTGCTGAATCGACGCGCGAATCAGGCGTCTGCTGACAGTCCGGACGGGCGAACTTCAATCATCGTGATCAGCAAATCCGGAGGGACCCTCGAAACAGCCGTGGCATTCCGTAACTTCCGGGGTTTCGTGGAACGAAGATTTTCTGACGCCGTCCAGGACTTGATCGTTCCCGTAACAGGTAACACCGGGCGGCTTCGGGACCTGGCGAACTCAGCCGCATTTAAGAACGTGTTTTCGATCCCGGACGGTGTTGGGGGGCGTTTCTCGGTGTTGACACCGGTGGGACTGCTGCCAGCAGCTGTGGCCGGTATCAACATCCGTCGTCTGTTGCAGGGCGCCGCCGACATGACGGAGCACTTTCGAACAGCCAAATACGGCAGCAATGTGGTTCTCGACTCCACTGCCGTGGTGCACCTGATGGAAGTTGACTACGGCATGACAACTCGTGTGCTTTCAACCTGGGGGAGCCGTTTGGAAGCCATGGGTCTGTGGTACGATCAGCTGCTTTCAGAGAGTCTCGGCAAACAGGAGAAAGGCGCGACTCCTATCACCTGCGTCAACACACGAGATCTGCACAGTCGAGGGCAACAGCATCAGCAGGGGCGCCGGGACAAACTGATCACAAACCTGTTGCCAGGCCGGTCCCGTCATGACCACCTCGGAATTCCAGCCAGGGACGATGATTTTGACCAACTGAACCAGTATCGAGACATCTGTATTCGCACCGTACGGGATGCGGCGATTGGCGGGACCAATCAGGCGTATGCTGAAGATCGTCGACCGACAGCGGATTTCCGGCTGGAATGTATTGACGAGCATTCGATTGGTCAGTTGTTTCAGCTCTTTATGCTCTCTACTGTTGCGGAAGGCCAACTGATCGGTGTCAACCCGTACGGGCAACCCGGTGTGGAAGCTTATAAGCGCAATATGACTGCGATTCTGAGTAGTAGCTGATGACTGACGGAGTCCTCTGCCGTGCTGTGTTAACGTACAGCGAGACTCCGCAATCGGCCGGTCTCGTATTCTTATCAAGATTCGTATGAGTCTCCTTTATGACAACAGAAATTAAATTCCTCGGACATGCATCATTTCAGATTTGGACGGGCAGCCATTCGATCCTGATCGATCCATTCGTTACTGATAATCCGAGCGCCCTGACAACCGCAGACAATCTCGACGCCGATGCGATCCTGGTCACTCACGGCCACGAAGACCATGTGGCAGATGTGGAAGCAATCGCCAGGCGTACTGGTGCGGTTGTAGTTGCGAACTATGAAATCGTGACATGGTTTCAGGCACGTGGAATCGAGAATGCCCACCCGATGCACATCGGTGGACAGCATTCTTTTGAATTCGGCACTGTAAAACTCACGATCGCACACCATGGTTCGATTCTTCCCGACGGCAGTAACGGCGGCAGTCCGGCTGGAATTATCCTGAAAACCGGCGACGGCAACATCTATCATGCCGGAGATACGGGCTTGTTTTCAGACATGCAGCTGATCGGTGACGAAGGTATCCAGGTCGCCATTCTGCCTATCGGTGACAACTTCACCATGGGCCCGGACGACTCTGTCAAGGCGACTGGCTATCTCAGGCCGGCTATCGTGATTCCGGCTCACTTTAATACGTGGCCGTTGATTGAGCAGGATACCGATGAGTGGCAGCAGCAGGTGAAATCCAGGACGTCAGCCCGACCTGTGGTTCTGTCGCCAGGCGACACCTATACACTCGAATCAGCGTAATACCTCTTCAGCAACTGATGGTCACGTCCAGAATAGAATGGTTCCGCATGGAACCGCAGGACAGGGATTGATGTCTTCCAAACCTCCGGACACCAGTATCGAGGGACCGGTTGCGGTGATAGGCGATGTGCACGGGCAGGCAGAACAGTTGCACCGAATCATTCGCAAGCTCGAACGTACACCCGACATTCACCGTCGCTGGATTGTCTTCATTGGTGATCTGGTCGATCGTGGTCCGGACAGCAAAGGTGTACTTGATTTGTATTGCGACCTGTACAGGCAGCATGACAAGGTCACCTGGATTTGCGGAAATCACGAACTGGCAATGGCCGCATCGTTGGGACTGATTGAGACTCCCCCGTACATGGACTGGCAGACCAACTGGCTGCAGATGTACTCTGCTGACCCTACTTTCGATTCCTATGGTATCGAATTCCCTGACGTCAGCGCCTTACGAGAGGCATTACCGATGGAACATGCGGCTCTGTTGAGTGATCTTCCGTGGCGCGTCGAACATCCGTTTTATCTGTTTGTGCACGCTGGACTGGATCCGAATCTGCCGTTCGATTTGCAGCTACAAATCCTGCGGCAACCGGACTATTCGCTGGGCCAGCCTCCTTGGCTGTTCAGTAAAACGTTCATTCGGGGCCCTGTGCCGCACGGATGCCCGGTGACTGTTGTCCAGGGCCACGTGCCATTGACGGAGGTTTATTTTGGACAGCAGATCATCGGAACTGACACGACCGGCGGTTTGGAAGGCGATCTCAGTTGTGTCCTGCTGCCTGAAAACATCGTGCTGACATCGGCGGGTGAGCTTCTACCGTATCCGTCAGTCTGACAATTTCCGCTTCTCACAGCCGGGAATCACCGTTTGAATGGAAAAAACGCCGGTCGGCCGGCAGGGCCATCATGGCCGCACTCCGGAATTCGGGCTATTCTTCGGCACCGATGCACGTGTCGGAGGTCGAGCACCGATAATGAAATAACCATAGAATCACTGGTACAACGGTGCCTTGAATCGACAGTTGACGTCCGATCATCGACTGGTGACCTCCGCAAGCGATGTGAAGCAGGTGAACTGATGACAATTTCAATGACTGAGTACTTCAGGATTCGCAAGTCGGATCGCAAGAAGGAAACTCGGTATCTGAACGTGATTAACAAGGACAGCTGCACTTCCTGTAATTCGTGTGCGTCGGTTTGTCCGGTTGACTGCATCTATGAAGTGGTGAGTCCCGTTCCTTCGGAAAGTTACCATCAGATCGACACCAGCCGCTGCATTGGCTGCCAGATGTGCTATCGATCGCCCAACGACAGCAGTGACTATTATCAGCTGACGATTTGTCCGTGGAACGCCATTGACATGCTTCACAATCCGAATGTGAAACCTTCCGCGACGTCCGTACTGGAACCGTATTATCGAGGTTCGTCCGACGGGATGACCTGGCCGAAGCTGGAAGAATACGCTTATCAGTTGTTTCTGGATGGCGAAGTTTTCATTCCGTCCGATGAAGACGCCCTGCATCAGATCATTGGTCATCTTCAGGAGGACGCATGGATGTACAGTCAAGATGACAACATTCAGCTGGTTGAATCGGAATCCGATGAAGGTGAAGGCTTTGTCCGCTATCGAGCAACGGAAGCAGCACGTGACCTGCTGGACGTGGTTTTCCAGGACTATCAGCGCATCTTCATGGATTAAGTTACAGCTGGTTATTCCCTCGACGCTGTCTGCATCGTCGGAAGCGTGACTCCTTTTGTCCGTTCTGTGCCCGATCTTCGTTGATGACAGGCACTTGATCACCCGGCGAGCGGTACTGGGCTACTGTGGCTGCGCACACCATACTGTCGAGCTGTCGACTCTCGATGACTTGTTGCGGAGTCGAGTGTCGAACGTACACGACTGTCAGCCGCTCGAGCCGGCACGGTTGGATTTTTGGACAACCGGTTACCAGCACAGATTCGGTAGAACGAACGACGGCCGACGACGTGTTGATGTCATGACCATGATTGACGAAATTGCAGCAGGTCACTGCGCATGAGGTCTGTGACTGCTGCTCCGGTCCGTCCTCGATGGACCACAGGTCGGACTTGTGTTTCGGGCAACGGCACAAAAACCGTTTACCATCAACACCAACACAACTGATACGTTCGACGCCGACAGCAAGCACACGTGGTTGGCATGACAGGCGGAGATCATACGACGACGAACAGAAGACAGACGTTCACCGGAAGTGCAGCAATCCATTGCGATACTTAGACGGTGTCCACACAGTTGACCACGTTTTGCAGCCGACCCTGCTGGAATGCTGCCAAGTTGTCGACTGCTGTCTTCAACAGACGCCCGCGAGCCGCCTGTGTGGCCCAGGCGATGTGTGGCGTGATGCGACAGTTTTTTGCTGTATACAGCGGATGCTCTCTCGGTGGGGGCTCCACTTCCAGCACATCCAGGCCGGCTCCGGCAATCTGTCCGCTGTTGAGTGCTATGGCCAGTGCTTCCTCATCGACGAGCGGCCCACGGGACGTGTTCACCAGAAATGCTGTTGGTTTCATGACCGACAACCGTTGCGCGTTGACCAGGTGCTTACTCTCGGGTGTCAGCGGACAATGCAGACTGATCACGTCACTCTGCTCAAACAGCTCATCCAGTCCCACCATTTTGATACCGTTAGATGCATCCCTCACCAATGGATCAGAGGCAAGCACCTTCATTCCAAAGGCCAGTGCCAGTTGGGCTGTCGTAATGCCGATGCGTCCCATCCCCACAATGCCCATCGTCTGCCCTTCTAATTCCACCAGCGGAAAATCCCAGTAACAGAAGTCCGGACTCGACGACCAGCGTCCCTGGTCACGAACCGTAGAACTATGGTGTCCGACGTTCTGTGTGAATTCCAGAATGTGAGCAAACGCCATTTGAGCCACGGACCGTGTTCCGTACGTCGGTACGTTGCACACCGGAATCCCTCGTTGAGTGGCAGTGTCGACATCGACAATATTGAAACCGGTCGCCATCACACCGATGTACTTTAGGTCCGTCAACGCCTGGATGATTTCGGCCGACAGTACAATCTTATTGACCAGAACTGCGTCGGCACGGGCAGCCCGCTCCGGAAGCTCTTCCGGAGTGGACCGATCGTAAAGGTTGACCTCGCCCAGCTGTTCAAGATTATTCCAGCTTAGATCACCTGGGTTGAGTGCAAATCCATCAAGTACAACGATGCGCATGACTGATCCGTGAGGTTGTCAGAGGTAAGACGGGTAAACGTAGACGACAAGCTGTCAGCTGGAGTGGATTGCTGATGCAGCCGGTTGGCACAGGTTTTTTATCAGGGTGCTTCTAGTCCCTCCGGGCTCCCACGCGGCCAGTTGAGAACAAAACGAGTACCACGACCTGGTTCAGTGTCAATGCGAATTCTGCCACCGTGTTCACGAATGATCTTGAGACTCACTGGCAGCCCGATCCCGGTACCGCGTGAACCTTTGGATGACTCAAATACATTAAACACCGAATCGGTTTGATCATCCGGAATTCCTGGGCCATTATCACTGACGGCCACCAGCATCATTTCCTGATCATGGTCGTACCCCGTCTGCAGTACAATCGCTCCACCTTCCGTCTGATGAACCGCGTCAATTGCGTTGCTGACGATATTCAAAACGGCGCGATGAATACTTTCCGGGTCAAAAGCTGCCGTCGGCACGGTGCTGTCCGGCTGAAAGACGAATTCAACATTCGATTCCTGAGCCCGTAACACAGACAGGTCACTGACTTCAGTACATACCGCATTCAGACTCGCTGCTTTCAGGTGTGGTATCCGCTCACGGCTAAAGGACAGCATATCAGTTACCAGTTCATAAATTCGTGACTGGTTGCGTTCAACGACTGACCAGCCGTCCAGTGTCATCTCTTTGTTGTTTTCTTCCAATCCCCTTGCAATCAGGAATCCACCGCCTTTCATGCCCTGCAGAATATTCTTTATGTGGTGGCTCAATACAGCCACGGTCTGGCCCATGGCGGCAAACCGTTCCGCCTTTAGAAAGGCATCCTGAAACCGGCGTGCCTCCACCGCCAGGGCGGACTGACGAGCCACCGCCAGCACGGCCATGAGATGTTCATCCGTCAGCCGACTCACTGTTGCGAACCCGGGGACCAGATCACTGGTCATCGTATCGACATACAGCACACCCAGTAGCTCTTCGTGTCCTCGCATCGGTGCGCAAATCACTTCACGCACGCCGCTCGATGCGATACTCGGGCCACCGAATCGAGTGTCCTTCGCTGCATCTGATGTCCGCACCGCCTGTCCCTTTTCAAGAACGTAGCTGGCGATTGAACGGGACACGTTAATTGGACTGAAACCACTGCCGTCATCCAGACGCTGTTGAAACACAGCAGGCTTCAGTTCGCCCGATGCACCATTCAAAAGAAAACAGCCCCGGTCCGCGCCGATTGCTGATAATACCAGCTGCAGGATTTTATTCAGGAGCGTTTCCTGAGTGTGAGTTGGGCGAACCAACTCTTCAGCCACCCGATACAGCAGCCTTGCGTCCTGGAGTTCCGTGTGACGGACCGTCAGTGCCGATGCAGGAGGTACGGCCACGGTCCTGACAATGGCCGATTGTTCCTGTGCCGCCGTGTCGTCAATCAATTGAACGTGTTTGGCGGACTCCGCCGTTCCGATGGAAACATCGGTCAGCTGAAAACTCAGTAATGACGCCCCAACGCGGACCCCGTCCCCATGTTTGAGTGGAGAGGTTTCAATGAACCGACCATTGAGTCGTGTCCCATTGGCACTCTTAAGATCCTGAGCCGAAAAACCATCACTATCAAACCGGATGACGACGTGGCGTCGAGATACTTCGCTGTCGTCCAGTCGAATATCACAGCCAACACTGCGGCCAATCGTCGTTTCGCTGCCATCCAGCCGGACTGAATAACGTGTCCCCCGATTGGGACCATGAACGACAAGGAGAGTTGCAACTGACACTTGGTCACCGTCACATGGACAGACTCAGCAAATGGAGGCTCATACGAAATTGTAACCGCAACCAGCGGCGTGGACGGCTGACACCATTTCGGATTCTGCAATGTCCGCTGAATTTAATTTGCGATACCGAGACGTGAAAGCAGTTCCTGTTCTGTCAGCACTTCGATTCCCAGTTTCTGAGCTTTCAGCAGCTTACTCCCCGCTTTTTCTCCCGCGACGACAATGTCGGTCTTCCGGGACACGCTCCCTGATGCCTTTCCCCCATGATCCTGGACCAGCTGTTTGGCTTCGCCCCGCGACATTTGCGACAACGTGCCGGTGATCACGACCGTCTTGCCACCGAGGAGCTGTTTGGACGCATCGGCTGCTGAATTACTGGGGGCGCTCCCCAGATTCAGCCCAAGCTCCCGCAGTTCCGCGACCAGCTTCCGGCCGTACTCAGAGGCGAAGAATGCATGGACAGATTCAGCGATGATCGGACCAATCTCATCGACAGCAGCGAGCGAGTCCGCTGTTTGGTCGGTGATTGCATCAATGGTGCCAAATGCAGATTCGAGGATCTGGGCGTTATTCTGACCCACATGTCGAATATTAAGTCCTGTCAACAGCCGCCAGAGTGGTCGTGACCGCGAACCGTTGAGCCCCATGAGCAATCGATCCACGGACTTTTGTCCCATCCGCTCCAAACCAAGTAGCTCTTCCTGCCTGACATCCAGTCGATAAAGCGATGGAATACCGTCAATCAGTTTTGCCCCCAGGAGCTGTTCGACAAGCTTCTCACCGAGCCCATCGACATCCATGGCCGATCGTGAGGCAAAGAAGACCAACGTCTCACGGAGCTGAGCCGGACACTGAGGATTCGGGCAGCGGATGTACACTCCGCCCTTTTCCTGCTGCACCGCCGTACTGCATTCGGGGCATCGATCCGGAAAGGCAAACGGTCGTTCGTTACCGCTTCGCACTGCCGCATTGATTCGCAGAACATGAGGGATAATCCTGCCAGCTTTTTCGACCAGTACGCGGTCGCCGATCATAACTCCCAGTCGATCCAGTTCATCACGATTATGCAGGCAGGCTCGTGATACAATCGTGCCGTCAATCTCAACAGGCTCCAGATCTGCCACCGGGGTGAGTGTCCCTGTCCTGCCAACCTGAATCAAAATGTTGGTGACTGATGTTTCAGCCTCATAGCGTTCCCACTTGTAAGCTTTGACCCAGCGTGGGAATTTCGATGTTGCTCCGAGCTCGTCCCTCTGGGACAGTCGATTGAGTTTGATGACGATGCCATCGACTTCGAATGGCAGTTCGGGGACACCTTCGATCAATCGAGCGACCGCGTGGAGCAGCTGTTCACACCCATTGGCCTGAATCACCCCCGGCGTGACCGGCAGCCCCATCTGCCGAACCGACTGCAGAAACTCCAGGTAGCTGGCCCAGTGAATTCCTTCACAATATCCCACTCCGTGAGCCACAAATTGAAGACGTCGTTGCCTTGCAACCGCTGGATCCAGAAGTTTCAGTGCACCGGCTGCGGCATTGCGTGGATTTCGGAGAGGTTCTTCGCCCCGTTCGATCTGGCCGGCCTGAAAGGCGGCGAAGACGTTCCCATGAATCATGACTTCACCCCGAACTTCCAGAACCGGGGGCGGATCTTTGATGTTCAGCCGCAACGGCACTCCCTCGACAATACGCGCATTCGATGTGATATCGTCACCGGTCATGCCGTTCCCGCGAGTCACCCCGCGCACGAGTCGACCGTGTTCGTAGATAAGTCCCAGGGCAACACCATCGATTTTATACTCGACGCTATAGTCAGGTGATTCTTCTTCCAGGAGGTCTCTGAGATTCCTGTCCCAGTTGATCACGTCCTGCTCATCGAACAGATTCTCGATGGACAGCATGGGAACACGATGATCAACGGATTCAAATCCTTCGATTGCTGCTCCGCCAACTTTCCGTGACGGACTGTCGTCTGAGTCGCACTGTGGATACTCGGCTTCCAGTTTCCGCAGTCGGCGTAACAGCAGGTCAAATTCTCCGTCCGGAATTTCAGGTGCCGCCTCAACGTAGTACAGACGGTTATGCCGCTCCAGCTCACGGCGCAGAGTCTCGATTTCTGCTTTCACAGATGCCGTCACAGCAATTCCTTTGATTCAATGCGGACCGTATACGGGGGGGCTGACATCCTAATGGGACACCACCGCTTTCTCACGAATAAGAGCTCGAAGAGCGGGCGAGCGAATATTTCAGGGGAAACACACACTCTCTCACGGCTCCTGATTCCATGTTGTCGCCATTTGTGCCCAAGTGGCGCTGTCCAACGCATATCTCTGAACGACCACAGATCATTCATCTTCTGCGTCAAAAGAGTCTTCTGCCGTATGAATCCTAAACAGCCTTGCCCCGGCGACAACCTCCGGACCATGTGAGCTGTCAGTTATCATTAGACTTTGATTCGTGAAGCTCTCTGGTCCGGACAGCGGGAATCGCAGAAAAACCGGAGGGTCGTGGACGAAATATGAGTTTCGCGTGAATCGTATGTCTGTACGGATCCTCAGCATGACCGGCTGCTACTGAAGGCGTTGACACGATGGGCGGTCCAGCATAATTCAAGCACTGAGTTTCCACTAGTTCCACCATAAGCGGTCTGTTGGCAGCCAGTTTGCAAGGACCGGGCTGTCAGCAATCTGCGTCTGTGTTCGATCCTGACTCAGCGGGCGCCTCGAAGATCAGTCGACTGTTTCGGCAACTGGTGTCTGTTCGTCAGTCTCGGCGTTACGCTGCTGTCCGATGTCAGCCAGCTGTCGCGCCTGGGCAAGCGACGTATTGACTGTCAGCCGCAGGTCAGCCGTCCAGGGGCCCGTCGCCGGGGCGACAAAATTCCAGTGAGGTACCACTGCGACGCTTTGATGCACCAGCTCGAAACCGGATTCAGACTGGCTGATTGTCTCAATGGGAAATGCCCAAACTCCACCGGTCTGTGTCCAGTCCACGGCAAGATCCAAGCCCTGCCATTCATCCACCAGGCCCAGCCGTGATGACTTCGGCAGGTCGATGCAGACGTCAAGCGTACCCAACTGTTCACCACTGGCGCCGTAAAAGTAACGGTCTGAGGCACCGCCGGGCATGGTGGCAAAATTGAATTCGACGGCAAAATGTAATGGGACGCATTGCGGGAGATCGTCCAGCCGATACCGGACAAGCAACTCGCCTGGATTCCGTTGCGACATGATCACAACTTTGGAAACGGTGACCTCATGCACGCTGATTTTGCCACGACACGACATTTCCAGATGGACTTCATCATCTTTGTTCTTCACAGCTGCCTCGTAGGGTGCTGTGGAGAAGGCAGACAACACCCCGTCGCCCCTGGAAAACACTTCGCTGGAAATATCCGGCTGCAGAAAATGATCCACCAGACTCTTGTGAGGCCAGTTGTCGTAGACAAGTTTGCGGTCGAGACCCGGCTGTTTGAAGCGGACAATGTCATGAATGCTGGCAACTGCGGACTCTTCCTGGCCATCGCTATTGCGGAGTCGGTCGGCATGCTGCAGTACCGTCTGGTGATAGGGTTCGGGTCGCCGGTTGAGTGTCGCCAGCAAGTTCACTCGACAACTGCGCACATCCCATTCATACAGATGTCCACCGACAGACGGACTGAAGTACGCCACCATCCGCTGGTTACTCAGACGCACTTCATTCTGAGTGTCCAGATTATAATCACCCGTGGATACATCCACCCATCTGTCTGATTTACGCGTCAGCCGTTCGAGTTGATTGTCGGCCTCAATTAAATTTGCGTAGACCGCGTTGCGAAGGTGCGGCAGATACAGTCCACCAAACGCACCGTGCCAGTAACTGCAGTTGCACTGGCTTCGGTACAAATGCTGACGAATCTGTGCCAGTTGCCCCGCGTCACAGGGAGAATTCCGCTCCGCAAGTGCCAGCCGCATGCTGATCTCCAGCATACGCACGTACATTTCGTTACTTTCCGGATACTTCACTCGGAAATTGCGCCAAGAGCCACCACGAACAAACTGCAGCATACGCCTGCTGTCAGCGTCACCGGCCATGTTGCGCAGATCCTGCAATTCCTGCTGAGTCGAGCAGTCCAGCACCCATTCGGTCATTTCACGGTAGCTGGCATCCGGAACGTAAAACAGTCCCAGTGGCCTGACATGATCAAGTACTTCACCCGGCGTAGTCACTTTCAGCCAGCTGCTGTTTTCGCTCAGAGCCTTCAGAAAACGACGCAGCCAGCCGTCACCATAAACATGTTTATGAGTTTCCGGCCACGCGCCAAATTTTTCTCCGTCATCACCGAACAAGACGACAGCGTCATCATGGCAATCTGCGATCTCCCTCAGATACTCCACAGTTTCTTCCGGATCGCGGAAGGGAATGAGATATCTTAGACGTTCGCTGCCTGGCAGAACCGCCAGTAATCTTCCTTCATCTTCAGTGACGCGGTAGCCGTACAGCTGATCCTGACTCATTCCGGCACTGAGGAAATGATGATCGTCCAGAATGGTATATTGAATTCCTGCGGTGGTGAGGTCTCCGGCAAACGTCTGTTCCCACACGCGTTCAGGCATCCACATCCCGCGGACTGACGTGCCTAATAGTTTTTGCAGATACTGTGTGAAGGACTGAATCTGACCGAGTCGATCACGACGTGGAATATTGGCGAGAATCGGCTCATAGAATGCACCACCGATGATTTCAGTCTGTCCACGTTCCACCAGTGAGCGAAGCAGATCGATATATTCAGGATGCTGCCGTTCGAGCCATTCCAGCAGACTTCCCGAGGTGTGCAGCGCAAACGGGATCTCCGGAAATTCAGAAACCAGCGTCAGGAAGGGCCAATAACTGTCCAGATACACCTGTTCGAATATCTCGTCGAAATTACCGACTGGCTGGTGATTGTGCAGAGCCAGAATCAGGCGCAGAGTTCCCGCCATGGATGAAATGCTCCCATTCTCCTGCATCCAGGAGAAGGATGGATATTTTTTGGGTCAGCCGTACTCGACCGATTCGTTCTGACCCGAATTCGCCATATTCAATGGTTCAGAACGGCTCCACAACCCATATCGAGTTGGTTTATTCCGACTCTGCATCACTTCCACTGAATGCTAAAACAATCTTCCAGACCCACTATCATCGCGAATATTACCTAAATTCTCATCATCTGGCTGTCCTGTTCGTCACACGTGATTGTGGCATGAAGACAGCGTGATGGGAAGAACGAATTCAGAGTCTGCATCATTCCCCCCCCCTCGTGGTTCTGTGGAATGACCGCGCCGGCAGACGGTCGAACGATTGAGTTTCAGCCATCAAACTGTGACAGGCTCGAGTCGTTCGCACTAACGTTCACCACTCACTGTTGACAAAGCCGTGATGTACAGCACAGGACCGGACACGTCACTCACAGCACACGGACTTCGCGCTGCGGGAACGGGATGTTGATCCCTTCTTCTGCGAATGAGCGGTGAATTTGAGTATGCAGTTCCGTGATTGTGTGGAGCCGGTTTTCCATATCCGGCAGGTATGCCCGGAGGACCAGATTAAGCGAGCTGTCACCAAAATTCTCGAAGGTGGCAACCGGGCTTGGGTCATCGAGTACGTTCGGATGCTGTTCTGCAATTTGCAGCATGATGGATCGGGCTTGGTCCGGGTCAGACGAATATCCAATACCGACCGAAATCAGAATACGGTTCGTGGAATCACTGAGTGTCCAGTTGAGCAATTTTCCGTTGACCAGTTCGCGGTTGGGAACGATATATTCCCTGCGATCCCAATCCGTGATCGACGTGGCACGAATCTGGATCTTCGAAACCACTCCACTCACACCATCGATAGTCACAACGTCCCCAATCCGAAGCGGACGTTCCAAGAGGATGATGATGCCGGATACAAAGTTGGCAAAGACTTCCTGCAATCCAAAACCCAGACCAACGGACAGTCCCGCCACAAGCCACTGGACCTGCGACCAGCGCAACCCCAGGGAACGACAAACAAACGTGGTTCCGGCAATCAGTACCATGTACCGAATGACAGTCGTAATTGTGTAGCGCACACCGCTGTCAAAACTCGACTTTTGCAGCAGTATTACGCCGACAAGGCCGGGCAGCTGTCGAACTCCGACCAACGTCGCGAATGATGCAAACGCTACTACCAGCAGGCTGCCAATCGTGATGGCTCTAGTATCCCAATTCTGTCTCGTGGCCTGTTCTCCGGACTCCAGAGTCTGCGTGACCGAGACCCATTCCTGAATCGTCCAAAGTTCGTAGCGATCCACAACCCGCAGCGCGGGCAGAATGTCGAACCAAATGGCCCAGGCGCAGCCAATCATCACGAGAACGGCGGCATTGCGGATGAGTTGTCGTGCCTGCGTTCCGAAGACCAGTATCTCGGAGTCGTCTGTGGCCGCCTGCTGCGGCAGCGGACTGTCTGTGGCATCATCTGACTGATCCCGTTTTTTCGCCCGCTCTCGCGCCAACTCCAGTCGCATAGAGCGATGAATCATCTGCAGCCAGCGCAGCACCAGCGACCAAGCGAGAATCACCCCGGTTCCTGTCACCACCGACCATCCAAGGCGATCCCAGAGGGACAGCGCCGTATGATGAAATCCGATTGCAGAACACACCGCAAGAATCAATGGAATCGTCACGACAGCCGGAATCCAGACATAGCGCGCCACATACAGAAAACCGGACCGGCGGACGAGTGCCAGTACGAAAGGTCCACCCACCGGAAAGAATAACCGACACAGGAGCCCCGTACTGCATGCGAGCAACATCAGGAACAGTACTCGCTCCGGTATATCGGTCTGGTCAGGGATATTCCGAGCCAGAAAAAACAAAAACATGGGCAGCGCAAGTAGGAGAAACACCAGTCGCAGCCAGCGACGCAGGTGATCACAGACCACCGGCTTCCACATCAGGTGACGGGACGCAAGTCCCCCGGGCCTCAGGACCTGTCGGAAGAAGTTCAGCCACAGCGCAATTCCGCCGATCTGGATCAGTGACTGCCCGAATGGCATAGCCATGCTGCCGGTGATTCGATGAAGTATCGTACCAACCAGCATCAGAAACAGGGGCCACTCTGCGGCCAGCCCAATGCTCAGCAACAATGCCAACACAGTCGGCTGCAAACTCATGCAGGTTTTGCGGCCGGCTTCTTCACCCCGGCGCATAAGTCTATCTTTAGCGCGCGACTGCACGGCCAGCAGCAGGACGATGGCCAGCCCGGCAGGGATAATCAGCACCCACACCAATGTGCCGCTGCCCCGCGCTACGGTACTGACACTCTCCATGAGACCACGGCCATACGCCTGCAGGCTCTGGAAAGCGTCCATGAAATCCCTACGTCTGACCGGATCGTGACTGCGCAGCCAAAGCGCGTGCTCACTGGAAAATTCTGTCCAGCGTTCGATGAAAACGATGGTGTTGCGGTCGGCACCGTTGACGTCTCCCAGCAAAGAGAATAACTGAGTTTCATTTTGGTTCAGCTGATTCAAAACGCGAGGAATTTGATCGAGAACTTCGACTTCTGCCTCGCTGGCTGAACTACGAAACTTAACAGTGTCGACTTCAATGCGTTGTTTCGCGTCCTCATATTCAATCTCGCGCTGTCGCCATCCTGCAGTGAGTTCGTCGATCCGGTCAATCTCGGCACGGATCTCGCTCAGAGACGGCAGCTGAGATCCGAAATACAGTAACTCACGCCCAAGTGTTGTGTCTGTCCCAAACTTCTCGACGCGAGTCCGAATTTTTTCGCTTTCTTCTGTGAGTCTCTTCAGCTCTTCCTCCCGGCGTTCGAGGATCTGCTGCCAGCGAGGAATATCCTGCTGAGTGATACGGTCATTTGCTGTGGCCAGTTCAATTCGCAGTTCACCGAGCTCACGGATCTCGGCATTTTCAATTGCTGCCAGCTGGTCTTCTGCCCGGCGAGCTTTGTCAAGTTCCTGACGTGACTGTTGCTTTCGCAGTGAATCGAGTTGATTCTTTAGTGCCTTGAGTCGACCCTGGTAGAGCCTGATGAGTTCCTGCTGATGCGAAACCCGCATCGAGGGGAGATTCAGCGATACTTCGGTGTTTAGTCGCGCCAGAGAGCTCCGAGTCAATTCGTGAGTTGCCATGGCTTTGAAGCGTGTTGCCTCTGCAGCGGCGCGCAGGGCGGTATCCAGCAGCCTGACTGATTGATCCGGAAGAGTTCGTAATTGATCGTCCGACGCAGTAACCACCTGTTCGGCAGCCAGTATTTTTTCCTGAAGGATTCGTTTCCGATCCGCAGACAGGTCCACTTCCTGTTGCTGGCGTTCCAATTCCTGCTCTGCGGACGTCAGGCTTAATCCCAGAGTGGCCACGGCCTGTTCGAGTTCCACAACAGACATTGACTCAACAAGCCTGCTGTCAGTGAGCACTGGCAGCTGCTGGAGTTGTTCCACCTGTGCCGACAGCTGATTGAGTTCATCCTGAAGTACCGTGCTCTGCTTTTTCAGTTCGTCGATAATGTCAAGGTCATCACCGGCCTGAGTCAACAGTCCTCGAATCTGCTGCCGCGTCACTTCATCAACGTCTGCTTGATCTATCTGTGACGTGAGGCGGGCGACACGCTGATGCAATACGTCCAGTTCGTCAGTCGAGGACGCCGGTGGGTCAGAATGGTCCTGGCTTTGCGGGAGCAGCCCATCCTGCAGCGTGCCGGGATCATCCAGTCCGTGAGCAGCGGATGTCGCAAGAATAATCAGGGAAAGACCGACCATAACTGCCGCGGGTTTGCATACGGTCACGGGGCCGGTTCCGCCCCAACCAACAGTCGAATCAGTGCCTGTAAATTTCTTGTTCTGGGTTTTCATCTGCTGCGGTCCGTGCATTGCAGGCCGATATCAACTTTCAAGCACTCTGGCCTGTTCCAGAATCGATTCCATCTTATCCGTAGCGTGTTCGATGGAGATGACCGCCTGCTGGAAGTTGGTGTGAGTTGATGAGCGCCAGGCATCTTCGCGGAACTGGGTGACCGCTTTGCGAAGCCTGCCGATCTTCTTGCGGACAAACCGGAAATAGGTGGCGGGGTCGTCAGCTTTATTCTCGATTGCCCGACTCATGTCAAACACAGTTCGCACGATTCCCATCAGCTCCGGAAAATCTTCGACTTCGTCACTGTGCTTGATGAAGGTTCGCACCATCCAGGCGTGAGCCATAGTTTTCTGGAACTCACCTGCCAGGGTGACCAGAGTCAAGGCTTGTTGCTGTTCATTAATCATGACGGGACTATTGTGTTATTCCGCTGTCGTTGTGGATCCCGGCATCCAAAGAATGTCATCGGTGCCGTCCCCGTTTTTACGTCTCGCCAAAACAAATAACAAATCAGACAGACGATTCAGAAAGACACCGACTTCCGGGTTTGCACGCGTCGTCTCGCCTGACTCAATGAGTCGCAAAAACTCCACTTCCGAACGACGACAAACCGAACGAGCCAGATGCAGCGCAGCTGCTGCCGGTCGTCCTCCAGGAAGAATGAAACTGGTCAGCGGAGCGAGGCGTTCAGTCGCAGCGTCAATCAGAGACTCCAGCCACTGTGAGTGATGGCTTCCAATTCGCGGGCACTGATCTGCTGACCCGTCGACTGTCAGCGGACAGCACAGGTCTGCCCCCAGGTCGAACAGCAGCTGCTGAATTCGATTCAGCAGCTGCTGCAAATCGTGATCGGTCGTCAGAGAGGCAGCTGTTCCGAGATGACAGTTGAGCTCGTCCACCGCACCCATGGTAACGATTCGCTGTGCCGTTTTGCGAACGCGGCTGCCGTCACCGAGTGATGTCTGCCCGGCGTCACCTGCTCGAGTGTAGATTCGGTCCAGTCGCACCATGAGTCAACTCAGCTTCGCCGCAGTCGGTCGGCCAGCGTCTTCACATCTGACGACATAGCTGCACGTGCTTCGGCCAATCCGGCTGCCGTGGGTACTCCGGATTTGACGTAGTTGATTACGTGAGCTTCTGCTTTCATAAATTCTTCGGAGGCCTGCGGAATCTCAGAGGCCACATCTACCGGAATGGTTGTGACTCCGTTGCAGTCACCGTGCAGCAGATTGCCTGGATAAATGGTAATCTTGCCGACCGTTATCGGAACATTGACCGACAGGATGTGACAGTCGCCGTGAGAACAACAGGT
>CAUZPL010000017.1:0-90093 GCA_963581585.1 Planctomycetota bacterium
GCGGGCTCTTCATCCGCGGGTTCTTCAGCCGCGGGCTCTTCATCCGCGGGTTCTTCATCCGCGGGTTCTTCAGCCGCGGGCTCTTCATCCGCGGGTTCTTCAGCCGCGGGCTCTTCATCCGCGGGTTCTTCATCCGCGGGTTCTTCATCCGCGGGTTCTTCAGCCGCGGGTTCTTCAGCCGCGGCATCGACAGATGGCAATTTTTTGCCTGAGGACTGATCAGTGGAGGCTGGTTTCAATGATTTCTCAGCAGAGTCCACGTCCTCTGCTTCAGATTCCGTAGCGGCTTCCGGAGCAGTAGCATCGGCGCCTCCAAAGCTGAACAGTGGGCCGGAGGTGATCCCCATCCCGCCTTTGAGTTCCTCGCGGGTATATGAATCAACATCTCCTGCTATTGCATCGCCGTCACCAGTTCCAGTTCCTTCTATTTCCGCAGCAACCTGTTGCGCCTGGATCTCTTCAATTGAACGACAGCTGAGACCAATCTTGCGATCTGCCGTGTCAACACGCAGAACTCGGACTTCCAGCTCCTCACCCACATTTACCAAAGTCTCCGGATGTTCCACTTTGTGATCCGCCAGCTCGGAAATGTGCAGAAGACCTTCCAACTCGTCTTCCAGCTCCACGAACACCCCAAAATTGGTGATTTTTGTGACTTTGCCGCTGATAGAACTGCCCGGGGTGTATTTTTCAGGAATACGCGTCTCCCACGGGTCTTCCGCAAGCTGTTTCAATCCTAAAGAGATGCGACGACGTTCTTCGTCCACGGACAGGATCTGACATTCAATCGGGTCACCCTTCTTCAGCATCTCATTGGAATGAGAAACCTTTCGCGTCCACGACATATCGCTGATGTGCAACAGTCCGTCGACGCCTTCTTCCAATTCCACGAACGCACCGTAGTTCGTCAGATTCCGGACGGTTCCCTTTACGATGTCACCCACAGGGTATTTCTGCGAAACATCGTCCCAGGGGTTGTCCTGAGTCTGCTTCATACCCAAGGAGATTTCCTGTTTTTGTGTGTTGATGCCGAGCACCATCACATCGACTTCGTCACCAATACTCACCAGTTCGCTCGGGTGACTCACGCGCCGTGTCCATGACATCTCACTGATATGCACCAAACCCTCGATACCATCTTCCATTTTCACGAACGCACCGTATGTCAGCACGTTGACAACTTCGCCTTTCGCCGTTGAATGGACAGGATACTTCTCTTCAATGTTCTCCCACGGACTGGCGGACTTCTGTTTGAGACCCAGAGCGATCTTTTCTTTTTCGTAGTCAATGTTAAGAACCATGACTTCGACTTCGTCGTCGATCCTGACCATTTCCGTGGGATGACTGATGCGCCCCCAACTCATGTCCGTAATGTGCAGCAGGCCGTCGATGCCGCCGAGATCCACGAACGCACCGAAATCGGCAATGTTCTTTACGGTTCCTTTACGAAGGTCCCCGGTCTGGAGTGTTTCCAGCAGTGCCTTCTTCATCTTTTCCCGGGCTTCTTCGATCAGTCGACGTCGCGAGACAACGATATTCCGCCGCTGTTCGTCGATCTTGAGAATCATGCACTCGACTTCCTGACCAATGTAATCGCCAATATCCTGCGGACGCCGAACGTCCACCTGACTGGCAGGCAGGAACACATGCACTCCGATGTCAACCAGCAGACCCCCCTTGATCTTGCGTTCGACCGGCCCCTTAACGATATCGCCTTCTGCGTGTCGGGAGATGACGTCTTCCCACTGCCGGATGCGTCGTGCTTTGCGCCACGACAGCAAAATCAGACCAATAGAGTCTTCAAATTCTTCCAGAAGGACTTCAATTTCGGAACCTGGTTCCGGCAGTTCATCGTCATCACCCCATTCGTCACGTTGAACCACTCCCTCACTTTTGTACCCAATATCCACGATGACTTCTTCGTCATCGACACGAACGACGCGACCATTCAGCAATTGATTGATGTTGTACGTCTGAGCATCATGCTCGTAAATGAGTTCTTCGGACTCGGTGAAAAGAGCATCAATTTCCTGTTCGTCTACGGAGAATTCACGAAGGAGGTTACGATCGACCATGGATAAAAAACCGCCGGGAGAACATGGGCCGGACGCTCCAACCCACTCAACTCTGTTAGAGGAATCTGGATCAGCGCAGAACTCACTATGAATTCGGCTGCAGCAAAAAAATCGGATCGCGGGTTATATAGTCATCACAAAATAAAGTCCAGCACAGGATTACAGCAAATTCGAAAACGTCAGGGGATGGATTTGAGGTTCGCCACCGGTTGCTGCATGGATGCCTTCGACCAGCCACCAACTCTGACCGCGCCAGCTACCATTTTTGGCGACCCATTCCGCCTGACTTGACACATCGGAGGCGTTCATACTACATCTAGCTCGGTTTTCGGTCGGGAATCGGTGTTGATTCCGGCAGACAAACGACGAAAATACAATATATCGCCTGCTCCGTGGTGATATTTGATTCCTGTTGCACTTTTGGAGGGCTGAATGTTGAATTTCACGACCATTGGTCGAACTGCGACCGCTGGTGCTCTGCTCCTTGCACTTCTCGTTTTGTCTTCCGGTCGTACAGAAGCCAGGCCACCGTACAAGAAATTGTATCAAAAGACGTATCCCAAATTGGACAAGACTGAAGGTATCAAGATTAGTTGCAAAGTCTGTCACCCGGTAAAGGACAAGAAAATGCGCAACAACTACGGTGCTGCGCTCCGGATAGAACTCGGCGTGACCGACCGCAAGAAGTGGGAAAAAGATCTCGCTAAAGTGACAGCGGCACTGCAAAGACTTGAAGGCAAGAAGAGCCACGTGAAAGACAAAACTTTTGGCGACCTGATCAAAGAAGGTAAGTTGCCGGGCGAAAACAAGCCTGCCAAGGCCAAAGAGTAAACTGTCTTTCAGTTGTCCGATCTTCCAGTGAGCGCGAGCCCGAATGCGGCTCGCGTTTTCGTTTGGCGACGGCAAACCGGACTCACACCACGGTGTATCAGAAAAGCCCTGCTATCATCCTGTGTCGCGACCACTGATTCAATGGACTCGACATTCAACTGGCACGCTCTGCTGCGGCGGCAGCTTCATCTTCGAAGTCGAGTCGCATTTGACGGTCATCCCGTAAGCCCAGCTCCCGAAACAGCAGGCTGGGCTGGATATCCGTGTTATGCTGGTATTTGCTGCTTTCGTATTCCGTCACATGACCTTCGATCGTGTGATAGAAGATCTGGCAAACCTGAACTCCGGGATAAATTCGTACCGGCTGTACAGCAAACATTTCCAGCGTCCAGTAACCGCAAAACCCAACGTCACCGAAGCCCGCGGTAACATGGACGAACAGGCCCAATCGACCAATCGATGAACGGCCTTCCAGCATCGGAACATAATTGTGTGTCTCGGTGTGCTCAATCGTACGCCCCAAGTACAGCTGATTAGGCTGCAGTACAAGTCCTTCCTGAGGAATTGTCAGACGTCGAAATCGACTTGGGCGTCGCATGTCCAGAATGATCTCTTCGTACACCAGCAATTCATCGTGCAATCGCAAATTGTAACTGTTGGCGTTGAGCTGTTCCTCAGAGAACGAGCTGATGGACAGGTTCTTTCCCAGCTGAGCTCTGATTTCGCTACCGCTCAGAATCATGGCGATGGTGCCGAAAGGAAGGTTTTCACTCTGAAACAACTCAGTACGTCGTCAAGCCTACAGAAGCGGAGATGTCCCTGCAGCCGGAGTGGTCATACGTCGCGGACGTTTTCACGGAGTGGCCCGAAACCGCATGACTCCGGCAGCCCCAAAACCAGGACTTCCGACAACAGAGCTGGCGACCAAACAAACGTCCATGTTGAACGCCAGCGTAGGTAGATTCGGATCGGCGTTCAACCGCTCGGCGAATAACAATCACTGAAACCTGTCGGTACTCAGGAACGCGATCGGCAATTCCGTTCGCCCGGCCGTGGCCAGATCGGCCAGTGCCTCGCCAATAACACTGGCAAATTTAAATCCATGCCCGGAAAAACCAGCCGCAAATACCATCCTTGGTGAGTCAGCGGCTCGGTCCACCAGAAAATGTCCATCCGGTGACATCGTATACATGCAGCTACTGCTCCTGACGGGCTCCCGGGCAATCCCGCACATGTACTCTCTGGCGAACTGCAGGCAGGGTCCGCGTTCCTGAATAATGGCACCATCACCGGGCTCTGAAGGATTTGCAATCGGTGAACCCGCAGTGTGGCGAGCCAGTTTGACTTCCGCAGGACCGGATGGCATTCCATAAAATGCTCCCTGGACAGTGTCAAAGAAGAAAGCCGGCAGGTCCGCAAACACAGGCAGATGGGCTGCATCGACCGAATGCCACAGCTGCAGCTTGTGCAGAATCTGCAGCGGTGGCACTCGTTTCACCAAGAGCGACGCCGACCAGGCACCACCTGCAACCACCACGGATGCGGCCGTCCTGGTCGCCTGGTCAGTGGCCACTGTCACAAAATCAGGATGGACCTCCACGTGCCTGACCGGTTCAAAAAAACAAGCTTCGGCGCCCAACTCATGAGCTCGGTTCAGGTATTGGGCAACGCAGTCCTCCACGGCCAGGATACCGGCGTCGACATCCAGAACAACGCTGTGGTGTTCCGGAAAACGCAGCATCGGCCATCGCAGCCGAGCTTCGACCGGATCGAATTGTTCAACCGGTAAACCGTGTTGTGAGGCTGCCCTCAGAGTTCCTGCGATGACGTCCCCATCGACCGGACCTGACAACACCACTCCGATGCGGTGAAACAGTGAGGCTCCACTTTCCGCTTCGAGATCTCTCCAGTGTTGTTCAGCTGCCTGCAGCAGCGGAACGTAGTCCGGATGCTCATAGTAGGCTTTTCGGAACACTCTGAACTTCCCGTGTGAACTCCCTCGGTCATGGACGGGTCCAAACTGTTCCAGTCCACAAACGTGAAGCCCGCGTCGCGCGAGGTGGTAAAGAACACTGCTGCCCATTCCACCAAGACCAATCACCAGACAGTCGTAGTTCATACAGTTCTACTTCGCTGATTCGCGTACTGGATCTTACCGTTGGATTTGGACCGCTGTTGGACAAACCCTGGGGCCATCCTACAATCCCGGCCCGTTGAGTAAATAAGCTCCGGAACGCGGGGATGTTGTGCCGGCCTGGCGTCGCGATCGACTCCGCAGAAGATTGACACCGATGCCACGAGCAGCCCCGAAAGCGCTGAGGTTATATGAATGAATCGTTCAATGGAAAAGATCGTGGCCCTGTGCAAGCGTCGGGGATTCGTGTTTCAGAACTCAGAAATCTATGGAGGCCAGAATGGTTTTTGGGATTACGGTCCGCTTGGCACGGAACTGAAACGCAACGTTCGTGATGCCTGGTACAAAGACATGGTGCAGTCACATAATGAACTGCAGCTTCGGGATGGAGCCCCCGTCAGATTTCAAATGGTGGGACTGGAAACGTCCATCATCATGCACCCTCAGGTCTGGAAATGTTCGGGCCACTATGATCTGTTCCATGACATGATGGTCGATTGTCGGGAAACGCGTGCACGATATCGACTCGATCAGGTCCGCTGTCGTCGTGTGAGCTGCCAGGGAAAAACGGTCGACGGTCAGCTGAGTAGCGATGGTGGTCCATCAGTCCGTGAAGGTGACCAAAAACAATTCTCCAGCGTTTTCGTTGCATCCACAGCTGGAGATTTTCACGAGGACCTGATAGCTGAAGCCCTGCGGGTGTTCGACGTAAAGAAAAAATACGCCGACCGCATGCAGTGGGATGGCCCAGTCACCTCCCTGGACCAGATCGCCGAAGCCGAATTTGCATCCGTGGTGGCTCCGGGAGCCACGCGAGCCGGTTCACTGACTGCCCCCCGTGAGTTCAATCTGATGTTCAAGACGATCATCGGAGCTCTGGGCAGCGAGGACGATGCTGCTTTTCTGCGTCCGGAGACAGCTCAGGGTATCTTCACCAATTTCCGCAACATCGCAGACAGTACCCGAGTGAAACTGCCATTTGGTGTGGCTCAGATTGGCAAGAGCTTTCGAAATGAAATCACGCCCCGCAATTTTACGTTTCGGTCGCGTGAATTCGAACAGATGGAAATCGAATTCTTCTGTCATCCGGAACAGTCGAAAGACTGGTATACCTGGTGGCGCGACTACCGTTATCAGTGGTATCAGAACCTCGGCATCAGTCCGGAGCGTCTGATCCTGCGTGAGCATGAAGCATCTGAACTTTCTCACTATTCGGTGGGCACTGCTGACATCGAATATGCGTTTCCATTCCTGGACACCGGAGAATACGGCGAACTGGAAGGAGTGGCCCACCGCGGCAACTTCGACCTGCGTTCGCACATGGAAGGCAAGCTGGCCAAAAACGACATCGGCGAACTGGAAGTCGAACAGAACGAACACGGTCAACCCGTTCATCGCGGCAGCGGTAAAGATCTGAGTTACTTCGATGATCAGTCACGCGAACGTTTTGTACCTCACGTTATTGAACCATCCGCCGGAGCCGACCGAGCCACACTTGCGTTCATTTGCGAAGCATATCATGAAGACACTCAGCCGGACGAACATGGTAAACTTAAGGAACGTACCGTCATGCAGTTCCACCAGCGACTGGCGCCCATCAAGGCAGCCGTATTCCCACTGATCAAGAAGGAAGGCATGCCGGAAAAGGCCGCGGAAATCTTCGGAGAGCTGAAAGCAGCGGGATTGAACTGCCAGTATGACCAGCAGGGAGCTATTGGCCGCCGTTATCGACGCCAGGATGAAATCGGAACACCGTATTGCATCACGGTGGATGGCGACACAGCTGTGGATGATACGGTGACGCTGCGCGATCGTGACAGTCTGGAGCAGGTCCGTGTGCCGGCAGACCGGGTCGTTCAGGAGATCAACGATCGGCTGACAGCATAAACGCACTGAGTTCCCAGACCCAGTGATAGGAGAAGTCTGACGACTGTTTCAACTCCGGAGAGTCGTCTGATGTCTTCCTTGTCTGAGATGACCTGGTCTTGGACAACGAGTCACCGGGGGGGTGACTGGAAACTGAGTTACTGGCCGATCGGTTTAATCCGACGCCGTAAACCAGGCAAACTCACACGAGACATCCGGCTCAAAATCAGGATAGGACTTCTCCCGACAACGAAAAGACTGGAAGCCAGGAGGATCTTTTATGTGGATCCTGCCGACAGGTCTTTGGGCGGCATCGGCCTGAATACCACCACTGCCAGTGACGGCAGAAACACAGAAATACTGTGATCGAAACCGTGACTCGCAGTCCCCGAACTGTAGGCTCCACCCTGATTACCAGACCCCGAACCGCCATACCATTCGGCATCGCTGTTGAAGATCTCACGATAGAATCCGGATTTCGGAACACCAATTCGGTAGTCGCTGCGGGGTGTCGGAGTCAGGTTGGCAGCTACCATCAGCTGCTGCTGCCCGTCCTGAGATTTGCGAATCCATGCCATTACACAATTCTGAGTGTCATCGCCGATGACCCACTCGAATCCTTCGCTGAAGGCATCGGCTTCGTACAAGGCTGCTTCTTCGGCATACAGCCGGTTGGCATCACAAATCATGCGTCGAACACCTTCGTGGCGATCGAATGTACGCAGCAGCCAGTCGATCTCACCGTCGTGATTCCATTCGTTCCACTGCCCGATCTCACCGCCCATAAACTGCAGCTTCTTGCCTGGCATCATGTACTGCATCGCGTACAACAAACGCAGGTTCGCAAACTGCTGCCACTGGTCGCCTGACATTTGCGAAAGCAAAGACTGCTTGCCGTGGACAACTTCGTCATGCGACAGCGGTAAAATAAAATTTTCTGTGAACGCGTAGATTGCCCGGAAGGTCAGATCATTGAGATGCCACGTTCGGTGAATGGAATCTCGCTGCATAAAACGCAGCGTGTCATTCATCCAGCCCATGTCCCATTTCATCGTGAAACCCAGACCACCTGCACACACAGGACGCGAGACACCGGGCCATGCGGTGGATTCCTCGGCGATACTGAGCACGCCCGGAAACTCTGCGTGAAGCATGATATTCATTTCCCGCAGAAACTGGACGGCATCCAGATTCTCTCGTCCACCGTGCTGGTTAGGAATCCACTGATCGGAATCACGCGAGTAATCCAGATACAGCATCGACGCCACCGCATCGACACGAATGCCGTCCATGTGGTAAACGTCACACCAGAAGCGGGCGCTGGAATTCAGGAACTCGGCCACTTCACGTCGACCGTAATTGAAGATGTACGTGTTCCAGTCGGGATGATAACCCTGCCGCGGGTCGGCATGTTCGTAGACTGCCGTACCGTCGAACCGAGCAAGTCCATGGTCGTCGGTTGGAAAATGGCCGGGAACCCAGTCAATCAAAACGCCCAGACCGTGACTGTGCAGATAATTGACGAAGTACTGGAAATCATCCGGTGAACCAAAGCGACTGGTTGGTCCAAAATAGCCCGTCGTTTGGTATCCCCAGGAACCGTCGAACGGATGTTCCGTGACGGGCATCAGCTGAATGTGCGTATAACCCGTTTCCAGAACGTACTCGGTGAGTGACGGTGCAAGTTCACGATAGTTAAAGAATTCACGACTGTCGTGAGGCCGTTTCCACGACCCCAGGTGAATCTCGTAAACGGACACCGGGGCGCGCAGCCAGTCTGTTTCGCGACGACGCTGCAGCCAATCGTCATCAGTCCACCGGTAATCCCGCAGATTCCAGACGATCGATGCTGTGGCCGGGCGCAGCTCGGAAGCAAATGCAAACGGATCCGCCTTTTCAATCAGCTGACCGGCCCGAGTCCGGATCGCATATTTGTAACGCATTCCGGGCGTTGCGGCCTCAATCTGCCCATACCAGACACCACTGTCACTGGAATTGAGGAAATCGCGGCCTGGTGTCCAGCCATTTCCATCACCAATCACTGATACTTCGCGAGCATTCGGAGCCCACACAGAAAACCGGACACCTTCCTCAACCACGTGAGCGCCCAGCGTACGATAGAGTGTGGAACCATCCGCCTGGGCATCAAAAGTACAGTTTGATTCTCTGGAGATCTCAGTGGTCATTTCAATGGTCAAAAACCGGCTGACTCGACGGGCAAAATCGAAGGGATCAGGACGTTCTGGATTGTTGTTCCGTAAGCAACGCTGATTTCCTGCGGGTGATTATCATTCGGAGCGTTCAGCATGTCCATCGCATGTCACGGCATTGGCGTCGCTGACCACTGCCTGCTCGTGGTCACTTGTGCCTACCGGCTGTTTTTGCCGCCGGATTGACTCGTGACCTCTGCTCAACCGGGTGTCACCACACGACAACACCTGATGCCGCCGATCACCGCAGATGAAGTCGCTGATTGGAAACAGCCCGTGATGCTGAGCCTTTAGGCAGATCCGATGAAGCCATACCGTCAGCACACGAACCGCAGGCAACTGACAGGCGGCAGGATCCTGCGCTAACCCAGGCACGAACTGGAATTCACTGTATGGTGTAGCGTTCCGCCCGAAGTCACATGGACACGTGCTGTGCCTCACGTGAATCCGGTGCGGGACGAAACGATTGAACTGCTGAAAGTTCCGCCGAATCAACAGGCAAGGCTGACAGCGGTTGCACAAGTGTAGATATAATCTTTACCGACACCATCCACCGAGGGACTCAGCAAATGAGAAAAGAGAGGGCGGACAAACGCGTGTTGCGCCCGGCGATGTCTGTGACCATGCGGGTCATCAGTTTAGCGGACGTTCGGTAGTACCTGAGTACCCACCAGCTGACTGCCGTTTGCCTGTTCACTCTTCGCTGTTGCAAGCTTCACCCAGGTTTTAGAGAATTCATTCTGCGACATCGGCTGGATCTTGACACCAGCGCTCTCAAACCATGGGCGTATCCGTCGACTGGAACCCCACTCATCCAGTGAAATTGTGCCGTCGCGATCGCGATCCATGCGACCGAACGTCCAGTCTGCCTGGCCTCGCATTTGTTCTGTGCCTTTACTCCGCACAGACTGGCTCCGATCACCGCGGTCTGATATGGCCCCGGACGACGAGCCGGCAGCAGCCCCGATAATCACCAGGCGTTCCCGTTTGCTGACTGTCAACGACACCTTGCCAGCGTCCGCTTTGAGCTTGTCCCACACGACCAGTTCTCTGGGAGTCAGGAGTCCGTCTCCATTACCGTCGATCTCATCAAACTGCTCGAGATCCTGACGACGAGCAACAATCCATTCATACAGCCCAATCTGTCCGTCCAAATCAGAATCGGCTTCGACATAGGCTTTTGGCAGGTCGACTGTGATCCGTCTGCGATCACGTGGTTTGAATGGAGGAGGAGGCGTCGACCGGTTAGCTCGACCATTGTCACCACTGCCGAGTCGTTCCTGCTCGCGGCGCCTGTCATCAAAACGCTCACGCACCCGGTTGCGCATGTCGTCCACAGTTTGCCCACTCCGTAAATCGAAACCGCGCTCTTCCATTATTCCACGAAAGCGCTCTGGAATCCTGTCAATCTCCTCCTGATCGATCACTCCATTTTGATTTGTATCCAAACGAGAAACCGGATCACCCCCGCCCCATCCAGCACCTTCACGATCACCGCGGCGCCCACCAAAGCCACCGCGCCCACGACGAAAGCCGCCTCGGCTACCATCGAAGCCGCTACGGTCAGCGTCGCCGAAGGCACGACGATCCACGTCCTGAGCGTCTGAAATTGGTGTGCAGAGTACCAGTATTAATCCGGCAGCGTTCAACCGAGTCATCATAGTATTTATGTCCAGTGAGTTTGCTGCTCTCGGCCAACTAAAGACCCCACAACCGGAGGTATCGTAACCATATTCCGCATCAGGCTGAACAGTAAACCGCGTCTTCCAATTGTCATACACATGACCCTGGTGCCGCCGGCAACGAATATAACGACTATCCTGGATCCTTCTGACGAACCAGCATTCTGCGGACAATCCGGTGTCCTTTCTCTGATTCCTCCTGAAAATTCTGGATGATCCCTGCGATTCTGCGAAAATAAATCGACGCGTACCTGGTCCGCCTAGGTTGTATTGAAATGAATCCGCAAAAGAACACCCGCGGGCAAAAATGCTTCAATCATCTATAAAACCACCAGCAATGCGTCTGGTTTCTTCGCAGACAACTTCGTTCCAACAGTGCTTTCATGAATCTTAACACTGTCCATTTGTGCAAAAATTTGATCTGCATCGTGCTGCTGACGGCCGTGGTTGCTCCAGCGCAGGTTCAGGACGACCGTCGCCAGGGAACGGAACTGGATCTGTTGCGCAGTGAAGCTGTGCTGCGAGAAATTGGCATGTCCTCAGAAGGTATCGCACAGATTGAGGAGATTCGTCGCAAGACGACCACAACGCGGGCCGTATTTGAAAGGTTCAAAGAGAAGCTGCGGTCGGCAACGACAGATGAGGAACGATCTGCTGTCCGGCAGGAAATCCAGGCTGCCGTGAAAGCCGGAGGGGTTGAATTTCAGCAGCAGGCCCTGCAGCAACTCAGCGCCGACCAGCGAAAGCAGCTTCGACGCGTCTATATTGAAAACTACGGATCCTTTGCTCTGGCCGATGACCGAGTTGCTGCCGACCTGGATCTTTCACCAGAGCAGCGCAGCCTGATTAAACAGTTGATCGAAACACATCGACAACAGGAACTGGACGAAGAGTTGTCTACTGAAGAACGTGACACCGCAGAGAAGGCCGCCAATACGGCGCTGTTTGGCGTACTCTCAAATCAGCAACTGGAGGTATGGACACAACAGTCAGGCAACAACGTCACAGGTAAGACATTCGAGACGCACCCCGTTTCTTCATCGCCAACGTCGGATCCTGCATCAGCAGACAGCGGAAATATCGAAAGTGTCGCAAGTTTCGGACCAGCGTCGGCGGGTTCGTTCGAAACCGTCCAGTCTTTTTCCTTCAATTTCCGTCACGCTCCGTGGGAACGAGTCCTGCAGATGTTCGCTGACGGAACGGGACTGACGCTGGATATGCAGCGAGTACCGCCGGGCACGTTATCGCACCTTGATACCAACGAATACACTGCGTCGCGTGCATTGGATATCATGAACGGATACCTGATTCGCAAGGGATTCGGAATTGTCGAAAAAGACGGGTTCCTGATTGTTGTGAACCTTGATGAGCAGCTGGACCAAAGTTTGATTCCGGAGGTCACTCTGGAAGACCTCAGAAAGGTCGACGAAAACAGCGTTGTCGGTGATCACCAGCTTGTGACAGTCCGCGTTCCCGTGGAAGGTCTCGACACAGGTCGCACCGCACAGGAAGTCGAAGCGCTTTTGGGTCCCTGGGGCAGTCTGATTGCTCTGACCCAGTCACAGGTGATGATGGTCACCGACATCGGTGCAAATCTGCGGCGAATTATGGGTCTGCTGGAATCTGCCGCGCGCCCGGATGCACTCGTCTTTACGGCATATCATCTTAGAAATATTGATGTGGAAGATGCCGAACCTCTATTGCTGACTCAATTTGGCATGCGGCAAGCGGCAACCAATGTGAGTGCCGCGGCGGAAAGTAGAAATCGCCGTGAGAGGAGGCGTTCCCGCGACAGCCGTTCCCGCGACAGCCGCACCACCACGCCGACTGATTCCGCGCCAGCAGAAGCTCTGCAGGTTGCCTCCGACGTGCGTACAAACAGCCTGCTGGTCACCGGCACGGCGGTTCAACACTTGCTGGTCGAGACCATCATCAGCGCAATTGATGTGTCCGAATCGCCCAGCGGTCAGCCGTTGTCACGTACTGGCCGGCGAGGCAAATATCTGATGGTCTACGAGGTGAGTTCCGCTGATGCACGCGAAGTTACAAAGACGCTCGACGCCATCATGCCAGGCATTGTCGTGAACGAAGACGGCCGCAATGGCAGGATTCATATCATGGCCACGGAACGCGAACATGACGAAGTAGCGCAGCTGATCCGACAACTGGATGGGCCAGCTGGCCGGCAGTCAGTTGCCGTCATCCCGCTGATCAGGATGGATCCACTCATGGCGGCCGCCACGTTGAGGTCGCTGTTTCTGAGCGACGGTGCGAATGCCCCTACACTGGAACCCGATCTTTACGAGCGACGACTGATTGTGCGCGGCGATCCCGATCAGGTTGCGCAGATCAAGGCCATACTGGCACAACTGGGTGAAGACGGCAGCGGTCTCCGTCCTCCCGGTCGAGGTGAACTGCGACGGCGCTATTCACTGCACGGCCGCAGTCCGAATGAATTTCTGCAGCTGCTGCAGGGCGCATGGGAAGATTCGGAACCCAACCCAATTCGTATTGTGGTTCCATCACGTTCCGGCCCGCTTCGGGAACGCCGCACGTCCGACGGTGCCGTCGAATCATCCACTCATCATCAGCAACAGGAAGAAACCCGAAACAATGCAGCCAATGCTGACCACAATGCAGCTGCAGCCGGGCCCGTCTTTGCTTCGGACTTTGATTACCTGCCGGTCGCACTTTCGGACGAAGCACCCAGTGATTCGACCATGAAAGCGGAAGAAGTGGTCATCACAGTGTTCGGTGATGACCTGCTGCTGACTTCCAATGATCCGGATGCACTGGACCGCCTGGAAGAATTACTCGACGCCTTGCAGCAAACGTTACCGTTTCGAACACGGTGGACAGTTTTTTATCTGCAGGCAGCCGACGCCACGGAAGCCGCTGACATGCTCCGTCAGATATTTCCAGGCAGCTCAGTCTCATCAACAACCGCTTCGGAGGGTGGCAGCATTTTGGGATCTCTGACCAGCAGTGTTTCCGGAATTGGCAGCAGTTTGGTGGCTGCCACAGGGCTGACGAGACTCGCCGAAAATCCGCAGGCACTGCGAATCATCCCGGACGTCCGCTCCAACTCTCTGCTGATCTCCGGTCCTAACGCTGTCCTGCAGGACGTTTGGGCGCTGTTGAATGTCCTGGATTCCAATGATATCCCGGAATCCTTCCGCGACATGCAGCAGCGAACGATCGCTCTGATGCACGCGGATATTGACAATGTCGCCGCAATTCTGCGTGACGTCTACAAACCATTGCTGGAGGCTGAAAACTCCAGCCGGCAACGGCAACAGGAAAACCCGCTGGCGGCCATGTTCGGCAGCAGCGGAAACAGACAGAAAACTCAAAACGTCCGCATGACGCTGGGCGTGGATCGTCGGACAAGCAGCCTCGTCGTGTCCTCGAGCCAGGAAGTTTTTGACGACGTCAAAAAACTTGTCGAAACGCTGGACAAAAACGCCATGTCAGCCAATCGAAGAATTCGGGTGGTTCAGTTGAGAAGCGCCAGGCCAGCCGATGTACAGCGTTCTCTGACCGGAATGTTTCCTCGGATCTCAACTTCAGTGATGACCAGTCGAAACACGGGAACGGGAGGCAGCAGCACCAACCAGGAAAGACAGCAGAATAACCAGCAGGCTCAGCAGACCGAAGCCATTCGCCGTATCCGAGAGCGCATCGAAAGACGTCGACAGAACGAAACAGGCACCGGAAGAACAGGGAACGGACGTCGCGGTGGCCGACCACTGGGTCGTTAACGAACATCACAGCAGCGAATCACATCTGTACGAATGAGTGTGGGAGGACGCTGAGCAGATCAGCGGAAGGGCTATACAGTCGGCAACTGACCGACCCCACGATACAGCTTAGCCATATTGGCGGAACGAGCAAAAAAAAACGGGGAACGAGAGAAAACCGAATATGGAACTTGGACAACTGTTTGTTGACGAAGGTCTGATTACGGCAGAGCAGCTGGCCACCGCGCGTGAAGCTCAGAGTGACGAACGGATCGACCAGTCGCTGATCCAGCTTGGCATGGTCAGCGAAGACCAGGTGTTGAAAGCGTTCTCCGCTGAGTTCAGTATTCCCTACGTCGATCTCAATACGATCACCGTCGACGAAGAGTTACTGACGGAGTTTCCAACGTCGTCCATCTATCGCCATTCGCTGCTGCCACTGTACCGTGAAAACGGCCATGTGGTGGTGGCAACCGGTGACCCGCTCGACCTGGAAGGCCTGGACGAACTCAGCACAGTTTCCGGTTTAAAACTGGAACCCGTCATCACGCGAGGCGGGGAGCTCAACAACCGGATTCACGAACTACTGGGCGTCGGCGGCGACACCATCAATCAACTTATTCGGCAGCGTCATGAGGAAGGCATTGAACTGCTGGAGGAAATCGACGAAGACTACGGGGAACTGGCCGAAGGAGCTCAGGCTCCCTCAGTCATCCGTCTGGTAAACGAATTGCTGATCGAGGCCGTCACGCAGCAGGCTAGCGACGTTCACATCGAACCGTCCGAAAACGGCCTGCAAGTTCGCTTCCGTGTCGATGGTATCCTGAGAACTCAGCCGGTTCCCGCAGAAATCAACCATTTCTATTCGGCCATCATCACGCGATTGAAAATCATGTCGCATCTGAACATCGCTGAAAAACGGTTGCCCCAGGACGGCCGTATCAAACTGCGAGTGTCCGGACGCGAGGTGGACGTTCGCGTCTCAATTATCCCGATGCTCAACGGGGAAGGAATCGTCCTGCGTCTGCTCGACAAGGCTCGCATGACATTTGACCTTGTCAATGTCGGCATGCCACACAATGTCATCACACGTTTCCGCGATCTTCTGGAATTGCCGCACGGCATTATCCTGGTCACAGGCCCGACAGGGAGTGGTAAGACAACAACGCTGTACAGCAGTCTGAATGAACTCAAGTCGGCGTCCAGCAAAATCATCACCATCGAAGATCCTGTCGAATACCAGGTCTCGGGAATCAGTCAGATTCAGGTTCATTCCAGGATCGGGCTGACATTCGCACGTGGCTTAAGATCCATTCTGCGTCACGACCCGGACGTGGTCCTGGTCGGTGAAATTCGCGATGGAGAGACAGCTCAGGCGGCCATTCAGGCGTCACTCACCGGCCACGTCGTTTTCAGCACTTTGCATACGAACGACGCACCCAGCGCCTTCACTCGACTCATCGACATGGGAGTCGAGCCATATCTGGTTGCCAGCACCGTGGAAGGAGTTCTGGCTCAACGGCTCGTGCGCCGTCTCTGCGTATCGTGTCGGGAGTCTGTCCTAGTGGACTCCCTGGATCTGCCTGAAGATTTCCCGCATGACGAAGTACCCAACACGATCTGCGTACCACGTGGCTGCCGGGAATGCTCAGACACCGGATACGCCGGCCGAATCGGTGTCTTTGAACTGCTGACATCCGACCCGGTCCTGCAACAGATGTGCGCTGAAAACAGGAGTGTCACGGAGATCCGAAGTCACGCATTAAAAAACAGTATGACCACACTCCGTCACAGCGGCTGGGCACAGGTTGTCGCCGGGGTCACCAGCGTGGATGAAGTCGTGCGAATCACACGAGGTGACATCATTGCCTGAATTCGACTACGCCGCCAAAGCACTCAACGGAACTCAGGTCGCCGGAACATTGACGGCGACGACGGAACAGGATGCGCTTTCAATTCTCGCCGGAAAGCAGCTGTTTCCGCAAAAGCTCGTCCAGTCCAAAGCCTCACGGCGTCAGGCGGTCAAAGGTTCACGTCGAGTCGCAAGTCGCAGTCTCACCACCTTTTATAATCAGCTCGCCGACCTGTTGCGGTCCGGTGTGCCGTTACTGCGGTCTCTGCAGCTGCTGGAAGACCAAACGTCCAATCCGGCACTCAGGTATGTCATCCAAGATGTCCGTGAGCAGGTGGCAGATGGCGCTCGTCTGAATGATTCCATGAGACGCCATCCAAAGGCTTTCAGCCAGCTGACCGTCAGTATGGTACGAGCGGGGGAAGAAGGAGGCTTTCTGGAAGAAGTGCTGGCGCGTGTCGCTGTGTTCAATGACCACCAGGAAGAACTACGATCCAGAGTGATGGGAGCCCTTGTGTATCCGGTATTTCTGGCGGGTGCAGGCGGAATCATCATCTCCGTGCTGCTTCTTTGGTTCGTACCTGAATTCGGCTCCATTTTTGAGCAGATGAACAAGAGAGGCACACTGCCGTGGGCCACGACGGCCCTGATGTCCTTCAGTGACTCGATCCGTACATGGTGGTTATTGCTGCTGCTCGCAACCGGCGGGGCAGTCGGCGGTCTCTGGTATTGTTTTCTGAAAACTGAAAACGGCCAATTCAAGCTGGATCAATTGAAACTCAAAACTCCGGGACTCGGAGGCGTCGTGCAGAACCTGGCTGTAGCACGCTTTTGCCGCATGCTGGGAACGCTGCTGGGCAATGGAGTACCCATGCTGCAGTCGTTGGGGATCGCCAGGGATGCCACCGGTAATCGGGTCCTCAGCAAGACCATTGGACAGGCCGCAGAAAATGTTTCCGGTGGTCAGTCGCTGGCCGCGCCACTCAAATCCAGCGGGCAGTTCAAACGAGAAATCGTCGAAATGATCTCTGTAGCCGAAGAAGCCAACAACCTGGAAAACGTACTGCTGAATATTTCAGATAATCTGGAGCGTTATACCAGCCGTCGAATCGACATCGTTGTTCGAATGCTGGAACCGGTGATGCTGTTGGTGATGGCGGCAATCGTAACGTTTGTCATCGCTGCCCTGTTACTGCCGGTCCTCAATATGTCGACCGCATTTTGATGCAAATCACTAATGACCAACAACCAATAACAAACGGTAAATGGCCAACGACTTTGTAGCTCTGCTGAATGGTCATTCTCTTCCCCAAAGGATTTCCCTCGATGCGAAAACTCACCTCGAAACGAAAACACGCCGATTGTTCAGGATTCACGCTGATCGAACTGTTGATTGTGCTGGCCATTATTGTGTCGATTGCTGCCATGGTTGCCCCCAACCTGATCGGTCGTCAGCAGGAATCTCGAATCAGTCTCACAAGAGTACAGATCAAGTCCGTCGAAGACGCACTCAAGAACAAGGCCATCGACAACAACGGAACGTATGCTGATGGTGACGATGCCATCAACGAACTGGTTCAGACCTCCGAAGACGACCAGGGCCGTGACCACGCGCCCTACCTGGAAGAATATCCTCGCGACAGCTGGGGCAATGAGTTTTACTACGATTACGATCCTAAGCGAGATACCAGCAAGCCACGCGTGTGGTCCAGTGGCCCGGACGGCAATGATGACGGAGGAGGTGGCGACGACATTGCCAACTGGAGCGACAAAGATCATTAGACGGACACTGAGTGCTGTTCATGAAACGACGTGATGATCCGCCATTTAATGACCACTTCAGGGTGCCGTTTACGGCGCACGGATTGGTGGTCCCGGGCCGCAGCGGTTTTACGCTGCTGGAACTACTCGTCGTTGTCGCGATTCTGGTCATGATGGCTGCACTGGTAGCACCAACGGTCGTGAAGCAGATGCGAGAAACCAGAGTTGCTCAAGCTGCGGAGTCGCTGCGAGAAACAATCTCACGTTCCCGTACTTTCGCTCTGGACACCGGAATCGATTATCAGTTCCGCTACGAACCGAATGGTCGTAACTTCGTGGTCCTGCCTCTCGAACTGGAAGTCGCTGACGCCAATTCCATTGTCGGCAGTTCTGAAACCTCGAACTATGTTCGACTTACTGGTCAGCTGAGTGACGGGTTTCGACTTCAGGCCACGAACGACGAAACCCTGACACTTGAGACGCTGGAAGCAGCTTGGTTTGGGCAACTGGACAATGCGCTTCAGCTGTCTAAGGCTGTCTGGTCGTTGCCTATCATCTTTCGCTTCGATGGCACGGCCGATGACGCTGAATTCCAGGTCACAACCGATGAACAACTGACTGCAGATCTCAGTATTCGGGGTCTGACTGGCAGCGTGTCTGTCTCGCGCGTGTACACGGAGAGGGACTGATGCAACTGTCGCACCTACCACGATCCTCTGATCGAAGCCAATCCGGATTACGGCGACGCGGACTGACTTTGCTGGAGATTCTTGTTTCTACAGCGATTCTGGTGGCGTCCGTCACTGTAATCATGCAGGTCCTGAATGCGGGACATAATTCACGCCTCAATGCTGTTCTCGATGCGGAAGCAATTATTCGCTGTGAATCCATCATGGGAGAACTGCTTTCCGGCGTTCGACCTCTGGTGACATCGGGAGCTGAACCATTCGATGACGATGCGAAATGGACATGGACTGCCAGCGTGTCGGATCAGGGCAGCACCAGTTTGCTGCAGGTGGAAGTAGTTGTGGCACACACGCCATCGGGGGACGTCCCAAATTCGTCATGGTCTCTAAAGCGTTATGTCCGCGATCCACTGATCTTTGTGGAAATTGAGAGAGGTGACGAATGAAGCTCTTTCATTTGCGCCTCTCGTCAACGTTTCATCGCTCGGGATTCACGCTGCTGGAACTCATATTGGCAATTGGACTGACATCACTGCTGATGGCCGCAGTCTACGGGGCCATGTCCGCCTACTGGAATCTTGCACTGGACAGCCACGAAGAAATTAAACGGACTCAGATTGCCCGATCCTTGTTGAAACAACTGTCACGTGATATTCAGTCGTGTACCTTTGCAGTGCACGGCACTCAGACGGACGACGACAGTTCTGACATTGATGACACAGATTCCGGAATAACCGAAGCCAGAACCAGTGTGTACAGGAACGGATTGATCGGTACCCAACAAGACCTGATCCTGTACATCAGTTATCCCGCCCGCGACCTGAACTATGTCGACGCTGCCGATGCCGTCGGAACGATTGACCGCAACAGCGATCTGATGGTTGTACGCTGGCTGCTGGCTGAATTGAATAGCGGTGGCCTCTCATCAGCAGTGGCGGAGAAGCATGCCTACAACAGCGAAGGTTCTGTCGCTGGCTTGGCGCGAGGGAGCGGCGGTGTGATCGGATTTGGTGGGGCCATTGAAAACGACAACATCAGCCTCCAGGTTGAATCGACCACATTGCTGGCTGCCGAAGTACAGGACATTCTGTTTGAATATTTTAATGGAGTCGAATGGCTTACAGAATGGGACAGCTCCGTACTCGATAAAATGCCCCAGGCAGTTCGGATCGAATTGACGCTTCGAACAGCGCTCTCATCAGGCAGCAGCAGCATACGGAGTCCGCAGGATCTGCCGGCTACGTCACATTCTCTCGTCGTGCCCGTTCCTGTAGTATCTCCTTATGTTGAGGAGACAGCCATATGAAATGCTTGACGGCTGCCGGCGAGGTTGACCCGTTGACCGGGGAAAAGATTCGATTTCGACCACTGAACGGTCGTTCCGGGCGAAACACACCGGCAGCTGAGTTCGAGAACGATCGACGCCCAGGTGTTGTGTTACTTGTGGTGGCCATAACTGTGGTGCTGCTGACACTGGCCGCATGGAGCTATTCATCGCGCATGCTGACGGAACTGGAGGCGAGCGCTATGGGCGGGCGCGGAGTCGCCGCTCGAATGGCCGCGGAGTCGGGAATCGAATTCGCCGCCACCCGTATTCTGGAACGTGATCTGGAAGATGACGTCAAACTTTACCACGATCCGGACGTATTCCAGGCCCGGCTGCTGACAGACTCCGTCAACAAACGCGGTCGGTTGAGGTTTTCTCTGGTTGTGCCGGACGAAACTAATACAGAATCCGGCGGGGTTCGTTTTGGTCTCGTCAGCGAGAGCTCCAAATTTAACATCAATCGACTCATCGATCTCGACGCATTCGACAACGAACAACAGGGTTTGGTTTACGAGGCACTTTCTGTGATTCCGGGAATGACGGACGACATCGTGGACGCAATTCTCGATGCACTGGACAGTGATGACGATCCGAGAGCCGGAGGAGCAGAATTGAGCGACTATGAAACGCTGGGCGTCTATGATTCGATTCCCAACGGACCATTCGATTCCATTAACCAGTTACTGCAGGTGGCAGGCGTCACGCCTGAATTATTTTACGGAGAAGATGCGAATCGCAATGGTCTTCTGGATCCCCAAGAAAATGATGGAGACAACCTGGCACCTGCGGATGATGCAAACGGCATTCTGCACCTCGGCTGGAGAGACTACCTGACAGCCAGCAGCCGCGAGCGGAACACAACACCCGACGGCGAACCAAAAATCAATCTCAATCAGAATCAGATGACCGAACTGTATGACGCCGTTGAAGAACAACTGGGACAAGAGGCGGCCAACTTCATCGTCGGCTACCGATTGTCCGGCACCGACTATGCTCAGCAGGCCTTCGAAAAACCGGAAATTGACGTGACCGGTGTGACGCGGAACGGCATTGACCTCACAGTGGTGTCATCCTGGCAATTCACATCGATTTACGAACTGATTGGCGGCACCACAAATGACGTGAAAATGGCGTCAGGTCTCGATCAAACGTTTGAAAGTCCGTGGAAAGAGGATTCAGGTACGCTGTTGTATACGCTGCCGGAGCTGGAAGAACTCTTCACCACCACCGACGGCCCATGGCTCGAAGGACGCATCAATATTAATCAGGCTCGCGGTGAAGTATTGCAGGCAATTCCTTTTATTCCCGTAGACGTCCCGGCTGCCATAATTGCTGCCCGACCAGCCGTCGGTCTCCAGGGGTCGTCGGTCATCATGAGCAATCGACGTTCGGCAGCGTGGCTGGTCGTGGACAGAATTGTGGATCTGACGACGCTCCGGAAAATTGGTCCATGGATCACAACTGGTGGCGATGTGTTCAGTATTCAAAGCATCGGTCATTACGATCAGGGCGGACCTACCATCCGTCTGGAAGCGATGATCAATGCCACAGAATACCCGCCCAGAGTCACGTTCGTGCGCGATCTGACACATCTTGGTCCCGGATATCACCCAGCCCTGCTGTCGGCGACATCTGAGTGATGTTTCGGCAACCGTTATAACTCCTGCGTACCATTTAACCCAAACAGTCCGCCGGTCAAATCCGAGCGACTGAACCCGGCCTGTTGCGTCGTATCCGAAACCAGCGGACGATGAACACTGCGCCTGGCCTTTTAACACTTCAAATATGTCTACTCTTATAATCGAATGGGATCGGGAACGTCTGATCGTGGTATCCGGCCGCCCATCCGGCCGTCGTATCGCTGTGCGCCATGCATTGACCGTGGCCCATGATCCCAAAGCATCTTCAGAAACGCTTGGCAAAGCCTTACGCGGCGCCCTCTCGAATGCTGGAATCACCCACGACACAGCCATTGTTGTGTTGCCACGGTCTCTGGTGACTCTGCGCCGCATACAACTGCCCAGCGTCAGCGACAGCGAACTGCCGGATATGGTCCGCCTGCAGGCGGCCACCCGATTAACAGTCCCGATGGATTCTGTCTGCATGGACTTCGTTCCTCTGCCAAATCACGGCGAAGGTCGAGATGTTCTGCTCGCAACAGCTCCAGTGGAACAGATCTCTGGTATTCGCAGAACGCTGGAAATCGCAGGGCTACAGCTGTCCGGAGTGCAGGTCAGTTCATTTGGTATCGCATCCGCATTGGCCCACGCCGGAAAACTGACGACCACCGGTGAGTCCGTCGAAATGGTGATGATAGTTCGATCAGACCTGATCGAACTGTTGATGATCCGAGATCGTTCGGTTGTGTTCTCTCACAGTGGACCTTCCTGGTCTTCATCCAACCAAGTGGAGCAGGCGGTCCGTTCAGAAATCTCCCGCAGTCGCCTGGCAGCAACCGAAATGATCGGGCCTCACACCGTTCGCCAGGTGACACTGATTGGCAGTACTGACGTTACTTCCGCCGTGACTAACGAAATCACCAAACGCCTTGACAACTCAACCATCCACCGACTGGACCCCGCCGACTCAATCGTGCAGGGACAACTACCCAATGATTTGACATCGTCCGATGTGCTGGCGATTGCCGGTATCATAGCGGGCCGCCAAAATGCCAGTGTGGCGACAATTGATCTGGTCAACCCGCGCCGGCCAGTGGAACAGTCCGACAGTCGGCGACTAAAAGTCATCCTGACTGTTGGAGCCGTCCTGCTGGTGAGCGTGGGTGCGTGGAAGTGGCGGGATTCGGCCATTGCAGATCTGCGGACGATGACTCTGGAAATCAATGCCAAGGTCTCTGCTCTGGAACAGGATTTCCAAGAGGGCGACGAGGAATTTGAGCAGGATGTCGCAATCCGGCAGTGGACTCGGGGTAGCATCGACTGGCTGGAAGAAATGAATCGTATTCGTGAAGTAATGGGTGGGACCGACCGGTTGCTCATACGGGAATTCATGTTTAGCTCCGGCCACGGATCAACACGTGGCACCATCACGGCAGAATGTTATGCCCGTGATCGCAGTGATGTTCAGGAGTTCCAACGCAGGCTCAGAGCCGCCGGCTATGACGTTGTTCCCAGGGCGATTGAATCGGGCTCCCATGATCCTGAGTATTCCACAGAATTCTTCCTCGTCCTGAATCTTCCGGTCAGTGAAGAAGAAAGCTGACCTCTATCACCGGAGAAATCGAGACGCGCTCAACCCTGTATCGGATCGTCAACTGGTAAACACAATGGAACCTATCAAGCGAACAATGCTGCTCGGTGGAATTCTCGCTGCCGTGCTCCTGTTTGGAATGGGTCGCCCTGTTTTCATGCAGGCGCTGCGTGATGCTGAACAGGGTCTGGCCAGTGCAAAACGTGACCTAGAAGTTGCCAGCACAAACGACATGAAGTTACAACTGGCGAGGAAGCGTTTGGAGGACGCAAAGTCAGTATGCCTGCCACCATCGTCCAATGACGCTCAACGCCTGTACCTGGAATGGATTACAGACCTCACACAGGAATGTAATTTTACGCAGACCAGCGTCCTGCCTGGAGGACAGAAACCACGCAGTGGAAAGTATCTGCTTGTTTCCGTGGTTGTGGATGCCGAAGCCGGCCTGGAAGACTTCAGCCGTTTTCTGTTCCAGTTCAGGCAAGCCGACCTCACACACAGAATTACAAAGATGGATGTCAACAGCAGTACAACATCCGGGAAACCCAAGATGAGATTTAGCCTGACGGCAGAAGGAATGGGCGTGATCGGAAGCGAGAACAAGAACGAATTGGCTGCGCGCACAGAGCTGACCGGCTCAGTGGATACCGAATCCACACGATTGACCGTGGAGAACCTAGAATCGTTTCCGTCGAAGACACCGTTCGTCACGAAGGTGGGATTTGAAACCATTCGTGTGACCGGGATCAACGACGAGGCCTGGACGGTGGAACGGGCGGCCGGTGGCAGTGAGGCTCAGGAGCATGCCGCGTCAACGCTCGTTCGTTACTTTCCGGTCGCCTGGGATCGAAGACATCGTCGCTTTGAGGAATATGCTTCGTTCCTGGAGCAATCACTTTTTACCAAGCCCACTGTTGCTCGTGAGTACAACCCGGAACTGGCTGCACTGGAAGACGTGACAATTGTTCCTGGCGAAACTGCAACCATCACGGTACGCGTGGATGACTATGATGTTGATGTCGGAGCAGTGGAGTTTTCTGTGGAAGCTGCCGTAGACGGAATCGAAATCGACTCAGTCACCGGGCAGCTTCGCTGGGAAACTCCAGACGATCAGGAACCGAGTGAATACCAAGCGACAGTGCTGGCAACTCAGCAGAATAACCCCGAATTCCGACTCCAGCAGGTGGTGACAATCACTGTGAAACTGCCAAACAGGAGTCCCGAACTTTCACTCCCTGAAGATGCCGTCGTACTGCTTGGCCAGGAATTCAAACTCACTCCGAACGCCACCGACGACGGAGGCCTGGAGAATCTGACCTGGACGCTGGAAGCTGAGAGCCTGCCGGAAGGCCTGACAATAGACAGTGCAACAGGAATTCTGACCTGGGTTCCACCTCTGACATTTACTCCGCGATCACACACAGTCCTGGTGAAAGTGACTGACAAAGGAGATCCACAGGAATCGGCCTCTCGATCGATCACCCTTGAAGCCAAAGATGACGACGCCCGCTACAGCAGACTGACCGCGATTGTCCGGAAAGACGGCCGACCGGAAGCATGGTTCGAAAATACGCGCACGAATTCACAGATCGTCCTGCATGTTGCGGATCAGCTGAACGTCGCCAACATCAATGCGGTGATTCTGGAAATCGAGGCCCGCGTAGTGACGTTCAAAGATGATCAGGGCATCTGGCAACTGGCCCTCGGCAATCACGCGCGTGCTCGCGTACTCAAAAATGCCCCGCCGAACGCAGATAGACTCGAAACCGGTGAAACAGACGAGTCCGTCGAATGACCGACTGATAACTGCGGAGACGAGACATTCGCAAAACGGAAACCTCGGGCCGGAACTCGACTTGGCTTCCGCTTGTTTTGCACGCAACCAGTCAAACTTCAGTTCACCGCCGGCGATCTCTGGCAGGTCGTGCCCGACATCTCCACATCCGATGACTGGCAGAAAGTGGTAATTCCCGCCGAAATCCTGATCAATCGCGATTACATGAAACCACCCGCGGACTGTCAAAGCACCGGCCAGTCAGTAACTGTCCGGATTGCGCTTGATGACTCACCTCAGTACGACCCAAGCCGGAGCTTCCCGCACAGCGGGACAATTTCAAACACTGAGTAACCGGCATTGTTGAAGCTCAGTCGTTCGTAGGCCGCGATCGCCGCTGCGTTCTCCCGCTCCACGTACAATCTCAACCCGATGGCCTGACCGTCCTCGTTCCCTAACGCCAGAGCATACTCCAACAACCGTCGGAACACTCCCTTACGCCGAAAATCCTGTTCCACATACACGCTTTGAAGCCAAAGCATCCAGCCGTTGCGCCAGTCACTCCATTCACGCGTGAGCATCAACTGCCCGATGACCTGATTCTTGTGCTCTGCCACAAAGTACTGAGCTTCCGGAAACTGCTGGAGTCCTCGCGACACACCCCGGCGCATAGTGTCCGGATCGAGAGATTTATCCTCTGTTTCTGCCGCCAGGCACAAATTCAACCGGGCGATTCTTGTAATGTCACCATCGTTGGCCCTGCGAAACGTGAAGACACCGATGGAGTCTAGATCTGACATGGAACGCATTTCTTTGTTCACGCAGCCCTGGTGAGGCGGGGAAGTCCGACCTGTTCAGAAAGCCGGAGTCCTCAATACTGTGTCGAAACCCACATTGCAAAACCCGAAAACAGGATAAGCACCGATCAGATTGCCACCTCAGGCTCCTGCCACGCGAACACTTCTGATCAGAGTCAGTCCCGTTTCCACTGGTCGTCGGCTCAGTCTGCAGTTGGTAGCACGCGGCCTCGTTTCTGCATTCGGCCGGCAATCCAGGTATCGATAAACAACTGCGAAGCGTGAAACATCAGGATCGGGATAATCGACAAAGGCATGCCGGTCGCCTCAGATACCAATAGTCCAATCGGAAGTGTTTTTTGACTTCCCGCAAGTACGATCGCTCGCCGATCAGCTTCTGCATACCTGAACCACCCACTGGCTGCCCAGCCCACGGCGGCGGCGGCCAGATGAAGTACGATACAACTCCCCCAGGCAATGAGCGACGCCTGCAACGTCAATTGATTGATTCCGTCGACGTCGAACGTCTGCCCTCCCTTAAAGGACGAAATAAAGACCAGCGTCAGAATAATTGCCTGCGCCATATTGCTGATCCTAGGCCTGTGACTGTCCACCCATGTCCGCAGGCTCGACGCTCTCCGAGCAACCTGTCCCAGAATGGCCGGCAGCAGAGCTCCGATGCTCAGTCGGAGGATCATTTCTTCAAACGATAACGCGTCGGATGTATCGGCCGTGCCGAAGGCTACTCGCCCAAGTTCCATCCAGGCCGGTGTGAGGATAAAGCAGGAACCATTAGTCAGCAGTGTCACCAGCAGTGACACTGCGTCATTTCCTTCGGCCTTGCGAGTCCACACGGACGCGGCGGCCATCGTGCAGGGGATACCCGCAGCAATCAACAGTCCCACCTTGAGAGCCGGCGTTTGCTGGAGACTCAACAACGGCAGACACATCAACGGCATGCAAAGCATGTTGATCGCGCAGGCCGTCAACACCGGATAGGGCCGACGTAAAGACCGCATCAGTATGCCAGTGTCAAGAGTCACTGACATCAGAAACAGGATTCCTCCCGTACACAAAAGTGTCGGGAGGTTGTGGACGAACAATGCCACCCAAGGAATCGAATCCTGGCGACCCAGTGTGATTCCCAGTGAAAGACAACTCAGCAGCCCTGCCAGAAACCAGTGGCGGTAGACAAATGAAATCATCTGACGTTGGTTTCTACAGCGCTGCGGAGTAATTGCATTGGGGGAATCAGGGAACGTCAGGCACCGTGTGTACCTCGATCATACCGGCACATTCATCGAGACGCCACCGGCCCATCTGATTCCGTCGACGGCAGAACTTCCAGGCTGACGGGAAGGGACGTGATCCCATCCACATTTGATTTCAGGAAAAACAGATGGCGGCCCGGAGGCACGATGGGAGCGGCCGCGATGAAGAATTCGCGTTCGTTCGTATCGGCCGGCAGCAACAGCCCGTTCAGTCCCGTATTGGCTACATAGACTCCATGGGGCAGGCTCCGTCCGGCGTCCTCTTTGCCAAAGGAGACAATTCCGTCCTCGCCCCGGCGTTCCAGCCGCACGAACGCACGCATGGTTTCTCCGGGTCGAATCTGCAGCTGAAGGGGGGCATCCGCCGTAGTACGCTGGCCGTTTTCGGAATCGATGTGCACAAGCAGTTTGGTTGATTCCAACAGCTTCAATTCTTCGAGTCCCATGAGATTCTGTGTGACTTCTTCGCCGTGAATCTCAGCCCGAGCGACAAACCGAATTGCTTCAAGTTGTTCAGGAGTCGGCGGCGCAGCATCCTGTTTTGCAAACACACTGGCTCGAGCTCTGAGCTGATGCGGCCCGATGACTGAGGGACCCGATACAGCGAATCCCGGAGGCAGATCATGTGCGTCGATCGTAATCTCACCGGCAAATCCATCGATTCGGCGGACTGTGAACTCTAACTCCCGGCCAGTGCCGGCCGCCAACTGCACTTTATCTGTGCCCAGGGCGACAGTGTAACCGGGTTGAGGCGTCCGAATCGTCAGCTGGTAGGTGTAATCAGGTCCCTGAAACTCCCGAGCATCAGTCACGCGGGCGGTCCATGTACCATCTGTGGGAGCCGTAAAAAACAGCCTCGAATCCCTCCCGCGTTCGCGCTGCGGATCATCGTCATTGCGATAGTAGACGGGAAACACCGGTAATCCATTGGGAATGATCGCTTCTCCGGGTGCCCGCGGCGAAACGATATAACACGGGGCGAGCAGGGCGTGCGCGGTCGGCGTCGTGCCAAACCACGTGTGCCTCGCCCCGAATCCGGGATAGACGCGGAAACCCGAATCCGGGCCGCGCGGATAATGCCACAAACGAACGACTTCTCCATCGGCATACAAAAAATCGTTCAACTCCATTTCCTGCCAGTAGAAAACTCGAAAGTCATCGGACGTATTCGAATCTTTTCCGCGAAATGTAAACCAGGAATCGCGTACGGCCTGCAGCCGAGTCCGCAAGACGTCATTCCCCGATTCATCCAGTACCTCAACCACGGAATCCAGAAGCGAGTCTTGCTGGGCGGCAGCGATCTCCAGCACCAGCGTCTGACCTGCAGTCGCCTGAAACTGGTAGCAGTCCTGGTCCACGCGTCCGTCCTGGTGAATCGTGCCGCTCAATTTGACCGGCAAAAATACGTGTTGCGCATTGTGCACCGTGTCATTGTCTTCCGTTTCGTCAACCTCCGTTAATTGGTGTTCTGACGCATGGTAGATCTTCGCAGCATGATTCGGAATTTCCGGATGCAACTCGGGAGACACTGGCGGAAGCGGCTGCAAAGTCCACGAACCGTCCAGACGAGTCACCAGCAGCTGCCGATCGTTCAAAAACACGATCGATGTCACCATGCTGTGTTGCGTCGGGAGCGTCGCCAGCTGAGCACAGGGGTGCAGGGACCAGACTCGCAGTGATCCATCCTCAGCCGCTGTCGCCACCTGGTCCCCACTGCCCGACAATGCCAGTGACGTGATCGTCTGTTCATGCGCAAACGTAGAACTCTGTAGCGGATTGATTTTCGCGGATCGCAACGACACCAGCGACCACACACGAATGCGATTGTCCGCTCCGGCAGCTACAATATTTCGGCCGTCCGTGGTGACCGCAACACAGTATTGTTCGGACTGTGGCTGGCTGAGCGTATCCAGTCGTTCACCGGTTGCCACACTCCATACCTTGACAGTGGCATCAGCACTGGCACTGCACAAAACCTGCCCCGTAGGATCAAAGCTCAGGTCAAACACACTACCGTTGTGTCCGGACAGTGTGTGCAGCACTTCGTTCGTAGCCAGATCATGTATCAAAATGCGCCTGTCATACCCAGCAGTTGCCAGACGAGTTCCACTGGCGTCAATCACCGCCGCGTAAACAGCATCCGCATGTCCAGAAAAGCGCCGAACCACCTGGCCGTTGTCAGCTCGAAATATGATGGCCTGCCCCTTGACTCCTGGAGTCCCGCATGCAGCGACAAGCCTGCGGCCGTCCCGGGTCACGGTCAGACGTGTGACTTTCCCGAATTCTCCCGTTGAAACCCACGTACGACCGCCGCTGACGGGATTGAGTCGAACAATCCGATCGATACCGCCGATACATGCTTCATCGTCGGTGATTCTCACGGACGACAGAATGGGGGTGGAAGCCTGACGCACAGCAATTTCCGGGACCCGTGGCTTTGCGACTGAGCTCGTCAGCGGTGCCCCCTTCAATACCCACTGCCGCAAAGCTTCCCGTTGCCGAGGAGCTGGCTGCGGCTCCCCGGCCGGCGGCATCGAAAGCCCGGCGGACGTATTCAGCACCTGCAGCAAACGACTGCTTGTGATCTCCTGTTTGTCCAGCAGTGGACCGTCTTCCGCACCTTCCTGAATCGTAGCCGCTGACAGAAGTGAAACTCCCGCTTCACGGTCGACATTATTGTGACATCCGACGCAGTACGTTCTGAGGAGTTGGGGAATGTCCTCACTGCTGTGGCCAGCCGACACGCAGACGACCAGCAGCGACAGCACCATTACGCCGGAGTGAATTCGCCCGCGATATCGCATCAGAAGTTCCTCAAATTAACAGTGCTTACTCTTGGTGCCGCCGGACGGACGTCGTTAAGCTTGGTCACCTTCACCGCGCCAGACAACCTTGGTTCTGGTGATCAGATCGTGAAGCGAGCGATTCTGTGAATGAAAAACACAACTGGCGAACCCGCCAAACAGGGTCAGTACAGTAACCAGGCATGCAGCCGCTCGGCCAAGTGCCTGGTTGAGCGTCACGGGTTGATTATCGTGGCTCAGCACGATTATTCCCAATGCAGCCTTTCCGAGTGTGGCCCGATTCTGACCGGACTCCCAGCTGGCGAAGTAGATTCCCCAAAGAAGGAGGGTAAACGCAGCAGTAAATAAAAGAGAACCAATCAGTACCCCGACTTCAGAAAAACTGTACAGGAACGCGAATATCTTTGTGCTCAAAGTGCCCAAACCCCAGGCGATACCCGCCATGGTGATCAGGAGAACGGAATCAATCAACAAAGCCAGGAACCGAGGTCCACATCCTACCGGTCCTAACTCGGTTTGCTGGTTGATCAATGACAAATCCGGCCGGAAGTAGTAACCAAACAATCCATAGATTCTCATCATGAATACCGCCGGGAACGCCAGCACACCGAAGACGATGACTGATCCAATGAAGGAAATCGTGGCCATCAGAGGCAAGCGATAAACTGTGAACGCAAAAAAAGTCCCGCCGGTCTCGGGCTTGTACCCAACCAGGCTGGTAAGAATCGGGATTTCAACACTTCTCGTGTAGTAGCTGGTGATACCGTCATAAAATACAATCATCAGAATACAGGCGGTGAGCGGCACAAGTAGTACCATGCCCAGCATTAAAGCACTGACATACAGGGTCGGTACGATTGTTTTGATGAAGTCCAGCGACATCCAGTTAAGTAACCAGGCGCGGTAGGTGTATTCCTGAGTCAGGTGGACAAGTGCGGACGGGAGAAACAGAACAAACGGGATCAGATAGATGCACGTCCAGGCAATCACCGTGGCATTCTGGTCACCGGTGAAATACCTGATCAGAAAAGGGACTACCAGGAATGGCCAAAGCAGGACCGCTGGCCAAAAGACCGATCGAAATCCCATAGCCATGGCAGCAAACAGGTCGGTTTGAAACCGTTTGATCCTCTGACCACGATTGAGTGTCGTGAGAATAACGTGCACAGTTAGGGTCCATGCCCAGCCACCGAACCCCAGCACAGACACCAACATAATCAGAGCCCAGAAGAGCGAGGGCGGAGACAGCTTAGCGCCCAGCTGTGGCCCCGGGAGCGTCAGGGTCAAATCTGAATTGACGGACGACTTTGTGTACCGCTTGCCGTCATACCTGGCCTCTCCGTTTTCTTTGTCCCTCCGCAGATCAATGAAGACACGTTCCTCCGTGATGTCGACTAAACCGGAACCCGAGTTTCGAAGTTCCTCGGCACGACCGTCGATGTACCAGTCCAGTATGAAGACCGAACACAGCGCCACTGTGGCCGTTATCGCCCAAACGACTGCTGTGCGCCCCGCCCAGCCTGTATTGTGTCGCAGGAACTGCCAGGCATTTTCCCACACGTCCCCGTAGAAATTTTCAGGCGGCGGTGTATTCCGGCTGCGACGCAGCCGCTCACGTTCGCTCAGCGTCCCTGTGTCAATGTCCACTCCGCAGTTCGAGCAAATGATGTCCTCCTGATCAACGACGACAGTGCACGACGGGCAGATCTTCTGCCGGCTGTCCTCCACTGAGTCCAGGTCAATACGGGCGAAGAGATCATCCGGACCGGCCGGTCGCTGACGCCTTTGTCGCTTTCCTGTTGATGAGTGTTTACGCGACGCGACCTGTATGCGGCCTCCGCACTCGCGGCATTTGATGGATCGCCCGCTGGCGTTTTCGGAAACACTCAGCACAGCCTGGCAATGACTGCAACGAACCTTAATCGGCATAGAAATTCTCTTTTGATTTCACCGTTCGACCAGTCAATCTTCACCTGCACTACTATCCGAACTGGCAACCTGCCTCAGCCAGACCGCGAGGTCTCGCTGCAGAAAGAGCGTATCCTGCCACCGATCCCAGGGGACTTCGATCAGCGATTCGAGTTCGGATTCTTCCAGTTCCCGACCCTCGAACACCAGATCGCTGAGCCGCTCGTGAATGTATGTCAGGATGTCTGCCAGCCGGGCGGCCTGTCCGGGACTAAGAAGCTCAGGCATCGGAGGCGGACCATCAGGGAACAATGGAAGCTTTAAATGTTCACCTGGCGTACCTGCACCGGGCAGCAGATCTGATCCGGATGAAACGGCATCCAACTTGCTGCCGTCGTGATCAGCATGTTTAAGTGGCGACAACGCTGCTATACGAACGCCCATCAGACGGGCCCGTTCTGTGATCTGCTGATCACTACCATACAACAGTGTACTCCGGCCAATTTGGAGATGATCCCCCGGACGCAACACGCGGAGCTGGACTGGATGTCCATTGACCCGACTGCCATTGGTGCTGTTGAGATCCGTCAGGATCACCTGTCCGCGATCTTCCTGGATTTTGGCGTGTACACGGCTGACGCGCTCATCATTCAGCTGAATATCATTGTCCTCTTCTCGCCCGACTGTAACCGGGGGAATCAACCCATCAAAGGTGCGCCCACGTTCGAGGCCTTCTATGACAGACAGAGTGACCGGTACCATCCGCATGTGTCCAGAAATTCCGTTGAACTGGCCTTGTGAACCACGACAGTTCACCACTCTCTGCGATTGTGGCGGTCCATGAGAGAAAGGGCAAACTGCAAACGATAACTTCAGCAGTCGGTCCGTGAACACATGCCGGAACTGAATCGGTGAGATATCAAAGGAATGTCACAAAATGAAATTTCACGAGGTTTACGACGTGCCACTGGTGACGAAACAGCCTGTCCGCGTCGACGACTCTTGTGCCGTCACTCGTCCAGTGCACTCCTGCGGGACCTCCATGGACTCGGCAATTGTGACAGATGAGTCTTCAGAAACTGAGTTAAATCTTCCTGAACCGCCTTACCCACGCGCCCTTCGAGGAACCCCTCTCCGGACGCTGGTGCTGCCTCAATCGATCGGAGTTCGTCGTATTCTTCGCCTTTCAGATCCACAAACCGAAATACATTTTTTGCAAACTTCGCCTCCGACCTGTCTTCAGACGAATGATAGATCCTAAAAGCGATTGCCCAGTTCGGATTGCTGAGAGGACGCAGAATCTTTGCCATATTGAACCCTCGCGTGGTTCTGGGGCTAAACATCACAATCGCACGCACATCCTGACCACGAGGAGTGCGATCCGCGAGTGTGGGGGCATCCTGATACGGAGGTTTCTTCCAGTCATTCAATGCGAAGGCCGCACCAACAAGACTGCTGGCACCGCTGCTCACAATGGCCATTTTACGAACGTTGAGCTTTTTCTTCTCATGCAGATCCAACAGGAACGCCTTGACAGCTTCCATGTCACCAACAACCATGTTGCGATAATCAACGACCCTCAATCTCTTAGTTTTTTTCCCGATTTTCCCGTTGGGCACGCTGTCTCCATGTTTCCTCAGATCGACAGACAGGACCGCAAACCCGTTCTTTTGGAGATGAGTCGCCAAATCCGTCCAGATCCTCCGCGTCACCGCCGACTTTAAATCGCCGTTGGCTGCGGTGAGCAGCACAACCACAGGTGCCTCTTTCCCTCTAGTGGATTCCAGATACGTAACATGGATCGGCCAGCCATCAGCAGCGGTCAGAATGCGGTCCGGGTTTGACTCGTCGTTATCCTGAGCGGTCACGCCCACAGGCACAACGCTAAGGCAAACCGCTGCCAACGTCCATGAAATCAGACGATGTGCCGCCCCGGTACCGATTCCACCGAATCGACACGATGAATTATTCACGGTCAAGGCAAAAAGGCAGATCTCGATCATGATCACTCCCAGAATGGAACTCAACATTCCACCAGGCAACAATGCAGCAACAGCCGTGCAAAGGTCCTCCGAACCACCGCACACCAGTTCCGGAGCAGCTGTTTCAGTCTACGACCAAGCCCATTGCAGGTCAATAAAGTCAGTCAGTAAGACAAGTTACGACGTTGGAACCTTGGCAACCCGCCGCACCTGACCGACCCACAAAGATCTGCCAAACTTACAGTCGGGAATCAAATGCCCTCATAATGCTGTTCTCATATTTCCACCGAAAATCAATCAAATTCGGTGAGTATTTTCGGTATTCTGCCCCATAACGTTGGACTTAGGAGGTTCTCCCTCGGATTACGGTCTGGGGGGAATACCTCAAATAAATGTGTCATTCACAACCGTTCCGAAATCTCCGGACCAGCATCACTACTTCGTCCTTGCCGGACCCGTGGCGTGAGGCAAGACTGAAAGGAAACTGGAGGTGCCTGACCGTCATCAGTCGGACACTTCGTTGACGATGTTGTTGGATCAGATGCCGAGATGAAACAGGACAGACACTGTCGCCCTCTTCATGGACCTGAATCGTTCATCGTCTTCCCACCTGCCGTCGAGACGCCGGAATTTGAGCCAGCTCAATGCCAGATAACTTTCAAACCTGCCCTAATTGTGATTCCCTAGTCCTGTCAGATACAGCTACCTGTCCTGAATGTGGTCACGGGTTCGGGGACGTCAGCGTCGCATCAGCGGTCGCCACACACGAACGTGGGGTGATCGTCTATAAGGATTGTCCTGAGTGTGGGGACGAAGTGCCTGCGGGTCTGGTACGCTGCTGGTCATGCAACACGTTTATGCGAGAAGATGTCGCCGAGAAATACAAATATCTGCTCGGGCAACCACAAAAGATCATCTTCAGCGATGTGCCGCCCGACCAGCGGACTGAAATGATTCCGCCGCGCAGAGCGAAAGGGGGCTATGCTCGCATCCTGGACGCCGAAGATGATGAGTTCACGCTGCAGTGGGAGGAGTCCGACGGTTCCGATTTTCAATTGCGTTCGACTTCTCCGTACACAAGCAATGCCGGGGCAACCTCTGAGGCAGTGGCAGAAACACCGTCATCTGAAGTTAGCCCGACACCCGACAAACCAGACCCCTCCGGCAGTGATTCTGCCGACCTCGGGACAAACGCCGATGACCTGCTCAGTATTGCCTTAATTCAGGAGAAGGAAACTGATGTTCGAAAACGAGAGAGGCAGGCTACCATGAGTCAAAAACGCATTCTCATGCCATGCCCGTCCTGTGGCGTATGGTTGCGCGTACGTGAGGAACAGTCGGGCAGAACCGTTCGCTGCCGAAGCTGCCGGGCGACCGTGGCCGTTCCTGAGATTCGCAGGAAGGAAAAAGCCCCGCAAGAAGAAAAAGCGCCTGAGCGCATCCTGCACTGGATTGAAGACATCCATGTACATTTGATCACACCCACGGATATCACGCTCAAACCCGGAAGCCTGCGGGACAACTTCCAGACAGCGGACGCCGTCTTTGACTCCGAAGGCCTGCACCTGATCACTTTCAGTGGACCACCGAAGAAGAAATCCCTGTTTTCACGCGGTACTTCGGATGATGTGTCGGGGAAACGAGCCCAAAATCGTGAGCAGATTCAAGAGTCAGAAGGCTTCACACAACTGCCTCACGGTGAACTCCACACGGTACCGACCAGCGCGTTGGCGTCGATTCGACTGGCCCAGCCCATCCGGCAGGCCCACGAATCCATGTTTGCCGGAGTCCCGGTCTTTGGTGATGGACTGATCGCGGTTTACCTCCCCTTAACACTCGAAGACGGCCGGCAGGCGTTTTGCTCAATGCCTCTGCGCCTTTGGAGACTGTTTGACTACCATCTCAGAAAGCTGGACATCGAATTGCCCGCCAAAGTAAACGGCGTCCCGGATTCCGAAGTCCACGTTTCCCCGCTGTGCCATTACACGCACGCAAAAATCGAATCTATCCGTGAGCTCGTTTACTACAAAAACGACGGCGCCTTCGAACTGGAATTAACAGGTTACCGCTGTACAGCCTGTGGCATTGCAGTCTCGGAAGCCGGACGGGCCAAAAACAAGCTGGGTGGCGCAGCCGGCAAGTCCATTGCTAAAGCCAAATGTCCAAACTGTTCAGCCAAATTCGGCAATGAACCCATGTTCAAAATCTCTAAAGCACCGGAAAACGACCACCCAGATTCAGCGGATTCTCCTGCCGACAACGAATCTGAGAAGAGTGTCTGAACCAGCGGAAAACTCGTCACTCATGTGAACGGCACAGAAAAACTAAATCGCGGTGGCCCAACCTTCCGGATCGACAGGTCCTGCAGACTGATTTTGAATGCAGGCTCTAATGTAGCGGACGATCAGCTGAGTACCGGCTCAACCTGTAAGCGACCGGACCGATGGTTAATCAGACGCCTGGGCGTTCACTTGGGCCGATTTTCTGCTCCGACAGTCAGACTGAGAATCGGCTTAAAACCCTCCGCCGGGGGAATTGTCCCGAAGCGATGCTCTTTCTGCGTTGTATTTGCGTTGAGCTGCCACCTTGTTCGCCAGGGGGAACTCCGGACCGGCTGGGTGATATTGCACGTCATCCGTCAGGTAGTTGGGCGAGGGCAGTGTCTGCCCTCCAATTGTTGTCTGGCATCCTGTGAGACAAATACTGCATGCAATTGCCGCCGCAACTGCCAGTATAAATCCTGTTCGGCCCTCTGATTGCTTCACCGGACTCACCTCTGATTTTAATTGCCTGTGAGACTCACACGATGAGACCGGGCTTCAGCCTGGCATATGTGAGCAATGACTGCATACCATCACTAACGTCATCGACCTGCAACCCGCCATTTATTTGCAGAATCGATATAATCGATACAGGTTGTTTCAAGCTATTTATCGCAGCTGCCACCGGGCGGCATTTTCTGCCGGTGGAATCAACTCCAGGACGGTGAAAATGATAATTTCCGCCATTCAAACAGACGTTGCAATCGGAGATCCGGATGTCAATCTGCGCGTTCTGGAGCGGCACGTCGCCACCGAAGCGGCACAGGGCAGCCGGCTGATTGTGTTCCCAGAATGTTTTGTTTCGGGGTACTGTTTCGCTTCCAAGGAAGAAGCCAGCCGGAACGCGCAGCCTGTCGATGGCCCGTTCACACAAACCGTTGTGAAATTGTGTCGCCACAACGATTGCTATGTGGTGTTCGGCATGGTTGAACTCGTCGAACACGATATCTTCAACACCGCCGTCCTGGCCGGACCACAGGGAATCGTGGGTTCATATCGGAAAATTCATCTACCTTGGCTGGGAGTTGATCGATTCACGACTCACGGCGACAGACCTTTCACAGTGTTTGACATCGGAGAATTTCGCATTGGCATGCTGATCTGTTACGACGCCGGGTTTCCTGAAGCCGTCCGTAACCTGGCACTCGACGGTGCCGACATCGTCGTTCTGCCCACCAACTGGCCGCCGGGAGCAGAACAAGTGGCCGAGTACACGATCAATACGCGTGCTCTGGAAAACTCGATCTACTTCCTTGCTGCAAATCGCGTCGGCACCGAACGGAAGTTTCGCTTTATTGGCTGCAGTCGGATTTGCGATCCAGTCGGGAAGACACTGACCTCAGCCGATCATCGGGATGAGTGTGTGCTGCGTGTGTCGATCGATCCCGCCCTGGCCCGCAGGAAACGTTATACGCGTGTCCCCGGGCAACACGTGATTGACCGATTTGCTGATCGCCGACCGGAGATGTACGGGCGTCTGTGCGAGCCCCATGCACTTCCGCGGCCTGGCCGAGACGAAAGTTCTCACATCAGTTGAAGCGACTGCTAACCCGGGTCGACTCCGCGCCAGTTGGACCAGGTCATGCAACTGGTTTCGTCAACTCCGCAAGTCATTCAGCAGATCATCCAGAATCAGTTCTTCGTCAACGGCCGCTCCACGTTCGTTCATCACCGTCACCAGTTCGGAATACCAAACAGCAGGCCCGGGCGGGCCGTCCAGACTTCGGGTTCCTCTCTTCCAAAGATCGTCAGGAACCGTGAAGCACCATAGCATCAAATAAGGAAACACCTTGCACAACACATTGACGATGTGAATCCCTCCCCCGTCAAATTCATCGTGATAACGCGGTCGGTACCCTTCGAAAGTCAGTGCTGTCAGCAGGTGCATCACCGCCATACCCGAAAGTGCTCACAGCTCTGGCAACTCCCACAGGCGACGAAATCCTCACTGTCTATTAAGCCTGCCTCTTACGACCACGGGTCGGGCACCGACACTGTCTGAACCTCGCCACCGCCGGTGCTGTCCTGCAGTCAAACAAGTCCGGTTGATTCTCCGGTGATCAGTGCCACTTTGGCACAAATGCCAGAAAATTCAGGTACGAAACGGCGACCACCATGGCCGACCCTGCGCTGAAATGTGCTGCCGATTCACGTGCTGCCTCAGGCAGCACCGGTTTCCTTGTCGCGACAACAACGACGGGCCGCACACCCTGGCGGTAGTGTAATTGCTCACATCAGCTCACGTCTCCTGCCCCGAATATCAGGGCCTCATCCTGGTGTCGTTCAGATTTCAATGACGGACCAACCTCCGGGTTGTATATGTGGTCGCGAGCGAAATTCTGGCGATGTACAATGAAAGGGCACGTCTTAAGACCGTCCGCAACGATTGTCACCATGACAAACAGCCTGCATCTTCCTGATTCTGATCCGAATTCGTTCGCGCTCAACGTGGTGCACAAACTTCGTAGTGCCGGATTTGAAGCGGTCTGGGCGGGCGGCTGCGTGCGCGATGCTCTGCTGGGGATTGTCCCCAAAGACTATGACGTTGCCACTTCCGCGCGACCGGAAGACGTGATTCGGCTGTTCGGCGCAAGAAAAACGGTCGCTGTCGGTGCCGACTTTGGCGTCATTGTTGTTGTGGGAAAACACAAATCTGACGGCCTGGTCCAAGTAGCCACGTTTCGGTCCGACGGTAACTATTCGGATGGACGTCGACCGGACAGCATCGATTTTTGTTCTGCAGAAGAAGATGCGCTGCGCCGTGACTTCACAATCAACGGCATGTTCTACGATCCCGTGGCAGGCAGAATCATCGACTACGTCGACGGTCAGCGGGACCTGGAACGTGGTGTCATCCGCGCCATCGGCACCGCAGAAGAAAGATTTAAAGAAGACAAACTCAGGATGCTGAGGGCAGCACGTTTCGCCGCACGTTTCGAATTCACACTGGATGAACGTACTGCTGTGGCCATCCGACGACGAGCCAGCGAACTCAAACAGGTCAGTATCGAACGAATCGCCCAGGAACTGCGGCGTATGTTCGCTCACTGCTCCAGACATCTGGCGTTGGAGCTGCTGGAGGAAACGAGCCTGTTTGCAGTCATCTTTCCGGCAACATCTGACGAGGGACGAAACGCTGCACGTCGGATCATGCCATTTCTGTCTCAGCCAACCTTCGAACCGGCAGTGGCGGCCGTGCTGATGGAACGACTCGACGATACCGCGGACCGTCACAAGTCACGTACAGCCAGAATTGCTACGGCCTGCCGCGAATTCAAATTCTCCAATGATGAAACCTCTACAATCTGCTGGCTGTGTGATACCTGTGACCGTTGCCGCAATCCATCTCAACTGCCACTGCATGAGCTCAAGCCGCTGCTGGCAGACGTCCGTCACTTGCTGCTCCTGGATCTCATCGAAGCCTGTGTTTGTGCGGAACAGCGTCCACGGTGTGACATCGATTTTCTCCGAACTTACCTGGCAAAGACCACACAGGAAGCACTGAATCCACCACCACTGGTCACCGGATCCGACCTCAAAACGCTCGGTGTGAAGGAAAGCCCGGCGTTCAGTAAAATTCTCCGAATGATTCGCGAGGAACAGCTGGACGAAGTCATCCTCACGCGTGATGAAGCCATTGCCCGGGCCCGTCAACTGAACTGATACCGATTGGAATCGAAAGGTCGGAAGGGGTTGTGGTCAGGTACGGTCCGCTGGTGGGAACCTGCGATCGATCCCGATAGGATGCCGACTCCGTCAGCCTCCATTCCGCAGCAGTGACTTCTTCGTGACACGTTCATCCAGCCTGATTACCATCATTCTGCTGGTCTCAGCAGCTCATGCAACGGTCCATCTGCTCGAACAGTCCATTGCCAGTGCTGAACAGGTGATTTCAGCAGATTTCGAGTTGAATCTCCGCCAGTCGGGACGGCTGGGGTTCGCTTTCCGCCTGCCTTACGGCGTGGGAGCGGTCTTCGCCGGACTGCTCGCGGATCGATTCGGTGAAAAGCGTATCCTGGTCTTTTACCTGCTGGGGGCCGCCCTGACTTGTTGCGGGTTTTCCGCGGCCACGGATGCCAGCACCGTCTACATGCTGCTGATAGGCCTGGGTGCCTGTGCCAGCATGTATCATCCGGCTGGTCTGGCGCTGCTGGCCAATGCCACCACACCGACCACGCGTCCTCGCGCCCTGGGGATCCACGGCATCTTCGGTTCTCTCGGAATTGCGTCCGCGCCTTTCATTGCCGGTCTGGTCCTGAGCCTCCGTGCAGGAGCCTGGAAGGAATATTACATGCTGCTGGGTGCGGTGAGTGCCAGCCTGGGGTTCCTCATGATCTGGCGGCTTAACCCTGCTCAGAAGACGGCGCCAGCTGCGACAAAGCCCGACACCCATGTGGACACTCACCGATTTCAAATGATTCCCTACATGCTGTTGGTCTGCTCGGCAGCCATCGGCGGAATAATCTATGGCGGCGTACTGCACTTTCTGCCACGATACCTCGAAGAATCCGGAGCTTTACGAGGGTTGACTGGAAGTTCGTCGGCGTCGGCCGGAAATTTTGCGGCAGCGATTGCGCTGGCTTGTGGGGCGGCCGGACAATGGACAGCCGGACGTGTCGCGGTCGCCCGCATTCTGCCGCTGCAGCTGGCCGCTGTATATGCCTCGAATGCTCCGCTGCTCATCTGGATGGCCTGGGCCGATGGCATGTGGCGGCTGATCGCTGCCGGAATCTGGTCTTTCTTCCATTTTATGACTCAGCCACTGTACAACGCACTCGTGGCGGAGTTCATGTCAGTCGGTCGCCGCAGTTTTGGGTTCGGGTTCAGTAACATGCTGACGTTCGGGGTCGGAGCGGTCGGACCGGGACTCGTCGCTCTTTATGATGAGTCACCGCAGGGATATACGGAGGGTTATCTGTTGATGGCAATCGTCGCAGTACTGGCTGGCTTGGTACCGCTGGCTATACTGTCGTCACGAATCGCCACCCGGGAAGCAGACAGGACACTGTGAAGATCCGTTCACTGACAGCATTTCAGGTTCCCATTCGACTGCGTAAACCCGTCCGCCACGCGTCTCACGTTCGATATCACAACGATACGCTCATCGTTCGCTGCGAACTTTCAGACGGCCATATTGGCTGGGGCGAAGGATTGCCTCGAACGTATGTCACAGGCGAATCGATCGCGTCCGCGTGGCAACATCTGCAGCAGTCTTCATTCGAGCCCCTGATGGGCGAGTTCCACGACGCTCGTGAAGCTTCCGAGATGTTCGATCAGTTTACGCTGGCGTCCATCCCGGCTCCGAATGGCGTTATGCCGCGGGAATGTTTCGGCAATGCCGTCCGCTGTGGGCTGGAGATCGCAATTCTGGATGCCGCCTGCCGGTCCACTCAACAAAGCATGGGAGACTTCATTGCATCGCTGCCGGAAGCGGCCGCTGTCATCAAACAGCACGATGAGGTGTTTTACAGCGGGGTCATCACGTCCATGACAACTCACAGGCAGTGGCTCTCCGCGTGGAAGATGAAACTGTTCGGTTTCAGCCATCTGAAGGTCAAGGTTGGTACTCCCGGTATCGACGACCGTGATTGCCTGCGGCGGATCCGTAAGATTGTGGGTCCGCACGTGGACCTCCGCATCGACGCCAATGAAGCCTGGACACCTGATGAAATCGTCAGCCACATCGAGCCACTACTGTCATTTCGTCTCAGCAGCCTGGAACAGCCGGTTCCTCACGAACAGGTGACCGGTCTGGCAGGGGTGCGAGCCGACCTGGCCGTTCCCATCATGCTGGATGAATCCCTGTGCTGCGAAGAAGACGGCGAGCGAGCGATTGCTCAGCAGACCTGCGATCTGTTCAACATCCGTCTGTCCAAGTGTGGTGGTATCCGTGGCTCGGTTCGTTTGGCGGCGATGGCGCAGTCTGCCGGACTGGGCTACCAGCTGGGGTGTCAGGTCGGCGAAACCGGAATTCTCTCCGCGGCAGGCCGACACTTTGCCTGTAATGTTGGCGGATTACGCTATCTGGAAGGCAGCTACGACAGATTCCTGGTCCGCGATACACTCACTCAGGAAAATCTCACGTTTGCGAGGAAAGGCCGAGCCTTTCGACTGAACGAACCAGGCCTCGGAATCACAGTGAACGAGGCGCGTGTCCGAACTATCGCTGAACGGACAACATCAGTGGTTTCTGATAATATCGATTGATTCCTGGCAGGGTTGTTTCCTCGCGATATCGTCTCGGCCCGCATCGCAACTCAACAGAAAAAGGCAGTCTCCAACGACACCAGCACCGTATGAATGTTGCACTGTTCATCCCATGTTATGTTGACCAGTTCTATCCGCAGGTGGGGATGGCGACAGTGGAAGTGCTGGAACACTTCGGGGTCAAACATTCCTTTCCCGTCGAACAAACCTGTTGCGGCCAGCCAATGGCAAACTCCGGATACACCGAACAGGCCCGTCCACTGGCTGAAAAATATGTCGATGTCTTTGACGGCTACGACTACATCGTTGCCCCGTCGGGCAGTTGTGTTGCCATGGTGCGTCATCATTACTCCCCTTTTTTTGACAGCAACAACGCGCGTGCATCGACCGTGCGGGAGCGCACCATGGAACTGAGTGAGTTTCTGGTGAACGTGCTGAACATTTCCTGCATTCATGGCAGGTTCGCTCACAAGGTGGGAATTCATCAAAGTTGTCACGGTTTGAGAGAACTGCGTCTGTCGCCTTCGTCAGAATCCTGCACAGAACGAGCAGATTTGCTGACTTCACTGCTGGAAACTCTGGACGGAATTTCATTTTCCACGCTGCAGCGCCCCGACGAATGTTGTGGATTTGGTGGCACCTTCGCTGTTACCGAAGAAGCTGTTTCCTGCATGATGGGAGAGGACCGAATTCACGATCACCTGCAGGCCGAAACAGAGATCCTCACTGCCGGTGACATGTCGTGCCTCATGCATCTGGAAGGCATTATCCGGCGGCAGCAACTTCCCATTCGCGTGATGCACTTCGCAGAACTGATCGCAGAAGCAATTCAGTCGGTCGTACCCGTTGAGACTGCCAACAAAAGAAATCACCGCTAAGATGTCTCATCCCCTTCTGGCTGAACAATTTATTTCCAGAAGAGATCGCGCTGCATGGCACGATCGATCCCTGTGGTTCGTCCGCGAAAAACGAGACCGTCAGGCGAATGACGTTCCCGAATGGGAAGAACTCCGCAAATTTGCATCGGACATCAAACAGCACACGATGTCGCGACTGCCAAACTATCTGGAAGAATTCGAGCGCAATGCAAAGGCTTTGGGAGTTCATGTCCACTGGGCGGTCGATGGAGATGAACACAACGGCATCGTGCACTCCATCCTGGAACGCCACGGCGTGAAGCGGCTGGTGAAAAGCAAGTCGATGCTGACGGAAGAGTGCCATCTGAATCCATTCCTAGAAGACCGCGGTATCACCGTCATCGACACCGACCTGGGGGAGCGAATCGTCCAACTCAGGAATGAACCGCCTAGCCATATCGTGCTCCCGGCGATTCACATCCGAAAGGAAGAAGTCGGGGCGTGCTTCCACGAACACCTTGGGACGGAGCAGGGAGCCTCGGATCCGAAATACCTGACCGAAGCGGCCCGCCATCATCTGCGTGAACAGTTTCTGGCCGCCGATGCCGGCATTACCGGAGTCAACTTTGCCATTGCTGAAACGGGTGGCTTCGTCGTTTGCACCAACGAAGGAAATGCGGACCTGGGCGTCTCGCTGCCGAAACTGCACATCGCCTGCATGGGAATCGAAAAACTGGTCCCGCGCAGCAAAGACCTGGGCGTCTTCCTGAGACTACTCGCCCGCTCCGCCACCGGCCAACCCATTACGACCTACACGTCCCATTTCCACGGCCCGCGGGACGGCTGTGAACTGCATGTGGTGCTGGTGGATAATGGTCGCAGTCAGCTTTTGCAATCACCCGAGTTTCGACGCAGTCTGAATTGTATCCGTTGTGGAGCGTGCATGAATACGTGCCCGGTGTTTCGTCGCACAGGAGGCCACAGTTATGAATCCACTGTTCCCGGACCAATTGGTTCCATCCTGGCTCCGTTCCGTGACCCGGATCAACACACATCCCTCCCATTCGCCTGCAGTCTGTGTGGATCGTGTACAGATGTCTGCCCGGTAAAGATTGACCTGCACCACCAGCTGTTCGCCATGCGAAGTCGTTTGGATCACCAGCAGAAGCTGGGCGGCACCAAGAAACTGACGATGCAGCTGGCCTCAAGTGTCCTCAGGCACACCTGGTTTTACCGTCTGGCAGGTCGTGTTGCCCGGTACAGCCTCCGCTGGCTGCCTCGTTTCCTGATCTACAACCCACTGAACGGCTGGGGACGACAGAGGGAACTGCCATCAGCCCCTGAACAGTCCTTCCGACGAATGTATGAAGACCGCCAACGCAAGGAGCGTCCGTGAACTCAGCTTCATCGCGAAACACGATACTGAGGGAACTCAGAGCCGCGGTTCCGGAATCGTCTCCCATTCCGAACCTTCCGGTCAGGGGGCCCTGGCAAACATTCGACGATCCCCTGGGACGCTTTTCTGAATTACTGACAATGGTGGGTGGAACCTGTGTCCGGGTGCGCAACATCGCAGACGCCAATACAGTACTGCAGCAAGTTGACGCATGGAATTCGGCCGTGGTGCGCTGTTCGCTGGTGTCAGGCGTCGGTGATTCGACAATCGATCTGAATGCAGTCGATGATCCGCACCAACTGGAGAACGTCGAGTTTGCCGTACTTCCGGGGCAGTTCGGTGTCGCCGAAAATGGAGCGATCTGGGTCACCGATCACGGAATCCCACACCGTGTGCTGTTTTTCCTGTCTCAACATTTGTCGATCGTGATTTCTTCCTCACAGATTGTCCACAACATGCACGAAGCCTATGCACGTATTGAACCTCAACAGCATGCATTCGCCGGATTTATTTCCGGCCCGTCAAAAACTGCCGACATCGAGCAGTCGCTGGTAATTGGGGCACACGGAGCGCGTTCCATCACAGTACTGGCTGTTGATGAACTGTGAGCTGCATGGCCACAGAATACCCAATTTGCGGATCGAGCTACTCCCGAAATCCGAATCTTAAAAATGAGCAGAAGTGAAACGGCTGGGAGGGCAAGGCTCCTGCCGCACCACAAGACGGTGCACCCACAGCTCAGCGGGAGCTTCCCTTCGTAAATGGTGAGATGCACGAATCCCTGACAAACCCGGTCATCTGATTCTTTATTCTTCCAGCTCCAGATTCCAGTAAGCATCGCTGATGAATTTTGACCAGCTCTCCAGCCGAATTGTGTGGCGAGCGTACGCTGGACTCCAGACGGGCCGGCGAGCACGACGCCGCAGGGGCATGGCAGCCTGACCCGGAGTGCGGTTCCCTTTGCGACGATTGCATTCCACACAGGCCAGCACGCAGTTAAACCAGCTCGACGTACCACGCTGTGCACGTGGCACGATGTGGTCAATTGTCAACTCTTCACTGCCCGGACGACAACCACAATACTGGCACGAAAACGCATCACGCTTGAACACGTTGCGACGACTGAAAGCCACCACTTTGTTCGGCATTTTGTTGTAGTGCGTCAATGTTATCACTTCAGGTACCTTCAGCCGCAGCCACTGCGTCTGGATCACGGTTTCCTCGTCCTCGGGCTGTAATCCGGCCCATTCGTGCCAGCTGTGCTGCAGAAAGCTGTCGGGGTCAACGATCCGGGCCGACTCATTCCACACTTTCACCAGTGTCCGCGCAACCGTGGAAACTCCTATGGGCTGCCAGCTGCGATTGAGAATAAGTGTTGGTCGACTCAGTGACGAAGTGATCACGTAGGACGTTCCTGTTCTCGCGGACGTTGAATCCCCGTGACTGCTGAACCCAATAACCACATTCTGATGCTGCACTGACCCGATCGACAACGACCATACGCGGAAGCCTGTGGTCAACGGGACACCGAAGGCGACCGAGGGCTCAACTCAATCGACAATACAGTATCCGGTGCTCCTCCGGGTTACGAGGCAAAAGGAAATCGAATCTGACGGCCGGATGATTGTTACGCAAAGAAGACTGACTCCGAATCACGTTCGCTCCACCACTGTGCGTCTAACAATTTCACAAACTCTTCACGATTAAACCACATAAACATTGTGAGGATTCCGACAACATCACAATTCATTTTTCAGATACACTGGGCGGTCATTTGATCCAGACGATGTACTGACCGGTGAGTGCGGCGATGATTGATTGGGCTATTTCGCGCGATCGTCTGACGCTTCGGCATCATGCCGCCGCATACAGGTCCCCACACACCTGTCACACAATTCAGACAGTGACAGACCGGCGGCCGCAGCCGATCGTGGCACGAGACTGCGAATTGTCATGCCTGGGATCGTGTTGATTTCGAGCACATACGCCTGATTGGTTTCATTGATCCGAAAATCCACTCGTGCGATGCCTTCGACGCCGCACACCTCGCATGCCATCAGGGCTATGGAATTCATGTTCGCCGGCAGATCCGGTGGAGCAACCCGATATCGGGTCCTGTCACTTTTATACTTGTTGTCGTAGTCATACCAGCCATCCCGGACAATGATCTCCACCGTAGGGAAGACCTCACCGTCAATCACCGGAATGCTCACTTCACGGCCGGCCACGTAAGACTCCACAACCACCTCTGAACCCCACACCAAGGCAGCATCGACCGCAGGACCCCACTCTGCCTGGCGTCGCACCATCGATACTCCAATGCTGGAACCCTGGCGAGCTGGCTTGACGACCACCGGAAACTGAATTGGAGCTGAAGTATCCCGCCCAGTGATTGTGGTACCGAGTGGCACCTGGATTCCATATCGCTGCATCCGTGCACGGGTGAGTGATTTATCAAATGTCAATGCACTGCTGGCAATGGAACAACCGACCCATGGCAAGCCGACTGCGCACAACTGGCGATGCAGAACTCCGTCCTCACCACCCGTCCCGTGCAGCATGGGGAACGCAATGTCCCAGTCCGCTGAATGCAAATCACTCATCGGTGTCGCCGCCGGGTCCCATGTCCCAACAGTATGGCCCACGGAACGAAGCGCCCCCGCAACGGCCTGACCGCTTTCCAGACTGACGGCTCGCTCTGCTGATCGGCCTCCAAAAATGACCAGTACCCGAAACTGACCTGACTGAGGCATATCGATGGTCATCGGTCATCCCTGATTCATCACGACCAGCGACAGATTTCGAGTTCCAGTTTGACGCCAAATTTCTCGGACACTGCCGACCGGATTCGGGAGATCAACTGATCCACGTCGTGAGAAGTTGCCCCTTTTTCCGTCACAATGAAGTTGGCATGTCGATCACTGATGCGTGCCCGGCCGACGGCCATGCCTTTTACTCCACACTGTTCGATCAGTGCACCTGCGCTTAATCCACGAGGATTCTGAAAGATACAACCGGCCGACTGATCGGCAAGCGGCTGTGTAGCACGCTTCATAATCCAGTTCTTGCGCATTCGGCGTGTCAACTCATTGGAAGTATCAGAATTCAGTTGAAACGTGGCGGACAGAACCAGGACGTCATCCAGGTTGCAGCGGCGATATGAGAACAACAGTTCATCGCCCGAGCGTTCGACAACCTGTCCTTCACGGTTCACGACAGACACCGACTCAATCAATTCTCCAATGTCACCGTGGCGACCCCCAGCGTTTCCAAGAACAGCGCCGCCAATCGTGCCAGGGATCCCTACCATCGCCTCCAGTCCGGAAAGCTGCGCACGAACCGATTCAGAAACTGCATGGGACAGCAAAGTTCCGCCGCCGGCTGTCAACCGGGTCCCAGTCACAGTGATGTCGCTCATCAGCGGTTCTGCGACGCGGATTACGGCACCCGGCACGCCGTCGTCCGATACCAACAGGTTGGAACCACCTCCCAGAATTCGAATAGGGACTTCCCCGGACAGGCAATACCGCACCACCTGCAACGCCTGTTCTTCAGTCTGAGGTGTCAGTAGATACTCAGCCTGTCCACCGAGTTGAAGCCAGGTGTAGGGCGCCAGCGATTCGTCACGCTGCAAAATCTCGCCGAAATCGTCGATGGACTTCGTCATGAATCCGATGCACTGTTCCGGCGCCCATCGTGAGGAAAACATCCTCCGGCTCGCCCGTAGAATCTATCACTGAAACAGCCGTTTTTACTCCGTCAGCAAATACGGCGGGAGTCCCCATATTACAGATTATAGCAGTCAGTTCCCGGCTGATTCGATGGCAGTCAGCCACCGATACCTGTTCTCGTGCCGGAAAGACCGGCAGCAGCACGACTTCGTCCGCCAATGATAGTGCCTCTACAAACTGCTTCCAACGACGGCGCAACCGTTCCACCTGGTGAGGCTCAAATACAACTCGAATCCGGCGGTCCGGAAACTCCTGCCGAACCGACAGAAGTGTCGTTGTAACAGCGGTAGGATGATGCGCAAAGTCATCCAGCATCTGCATTCCTCGGTATTTTCCGCGGTATTCGAGGCGTCGTCTTAATCCTGGAAAATCAGTCAGAGCTCTCTGACATCGAACTGCCGACGTGCCCAGACGACTGGCCGTCACCACCGCAGCCAGCAGATTGGCGGCATTGTGCCGTCCGAACAGCCGGACCTGCAAATCACCGAATATCCGACCTCTGTTACGAATTCTCACGGTCATTCGGCCGTCACCGAATCTCATCATGCGTCCTGACCAGTCGCTCAACAACCGGTCACCCAGCGTCCAGCGCACTGTCGTGACGCCAGCCGCGGCAGTCACCGATTCACTTCGAGAGCATTCGGCGTTCACGAACACCGTTCCGTCGGACGGAACTCGTTCCAAAAACTGTCGATAGGCTGTATCCTCTGCGTACTCATCTTCAAAACAGTCGAAATGATCACCGTCAATGCCGTTGAGAATGACGTGTTGCGGATGCAGCTGCAGAAATGATCGATCAAACTCACAAGCTTCGATTACAGCAAGATCACTCCGTCCGTAGTGCCCTCCTTGGTCCCCAAACCGGGATTTGAAACAACCACACAAATCAGCGCCAACAAACACTCCTGCATCTGCTGCATCTGCTGCATCACTGTTGAAAATCCAGGCCAGCAGAGCGGACGTTGTACTCTTGCCGTGGGTTCCAGCGACACAGATCTGGGATCGCTCCGCAAACACTGACCCCACAGCCATATGCAGGGACATCACTGGAATCGATTGCTCCTGGCACCACCTCAACAGCGGCGACAATGCGGGAACTGCAGACGAACAGATGCACACGTCGATCGTTAAATCGGGGCTGGACTCACCCCAGGGCACCAGCCGCACATTCGTCGCTGATGGCTCTTTGTCGATGCCAGTCCGGAATGCCCGACCAATCCCATAGATGCTGTCCGATCCATAGACCACATGCCCTGACTGATGCAGGATTGCCGAAAGGGCCCGCATGCCGGAACCAGCAACCCCCAGTAAAAGACATTGCTGTGAAACTGACCAATCGACTTGTCGATCCTCAGGACCAGGCATTTCGGCTTCCGTTCCGATCCTCAATCCATCTGTATGTGACACGATCCACCAGGTCCCGCTAAACCGAAGATTAAAGCAGGACCTGCCATCTCACAAGGAGGATTGATGATCAGTAGTAAATCCAGAGTTGTCTGCAGTCTGTGGCCCGTCATGGTATCCCTGATGCCGACACAGCCTCCCATCGGGCAGACAACTTCCTAGTGAACCAAAACCGCTGATTCTGTCAACCGCTTAAACTGCGAATCTCTAAAATCATCGATCAACCCACATGGAGGTTCTCGTCGTGTTGATTACAGATATGTTGTGATCAAACCCTATTGCGTGAACTATTTTCAGTAATGACGGACAGTTGCGGAAACTGGGAACAATCCCACCGGATTTTCCCGCCTCCAATCACAAGATTACGACAATCCGGCAAACGTGCGTGCAGACGAGAAGTCCCGGATGGACTTGCACACTGACAGAACCAGCACCGCGCAAACTAAAAAAAGAATGCTGCCATTGAAAAGAGTCTGCGTCATAGACGGTGAAAAGAACGTGCTGGAGATCATCGAAGATGAGCTGCTGGTTTCAACGTCCTGACATTTTCCTCGACGAAACCGTTTCTTGATCAGCTTTCCACTCTGCCTCCCAGCGCTGTCTTGGTGGAACAGCAGATGTCGTTTGCCGATAAACTGGAAGTCCAGTGACAGTTGCGCGCGTCTCAAAGACTTTAAGCTGATACTCCTATCCGGTTTCCCGGATACACGTGTTCCGGCCGAAGCGATGCGATAAGGCACCATTACTGTCCTCCACAAACTACGTGACAAAGGCGAGCGGCTCAAGTCTTTAACCACTGCATTTTCACGGCATGAGCAGAGCACGACAGCAGGCGCAGATCTTCCCGAACCGCTGCCTGACGGTCGTCTGTATCTGGAAACTCAGTCCAGACGAGAACACGAAGTGTTCGATTTAGTTTATCAGAGCAAAACAAAAAAATGGCTTGCGATTACGCTTGGTACCTGTATCAAGCCAGTAGAAAAACACCGCAGCGAAGCCATGTGGAGGACCCGTGTCGCCAGTCTGGCAGAACTGATTCGACTCATGGATCGCGAACTTCCATACCTCGAGAAATCATCTCTTGTACATCCGCATTGGACGGTCGCAGTACACGGCGTCGAGTGCCGGAAAACACTGCTTCAAGCCGACATTTCAAGCGGCCGGCACTCAGCAACGTGACCGTACTGGCGAGCATCAGTTGCTCTTATATTCTCGGTGACAGGCCTGGCAGGTACCGGCCACTCGTGACAGGCTCAATTCAAATTCACCAAAATTGCCTTTGTCCGCGGCATCACGCATCGCCTGTCCGGACAATAAAATCTGCTGAGCAAAACCCTTGAATTCGGGATCATCAGAGAACCCGTACGACTGGGACATCATGACGTGCATCAGACCGGACAATATTGCGGCTTCGTGCACCACCAGATCTGTGCGGGTTTCGAAGGATGATTCATTAACTTCCGTCCGCAGCCGATGTTCGGATTCTTCCATGCGTTTCATTACTAATCCCATCTCGGCGACTTCTGATAAGGGAGTGTCTGGATCCGGTGCCACCAACCCTCCCGGCCGGGACCTGTTGAGTGTATCGACCAAATTCTCAAATAGTCCAAGCAGTCTTCTCTGATCCGCAGGCCCCCGCTGCAAAGGCGTCTTGTTCATACTTGCAGCCAGATCACGGATATATCCGGCATCTTCCTTCCATGAAATATTTCCGGAGTGCTGCATCGCAATTCCGGCCAGCACTGCAACTGTGGCAGCGCGGGCCGGAATCATGGTGACCGCGGAATTGTAACGTCCGACCGACTGCAGTTTCTGATTCAGAAAGTTGCGAATCGATATAACTTCTGACTGCAGGACGTCTGCCGGCAAAATCGAGTCCCAGACTCTCGATGGCAGTGATTCGGCAATCGACATCGTTGGTGAGGTTTCATTATGGTGCAACACAGACGCAGACGAACCGGCTTTCGGCGCAGACCGTGCTGTTTCGTCAGTGGAACCGGACATCTGCTGATCACCAGAGGCCACCGCCAGAGGATGATCGAAAAAAACATCATATGGAACTTTGCCAATGAACCGACGACCATCAGCATCTTCCCACACTTCGTCCGGACGGCGCGTCGACGTTCTCCGTGGCCGCGCGGCACCCGTTGAGGCTGCCTGGTATTCGACCGACGACCCTGATGGAATTGCTGCTGCTGGATCGCTGTGAGGTTTGGCGTTTTCGTCTCGCGCCGATTCGCCTCCACCACACCCACAGAAGATACAGACGACGACCAATCCGGACACCAGACAAGGTCCCCTCAGCCGCTGAAAAATCACAGGCGATCCTTCCCTGATGTGGCAAGGCTTAAGCAAGAAACTCGTCTGTGAGCGGTGCGTCATAGGCATCACGCAGAGCTCGAGACACTGTCGTGACAAGCTCCTGCCGTCGCACGGGTTTCTGCAGAACCGCGTGAGCGTTCACTTCGGACGCATCGCGGCGCAAGTCGACACTGTCATCCGATGTAATCAAAATGCAGGGGCGGACGGCGTTCATGTTTTTGAGAACCCGTATTGTGTCCAGCCCCGTCATGTGATGCATGTGCATGTCCAGCAGCACAATGTCAATCTCACATTCCTGCACACAGTCCACAGCTTCCTCACCGCAGCTCACTTCACAGATCTCAAACCGAAACTGCCGTTCCAGCACTTCGCGAACTGCCCGCCTGAACGATGAGTTATCGTCGGCAATCAGTAATCGGAATTCAGCGTTTGCATCGGTCATCATGATCCAGTTTACCCCACGTTTGAGGTATCCAGCGGAATCCTGTCCGCAAAATTCACTGCTCCATTCTGCTGGATCCGTGAACGTGACGCCAGTCTAATCTGCTTCACCTTCCACACAGCCCCGATGTTGGGAGGTTCTGTCTCGCACAGTCGGACTCAAGATGCAGATCCTTCCTGACATCCTCTGCACTTTCCGGTATCACATTAGTCATGCCGCAAGGTTCGTCAGTCGTTTGGTGAGTGTCCGGATTTTTGGTGATGAACGGATACGACGGGAAATCATTGAATTTGTTGCGCCAACTCGCCCCGTCGCAGTGTTTGGAACGGGTGGGCATGACTCACACAGCGTTGTTCGTCATCCCATGGTCGATTGTCACGATGCTTCAGACGATCTCCGGTCCGACGTCCGGACCACAGCTCCACCAGCGTAGGTACCCAAACACACAAATGCCAGGCCGCCACGTCGGAGAATATGTTCCGTAACTGTTGCCGGCCAGCATCACCGCGGACAACCACGACCCGGATCAGTCCGCCCGCCAGTCGTCATCGACACTCACGCCCGTGAAGCACCGCAAAGCGGTGCGATGACCCTGCGCAAATGATACTCCCATCAGTATCGGCAGCCAGTATTTTTGGGAACAATGATCAACAGGATCGGAAATCCAGGACGTCCACTGCCGGATTCGTTTCGGTGACATTCATGCAGCCACTGGGGCTCTCCTGTAAGCGTGGTCGAGAGTAACCCACGTCCTGCTGTGAGGGTCCCTTTCCTGGCCAAGTCAATTCTCCCCAATTGCCTACAAGTCTTGGACAGATGTCAGAAAATGCAGGACATCCTGAACAGCCGGAGTTTTCACCTGTTTTCCACGCAATTGTGCCCGCAAATCCGGTTCACCACGGAGATTAGGCCGCCAACGCAGCGTCCTCGTGGACGATCTACCGGCGCGTGAGCTGCGCCGTGGCAGACAACAAGATTCTTCTGGTCATTACTCTTTAATGTTGACATGACGCTCCTCGTCACTTTGACGAACACGTCAAACAATCTCCTGATCTTCCGATTCAAAAATACAAGTTCAAATCATGCTTGGTCACACATCCATGACAATGTCAACATCGTCCGGCAAAACCGGAGGGGTCGAGCAAAATGAAATCCCCATGTAAACGGTCAGCGAACCAACCAGTGCAATCGCTCCACCATTGATTCCCCACGGCAAACGCATCCCGTACTGCTCGCTGACGAGCACTGCAATATTGACACCGAGAGCAACAACAATGGAGCTACTGGCTGCCAAGGCCGTGCCCCGTTTCCAGTTGAGCCCGATAGCAACAGCCGGAACGAGCGTTGAAGCAAATATCCCCCAGCCGTATGCACCGAGAAGCGCGATGAGCGAAATGCCCGACTTCAAAGCGAATACAGAGGCCGCGACCGCCAGAACCACGGTGGCAACGCGTGCCCACAGTAACTCATTCTTCAATGGCCGTTCCAGAATTGACTTCGGCAGATCGCGAACGATAGCCGCCGTCCCGACGCTGAGAAAACCATCTGCAGTGGACATAATGGCAGCAAACAGCCCGGCAAATACGACGCCCGCCAGCAGCGGGTGAGCATAAGTCTGCAGGAACGCCGTCGCGGCCTGCCCGGAGCTTTCCAGCTCTGCATGACGCCCCTGCAGCACAAGTGTCCGCATCGCCAGCCCGATGCTCAGCCACAGCAGTGCCGAAACCATGTATCCAATCAACGATAAAGGCAGAATCGTACGAACATCGCGAACCCGACGATTCATCATGATCTTGGTGATCACTTGTGGCTGTCCGGCTCCTCCCAATGCGAAGAGGAAATACCACGATAAACATCCCATCATGCCCAGTGTGCCCCAAGGCCCCATCGCTTCGGGATCATCAGCCATGATTGTTCGTGACATCTCTGTAAACCCGCCATCCACTGTATTCGCCGCGGTCAGAAAAACGAGCACCGCTGCCACAACCATAATGGCACCCTGAAACACATCGGTATAAACCGACGCGATGATGCCGCCAGTCACACAATAAAACACCAGCACGGCACAGCTGACAGCAATTGTTGCTTCCATGGTCACAGCTGTTTGGGAAGAGTCCAGCAGCAGCCATTGCAGCAGTGAACTCTCCCGGATGAACCCCATCAGGAACGTATTCTCTTCAACGATACTCTTCAGCACCACGGCCATCGCTTTCATCTGAGAAGCCAGATAGCCAATGACTCCCCCCAGGATGGCGATCGACGCCAGCAATCGAGTCGTCTGACTTCTGTAACGTACTGCAATGACGTCGGGCAACGAGAGTGGTTCATGAATCTCGGCAAACAACCTGAGCCGTTTTCCCAGCAGGTAAAATGATAGTGCGTAGCCAATCGTCACGCAGATCACCATCCAGATGGAGCTCATTCCCATCTTGTAGACGAGTTCCGGACCACCAACGAATCCAAAGCCACTGAGGGTGCTGGAGAACACAGCCATCGAAGTGACGAACGCCCCCAGGTGGCGACCTGCCATAAAGAAATCACCGGAATTCTTTGTGCGCCGCATGGCCCACAAACCAACGGCGATGCAGGCAAACATGTAGAACAGGACACAGGCAACAACAATTTCCTGACGATACTCTTCCATCAGTCACAGTGCTCCGCCTGGTTTTGGCGCCGCTGCTCCACCAGTTCATCGATACGCTGCATGTCTTCTGGTTTTAAAAACCAGTGATCAAACTGCAGAACGTAAAAGACGCTGAAGATGATCGGCACGCCACCGACACCGTAGATCATAATGGCCGTTGGAAGAGGAAACCCGAGAACAATGTTTCGTGCACCGCCCTGAGCGTAAACTGACTCAGCGATGATCAATGCACCCACAGTTGCGCCATAGAATAATCCACTGATCATAAACCAGCCCAGCACCGGACCTCGATGACTGGTTCCCAGCAGCAGGCTGACGACGAAAAATGTCACCTGCAACAGGACAAATCCGAGCCCCAGCCAACGAACTCCAATGAGCCGATCGGATCCGGTGTCGCCCTGATACATGGTCCTGGCAAAGCGTGAATGGGCTGCTCCGTGCCCACCTTCCGGCTCCTCAATGTAAAACAGAAGCCCCACGACAACACACATCCCGAGAAGGCAGAACATCAGCACCACAGGTACCGCGGAAGACCGATGATCACTCATTCGTGGCTTTCTGATAATGACCGACTCAGGAATTATCTAATGACAGAATAATGCCGGTCGATTGCAGATACGCTTGGGAGTCCGAAACAGCGCTGTCGCTAATTCCACTCCGGGTTGCGTACATTGTGAGGCAGGATCCTGTGAGCTCGGCGAAATCGCCGTGTGCACACGTCCCAGATCCCATACGGATCTTCTTCCAGAACTGTACTGCAGTCTGCCGGGACGCTCAGCCAGTCTCCTCGCGACAATTCTGCTTCCAGCTGTTCAGATCCCCAACCAGCGTATCCGCAATATACTCGAAACTGACCATGCTGATCTGCATCAGTATCCGGATCAACCACGGCACGCAGTGAGTCGTCACTCCCTGCCAGAAACAATCCCGGAACGACTTCACGGTCCTGGAGACCGGGCCGCAAATAGTTGTGCAGAACAAAAAGTGCGGATGTTTCCACGGGACCACCGATGAAGACGGGTGCACCGAGCGACACCGACGACTTTCCCCCCAAGGCAGCATCTACTGCGATCGACGACGGCCGGTTCACGACCAGTCCCATAGCTCCTTCGTCATTGTGTTCTACAATCAGGATCACCGCGCGGTAGAAGTTCTCATCGCGCAGGTGATTTGCTGCAATCAGAAACTCGCCAAGCAGACAATCACCCATGCGATTACCCCCAAAAGATGAGTCGGACCGGCGACGTGGCCGGAGCCCGAAACGTCAGGGCTTCCTTCACTTCACTCACTCCAGCCCCGCCAATCTTCCCATCAGCTGATGACTAAAAAAACTCTAGAACAATTCATGGATTTCACTGTGGCCGAAATCTACCAGCGGAAATGGTCGGCCGCCCGGCCCTGGAAGATGATCATCCAGTTTGAGTCCCAAACCATGAAAGACTGTCGCAATCACATCTGCCGGGACCACGGGCCGGTCCGCCGGAACACCGCCTATCGGATCGCTCGCACCAACCACCTGACCACCTTTCACGCCGGCGCCGGCAAAATAGACTGTGAAGCACTGAGGCCAGTGATCTCTCCCGCCTGCCGGATTCACTTTCGGTGTTCGCCCAAACTCTGCAACGTTGCAAACCATCGTATTGTCCAGCAGCCCGCTCTGGCTCAAATCTTCAATCAAGGCCGAATATCCCTGATCGTACATCGGTGCCACAATGTCCTTCATTCCGGCGATCGACGTGAACGGAGGTGACCCATGGATGTCCCACGTCACTTCGTTGAAGACTGTCAGAAACGTGTTCACAGTGACGAAACGCACACCGGCTTCCACCAGTCGACGAGCCAGCAGACAGCACTGTCCAAACCGGTTCATGCCGTAGCGATCACGGACTTTCTGCGGTTCTTTCGAAAGATCAAAAGCGTCGCGTGCCTGAGTGCTGGTCATCATCCGCCACGCAACCTGAAAATTATCATCCAGCAGTTGCGCATTCTCTGTGGATTCGAACTCCTGAACGGTATTATCGATCAGGTCACGCAACTTACGGCGCCGCTTGAGCCGGACTTCGCCGATCGTGTCGGGAGGCAATAAATCGGGAACCTGAAAATTGGCCTGTGACGGATCAGCCATCAAAGCAAACGGATCATGCGCCTTTCCCAGGAATCCTCCTGACTGTCCGTTCGGCAAATTACCACCTCCGCGGCCCATTGTTTCCGGCAACACTACAAACGGAGGCAAATCGGAACGACGGCCGCGAAGCCACGACAACACAGACCCCGCGTGAGGCGAATTCACTCCGCCGGTAAACTGCCGTCCCGTCTGCATTATCTGCCAGCCGGCATCATGCACGGCTGCACCACCATGATGAACGGAACGCACAAGCGAAAACTGATTCGCAAGATCAGCATGCCTCGGTAAAATCTCGGACAACTCAAAGTCTCCGCGAGTGCGGATGGTTTTGAACGGTCCACGAACTTCGGCAGGTGCGCCGGGTTTGGGATCAAATGTGTCAAGCTGACTGGGAGCACCCAGATTAAAAATCATAATGCATGCTTTTTCGTCATGCCCGGGTTTGACGGCCCCCTGTTCCCGAGCCTTCAGATAACCTGCCAATGACAGCCCGGCCGCTCCCAGCGATCCGACCTGCAGAAAATCTCGACGAGTCGCACCGTTGCACGTGTGTGCGATCCCCTGACCGGAAAGATTAATCATTGCCGCTGCCCTGAAGATACCACGAAATCAATATGTCTATAGTGTACGACTGCGCGCTCTGAGGAACAAGAAAACTGATCACAGACTGGAGTTAATTGGCCGCAGCAGCCAGCGGCAGCGTCAATCGAACGGGCCCAGATTCCGAAGCTCGCAGATTAACCCAAATCAATCCTGGCAATGCCTGGCTTGCCCGACCAAACCATTTATCCACATGCAAAGCTGGTGCAGCACCAGGAGGCACCGATTTCAGCAGCCACAGTTCGGCGTGCCAGACCTCAGCAAGCCATGCGGCGATCGAATCACTGGTGACATCCCATGACTCAGGGATCTCCGGTGAATCAGGTCGTTCAGCCTGCTCCACGGCAATGGCCATCATGACGTCCAGCACAGGAATCTGACCGCGCGCGGCAGCCTCGACTGCTTCGCTGCGCGAACCAACGAACGCCAGTCGACCGTCAGTCCGCGACAACAGCAGCCCATTAAACGACATCGCTGCTATCCCAATCTTATGAGCTTCATTCTGACTGACCCGACCACAGTTGTCCCAGTGCCGAACGAGGTCGGCCGAAGGACCTCCACCCGTCACGACAACCGGAAACGCCAGCTCTCCGATGGCAGCAATCAGGGTGTCAACGAGACCATTAAGATCCAGCAGGCTGCCCCCAAGCTTGACGACTGTCAGTCTGGATTTCTCATTTTCAATCGATGATCTTGTTGATGCTGTACTCAACGACACCTCGTGCGCCTGCCTGCTTGAGCTGTGGAATGGCGGTTCGCACCACTCGCTCCTCCACGATTGTATTTACCGCGATCCAGTCCGGATCTGACAACTGCGAGATTGTGGGTGTCTGCAGTGCCGGCAGAATCGCGAGCACGCCCTCCAGACAATTCCGAGGGACATTCATCATCAGCCCGACCCTGCCTTCGGCTTCGAGACGCGATTTTAACATCAATGCGATGTTATCGATCTTGGTGCGAATCCAGTCATCCTGAATGCTGTCACGATTCGCGATGAAACGAGTTGTACTCTGCAAAACTTCATCCACGATTCGTAGATTATTGGCTCGCAGGGAACTGCCGGTCTCAGTAACTTCCACAATGGCATCTGCCAGTCGAGGAGGCTTTACTTCCGTCGCGCCCCACGAAAATTCCACCTCTGCCGTGACACCGTGGCGATCGAGATAGGCCCTCGTCAGTCCAACTGCTTCGGTGGCAATACGTTTGCCCTCGAGATCGGCAGCTGATTGAATTGGAGAATCGTTCGGCACACACAATACCCAGCGTACCGGCCCGCGACTGACCTTCGAGAATCTCAGCTCGCAGATTTCCTGGACGTCAGCCTGCGTCTCCAGAATCCAGTCGTGACCGGTGATGCCAGCGTCCAGAATCCCGTTCGCTACGTATCGTGCCATTTCCTGAGCGCGAATGAGCATGCATTCTATTTCGGAATCGTCCACGGTTGGAAAGTAAGAGCGGGAAGCGAACTGAATGTTATATCCCGCCCGTCGAAACAGTTCGGCGGTGGATTCCTGCAGACTACCGGCAGGGATACCCAGTTTGAGGATTCTGTCAGCCATTTTGATGTCATTCCATTGTCGAACACTGCAGCGACCAAATTGACCTCTATCAACGAGATCCGCGTCACTGACACTTTAATTTCCATACACCTGATCAGGGTCAAAGACACGCTCACTTTCGATGACCACTGCTCCGGATTCCGTGTCAATTCGACGGAAGAAGCAGCTTCGGTATCCGGTGTGACAGGCAGCTCCGCCAGTCTGATGAACCTTCACCAGCAGCGTGTCCGCATCGCAGTCGAAGTAGAGACCTTTCAATTCCTGAACATTGCCGCTTTCTTCGCCCTTGCGCCACAGTTCCTGACGGCTGCGACTGAAATAGACCACACGACCTGTCTCCAGGGTTTCGCGGAACGCCGCTTCGTTCATCCACGCCATCATCAGGACATCCCCTGTTTCGGCATCCTGAGCGATGGCCGGAATCAATTCATTTCTTGAAAAATCGGGCCAGTCGGCGTCACTCATGACTCACGATCCATTTGCTGTTGTTGGCAGAGCGGCAGCGTATCAGTGAACACGAAATGTCTCCAGTAGCGGGATCCTTAGTCCACCGGGATTCTGCAAAACCTGTAGCGACAGCACTGCACTCTTGTTCCACGCTCTCACCACTCCTGTACTTACACTGATTTTCGCTGATGAGAACTGGACAAATTGACCTTCACCAAAACTTGCCCACCGGACCAAGTACCCTATGATTGGCCCGGTCACCAACCGGGGCCGCTGTCCACGGCTCGCAAACACGCATCAGTATTTTCAGACACAGCGCTCAATTGAATGACCTGAAAGCCGAATCCATGGCCAAACAGAAAGCAACCAACGTCACCTGGCACGATCACGCTGTGAGCCGTGAAGAACGCTCGAAACTCAATGGTCACAAAGGCGCCGTACTGTGGTTCACGGGTTTGAGCGGTTGCGGAAAAAGTACCGTCGCAAACGCGATTGATCGATTGCTGCATGATCGCGGAGTGCACACCTATGTACTCGACGGTGACAACATCCGCATGGGACTCAACAGGAATCTCGGCTTCTCCCCGGAAGACCGTACCGAAAACATTCGTCGAATCGGTGAAGTCGGCAAGCTGTTCGCAGATTCAGGAACGATCGTAACGACAGCCTTCATTTCGCCGTACCGCGAGGATCGTGACGCCGTTCGGGCTCTGTTCACAGACGGTGAGTTCATCGAAATCTACGTGAATGCTAGTCTGCAAACCTGCGAAAGCCGTGATCCCAAGGGGCTTTACAAGAAGGCTCGTGCCGGCGAAATCAAAGGATTCACCGGAATCGATGCTCCTTACGAAGCTCCGGAATCCGGCGAACTTGAGCTCGACTCGGACCGCTATGGAATCGAAGAGCTGGCCAATCAGGTTATTGCATACCTTGAGAACAACGGCTTTTTGACCGTTTAACTTCGTCGGAGCTTCACCAAACCACCTGACACGGCCAACTGCCTCTCCGACCTTTCAACCGCGGCCCTGACCTGCCAAACCTTCCCACTAATCCACCATCGATCTCCCCACCCCATGCCGCTGGTCGATTGCCTTTCCCCGCTGGTTGGCCAGTCTGGCAGATATCATCCAGGGATATACTCATGTATGCGGTCATTCCTCTTATCACTTCGACGTTCCTCGTCGCTGGAATCAGTCCGGACATGGATCCGTCGGCTGTCGAAAATGCGCAACCGAAGACGCAGGTGACGAGCATCATTCATCTGGGTGACTGGACGGAATCCGTTGAGGAAGCCCGACGCATTTCCGCTGAGAAAAAAATCCCGGTGATCCTGCACTTCGAAGCGTCGTGGTGCGGTGCCTGCGTCAGAATGCACAAGCATGTTCTGAATGATTCTGCCGTCAGAGAATTCCTTGGGAAACGTGTGATTGGCGTGAAAATTGACACTGACCGGCACCGTGACCTGATCGGCCGCTATCGAGTGTCTACTTTACCAACAGAAATCGTGATTGGTCCGGACGGCGCAGAACAGTCACGTTACGTTGGGGCGGTCTCATTGCGGTCCTATTTGTCCCGTCTGCAGACTATCTCAAAACAAACCGAGAGTCTGAAGCCAGTGACCGCTGCGACACGACAGAACGACAGAACCGATCCCGAAACCAAAAAGACCCGGTCCTGCCTCATCGTTCGTCGTGACGGAAAAATGGTTGGGCTTGGTGGATATTCACCGGTGGCACTGTCAGACAGCCGCAAATGGCAGAAGGGCGAAGAGGAGTTCGTTGTCAGCTTTCAGGGGGTCGACTACTTCCTGCAGTCGGACGAGGAAGTCACTCGTTTTGAAACCAAGCCCGAACAGTTCATTCCTCATCTGCACGGCTGTGATCCCGTGGAACTCCATCGCAGCAAACAGGCCCGGACTGGTGCGATCGAATTTGGTACCTTCTACAAAGGAGAACTGTTCTTTTTCGCCAGCACTGAGAACCGGAACCGATTTCAAAGAAACCCGGCATGGTATCTGGAATCCGATCAACAACCGGACAGCGTCGACGAAGCAGCTCAACTCCTGGACATGATTCGTTAGCAATCACTGGATACCAGCCACCACTCAGAAACCGTAAAAACAATCTACTGCAGCGATCTCCCGGCTGAAGCCCGGCTTTTGCGCAACGCCGGGCGTCAATCGGGCATTCGATGATCCTGCTGCAGGTAATTCCCGGGAACCATCCTCAAGATTGGGTCCGACATGAGTCTTCTCAAACAAACCAGTGAATTCAATGGCCGGATCTAAATCCGAACGAATCAAACCGTATCCCGGACCGGTGGCCACGATGCCGACAGTTGACCGGCGTCCATGGGAGATTTCCGTAACGGGCGAATTGTGTGAGAAACAGACCGAACTTATCGGGCGGCTCACGGAAGTCCCACCGGGTAGTCGGGGAATTGTCTGGTTCAATTCATGTGGCGGCAGTGTGTATGCCGGTGTGGCCATGGCAACCGTCATTCGACTTCGAAATCTCAAGGCAACCGCCGTGATCCTGGGAGAATGCTCTTCCTCCGCCCTGATGCCCTTCGCCGCCTGCCGCCAGCGGTTTGTGACACACCTCTCCACACTGCTTTTCCATCCCATGCGATGGCAGTCTGAAGAAGATGTGCGTCTTGAAGAAGCAGCGGAGTGGGCTCGGCATTTCCGCCATCTGGAAACACGGCTGGACGATTTACTCGTTCAGCTGTTCCCGATATCAGCAAAAGCGTTGGGAAAATGGAACATTCCAGGCCGCTTTGTGAATGGCCAAGAGCTGGCAGCAGCCGGCTTGGCTGAGCTGATTGATCCATTCCAGTCCGATGATTGCTGGAAAAAAATTCGATCTGCGTAAATAATCAGCGCCCGAGTTATCTTTCTTTTCCCTACTGACTCTCCGGAGCCCGTGATGCGTTTTCGAGTGACAAGATTACTATTAACGATCCTGCTGTGCAGTGCTTACGAACTTCACGCGGAAGAAACCCGCGTCCTGATGGTGACTCAGAGCCAGGGTTATCGACACGGGTCCGTCACCCGCAAAGAAGCGAATCTGGCTCCCGCCGAAGTCTCGATGATTCAGCTTGGGCAGCAGTCCGGCCTGTTCAAAGTGGACTGCACCCAGGACGTCGCCGCCGATTTCACGAAAGAGAATCTGCAGAATTACGACATTGTCATGTTCTACACCACCGGAGCACTGCCGATCGCTGCGCCAGATCTGGAATACTTCTTCAATGTTTGGCTGAAAGAGAAAGGCCACGGTGTCATCGGATTTCACTCTGCCACCGATACCTTCAAAGACTATGAACCCTATTGGGACATGATTGGTGGCAGCTTCAAAGCTCATCCCTGGAATTCCGGTGACACCGTAACGATCAGTATCCACGAACCTCATCATGCACTGATGAAACCATTCGGCGCAGAGTTCCGGATTCGTGATGAAATCTACGAGTACCACCACTGGCAACCGGAAAAGGTGCGTGTTCTGATGAGCCTGAATATGGCGAAGTGCAAAAAGAAAAAGCCCTACCACGTACCAGTCGCATGGGTGAAGTCGTACGGCGAGGGACGAGTCTATTACAACAACCTTGGACACAACCCGGAAACCTGGACCAACGATGCGTTCCTTAAATCGATTGCCGTCGGCGTGCGATGGATTCGTGGTGATGTGGAAGGTGCATCGGCCCCCAACCCCGAGATCTCCGCTGGCCAGGAAAAGCTCGCAAGCAAAGTAGCTGGTGCGTAAACGAACATCGCTTTGACATACATGGCAACAAAAACAGGCATTAACCGCGAGCGACAGGATTGGTCCGTACTCATTCACTTGCTGTCGCTTGGAGCTCATATTTGCGGGAAAGCGGCGCTGTCCTCTTCATCTCGTCTGCATCATTTTCCGGGTCGGTAATGCCGGGAAGTACCTGACAGACGAACTCATTACGGAAGCATCCTCGATGACTACTGAAAATCAGAACTCCAGCCGCCGCAACTTTCTTAGGACCTCTTCCGCAGCAGCCATTGCCGGCGGAACCATGATAAACGGCCTCAGCGTCGTCAAGGCTGCTCACACAAGTTACGACGAAACGATCCGTCTGGGTCTGATCGGCTGCGGAAGTCGGGGAACCGGTGCTGCGGCTCAGGCGATGAATACCGAGGGCCCCACGAAGCTGGTCGCCGTTGCTGATGCCTTTGAGAACAACCTCAAACGATGTGTGCGAAGCCTGAATGCCAGTCAGGGCGAAAAAGTCGATGTCCCGGAAGAACGAAGGTTCGTTGGCTTTGATGCTTACAAAGGAGTGCTTGAACAGGACATCGACCTGGTGTTAATAGCAACGCCACCAGGCTTTCGACCGATCCACTTTGAAGCTGCTGTCGCCGCGGGCAAGCACGTCTTCGCCGAAAAGCCTGTTGCTGTCGATGCCACCGGCGTACGACGCTTCCTGAAATCTGCGGAGGAATCAAAGAAACGCAACCTGCTGGTGCAAATTGGACTGCAGCGACGCCACGAACGTGTTTACATGGAAACCATGAAGCGTGTAAAAGACGGGGCCATCGGCAACATCGTGTCCGCGCGAGCCTACTGGAACGGGGGTGGCGTGTGGGTACGACCTCGTACAGATAACCAGACCGAAATGGAGTACCAGATGCGAAACTGGTATTACTTCAACTGGCTGTGCGGTGACCATATCACCGAGCAGCACATTCACAATCTGGATGTGATCAACTGGTTGATGGATGACTTTCCGGTGAAAGCGCAGGGACAGGGTGGTCGCCAGGTTCGCACCGGGAAGGAATTCGGTGAAATCTACGACCACTTCTGCGTCGAATACAGTTACGGCGAAGACAACGAGATGGGCTGCAACGTCACGCTCCTCAGTCAGTGCCGTCATATTCGCAACTGCTGGAATGAAATCAACGAATACGCCGCCGGCTCGAATGGCTCGGTTGATTTTGGCGCAGCGAAGCTCTTCGATGTGAAAGGCAGACAGACCTGGGAATACGGCGATGGCGGCCGAGGTGGTCATCAGCAGGAACACCATGACCTATTTGCTGATCTCAGAGCCGGCAATCGCCCGAATGAAGCCGAATACGGCGCAAAGAGTTCGATGACATCGATCCTGGGCCGTATGGTGACGTACTCTGGCCAGGAAATCAGCTGGGCTGACGCATTGAATTCAAAACGTCAACTGGCCGATATCGATAGTTTGCACAGCTACAGTGACACTGCACCTGTTCAGCCAAACGACGACATGAGCTACGACATTCCTATGCCAGGCAGTCACGAGGTTCTGTAATCAATGCCAGGTCCGGGAGTCTCGACTGAAAACCACTGTTTGTGAACAGGCTTCACGGCTGACCGTTTAGACGTTTACGGATTACCCGGAACTACATGTCCCTTCTCCCGCGATGGGGAGAAGGTGCCCGGACACCGTTTGAGAAATGGCTGTGGTCCTTCGTTGTTCGGCTCGATCCAGCGCGCGTTCGCGTTCTTCCTGAGTCAATCTGTAAACTGATCTCAATTGAGACTCCATGGCAGGCGTCAGCTGCCTGTCTCGTCGACTCATGGCAATACGTGCGGCCTCCAAACCACTCTCAAAGGTCCAGCGGCGCGACAGACCACCAAAGCTCGTGCTGCAGAACGATGGGACGTGGCGAGGCAGAAGCCCGCCACCAGGCAGCACCATGCTCATGACTCCAATGGAACTGCCGGTGTTGAACATACTGTCGATGGCGGTTTTCGAGTGGTCTCCGAAAAACGTCCCCACCTTGTTCATCCGGGTATCAATCGGCTCTCCCTGCAGCGGCACTTTGACATCGTCATAATTATTCTTCAGATCCGAAGTTGTTGTCATCGCTCCAAAGTTAACCCAAGGACACACATAACTGTGCCCAAGGAATCCATCGTGGTACTTGGTGACAAAGCCATGCAGAATCGATTCTTCAACTTCGCCGCCCACACGACATACTGCGCCGATTGTTGTGCCAGCCCGCACATGGGCCCGAAACAGCTGCGAATCCGCACCAACATAACACGGACCCTCAATCCGCGTAAACGGCTGGACATGCACACTGGGTCCGATCGAAACCGGTCCGCCTCTGGCATCGATCACAACGTACGGATCGATCATGGCCAGTTCAGACACATAGACATCAACAGGGTCGCCCAGACACTGAACGTGGTCCGCAGATGGACATTGCGATCTGCCGGCATCGGTGAAATCGCGGATCAACTGTTTCGAGTTTCGTCGAACCAGATCCCACGGATAACGGATCATTGTACCACCTGCGTCAGTCGCGGACCTGGACGAAGTGAAATCGGCCAGCGACTCCCATTCTCCGTGGAGTTCCGCTAACTCGCGGCCATTGAGCACCAGCCAAGCCACTTCAGAATCCACGATTCCGACCAGCCCGTCAGCGAAGGACTCAACTGTCAGTTCCCCCGACGGAATCCAGCGGCCATTGACCAGCAGAGTAACGCCCTGAGTCATCCATGAGTCATCATTGATGCGACAGTCGTAATGTGCTTCTGCATAGACATCCGCCAGCCACGGACGCACAGCAACGCCCCATTCGGCATGGGGCAGCGCCAATCGAACACGTGACCGCAAACACGATTGGCCACACAGCAGTTCGAACACCGGTCGCAGCAGCGCAATCGGAGCCAGGTCATCGCAGGCGTTATCTTCGAACAGGAGAACACGCATCGACATCGACACTTCCGGCGAAATAGTCCTGCCAGGCTAAGCACGGACCGTATCCGAATTGCCGACTTCGCTGCGACCCCAAGTTGCGCGAACACCAATCTGAGTCAAACCACGGATGCTGGTGTCAGTCCACAGGGACTTCGAACTTAGGAGCAGCAAACTCATCTTCTTCGCTGCTGTCATCTTCATCCGTCCTCGGGTGACTGTCCGCTGTTGAACCACTGTCCGCTGTTGAACCACTGTCCGCTGTTGAACCACTGTCCGCTGTCGAACTATCACTACTGGAATAGTCGATATTACGCGAGTCATAAGACGCGGACCGGATCTCGTTTTCGAACCCGCTCATCCCCTTCTTGAATTCAGAGAATCCCTTGCCGAGATTGCGGGCCACCTCCGGTAATCGCCTGCCAAATAACAACAAGGCAATAATGCCCACCACAATCAGTTCCTGCGGACCTGGAGAGAAACCGAACGCCAGTACCATGGATTTGTGGATCAAGATGTAACAGGGCTCAACAAACATAATTGCAGCAACTGGAATGGAATGATGAACTTACCGTGGAAACGATTCCGCTCAGGACACACTCTCGTCCTTTGCCTGGGGCGTCGAAGTCTCGACACCGTGTGTCGTCGTTACTTGTTCGAGGTCGTCCTCACCTTCCTTAATGCCCTTCTTGAACGCGCTGAAGCTCATGCCCAGCGACTTGGCTGCCCCCGGCAGGCGTTTGCCAAACATGAGCAGAGCGATGCCGGCAACTAACAGAATTTCCCATCCTCCGGCAAACCCGATTGCCAAAGTATGTACTGAATCAATTACCAATGAAACGTTCATGGCTGAGTTCCAGGCTGAGTTAAGTCCTCAATATCACGCGCCGTCGCCGGACTTCATTCGCCGATTAGTGCCGAATTCGGCTGTCTGATTCAAGGTTTCGCTGCAGGATTTCCGGCAATGTTCTGATTCCGGGCCGAAGTGGTGCGATTAAACTGGCTTGCTGCGGTCGTTCAGATGGAAGTCGGGCAGCAGAACAAGGAACCTCATTCTATCTGAGTTTAGCACTAAATCAACGTTCTGCATCCTAACGGCCAAACTGTACCCTTCGGTGGCATCGTGTTCCGGGAGTGGTATCCTCACGTCATGCTTCAGCTGCTGGAGTGGGATACGCCAGATTGACGCAGTTATTCCGTGATGAAACCGTTCTATGGCCGGTAAAACAATACTCGTAATTGAAGATGACCGCGAGGTCTCCAATACCGTGCAGGCAGTCCTGAAATCCGCTGGGTATTCGGTACTGTCTGCAACCAATGGCCAGGATGGCAAACAACTCATCGATTCTCAGGACCCTGACCTCGTTGTGGCCGATATGATGATGCCCAGGATGGGCGGATTTCCGGTTCTGGAGTATCTCCGGAAAAAAGACAATCCCCCCGCAGTCATCATGATGACTGCAAACGAAGGCAGTCGTCACAAGGCCTACGCAGAAATGCTGGGGGTCGTTGACTATCTGCGCAAACCATTCGCGATGGAAGTTCTGCTCCAGTCCGTGAAGCAGGCGCTGAGTGATCCGTCAGAATCAGAGTGATTTCAACTCAATCGGCAATGTGTGCCGGTCTGAGTTTACATGATGTTCGGGTTATCACAGTTGCACCAGTCGTCGTACAAACATCGGTTTCAGTCATGTTGTCAGTTGTACGGTGACGATTTAGAGCAACTGTCGTTCCGACTGTTCCTCATACGGCTCACCTGCGACAGCCACGTGCTCCGCAATCCAGGGGACAACGGATCCATCAGCCCGGTGCGGTGTTGTACGCACCAGTGACCCAACAATTTCGAAGCCTCACCGCATGGAAGCGCGGCGGTCACAATCCAGCACCGATGATCGTCGACGGCGACTTCTGGTGAGTCGTGACACCAGCGACCTGCTGGAGGAGTTTCAGGCACTCGCTCCTCAAAAATCTGCGACAGCAGTCGAGCGCATCAATGTCTCCGCTGTCGGTCAACAGATCCTGCATCGAATGGTTTCGGGACAATTGTGGAAACACTGTTTGCTGATAACGGCAGTCTTGTTGCTGACATTCACCGCAGTCTGGAGTGAGATTCATCAGCCTAAAGCTCTGCAGACAATGGTGGTCTCCGATCATCCGCGGATCAGTCAAGGCCTGGCGGGAGCGTTCCTGGTTATGGCCGGCCAGCTGTCCCTGTTGATTGGCTGGATTCGTTCGTGCAGCTCTGTGGATTTCAGTGGCCGCTATCGCTGTTGGAAATGGCTTTCCGGATGCCTGGTCATGATCGGTGGTCTGTGGGTCACGAACACTCAGGACTCTTTACCCCAGCTGGCGGCAATGTTTGTACAGCCACTCATTGGTGCAGTGGATGCGGCTCAAAGAACACTTGTTGTTGTCCCCATTGCAAGTCTGAGCATTTGGGTATTGGGTCGTGTGCTGCCGGACATGGGCCGCAACCGTTGGTCACAGACCCTGTTCGCATTGGGAGTGCTGGCCGCATTCAGCCGTTTACTGCTGTCCTGGGGCGTGACTCCTGGTTTTTGCTCAGCTCCCGTCCTGGATGGCGTCCTTTTGTCGGCGACTGGGTTGCTGGTTTGTTCACTGTTGCTGCATGCCCGATTCGTGCTCTACGTCTGTGCAGATCCACCGGAGCCACGCTCATCCGGATGGCAAGAAACAAATCATCCGGCGGAGCGGGCCGAATCACCAGCCACGATTGCCGCTCTGGATATGTCGGCCGAAGAACTGTGTGACGAAGAGAGTCCACGGAGGCGCGCTTTTGCTCCTGACCATGCCGAATCGGACCAGAAATCCGGATCGTCCCAACGGCAACGTCACAACAAGCGTCGCAGGCGAAAGGCCGCCTGACCTGCGTTGAATCGAGTGCAATCACGTCACAACGGTCCAACGGCTTGTGGTAGCCATCAGAAGCCTGGATCATGGGTGCCGCCAACTCCCGGGTCCTATCTCCACCGCTCGCACTTACTGTGTGAAACCCTCCTCGTTCTTATGAATGGATTCGTTCCCCATGTGCACCACGATCCGTCTGTTCAGTCTTTGTGTATGCCTGCTGTGTCTGACGAATCCGAACTGCGGTGCTCAGCCAACATCAGTCGTGCATCAGGATTTGAGCCGGTTCGTCAATGAATCCGGCAAAGTCCAGCTGATTCGTAATCCGAGTGACTGGGCCCGGCGTCGCGAAGCGATCCTGAAAGGGTTCCAACAGGCCGCCGGGCCGCTGCCGCCCCGGCGGAACCTTCCGCCACTCGATCTTCGAATTACGGCGGACAAAAAGTACAGGGGTGTGCGTCGTCTCACCGGCTGCATTCAGTCTGAAGCCGGCGATCGACTGCCACTGGATCTCTATCTTCCAGATCCGTTTACGGAGTTCGGCGATTTCAAAAATATTCTGGGCAGCTCGTTGCCAAAAACCGTTCCAGGGATCCTCGCTCTGCATCCCACCGGAGCCGCTGGAAAGCGCATCGTAGCCGGAGAAAGTCCAAACCGTCAGTATGCCATTGAGCTGGCACAACGTGGTTATGTTGTCGTAGCGTCTGACTACATGTCGTTTGGTGACTACAACTATGACTTCGACGCGGACTCATACACTTCCGGTACGATGAAGGGCATATTTAATCATATGAGATGTGTGGACCTGCTGGTCGCCATGAGGATCGTGGATGGCAGTCGGATTGGCGCCATCGGCCATTCGCTGGGAGGTCACAATGCAATCTTCGCCGCCGTCTTTGACGAACGCATTAAGGTCGTTGTCTCCAGCTGTGGCTGGACACCGTTCCATCATTACTACGGTGGAAAGCTCAAAGGCTGGACAAGCCCACGATACATGCCGCTCATTGATGAAAAATATGGTCTGGATCCGAATAAGGTCCCATTCGACTTTTACGAACTCATCGCCGCACTGGCACCACGTACGTTTGTCTCCATCTCCCCGATTGGCGACAGCAACTTCGACGTGGACGGTGTCCGCAAGGCTGTTCCGCTGGCCCGTCAAATCTATGGCCTTTTGGGTGCAGAAGAATCTATCAAACTCTTCACACCGGAATGCGAACATGATTTCCCCACGGATATGAGACTCTCCACTTACGAAATCATAGATCGCGTTCTGGAATTCAAACCGCAGCGCATCGACCCGGATTATTCCACCGAACTCCCCCGAATCGGTCCGACTGAACCCGCCGACGCCCCTGCCACATTTCAAACGGTGTCTGGCTACCAGATTCACCAGACGGCAGCCGAACCGCTGGTTACGGATCCGGTCGCTATGGCATTCGACGAAGACGGGCGCCTGTACGTTGTCGAAATGAAGGGCTACTCGGAACAGGCACATGAATTTCGTGGTCAGATCCGGCTGCTGAAGGACACAGACAACGACGGAGATTTCGAAACCAGTCAGATTTTTGCGAAAGGCTTCGCCTGGCCAACGGCCATCGCCGTCTACGATGGCGGTGTGTTCGTCGGAGCTGCCCCGGACATCTTGTATCTTAAAGATACAGACAAAGACGGCACCGCCGATCAGCGTGACACGGTATTCACGGGATTTGGTAAAGGAAATGTCCAGGGCCTGCTGAACAGCTTTCAATGGGGACAGGACGGTCGAATCTATGGAGCCACCAGCTCTTCGGGAGGCGAAATCACCACTCCTGCCCAGCCGGAACGGGCAACCGTGAGGCTTCGATCGCGCGACTTTTCGTTTAGTCCGCATCAATTGGATATCCGAGACGAAACCGGTGGTGCGCAACATGGTATGTCGTTTGACGATTTCGGCAATCGCTTCGTCTGTTCCAACAGCAATCACGCTCAGGCCATCGTATTCGATCAGCGTTATCTGAATGCCAACCCGTTCGTCAAACCCGCACCAGGGCGTGTAACAATCGCGGTTGACGGTGGACAGGCTCCGGTGTTCCGAACCAGCCAGGTGGAACCTTGGCGCATTGTCCGCACTCGTCTGCGAGTTTCCGGCCGTGTCCGTGGTCCCGTCGAAGGCGGTGGCACGCCGGCTGGGTACTTCACCGGTGCCACCGGAATAACGGTTTATCGGGGCGATGCGTGGCCGGAGGACATGCGTGGCAATCTCATCATTGGCGACGTGGGCAGCAACATCGTGCATCGTAAACGACGTGAAGCGAAAGGAGTCCTCTGGACGGCCTCACGCATGGATCACGGTGAAGAACTTGTCTCGTCAAACGACGTCTGGTTCCGACCGGTCCAGTTTCTCAACGCGCCTGATGGCTGCCTGCATGTGCTCGATATGTACCGCGAAACAATCGAGCACCCCGCCAGCCTGCCACCAGAGATCAAACGACATCTGGATCTGACCAGTGGTCGGGATCGAGGGCGGTTGTATCGAATTGCGCCGGCTGGATATACACACCGACCGACACCGCAGCTCAGCAAATCCACGACGCAGGAACTCGTGGCGGTTCTTAGCCATCCCAATGGCTGGCACGCTGACACCGCCAGCCGGCTACTGTTCGAACGACGTGATCCGGCAACCTCCATATTACTGAAAACGTCACTGGTGCCGTCCCTTCCAGCTACTGCTGTCGTACGAGCGCTGTCCCTGCTGGCATATCTGGAGCAACTCGATGCCGATATTGTCCACGCTTTTCTGACACATACACATCCGCGGGTCCGCGAACGGGCGATCCTGCTAAGTGAGCCACTGCTCAACATTGCAAGTCTTCTGGACTCCGTGAGTCAACTTGTGAAAGACGAAGACCCACGTGTGCGTCTCCAGGCCGCCTTTTCTCTGGGCAAATCAGATTCGGACACCCGTGTTGAACCGCTGACCACGTTGCTGATAAAAGGCAGCAGTGATGAGTGGATTCGCACGGCCGCATTAACTTCACTCAAAGACCAAACATGGAACGCATTCACCAGGCTGGCCTGTGACGAAAACTTCCGGGCAACACCAACGGCGAAACATGTGTTGACGGAAATGATGAGTCTTGCACTGCGTCGCCCGGATGCTCCGGTTGTTGGTAAGGTGATGGTGGCCATTCAGCAAGTTGAGACATCACCCGCGTTACAGGGCGATTTGCTGTTGCTGGCCCTGCAATTGCGGAGTGACTGGCGAGAATTACCCGAACTGGCCACGTTGAGCACGGCGATTGTTACTGCCGCCAATACACGGCTGACAGATTCCAACGCCGAAGATGGAGTTCGCATCGATGCAATTCGGGCACTCAGACTTTCAACATGGGACGCACACGGCGCAGAACTGTTCCAACTGCTGAATGCCGCTGAGTCACCTGCAGTTCAGACTGCCGCGATGCGCACTCTGGCCGAATTTTCTGACACGGCCATCGTGGATGCGTTTCTTGCACAATGGAAGGAGTTTAGTCCTTCCATTCGCAACATGGCACTTTCCGCAGTGTTGAGTCGCACGGAATGGTCTCGCCTGTTATTGCAGGCAATCGATAATGGTGAAATCAGCGCTGCGGTCCTCTCGCCAGCCGATCTCAGTCGACTGGCAGATCATCCTGATGCGAGCGTCAGCGGGCCAGCGAACAAGATCATTGAAAACGCCGATACGTCGGCTCGACAGCAGGTCGTTAAGGAATACCAGCCTGCCCTGGCAATGCTCGGAAACGCTGATCGTGGTGCACATGTGTTTCGCAAAACGTGTTCAGTGTGCCACAAAGTTGGAAACCTGGGCTACGAAGTTGGTCCGAATCTGCTGAGCACCAGGCACCGGGGCACAGAATTCATCCTGCTTAATGTTCTGGACCCCAACCGCGAAGTTTTGCCGGCCTGGCATGACTACGTAGCAGTCATGCGTGATGGTCGCACATCCAATGGAATCATTGCCGAAGAATCGCCGGTATCAGTCACTCTAAGGCGGGCCGAGGCGAAGGAATCCACCCCCCTTCGTAGAGAGCTCGACGTTCTGGTCGACACCGGACGTTCGCTCATGCCGGAAGAGCTGGAAAAGACGATCTCCATCCAGCAAATGGCAGATCTACTTGCCTGGCTCCAGGCTCAGTAACGAAACGCATGGCAGACTTGGACATCGTTGTGAGGTATAGGCAACCTGTGGCCCGAGAGTCTCATCCAGCGACTCAATGACCCGGGTGCCTCCGACGCCAGATGTGAGGCTGTCGCCGGAGTCAGTTCAGCACTCGCGAAGGTGGCCGGCAGACACTCATGGGTATTGAACTGTGTTGCCTGTTTCCAACATTCCAATATATCCCGCACAAGTGCTGCCAGAGACCAGCCGTGCCGCGCAAACTGTTCCGACAAGCCAGATATGTTGTTTTTATGAACGCCGCAATTTGCAGACACAATGTATTTTGCCGCTATCCCCGAGATCGTCTCAGGTTAGTCTGCCAGTATAACCGTTAATCTTGCCGGAAAAATTTGCAGAGACTTCCCAAACTAAAGAGTCTTTGCGTGTTACCGGTTGTGGTGCATGGGTAGGCTGGGGGCGAAGGACACCATACAAAGTCCTTTCCTCATTCTCCCTGCCAGGAACAATTTGCCATTCAGGTTTCTGCTGCGAACGGAGTCGTGGTTCAGGTTCGTCTGCGGAGATCCGTTATGAGTGTCGTACGATTCCTTTCCGTTGCTGCCTGTCTGATGCTGCCCGAGTCGGCATCGGCCCAGTTGTGTGGTATTCCCTCTTACGCCTGTTGTCCGCCTCAGGCCTGTGAGCCCACCTGCTGCTACACAACATGTAAGGTCGAGCAGGAAACATGTTACCGCACGGTTTGCGAAACCATAATGGTGTCGGAACAGTATTCGGCCGTTGGCACGGTTTACGAAACCAAATACGAAGACGTTCCGCAAACCTGTTATCGCACTGTCACGGAAACAGCGTTTCGCGATGAAACCTACACAGTTTGTCGGCCAGTCACTGAATCCCGTGTCCGCGAAGAAACGTATTGCGTTCAACGCCCTGTCTGGGAAACCCGATATCGGGAATGTAACTACACCATTCAGCGTCCGGTCTGGGAAGACCGTGTCCGTGAATGCAAGTACACGGTCATGCAACCGGTCTGTGAAACGATTGAACGCGAATGCCGCTACACAGTGATGAAACCGGTTTGCGAAACAATTCAGCAGGAACGCTGCTATACCGTAATGCGACCGGTAACCCGTACTCACTGCGTGAAGCGCCTCACCGGACAATGGGTCACTCAGCAGCACTGTATTCCTGGGCCTGTTTGGCCACAACTGGTCTGTGGTCCCTTTGGACCGGCCTTGTGCATGCGTCAGACTCCACCTCGAACTGTGTGTCGACGAGTCTGGTGTCCTCGAGTCACCCAGCAGCAGATTCCTTATACCGTCATGGAACCTCAGGTCGTCCGTCAGAGCTGCCCCGTTCAGGTGACACGATACGTTCCGGAAACAATCGTGAAAAAAATCCCCATACAGATCACTCGAATGTGCCCCACAGAATGCGTACGGAGAATCTCTTACCGCGTCTGCCGCATGGAATGTGAACAGAAGGTCGAACGCATCCCGTACCGTGTTTGCCGGATAGTGTCCGAGCAGAAAACCCGTCGCGTTCCGTACACGGTTTGTCGAACAGTAACCGAACAGCGGACACGTCGGATTCCTTACTGCGTTCAGAAACAGGTCGAGTACACGACGACTCGTCGAGTCGCTCGGTGTATTCCAAAGGAAGTTGAATACACCTGTACGCGCATGGTTCCGAAACAGGTTGTTCGGCGTGTTCCCTGGACGCGATACCGTCTGGTACCTCAGGTTGTATGTGGCAGTGCCTGGTCATCATGTTCAGAGTGCCAGGGAGCACCAATCCCTGACGAATCTGCCGGACCTGAGGCACCGCAGCCAGCAGCCGAACCGAATGACGACAACGTGACGTAGTTCCCGCAAAGGATCGCCGTACCGTGTCACGCTGTCAGTCCGGTCGCCGGCATGTCTTGTCCCAAACGGCTGTCGTTTCTGGTCTGCGATCCATGCCTCTAAGACGTTCATGTTTCGAAGGATATCGTCAAATATCTGCTTCGCAGCTGCCGCCGGCACTGCACCGTTCGGAACTAACAGCTTCAGTTTTGCACGGTATTTGTCTCACAGAACCGGACCGGCAACACCATCCGATACACCGTCTTCGTCCAGTAACGATTGGTCGCTGATACTCTTCGATTTTTTTCGGGCCTCAGTTGTCGTTTTGCATGACTAACTGGTAAAGGGTCCGCGGATACCGTTGCAGCGTTTTTTTTCCCTGAATGTACACGATACTCATTCCATCGGTTTGAATGCATATGGCTGACCGGATGTCTGACAGTCTGTCCGAGCACACCACGGACCACGTTAGCGTCTTCCACGCCGGTTAGTTTCATATCAAGTCCCTGGTCATCAATCGAAAACCGGCTGTGATCTGTGCCTGTGAATCTTCTGCGATAATCCTGTCTCCTGGATTTCCACAGTGATGTCCGTTGATTGACAGACGCACGTCGCAGGCCTACATGTCGCGAACAGTCCAAACGCGACAGGATTGATATCAGTACAGGCCGTTGTCTCAGAGGAATCTCCGAACATGACATCCAAACGAATTACACTCATCGATGTCGCTTCAGGATACTATGCGGAGGATGCTGTCATCGACGCGGCCAGTACCAGGCTCGACCCGGCAAGTCATGTCTGGCGCGTGTGGCTCACACAAATGCACGGTGGCCCCTCGGACGGCATTGACCTCGTCCAGCTCAGCAACGGACGTCTCCAGCTCTCGCTGCTGCCGACGCGCGGAATGGGTATCTGGAAAGCCCAATTAGGCACTCTTCCACTCAAATGGGATTCGCCGGTGCTTTATCCCGTGCATCCATCTCTGGTTGATCAGTCACGTCGAGGTGGCATTGGCTGGCTGGATGGTTTCAATGAACTCATTTGCCGCTGCGGCCTGAGTTGGCACGGAGCCCCCGGAACTGACACAATTCGGGATGAAGTCGGCAATGTCATCTCTGAACAATTCCTGCCGCTGCACGGCCGCATCGCTAATCTTCCGGCACACGAAGTGTATGTGGAAGTCCAGAACAAAGGGTCGATTAACGTTGTCGGTGTCGTTGACGAAACGAGCGTGTTCGGGGAACGGTTGAGACTCACATCGAAGGTTTCCACCGAGGTTGGATCTTCAGAATTCTCAATTCAGGACACAGTCAGCAATCTCGGTGGAACACCAGCTGAGGTTGAAATGCTGTATCACTGCAATTTTGGAACGCCTTTGCTGGGAGAAGAATCCACGTTTTATACTGCTGCACATCGAGTTACACCGCGGGATAGTCGAGCTGCGGAGGGAATCGATACCTGGGACACATTTCTGGGACCAACGCCCGGATACGCCGAGCAGGTCTACTTTGTCGCTCCAATAAGCGATGCCTTGAACAGGGGCATGGCCGTGCTCATGAGTCCTGATGGCCAGACGGCGTTGACACTGCGATTTGACACGTCGACGTTGCCGTGGTTGACACTGTGGAAAAACACCCAAGCCACAGCGGACGGCTACTGCTGCGGACTCGAACCATCCAGCAGTTTCCCCAACAACCGCAGTTTTGAAAGGGAACAGGGCAGGGTGGTGAGGCTTCAGCCCGGTGAATCCATTGATTTCCGACTACAGTTCGAGATCGCAACATCTCAGGAACAGGTTCAGAGTCTCGCCGAAGAAGTCTCACTGTTGCAACAACAGGCCCAACGCCGGACAGAATCCACTCCAGCAGCCGATCTGTCACCCACTTGATCACAACCGAGCATGATATCGCACCGGTGCCGCCTGATTCGAAAGTCCTTCCGTGTCGGAATTCAAACAAGAAGTCAAATCCAGCATCTACGACCACCCCCGCTACTACGACCTGCTGTTTGGCTCGGACTGGAAGGCGGAATTTGATTTCTTTGAAACCTGCTTTCAAAAGCATTGTCCATGGCCGGTTGGTCGAATCTTTGAACCAGCCTGCGGTACGGGACGCCTGCTGATTAAACTGGCAAACGCGGGTTATGCTGTCAGCGGCAACGATCTGAATGCCAAGGCCATCGACTACTGTAACAACCGCCTGGAACGCTTCGGCCATGGTCGCACAGCATTCGTTGGTGACATGTCCAGATTTCGGTTGCCACGCAAAGTCGATGCGGCGTTCAACACCATTAACAGCTTCCGACATCTGACGACGGAAGCGGCGGCCGTTGCACATCTGGAATGCATGGCGGCCGTACTGCGCAAACGTGGCATCTACATCCTGGGCATTCACCTGGAGCCAACGGAAGGCCCCCGCATCGACGACGAAGGCTGGACCGCTCGTAAAGGCCACCTGATGATTAACTCTTACATGTGGTCTAAAGGCGTAAACAGGCGTCGGCGCATTGAGACCCTGGGCATGATTATGGATGTCCACACACCGACAAAACACATGCAGATCGAAGATCAGATGAAATACCGTACCTACACGCACATCCAGTTTAAATCACTTGTCCGCAAAGTTCCCGAACTGAAGGTCGCTGAAACTTACGACTTCGCTTACGACATCAATCAGGCAATCAGGATCAGTCCTACCACCGAAGACGTCGTCTTCATTCTGCAAAAACAGTAATGCCTGAGCGTGAGCCACGAAGGCTCCCGGCCGACACATCGGTACAGTTCCCGGTGAGAATCGTGTCCACCGTCGAATGCCTAATGGCGGACCCTGACTACTCCAGCGTCGTCGCCAGAATCGCGTCCGCCTGAGACTTCCGTTCAACACGCAGCTGATCCGCAAGACGACTATCAGTAAGACTCAGGATACTTACAGCCAGCAGACCGGCATTGATAGCTCCCGCCTTGCCAATCGCCAATGTTCCTACCGGAATACCCCGTGGCATTTGAACAGTGGCCAGCAGTGAATCCATGCCATCGAGCGACCAGCCGGTCATTGGTACACCCAGGACGGGCAGCACCGTGTGGGCCGCCACAACACCTGCCAGATGAGCGGCCCCACCGGCAGCGGCGATGAACACCTTCATCCCGCGTTCTTCGCCATTTCGAACGAAATCGGTGGTTTGCTGGGGAGTGCGATGAGCCGACAGCACGCGACACTCATGAGGAATCCCGAATTTCTGCAGCGTGTCGCGGCAATGCTTCATGGTGTCCCAATCCGACTTACTCCCCATGACGACCCCGACTAAAGGTTGTTTGTCAGCCATGTTCTGTATCCCTTTGCTATTAAATCGGCGAACACCCAATGGTCCGCGATTGAATGGAAATGCCTGGTCAAAAGGTTCAAATTGAACGAACTGGCGTCTGCATGCCGTCCCGGCCAAATCGCGAAGTGATTGCAGCATATGGTCACAGTTGGTGGACCCACGGAAAACAGCCAATCCAAAGAACCTGCAGATTGCGCGACACACTGTAAATTCTGAATTGTCGGCTGCAATCCTAGAACTGTTGTTGGTCGCTGAAAACTACAACGTCAGTATCAAGCGAGTACAGCAGGCATCTGGCTTTCAGAAGCGAATACCGCGTTAACTCTGTACGAACGTACAAGAGGCGGAGCTGGTCATTTCAAAATGTGGAGCCTCGATTAGACGTGGTCAGCGAGTCAACGCTGGAACTGACATTCATTTTGCAGTTCACTCGCTGTGAACTCTCATTCGACAGGACTTCGGTTTGATCTCCGTGGCAGATGAGCCTCATGCCCCGTCATCAGAAACGGGCAGTGATATCGCCAAAGCTGAGCCCCGTTGAGAAAATTCAGCTCGTCGGGTCCGGAAAATTTGGCCGGCGTGGTCTGGCGAGGGCAGGGTTCGGAGTCCATCAGGGAAACAGACCGAATAGCGTATCACTCATGTTCGTACACACAACGCCCATTCCGAATCGTGAAGCGTCACCCGATTACCGCTGCTGGAACTGTCTCAGCGCCGCAGTGGATGTGGCGATACTCGAACGGATTCTCCTTGCGAGTCAAGCGGTTTGGACAACGTCCGACATGGAACTACCCTGGCTTCAGTCCCTGCAGATCTACGGCTTATTGATTGTTTCACTCAGGTTCAGCAATGTGCTGGCCAGCGCTGTGAATGCTGCGAGCTCAGCAACATCCAGTTCCAGGTCCGGAATTGATTCACCAACGCTGATTAACTCTGCCGCCAGTTTATTGTGCCGTCGATAAGTCTGCAGATGACGATCCAGGCTGCGAGTGAGAACTTCCAGCTCCCGATCGCCAGGATGGCGCGCCGTTACCAGGCGAAAACCGAGTACAGCTCGATCGGCCACAGATGATCCGCCTTCGCGGATCATGCGTGATCCCAGTGCTCGAGCTGCCTCGACGTACGTCACATCGTTCATGAGGGTCAATGCCTGCAGTGGCGTGTTCGTTCGGTCACGACGTGCGGCACAGACTTCGCGACCGGGAGCGTCGAAAATCTGCATGCCGGGTGGAGGAATCGCACGCCGCCAAAAGGTGTAGATGCTGCGGCGATAAAGATCCTCCCCGGTCGACTGAACGTAGCCCCGCTTATAGGCGCTGGTGCTGACACCGGAAATTTCCAGCCACATCTTTGCGGGCTGATAGGGCTTGACGGAAGGCCCGCCCAGACGTTCCACGAGCAGTCCACTCACAAATAACGCCTGATCACGGATGACTTCAGCGGTCAGCCGCATCGACGGCCCGCGCGCGAGCAGACGATTGTCTGGATCAGCATTGCACACAACAGCGGTACACGTTGACAACTGCCGGTACGTCGCGCTGGTCACAATCATTCGCTGCAGCGCTTTGACATCCCACCCCAGCCTCACAAATTCTGTCGCGAGCCAATCCAGTAAATCCGGATGAGAAGGTAATTCTCCCTGAATGCCAAAATCTTCGGCTGTTCTGACGATACCGGTTCCGAAATGGAACTGCCAGATTCGATTGACTGCCACGCGTGCTGTCAGCGGGTGATCCGGATCAACCAGCCACTTCGCCAGAGTCAGTCGATTGCGCGGCACACCGTGCGCTATCGGTGGTAATGCGGCGGGTACACCGGCGTTCACTTTCCGGCCATGCTGGTTGTACTGCCCGCGCCGAAGAACAAACGTGTCGCGTGACTCCGTGTCCTCCATCACCATCGTTTCGGGAACGGATTCCAGCAGCTTTGTTTTGGTCTCCCCCAGCCTTTGATGACGATCTGATTCAGGGTCGAGGTGCGCAAGTTCACGATCGATTTTTTCTATCTGCCGCCGGACCTGCCGTCCGGGCACCTTGATCGTCGGCCTGGCGGAACGACGATAGGTACCCGGTTCCGGAATTTGATTGAAGAACGCAAAGAGCTCGTAGAATTCTTTCTGAGTGATTGGATCATATTTGTGATCATGGCACCGAGCGCATCCTGTCGTCAGTCCCATCCATGTGGACGACACTGTTTCGATTCGATCGATGATATATTCGACCCGAAATTCCTCCGCGATTGATCCACCTTCTCCATTGACTCGATTGTTACGCAAAAATCCGGTGGCCAGACGTTGTTCCGATGTTGCATTCGGTAGCATGTCGCCAGCCAGCTGCTGAATAGTGAACTGATCGAACGGAAGGTCGTCATTGAGAGCATCGATGAGCCATTCACGCCAGCGCCACATTGTTCGAGGTTCGTCATCCTGATACCCGTCGGTGTCCGCATAGCGCGCAAGATCCAGCCAGAGTACCGCCATGTGTTCACCGTAGCGGTCAGACTTCAACAATCGGTCCACCACTCGCTCGTAGGCGTTCGCAGCATCGTCTGCCAGGTACGCATCAATTTCGTCGATGGTCGGCGGGAGACCTGTCAGATCAAGCGTCACCCGGCGCAACAACTGCGTGCGGTCCGCCACCGGCGATGGTTCCAGTCCGGCACGGCCCAGTCTCGCCAGCACAAAGCGATCCAGGTCGTGAATCGGCCATTTTTCATTACCGACACGCGGGACAAGCGGTCGATGCGGTGTGACGAATGACCAGTGCTCTTTCCAGGCGGCCCCCTGTTCGATCCAGCGTCGAATGATGTCAGTTTCCTCTGATGTCAGTATCCGAACGGAACCGACAGGAGGCATTCGTTCGTCCGGATTTTCGCTGGTGATTCGACGATACAATTCGCTGTGCTGGAAGTCGCCTGGCTTGATCACTCGAATTCCACCCCGTTCGGCCAGGACGTTTTCGCGTCGATCCAGACGCAAATCCGCCTTGCGCTGTGCGGCATCCGCTCCATGGCAATGAAAACAGGCATCGGAAAGGATCGGACGGATGTCAGCGGCAAAGTTCAGTGGCTCGCCACAGAACCCCGTTGAGACCGCAAACGACGCACTCAATAACCAGAGCAATGCGATGCTGTGGAACCGAATTTCCATTCAGCGAATATCCAAATAACACAAATGGGAAGCACGGACTGCAGAAACAAGCTGGTCGAACGTCCAACGTAGCGGAGCCATGATACATTCAAAAGCCTGCGAGGCAGCTTCCGCACGAAAAATGTGAGGGGCAGGAGACGGTAAACATTGCAGGGTAACTACGGATCCTGCTTGCAGTCCGACCCGCCGCGATTTCACATGTCCGTATCCCCATTACCGCCTCATTGAACCGGCAGCCATTCGATGTCATTGAGATTCGAATGAAGACATTTTTTGTATCCAGCAGCAGAGCCGGCACGGTGGCCACAGCTATTGGAACCACACCCACAGAAAGCATCCGGTCAAACGGGGTAATTGTAAAGCAGCCGGACCGGCAGCGGTAACAAATACAGGGGAGGCACCCAATAGCACAAACCAGGAATACAAACAGCAGAATCAGTCCCCGTCCCCTGAGAACAGGGACCGTGATCCCGATGTCCAACAGATTTCAACAGAGCGTGCTGCAACAAAATCAACAGTCCGGACAACCCACATGCAAGAATAATTGGCACAGAAGTAATTTCATAACGGCGGCGGGATCGATTCGAAACATTGCGATACGGCTGTGCACCAGCAATAGGTCAGAATGATTTTCCGCATCATAGCACGGTGAAGATCATCTTGTCCTGCAGACATCCATCGTCTGTAGCAGGACCCGAAAACTCCCAGAGCCACCCGTGTCAGCAGCTGCATGGAAAATCTGAAATTGATTCCTGTCAGCCGGTGATACCGTGTTCGTGCGACCACGCCTGGCGTGAGGAAACAACTGCGGGGCAGAAGATTGAATGTATCAGCGCAAACGCACTCATTCGGGTTTCGTGCCTGTATTTGTACCCAATTGGTGCCGAAGTAACGCTGGCAAGGATTCCGCCACATAGGACACAAAATTCACAGAGACTGTAAATCGACCCTGTACTGCAAACGATCAAAGTCGGCAGCCGCTGCACGCATTTTTACACGGCGGGTTTGATTGCGGCCGTTGGCCGCGGCAAGCTCTCTGTGGCAAATCCGTGCTTCCGTTGTCACGGCATCAGATAAGATTTTTTGACTTTCGTCGCGACTGTTCCAATGTCGTAATATCCTACTGAAATCTGCCCCGCGTGAGTCAGCAGGTCGTATGCACGCCAGCGGTCCCAGCCGTAGTCCGCCTCCATCCAGAGAATCAACCACGCATAGGCCTGGGCAACGGATCGTTCCATCGGGCAGCCGGTAGCAACCACCATGATTTCGTCCGGCGACTCGATCCGGGGCGATGGGATCCTGCGGTCCTTGATCAGGTTGACTGTGATGGTGGTGTTCGCGGGCATCTCCAGACCACTGGCCGACAGCTCACCGTGTCCCATCGTCGCATGGGCGTCACCCAGATACAGATACGCCCCTTCCACGAACACCGGCAAATAGACCGTATTGCCAGGACAGGTTTCGATAATATCCATATTGCCGCCATGTGGTCCGGCAGGACCGGTGGTCGGCACACCTGTGTCCGGAGCGGTACCGATGCAGCCAAGCATTGGTCGATATGGAAGTTTAACTGCATCGCTCCAGTGAACCAGGCCATCTTCGATCGGACAAACGTGTGTACCATGTGGACAATTGTCACCAAGCCATTCTGCCAGCTGCTTCGGATCGCTGGTGCGTGTGGCACACTGGCCAATACTGGGCTGGATGTCTTCGATTACGACCGCCAGCGTATCACCCGGCTGTGCGCCTTGCACAAAAATTGGTCCGGTCTGCGGATTACCATACGGCTTTTTGGTTTTGTCGCGGCGATCATCGCTGGTGCGGATCTGTCCGGAAAAGGCATCTTCGGATTCGACCAGCACTGATTCTCCCGGCTGGATACTCAGCCGTGGTTCATTATGTCGACTAAATTCGTAGTACAGAGGGCCCACCGACAAATATTGCATTACAGTCCTCGGCCACGGAAACGAAATAAGCTGAAACAGGACACATCGTGCCACCGAACCGGTGAGAAGACAAGGGATTGATCTGCATCATTCTCCCGTGTCCTGTGAGGTTGGACAGATGAAGCAGCGGATGCCAAGGAAAACTCCCAACCAGAACCGCTGACGGTTGACAGTCAGTTTCCCGGATGGGTCTCCATGGTAGTTTGCATGCTGGCATCATCGATTTCTGCCGACATTGCGCGTTCGACTGCCGGAGTTATGATTTGTGGTGGCGTTGCGATTTTGGCTTTGTGTGGACTGTTCGTAAAACGGTCCGCGATTGCCGCAGGAATCTGTCTGGCCATTCTGATCGCCCTGGAAGTTGCTCTGTATCTGTCGAGTTGACTGAGGTGCCACGTCCGGTCTGAACGGTCGCGCCGCTTTTGGTGTTAGCGCGCAACAATTTGGTATTTAGACGCGTACGGTGGTCAGAATTCGAGTATGGTCGCTGCCAACATTTTATCAGCATGAGTTCTTGCGCAATCAGTCAGTGAGATGGGTTGAACGATTTCTTGATCCCGAAGCAACCATTGAGGAATTTCTCTCGTTCTCTCCAACGCGGCGTCTGATCACGAATTTTCAAGTTCGCAATATCGCACTTGCATTTCGATCTTACAAAAACATATTACGACGATGCTGGACAAGAAATTCTTCTAAAACAAGCAAAACTGCTCTCCTATACTCGGACAGACATGAGTGATGACGAACTTCTAGCCAAGGCCAAGCAGCGTCTTGCGTCGTTCGACTTTGTCGGCATCACAGATCGGTTCGCGGAGTCGATGGAGCTTCTGCTGGCCACGTTTGGCTGGACAACGACGATGGATGTGCCTCATCTGAATGCGTTACCCGATCCGGCGCTGACCGAGCAAACTCTTTCCAGAGAAACCGTGGCAAAGATCGAAGCGTATACGCATCTGGATGCAGAACTCTATCAATTTGCAGAAGAATTATTTGAGCAGCGCTATGCGGCGATGTTTCACCAGAAATGAATGCCTTGTATCACGCACCCAATAGCTCCGATGTGTGGGAACTGAGAAAACTGTATGCCACCTCGGCATACGGTGGGATCGTGCATCGCAGCCGATTTACACAACTCGAAACATTTTGCATGTTTCTCGGCTATGCACGGAGTGGGACCTCGTTGCTGGGAGCATTGCTTGATGCACATCCGAACGTTGTCCTAGCGCATGAGCTTGATGTATTGAAGTATCTTCAGGCAGGCTTTCGCAAACATCAAATTTTCCATCTGTTACTTGAGAACTCCAAAGCGAGCGCGAAAGGCGAGCGAAAAGCAACGGGATATCTCTATGAGGTCCAAGATCAATGGCAGGGGCGGTACACGACGTTACGTGTTATCGGGGATAAGAAAGCAGGCATGTCGAGTTTGCGACTTCAAGAGAACCCCAAGCTGCTCGATGAATTGCGAACGACCATTGGACTACCCCTGAAAGTGTTTCATATTGTGAGAAATCCCTATGACAACATTACCACCAAGTACCGCAGATCGTTGCAACGCGGACCCGCATGTGATCGAGCAACACTTTTCCCACTGTCAGACCGTTGCTGATACAAAACGAAGGCTGGATGAGGCAGAGTTACTTGAGATCCATCACGAGTCAATGATTGAAGATCCGATACAATGGTTACGCACGATGTGTGAGTTCTTGGGAATTGAGTGTTCTGCAGACTATGCCAAACACTGTACTCAAATTGTGTATTCGTCCCCACACAAGAGCCGCCACGATATCGAGTGGAGTCAGGACGACATCGAGCTCGTGCGTGTCAACATGGCACGTTATGAGTTTTTATCTAGCTACTCGTTTGAGACGTAGAGCGTAGCGTGCCAAAACTAACATTGTTGACCACACTCTATCGGTCGCGCCGCTTTTGGTGTTAGCGCGCAACAATTCCGAATTTAGACGCGCACAGTGGTCAGAATTCGAGTATGGTCGCTGCCAACAGTGTATCAGCGTGAGTTCTTGCGCAATCAGTCAGTGAGATGGGTTGAACGGGATGTCTCAGGTCACTCAGGAACCATATTGCCATACGCCGATACCGGCAGGAGTCTGGCAGCAGCTGCGCGGCGTGCTTGACCCGGAAATCGATGAGTCAATTCTGGAGCTCGGTTTTGTCGAATCGCTTCGATTCACAGGTGATGAATTGCAAGTCGAGTTGCGGTTTCCCACCACCTGGTGCAGTCCGAATTTCGCCTACATGATGGCCGAGGATGTTCGCCGGTCATTGCTGGATGTCGGGAGCGTACGACAGGTATTGGTTCTGTTGAAAGACCATTTTACGGCGGAGCGAATCGAAGCCGCCGTAAATGCCGGCAGGTCTTTTAAGGACGCTTTCCCCGAAGAGGCACTGAGTAATCTGGATGAGCTTCGGCTCTATTTCCTGCAAAAAGGGTTTCTTAAACGCCAGGAAGGACTGTTGCGAAGTCTGCTTCAGGCCCGTTTGTCGTATATGGAAATTGCCGGACTTGCTGTCGGTGACCTGGAGATCAGTGATGATGTCTGCCGAATCCGCCGCGACGACGGCCGTTGGTCGGCAATCGACTCGACAGAGCAGGCTGACCGATACCTGCGGCGGCGAGCGCAACTCGGTCTTGATTGTTCTCAGACAGCAGCGCTGGTGACCGACGTTTTCGGTGATTCTATCCCCGCCGATCGATTGCGACAGCACTACATCATGGCCCGAACAGTTCGCGTCGCACAGGAGGCAAACAGTTCGATGTGTTGTGCGCTGCTGGATGCCCGCAAACGCGGATTGAGCAGGTAACAACAGATGCAATGTGAAAGGTGAGTAACCAATGTATCGAACTGCAGATGGTGAAGAAATTTTTGTCATCGATGGGCATATGCATTTCTGGGATGCTCGCCCGGAAAACTGGCGCAACAAGTATGGCGAAGGATGGATTCGCTGTTTCTACGATTATCACACCAGCCTGAGCCCGGAAGAGTACCTCTGGTCCTTCGAGAAATATTGCAAGTACGATGAAGAAACACTCGTCAACGACCTGTTCTTTGAAGGATACGTTGATGTGGGAATCTTCAACTCAACTTACCTGACCGAGTTTTACAAGGAAGGTTTCAACACGCACCGCCAGAATAATGTTTTGAAGCAGAAGTACCCGGAACGTTTCATCCTCTGTGGTACCTTCGACCCTCGACAGGAGGCGCAGGGTCTCGAAGAGCTGCGGCAAATGGCGAGGGATTACCCAGTCCAGGGAATCAAACTTTACACGGCCGAATGGCGGGACGGCTCTCGAGGATGGTCGCTGGCCGATGAGTGGGCCTACAAACATCTTGAGGTGTGTCAGGAACTCGGCATTAAAAACATTCATATTCACAAAGGTCCGACAATCTATCCGCTGGACAAAGATGCATTTGACGTCCACGATGTGGATCACGCAGCCACCGATTTTCCAGAGCTCAACTTTATTGTTGAACACGTCGGCTTGCCCCGCCTGGATGATTTTTGCTGGATCGCTCAGCAGGAATCCAACGTTTACGCCGGGCTGGCAGTGGCAATTGCCTTTATTCACTCGCGGCCTAGGTATTTTGCGGAGATCCTGGCCAACCTGCTGTACTGGCTCGGTCCGGAAAAGCTGCTGTTCGGCAGCGATTACGCACTCTGGTCGCCCAAGTGGCTCGTTGAAAAGTTCATCAACTTCGAGCTGCCGGTTGACGTCCAGGAAGAATACGGTGTTGAGTTGTCCATGGAAACAAAACGTAAGGTCCTTGGCGAGAACGCAGCCCGGCTGTACGGGATTGACATCACCGCCCGTCAGGAACAGCTGCGCCAGGATTCCATCGGCCGCCAACTGGCCGAATTTTCATAGAGACAGTTCTACAACCGGGAGGTCCCAAAGATGAAAGCCGTGAGACTGCACCAGTTCGATAAAAACCTGAAACGGAGAAATCTGGTCGAAATCGACGATGTTCCTGAACCAGTGATTCAAGACCACGACGATGTGATTGTGCGAATTGGGGGTGCGGGACTTTGTCGAACCGATCTGCATATCGTGGAAGGTATTTGGGACAAGAAAGTCGAACGCCCGCTTCCCTACATTCTGGGACATGAAAACGCAGGCTGGGTGCATGATGTGGGTGACGCTGTGGAATACGTGACGCCGGGTGATCCTGTGATTGTTCATCCGCTGATTACCGACGGCATCTGTCCGGAATGCCGACGTGGAGAAGACATGTATTGCTCGAATAGTCGTTTTCCCGGAATCACTCACGACGGCGGCTTTGCGGAATACCTGCTGACCAAACAGCGAGCTGTCATCAAACTGGCTGCCGAACTGGAACCAAAGGACGTAGCTCCCTACGCTGACGCCGGCCTCACAGCCTACCGAGTTGCCCGCAAAGCGGCTGAAACAATGAAGCCGGGGATGAGCGTGGCTATTATCGGGTTTGGAGGATTGGGGCATATTGCCGCACAGGTTCTTCGAAATCTGTGTGCCGCGCGAATCATTATTCTGGACACGTCGGAACAGGCATTGGATTTGGCCCGTGAATGCGGTTTCACGCACTGCCTGCCCGGCGGAGACGGTGCCGCCGAGAGTTTAAGGCAGTTATGTAAAGAAGGAGCCGACGCCGTCATCGACTTCGTCGGCGAAAAAGGGACGCCCGAGCAGTGCATGGCGATGCTGCGAAAAGGTGGCACGTACTACGTTGTGGGGTACGGGGGAATGGTGCGTGTTCCCACGATCGACATGATTTTTGACGAACTAAACATCGTCGGCACTCTGGTCGGCAACTACACTGAACTTTTCGAACTAATGATTCTTGCCGCCAGGGAACAAGTCAAACTGACCACAACGACCTACAAGCTCGACCAGGTCAATGAAGCCATGCACGACCTGATCGAAGGCCGCCTGACCGGCCGGGCAGTCCTGGTTCCTTAGCACCTGTCGAAAATCAGTTTCGTGTTTCGCAGGACGGTTACTCTTACCCGTCCTGCGGTTTCGTTTTTTGGACACGTCCTCAGAAACCTGCACAGGACAAACGCCTGCTTCGGGACGTTGGTCACAGGCCGGCTGTCGTCAGCATTCACGGTCACGGGGGCGACTGGTACGCCGTCCACGATAAAACGTCCATCTATAAAGGTTTCACGGCGGTGCTGTCCGAAAAGGGCTACGTGACCGTAGCCATGGATGTGGGCCAGCATGAAGTCTATGAAAAGGGACGAATCCTTATGGGCGAGCGTCTGTGGGATGTCATGCGTTGTGTGGATTATGTGGCGTCGTTTTGGATCACGTCGATCCCCAGCGTATCGGCTGCGCGGGACTGTCGCTGGGTGGTGAGATGACCATGTGGCTGGGAGCCATGGATACGCGCATCGCGGCGACGATCAGCTCCGAGTTTTTGACAGTCATGGACCAGATGGAAAAGAACCACCGCATGTGCTGGAAATTCGACGGTTTGCGCGAGCGCATCGATTACGCCGATATCTATTCCCTAACCGCGCCCCGGCCTCTCCAGTGTCAAAACGGCCTCAAGGAGGGCCCGACCCAGTTTCACGTGCCCATCGCCCGAAAAGCCATGCAGGAAATTCGTGTCATTTATGATGACTATGGAAAAAAGCGAAACGCCGAGCTTGACGTTCATCCCGGAGGCCATGAAATCGACCTGCCGGCCCTGCTGGAATTTTTCAAGAAACACCTAGAACGAGCTGAACTCAGGGTTTCGTCCATAGTTCAGTCGTCACCCGCACGGCCTCCTTGGGCCGGCGGTCACAATCAGTTTCAGATCAATTCGGCACAGGCGGAAAACAAGCATGATAGACATCCTCAGTAATCGACAGGGGTTTTCGCCGATCTTAGCAGAACCTCACATTCGCACATCCGGCCGCAGGGAGCGATCACTTGAGTCCGGAGGTGGTTGTGTGTCCAGATGCCCCCACCCGCTGAGACGTGGGCAGGCCATCCACCGGCCAGGAGCTTACATCCGCTACGCAAAAAGCAAGGACATGTCAGGCTAGGGGCTCTGCCAAGCCGAGAAGCAGGCTTGCCGCGCCTTTCCTGACCCGAAGGGAAACGGAACGCAAGCGGGAGTGAAGCGGAATTTCCAGATCCTGCCGCCACTGGACTTCCTGACGGAGTTCACGCAGCA
>CAUZPL010000018.1:0-88150 GCA_963581585.1 Planctomycetota bacterium
CGATTCGTACCGAAGCAACAACGAGGACACGGACACAGATGAGTTGATCTCTCGATCCAGTATGATGGCCCGCCGCTCAGCTCGAAAACAATCCGAACAGCAACGCCGGGATGCGGCTGAGCGAAAAAAGGAAGAAGAACAGGTGGATGCGATTTTGCAGCGTATCCATTGTGACGGCGAGAATTCACTCAAGCCAGCTGAACTGTACCTGCTCCGTAAAGTCAGTCAGCGATATCGCAAGCAGTTGCACACCCGGGAAAGAAACACGGAAACCGGTCGCTGACAATCTGCTAAAACAGTTTTCCGGAATCAGTTTCAGACGATTCTTCCGGTTTTTGATCTACAGTTGGCGTCCCGTCGAATGGCTCAACGTCCGCGCCGGTGTCCGTCATTCGACGGACGATCTCAATGCGACCGCCAGCTTCTTCCAGCTGGCGGTCGCAGTCTTTCAATAAACGCATGCCACGTTCAAACTTTTCCAGAGCTTTGTTCAGTGGCTGCTGACCGGATTCCAGTTCGCCGACAATACCGGTGAGCTCATCCATGGCCGCTTCCAGAGAAACCGTTTCTTCAGACGAGGAGCTTTTGGTTTTCTTTTTGCGCGCTGGCACTTTGTCGGCTTCCTGCTGAAGAATATAGCTTACGAATGGTCGTGGTCATATCGCACACGGACTTGCAGGGCTCCCAGCATTTGGGTGATGCGATCTTCTTTCTGATTGATGAACATCACATTCTCCAGCACGATGGCACGTCGTTCCTGACTGGGATGCATAATTAATCGCCCGGACCGCAGCAGCATGTACTCAAAGACGTCGTTGATCTCTTTGTCAATTCGCAGGTTAGGCGCCGAAAACCGTTCCATGTCACTCAACACACCATGATGATGCAGCAACTCGTTGCCACGGACTTCCCAGTAATCGAATCGGCGACTGATAATCACGCAAATAAACAGGAACAGAATGCTGAACGTGTAGATGAAGTAGAATGCGGCATTGGCTCGAGGCGTAATCCGTGACAGCCGTTCGTGGAACCCAAGAGCCAGATCTGGGTTGAGATGAAATATCGTCCACAGAGCCACGGATGCTGCGACAGCAGCAAAGAACCATGTCAGTGACGTGGTCCGCGGAAAATCAAAACTGACCACGACCAGATTGATTGTCAGCACAGCCAGAAAGATACGAGCCGGCAGCCTCGCATATTCAGCTCCCGGATCGTTGCCCAGGGCCCACATGTAAATTGCGCCAAACAGTCCGGCAAGCACCGATGGATACAAAAACACAATCTTCGGATAGCTAACCAGAAGCACCGGCTCGGGGCCACCATTCGAACTGACTTTGATGCTGTCGGATTCGGCAGCATTTTCGACGGTCTGATCATCTGCCATGACAGAATGTCCTGAAACAGGGAGATTGCAGTTGTCGGTTGAACGAGGTCCGCAGAGTAACGACCGAGGAACTCGCACGCCAGAGTCCCAACGTTACCACCGGTTTCCGGGATCATTCTTTGTGGGCAGGAACTGCATATCGATGGGGCGCGACACTAAAATTCCAGCCATCATTTGCGATGCTGTTGAACGTTCGTACGGATTTCAGCATCAATTGTGGACATTCATTTGCAGGGGTTCGGCGCAGCCGTTCACAGTTTTCAGCTACGCCTGTTCCACCGAGAACGGCAATACAGACGACAACAAGTCGTGACCAGTCAGGATCATGAGCAGACGGTCAAAACCCATGGCCACTCCTGAACATGTAGGCATGCCGGAGTCCATCGCTGCCAGCAGTCGCCGTGCACCGGGAAATTCACTGGATTTCAGGCGTCTTCTGTCAGCCTGCTGAGTGGCTTCTCTCAGTCGCAGTTCGTCGGCGTCCGTGAGTTCCTGGTAACCGTTGCACAACTCGATCCCGTCAACGTAGAGTTCAAACCGCCGAGCGATGCGTGGATCTACCGGTGACGATTCTGCGAGTGCCGCCTGCGAAACAGGATAATCGACAAGGAACTCTGGTTCGGAGAATCCCAGCCGAGGCTCAATCTCAGAGACCAGCAACAGATTCAGCAGGTCATCCCGAGTATCCGGCAACGGAGAAATGCACAGGTACTCGGCACTGCATTTCCGGAGTTCCGTGTCTGATGCCGACAGGACATCGATTCCCAGCTGACGTTTGAATGCCTGTTGATATGTCGTCACTGAGAAAGCACGGGCTTCGAGCCGTGCTGTCAGTGGCCCCTGGATTTCTTCTGCTCCGGCACGAACCAGCTGCTCCACGATTGCCATCTGGTCTCGCCATAAGTCTCCCACCCCATACCATTCGACTATCATGAATTCCGGATTGTGCAGGATTCCGCGTTCGGCAGAACGAAAGGCCTGTGTGATCTGAAAAATGCTCTCACTGCCCGCTGCAAGCAGACGCTTCATCGGAGCTTCCGGAGACGTCTGCAGAAACATTCTGTTACCCGTCACAGATACTTCAATCGGATCCACGTGGGCGTCGATGACTGTGTCGTGAGACAGCAATGGTGTGTCAACTTCCAGGTAATTGCGTTCGAAAAAAAACTCTCGAATACACTGCCGCAGGCTGGCGCGACGGTGCAGCATTTCGATTGAACAGCCAGGACGCCAGTCCTGAGAGCTGAATGACATCAGAGACGCTCCCTGACGTGATGCACTGCAGTGGCAAGACGTTGCATGCCTTCGCGGATTCTTTCCGGAGACTCTACGCCAAAGCTCAGTCTCATCTGATTGCGAGGTCGGTCGGACCACGACGTTGGATAACACAACTCTCCGGGCACAAAGATCACGTTCGCTGTTTGCGTGGCATATCTGAAGAGGGGACTGTCGAATCCGGTTTGAATCTCCTTTGGAAGTGTCATCCAAGTGTACAGGCCACCGTGTGGACGATTCCATTCGACGCCGGGAATACCGGAAAAAAAATTGTCTGCCGCTGCCAGCATGGCGTCCCATTTGACTGTGTAGCCTGACACGACCCGCCTGACATGTGCCGCATAAAATCCGGAGTTCATCACGTCAGCAATCAGGTGTTGGTTCAGTCGTGCAGAGCCGAAGTCCTGGTTACCCTTGAGGTCGCTGATCGGTTTAACCAGGGATTCGGGAAGGACGGTCAGTCCAACCCGCAACCCGGGCGAAAATGACTTGGAAAAGGTTTGTGTCAGAATCACAGTTTCCCCGGCACCGTCGTACGACCAAAGGCTCGGCAGCACCGGCCCCTCATACCGCAGCTCGCGATACGCTGCGTCCTCGAGCAGCAGGATTGGCCACTCCGGTGTTGACCAGCGCTGCACAATCCGGACCAGACGTTCACGCCGATCGGCTGAAATGCTGACTCCGGACGGGTTGTCATAATAACTCACGGCATAAACAAGTTTGATACGATCCCGAATACCCTGACTCTCGAGTCTTTGCAGTGTTGCTTCCAGTTCGTCCGGGCTGATACCCCGTTCATCCGCTGGTATTGGAATCACTCGCGCTCCCACACCATCCAGCACACTGAGATAAACAAAGTATGTTGGTGCCGCGACCAGACAGATGTCTCCTGGTTCGAACAACGCCTGACTCAGCAGGCACAGCAGCTGCTGCGAACCGGTCGTCAGTATGATGCGTTCCAGCGGCAGGTCGTTGACGTCCGTATTATCTTCGAGCCCTGCCAAATGGTTGCGAAAGACAGCACGAAGAGGCTGGACGCCTGGCGTTGTGCCGTATTGCAGCGTTGATCTGCCGCTGGTGTCGGAAGTCAGTACTCGTTTCGCGGCATCCAGAACAAGTTGTGTGGGCAGGGTCATCTCATCGACTAAACCCGCGGCAAGTGAAATGCAGTCCGGATACTGATATACGGCCTGCATCAGATAACTGATAGCCTGATCGGAAGCCCGTTGTGCTGCCTCAGTAAGTCTCAGATTTTGCATCGCGAGGCGTGCTCGGCGGTAGTCAGGATCGGCGATATTGTTCCCATGGAGCCCACAGCCCGGACGGCCTGTTTATGTGACGGCCGTCTCGCAAATAAGTTCACCTTCCTGCGGACCATGCTGCGTCAGTGTGAGGATTTCCGGTCCGTCTTCGGTCATCAGGATGGTGTGTTCAAACTGCGCTGAAAGCGAACGGTCCATGGTTCGGACCGTCCAGCCATCGGTTTTGTCGACGCGTGTTTTCCATCCGCCGACATTCATCATTGGTTCAATCGTGAAGCAGGTTCCCGGCTGAAGAAGATTACGGTTCGAGGCAAGGTCTGGAAAGTGGGGGATGCCCGGTTCCTGATGGAATTCAAGTCCAATCCCGTGGCCCTGATACTCGCGGACAACCGAGTAATCTTCCTGGCGGGCTAATGTTTGAATGGCTCGACCGATCGTGGAGACGCGACAGCCTGGTTTGCACGCACGGATCCCCTTGAACAGGGCTTCAAACGTTTTCTGGACGAGGCGACTGGCAACATCGGAAACCTCACCGATCATGAACATTTCGGACTGATCGCCGTACCAGCCGTATACGACCGTGGTCAGATCCACGTTGACAATATCCCCTTCTTTCAGCGGCGTCTCGTTGGGAATGCCGTGGCAGACAACCTCATTGACGCTGGTACAGATCGTATTTGGAAAGCCATGATACCCCAGACAGGCCGGCGTATGCCCATGATCCTGTGTGTATTCGGACGCCAACTCATCCAGCTGGAGCGTGGTGGTTCCTGGCCCAATATGTGGTCGCAGGATATCCATCAGTTCCGCATTGAAGCGACCGGCTGTGCGCAGGCCATTCCGGTCGTCTTCACTCAGGTATAGAGGGATTCGTTTCTTCGGCCGCGTCAACCTGGTTGCTCCAGTGCCGGTTCTTAGTCTCGTTTCTGCTGTGACCTTTGGTAGGATTATTGTTCTCCACTCACTCATGTCAAACAGCCTTCGTCTCAGACTGATGACACAGACAAGATCAGGTAGCACCGCAACGGTTGCCGGAAAAAAGTATTGTTGCCCGTATCCATGTCACACAGCAACCGGACGTAATTCACTGCTAAGGCTTCAACGTCTTCACAGATCGCTGCCGATCTCGAAAGTCGAATTGATTGCAGGAATGACGACACCGGACCGATGACTGCTGTTGGCCCGCCAGATAATCATCCACAGACAGGAATTCCAACGGGTACAATAAATTGAGCGTATTGGCTTCTGCTCGTCATCGCAAATACGTGCGGCTGTGAAATCTTAAAAACAGATTTCCAAGGCACCGACGGAAATCAGAATAAACGCGGCTTCGATGCTATGGACGTCGGCTGCCTAGAGTTGGCCCGCAGACGGCATTAACCTTTGTCCGCGTCAGCCCGTCAGACTGTCGGGCATGGCTTCCATAAAGCGGAAGGCGCCGTCCAGAACACTTCGGCTGAGAGCGACTTTAACACTGTCATCGTTGTTCCAAAGTTCCTTAAAACGTCGCTTCACAATCCGGCGACTGTTTCGACAGAATGCATCAGCCAGTTCGGCTGCCTGCGTTGCCTCAGCATCGCCCCGTTTCTCCAGTGCGATTGCGCGGGCAATTGTGGCAGACATGGCAAAAAGTTCATTGACCACATCCACGAGACGGAACAGAAACAGCTGTCGGCGGTCCAGTTTCTCACGGAACAGAGCCATTCCGTGGAAACTTTCGCGAGCCAGTTTGGCAGCAGCCCGATGAATGAAGCGGAGGTGCTTCGCCCAGCGGCCATAGGCTCCGTACCAGGGGGTAAAAATGCCCTTCAACCAGCGAGTTGGATACCAGCCAGCGTAGAAGACACCAATCGAGGGTAAAGCCTTGATTTTGTCCATTGTGGTCGAGTTGGAATCGATGATGGCTCCTGCCACAGACAGGTGTTTGTCGACAGCCTCACGGGCCATCAGCAGATGCATAATCTCCGATGAACCTTCGAAGATCATATTGATGCGAGCATCTCGCATCGTTCGTTCTACAGGAATTGGTTTCTCACCGCGGTCACGAAGACTTTTCTCGGTTTCGTAACCACGACCGCCACGAATCTGCATGGTATCGTCGATGATCTTCCACGCCTGAACGGTATTCCACTCCTTGCAGGCTGCACTTTCCAGACGCAGGTCCAGTTTTTTGTCGTTTGCCAGATAACTGGTCAGCTTGACGATAGACTCCATGGCAAAGGTTGTTGAGGCAATGTCACTGATCTTGTGCGCAAGGCTTTCGTGTTTACCGATGGGGACGCCCCACTGTACGCGTTTGCTGGCCCATTCCCGAACGATCTTCAGAGCGCTTTTACTCATACCGACACACGTATTCGGAATGGACAGTCGTCCGTCATTCAGGGTTGTCAGGGCAATCTTCAGACCTCGCCCCTCTTTGCCGATGAGATTTCCGACAGGGACTTTGACATCTTCAAAAGTCATGACGGCGTTTCCGAGTGCCTTCAGACCCATGAAGTGGCAACGATGCTGAACAGCAACGCCTTTCCAATCCGTTTCTACCACGAATGCAGAAATTCTGTCGGTTTCTTCATGTTTCGCCATGACAACCAGCAGCCTGGCCAGTGTGCCGTTAGTACACCACAGCTTGGTTCCGTTGAGAATGAAATGCTGCCCGTCATCGCTCATTCGCACGCTGGTTGTCAGGCGAGCAGGGTCGGAGCCCACTTCCGGCTCGGTCAACGCGAACGCGGAGATTTCGCCCCTGGCGCAACGCGGCAGATATGCCAGTTTGAGCTCATCCGAACCGAACAGTTTGAGAGGTTGCGGAACACCAATGGACTGGTGAGCCGACAGCAGTGCTGTGAGGTTCCCACAGCAGCATCCCAGCAGCTCCATGACCTGTGCATACTCAAGTTGATCGAACCCCAGACCACCGTACTTCTTCGGAATTTTCATCCCGAATGCGCCGAGCTCCGCCAGCTCAGCCACGTGCGCCATGTTGTATTCACCGGAGTGATCGACCTCGATTGGGTCCCAGGTGTCCCGCAGGAACGTACGAAGTTTCTCAAAATACTCTTTGAATTCCGCACGCCATTCGATGCGTTCCGGGTACGGATCGATCAGGTCAAAACGGAAGTTCCCGAGAAACAACTCTTTCATGAAACTGGGATTTACCCAGTCTGACTCGCGGGATTCTTCAGCCAGCGCCCGTGACTGTGATTCAGTGACGTCAATCTCTTCGTGATTCCTGGATGGAGTCTGTTCCAGTGTGGTACTCATCAGTTCGTCCTCCAGCTCGAATGCAGTTTCACGTCTTTAAATGCGGTAGAGAAACCATCGACAAATCAGTCTCAAGAACAGCTGAACAATCGATACTATCGACCGGATGAAAATGTGCATCGGTCGATTAACAGTCTATCAATTGGTTTTAACCGTCTGTTTGAAGGAAATGTTAGTACAACGTTGTCCGGTCCACCAAGTTCCAGTTTCAGAACCGTCAGGCTCAACGAACTCGCCCTGACATCACCAGACAACGGTTTGGCTGAGCCTCGGCAGCGGCAGGCCACCTGGGGTTTCCACACACCGGAATCTTCAGTCATTGTTCAGTGACCGTCTTTTCCCGTTCCCGCAGCCTGCGACGAAGCAGTTTGCCAAGGAAATTCCTTGGCAGTCCGTCGGGACTGTGTTCGATCACCCGCGGCCTCTTGTGAGCCGCAAGGTTCTCTCGGCACCACGTGTTGATCTGATCTGGCTTCCAGAGCTTTTTCGATTCCATTACGACGTAGGCTTTGACCGTTTCTCCTCGCTTCTCATCGGGGATGCCGACCACGGCTGCTTCTGCGACACCTGGGCAGCTGAGTAACACTTCTTCGACTTCCTGTGGAAAGACGTTGAAACCGGATGTGATGATCAGGTCTTTCTTACGCTCAATAAGTCGATAGAAACCGTTTGGCAGTTTTTGAGCCAAGTCACCCGTGTACAGCCAGCCATTGCGAATCGCCTTTCTGGTTGCCGCTTCGTTCTTCCAGTAACCCAGCATGATCTGCGGGCCTCTCACCAGCAGCTCTCCCGTCTCACCGTCGGCTACATCGGATTCTTCATTTTCCGAGCACACAATGCGAGATTCTGTATCCGGCATCGGCAGCCCGATCGTGCCGTGGTCGGACGGAATGTTCAGGGGGCCTGAGTGTGTGACAGGAGAGGCTTCCGACAACCCATAGCCTTCAACAACGAGTCCGCCGGTATGCGATGCAAACTCTGCAGCAACATCGATGGGCAGACCAGCACCACCACTAATTACCCATTTAATCGACGTGAGATCCGCCGTATGGTCGCGCAGGTGGCTGTTGATCGCCACCAGCATTGCCGGAACGGCATGAAAAATTGTCGGTCGATGTTTTTCAATGTGTCGAATGACCTGACGCACATTGAATCGGTGATCCATGTACAATGATGCCACACTGGCAGCTCCGCTGAGAATCGTGGCCGACAATCCGTAGCTGTGGAAGAATGGAAGCACGGCCAACATCGTCTCACGACCAATAACACCGCCGGCCCAGTAGTATTGTTGCCAGGCGTTGCAAACCAGGTTGCGATGACTGAGCGTCACGGCCTTCGGATCTCCGGTTGTTCCACCTGTGGCCAGAATGTAAGCCGGTTCATTCAGATCCTTCACTTTATGCGGTACCTTGACAGGCGCTGCACCTTTCACCTCATCCCAAAACCAGCTCACTCGATCACTGACGGACAGCCACCAGCTGCCAATACGTCTGCGGCGCAGCAACAGGTAACCGATCTGCTGAAATAGCGGCAGGCCTGGACGCAGCGACACATACAATGTTCGGTCGGGGCGCGCTTCACCCATCAGCAGATGGGCAAGCATGTCAAGACAGACAACGATCCGGCACTCGGTCAGCTGCAGCAGCGTGTCCACGTCATTGACAACAGAGAGTGGACTGATGGCAACTGCAATCCCGCCAGCACGCCAGATTCCGTTAAGAGCAATGACGTATTCGGGGCAGTTTGGGAGCAAGATGCCGATCCGATCACCTGGCTGAACGCCAAGACGGTGGAGCATATGGGCAGCACACATTGCGTCCTGATTCAGCTCTTCCCAGGACCACTCCAATTCGTTGTAATGGCAGGCAAGCCTGCCAGGAATGAGTGTTGCGGCGCGGTCCAGGAGTCCCCATGCGGGCATGTCCGGATACTCAAGAGAACGTGGAACCTCAAACTGAGGTGCCGCGGATGCCGTGACATCATCCGGTGCGATTGAAGAGACCGTCGACATGACTTCACCCCACTTTCACGGTCTCCGTACCACGAGAGCAGCGAGGAGACGGCTGAGGCGTCCGGCTTCCATTCTGTCGCTGTCCGTCCCCCGACGGATACCCAGTGCTGCGACAAATTACCCAGTGGAAGCTGGACGCAGTTTTTCGCTTTGCGGAGTTCAGTTCCGACGCCCGGATCACTCAGGAAAATTCCTGAACCGCGATGGTACTTCGAATCACTTTCGCTCCTGCGTTATTTTAGAGTCCGGTCGACACTCCCAACCACGCTACAAAAAACCAACATCAGTCCTAATTCTGAGCATCGGCTAATGCAAGGATAGGTTACGAAGAAACCGTTTGTGACCAGCACGACTGGAACCAGTCAGACCGGAAATACAGGATCATCCGGTCAGTGCAGAGTTTACGGGTTGCAGGAATGATCTTGCTGAAATAAGCCTCTGAAGGCTAAAACTCAGGGGTCCGCACCTGCGGCGGACCGGATGAAACCCATGAATTGCCAGCATTGCAGCACGGACGCGCCCGCTGAAACTGACCCTCGGAGCGGTCGGTTGCGCTGTCCCGAATGTCATGCTTTTTCCAGTGCTGAGGCCACTCAGCCAGCCGCTGTCCGGCAAGCTCGCGATATTCTGCACAAATGGTCCAAATCAGATTTGCTGGATCAGATTTCCAGTTTTCCACAGCTTCCAGTTCTGGCAGAACCTTCCCGCTCGGTACCACGTGTGCAGGATTCATCGTCCGCCGAGGAATCGGCAGTCGTAAATCCGGATAAGGATATCCAGATTCAACCATCAATCCTGGCGACCAGTGCTTCAATGCAACCGCAACCGTCGAACTCCCAGGATGATGCATCCCCCACGGCACTGGCAGAGGCTGACGGTTTTGCTGCTTCCGAAGATGCAGGACAGACGAAGAAAAACAAGCGTCGGCATCTGGCGAGACCGGCGGTGCAGCGTCGATCAGTGAGGTCCGAATCTGAGGCCACACCGATGATTCAACAGCAATCCGAGACTCCTCAGGAAGGAATGGACGCCGTGGAGAAGAAGCTTCGCGTCGACGGACCGGCCAATCCTGCCCCGGCCAACGACCCGGTCAGCCCGGCAGAACAATGTCCTGCGAACGGCCCTCGGGTGCAGGACGCATCTGCAACGCGGCGGTTTCACATCGATCGCGCGGAAGAATTGACGGAACTGACCGACAGCGGCGGGCATGTGCAGGGTTACCGTCCGCCACGGCGACAATATATTGATGAGCCGCATGAAGCAACGGGTATTCGCGGACCGCATTTCGAAGTTGTATCACCACCGCGTTCAAGCCTGACATCGCTAACGGGCCAGTTCCTTGCATATGCCGGCGTGCTGGGTTTGACCGTCGGCACGGCGATTGTGATTTATGGCCACTTTGGAGGAGAAGCAGGTTACACGCCCACCGGCTGGCTGGTGACGACGGTTGCTCAAATGCTGCTGTTCCTCGGTGTGATTAACCTGGTCTCGGGTGGTATTGAACAGAACAATGAAGACGTCTCCCGGCGCATTAACGTGCTGGGCGAACAGCTGATGCGTATCGAGCAGGTTGCCGAATCCGTAATGCGTGGTCCGAAGATACCGGTGGACCGCTACTCCGAAAAAGCAACGACGGAAGGAATCTCCGTGAATGAAGTTGTTCATGCTGACGAGCGGAGATAACGTCGCTGGGGCCACAAACGCCGTTCGTTCGTCTGTGACGTCCGGCCCCCAAAAGTCACCTGGTTCGAGACTCAGGCAGCGTGTTTCAAGAGAATTCTTCGGCTAATTCCGAACGCCGGACTTCTGATTCGCCGGCCGGCTCTCTTCCCAGTCACCCGCCTGATCCATCGATTGACACACAGATGCCGCCGCACGTATTTCCAAGGGAGCGGTTCGAAGTGCGTTCTTCTTTACGATTGCACGGCAGGCAGCGCCGCCTCATGATATGCTGAATGCGATCTGTGCTGTGTGCCAGGGTGTACCGATTGTTGATGACTGTCCATACAGCACCGCCCTTTATCACCCTTAAAGGGACCCTCGGATGTATCCGGATCAGATTGGCCCCTATCGAATCGAAAAGAAAATTGGTTCGGGCGGCATGGGCAATGTTTACTACGGAGTTCACACAGAAACCCACCAGGTTGCTGCAGTAAAGGTTCTGCCGGCGTCTCTGGCGAGGGAAGATGGTTTTGTTGAACGGTTTTCGCGCGAAATTCAGGTCCTGCGGACGCTCAACAGCCAGCACATCGTACAGTTGTTCGAAGACGGATACATTGGTGATGGATCATGGTATTACGCAATGGAGTTTGTCGACGGCCAGACGCTGGGAACCCTGATCTCCTGTCGGAAAAAACTGTCGTGGACCGAAGTATCACACATCACTTTGCAGGTCGCTGCGGCTCTCAAAGCAGCGCATGATGCCGGTGTGGTCCATCGTGATATTAAGCCTTCGAACCTGATGGTAACCCAGGATGGAACAGTCAAGCTGACCGACTTCGGTGTCGCTCACATGTTTGCGACAACGCGACTGACGCGGACCGGGGGAATTGTTGGAACTGCAGAGTATATGTCTCCTGAACAAGCTCGGGGTCAGCGCGCGACAAAACGCAGTGACCTGTATTCACTCGGAGCGGTGATGTACGCCATGCTTACAGGTCGGCCACCGTTCACCGGCAGGAATGCCAATGAGATTCTGAACAAGCAGCAGTTCGCTCAAATTGAAAAACCACGTCATTATGCTCCGGACACTCCCCTGCTCTTCGAGGAACTTGTGTGTCAGCTTCTGGAAAAGAAACCTGAGCGACGAATCCCGGATGCACTGGTCCTTAGCCGTAAGCTCGAACAGATTCGCTCACGCGTGGAATTCGTGGGGAACAGCCAACAGAAGGAATTCGGGAGCACAGTATCGGTTGCTGTCGAGTCTGTGGCAGATCCGGCCAACGCAACTGCCGATGGTCACACTATCCATCGACCGGGTCCGGCGACGCTGGTTCGTGACATCCTGCGTCAGGAAGCTGGCTCGCGGCTGAAAACTTCGCCTCTTGTCCGCTTTTTTGACAACACATTTGTCCTGATTGGCATGTTGATACTGGTGGTCACCTTGGGGTTCTACCTGACCCGAAATGCGACGCCCACGGCAGAAGAAAGTCTTGAGAAAGCCAGAGTGATTATGGAGGCAGAGGCGACACCGGCATGGCTGCAGGCGCGTGACATACTGAGGGAGTTACTGAATTCGAAGGCACTGCCGGACTATGTTGACAACATGGAGGCCATGATTCAGCGAGCGAACCAGTATGAATTCTGTCGCACTCTCGAGTGGACGACCACGATTGACGGATCGCAGGATTCAGAGATTCAGCGTCTGGTTCGTCGTGCATTTGATCGATTTGCGCAAGGCCATGTGGTTCAGGCACGTGCTGACCTGAAATCCGTCGGGGTTGTGCTGGCAAGCTCCCGGCCGGACGGATACCTGGCTGAGTTCATTGACGCCACACTGAAGAAATGGGAAGGAGATACAAGTATCGAAGGTCGTCATCAGCTGCTGGCGTCGATTCTCGCCGAAGCGCGGGGGGCGGCGCCAAATTCACAGGCAACGGGGACGGCCGCAGAATTACTGCAGTCAACATTGACGCTCTATCAGGACGACGCAGCAGTCGCCAGTGAGATTGATGAGTGTCGCCAATTGCTGAAATCGATTCACAGTCAGACTGCGGAACAGTGAGCTGTGCGGAATCTGAGAATTGGATGGCTGGATTGTCCCAGCCCTTGTCAGGACCAGGTGGCCCCTGAGAATCAAGGCCAAAACAGACGAGGAGATCAGCATGGTGGTTCGAGGCATCCGCGGCGCCACGTGTGTTAGCAAAGACGATCCGCAACAGATTCGTGACGCGACTCAGGAATTGATTGAGCAGATCCTTAAGCGAAATCACATTGCTGATTTCAATGACATCATTTCCGCCATCTTCACGACCACCGCCGATCTCAGCTCAGCGTTTCCTGCGGAAGCCGCTCGACACATCGGTATGAATCTGGTTCCTCTGCTTTGCGCCCAGGAAATCCCCGTTCAGGGATCCATGCCCCGATGTATTCGAGTGCTGCTCCACGTTAATACGAATCTTGAATCAGCCGAAGTTGAACATGTCTATCTGCGTGAAGCCCAGCAGCTGCGCCCGGACATGAATAGTGCTCAGTAATTGTCACGCAGGCGGACAATTGAAAGGCCGCAAGTTGACAGTGTTTCTGAACGGCGTCACACCGGACAGCGGCCTGCCATTACCCAGGTCAGACCAAAACGGGGAACAGCAGTGCAACATTAGTTCTTAGTACAACTCAATCACCCTCGGTCACGGCAATTAGTCGAGCGAAGTTTCTTTTTTGCTGTAGGCTGCTGTCTGACGGACGGGCTCCGTCATCTCACCGGTCATGAAGTTGTCGACTTTCGCCTGTTTCTTGAGATCTGCAAAGGTCTCAGCGACAAGCGTCTGTACTTCACGTTCCACCAGTTCCTCATGCAGGATCCCGTGCACATCGTCTTCATTGTGTTCCACCGGCTCCGTTCGGCCCTCGTACTGAAGAATAGCAAATTTGTTGATGCCCACCTGCAAAACCGGTGACACTTCGCCTTCGCGCTTCATGCGGAACGCGGCTTTGCGAATCTCTTCGTGTGCACCGGAATACCGACGAACTGGAGGAACCTTGCCTCCCAGAACTCGACTGTTGGGTTCAACTGAGTGATTTCTTGCAAGATCCGCAAACTGATCCGGGTCAGCGATCAGTTTCTCTGCGACATCTGCGGCATGGCGCCGCTTGTCGAACAGAATCATTCGCGCTTTCACCCGAGGCCCGTAATTGTCGATATACGCTTCCTTCAGCATCTGACGAGTGATCTTGACGTCACGGCCGGCGATTTTTTTGAGAGCCAGCAGCGGCCAGACAACATCGCGGTGATACTGCAGGGGCGTCAGTCCGCGTTCAGACTGGATGAACTTATACCACTGGGCTGTGGGCAGGCCTGCGTGTTTGCTGAGTCGATGGACTTCACCTTCCACTTCGGCATCCGTCACATGAACTCCCCGTCCCGCACACGACTGCTGAATGATCTTGCGGTTGATCAGGTTTGTCAGCACCTGACGCCCGAATTGTTCCATGCATTCACGAGCCAGTTGCTCCCGCGTAATGACTTCCCCGTTGATGCGAACCGCCGGCAACGAGAGTTCATTGGTGTCGGAAATCGAACTGCCATTCCTTTTATGCTGAGCTTCCGGCCTGGCACGCAGCAGCTGGACGCCGACACCCACTGCCAAGGCAGCGATCAGGATCCCGGAAACGACCATTGATGCCGGAGGTCGCCGGGCTCTTTGCGCATTGAATTTGGCGACAGGCTTAGTCTCTAAGTGGGCCTCGACCGAGGTTTTTTTGTCATCCATGACTGTGACTCCTGTCACCGAGCGTACAGGTTCGAAACGACTTTCGTCGCGCGCAGCGAAACTGACGCATAGTTGACGATGCGACTAGCAGGGAGAGGGATCGACCGGGATGGCCGAAAGAGACAATTAGGGCTGCGTGAACGGCAGAACTAACCGGTTTGAGAGACCTGCCGTGGAGGTGAGCGACCAAGTTATACGAGTATTCCGGGAATCGAGTCAATATGTGTTTCTGGGGGGGTCCGCGAGTCAGAACGATTGTGATTGCGGCACGATCTGTTATGATTTCTGAATATGTCGGAATAAATGCAAGATGTTGACACCGTAGGGGTTACATCTCCTGGGGAGCACTGATTTTCAGCATGTGCTGGTGATTTCTCTGGCTGCGCGTCTTGAACCACTGATTGCCGGGAGCCGCTCGGACAAATGAGTGTCAGTGGGCGAGTTGCCGGCATTTTTCTACTGAATCGCAGACAGATTTCTAGGGAGTGACCAGATTGTCTATCGACGATCCTCAGGGTGAAATTTCAGTACCGAATAACGACCGCGTGCAGCGCATGGACATCCGGGAAGAGATGCAGCGGAGTTACCTGACGTATGCGATGAGCGTCATTGTGAGTCGTGCGCTGCCGGATGCACGTGACGGCCTCAAACCGTCTCAACGGCGCATTCTTGTCGCCATGAACGATCTGAATCTGACACCCGGTGGCGGACGAAAGAAGTGCGCTAAGATCGCCGGTGATACCAGCGGGAACTATCATCCACACGGTGAAACAACGATTTATCCCACACTCGTGCGGATGGCTCAGGAGTGGGCCATGCGCGAAGTCCTCGTTGACAAGCAGGGAAACTTCGGTTCTCTGGCCGGATTGCCTCCAGCAGCCATGCGCTACACAGAAGCGCGGCTTTCCGCAGCGGCTGTGGAAATGTTGCGGGACATCAACCGTGACACCGTTGATTTTACCGCTACCTACGACAACGACAGTTTCGAACCGGTGGTGCTGCCAGCCCGCTTCCCCAATTTGCTGGTCAACGGGTCAAACGGGATCGCGGTTGGAATGGCGACGAGTATCCCACCTCACAACATGAGCGAGGTGTGTGAAGCGGTCATCCGGCTGGTCGACAACCCGGATTGCTCCATTGACGAGATCCAGGAAGTACTGCCGGGGCCTGACTTTCCGACTGGCGGCATCATCTGTGGACGGCTTGGAGTGCGGCAAGCCTATCTGTCGGGTCGATCGACAATCACGCTGCGGGCCAGGACGCACTTCGAAACGGAAAAGAAAAGCGACGTGATTGTTGTTTCGGAAATTCCTTATCAGGAGACCCGTGATCGCATCCGTGAAAAACTGGAACTGCTCGTACGTGACGAACGCATCAAAGGTATTTCCCGCATCGTGGACCTCACCGATCGCAATATTCCGTCATGGAAGGTGCACCTGCACATTGTCCTGAAAAAGGACGCCGACCGGGATGTGGTTCTGAATCAGCTGTATCAGTTTTCACCGCTGCAAACGACTATCAGCATGATCCAGCTGGCTCTGGAAGGTAATCGACCACAGCTCATGAATATTCGTGCGCTTCTGGATGCCTTCGTGCGACATCGTATCGACGTGATTCGTCGCCGTACGGAATACCTGCTGAAGGAGGCTCGGAAGCGCAAACATACCATCGAGGGCTTGTTGATGGCACAGGCCGATATCGACCGGATGATTCAGACGATTCGAGAATCACCCAGTCGAGCTGATGCCAAGACAGCTCTTGAGGCCATTTCCATTCCGGCAGAAATGGTGGCGAGGGCACTCGGAGCTGATGGTTTTCTGGAGTATCAACAGGAGCAGGGGGAAGCAGAGAATTACTTCCTGTCGACAAATCAAACCGAAGCCATCGTTTCAATGCAATTAGGTTCCCTGGCCAATCTGGAACGTGAAAAGCTGCAGGGCGAACATCGTGAACTTTTGAAAAGCATCGCACAATACGTGTACCTGCTATCGGATGAATCCAACATTCGTGCGGAAATCCGTAAGGACATGCAGGAACTGAAGGCCAAATTCCCCGATAAGCGCCGCACCGAAATCTCCGAAGAGGAGCTGGGCGACTACGACAGAGAAGCACTCATCGCCGAAGAGACGATGGTGGTAACGCTGTCTCAGCGGGGTTACATCAAGCGAACTCCGCTGACAACCTACGAATCACAGCGGCGCGGCGGAAAGGGAATCAAGGGAGCTCAATCGGACAGCGAAGATGCGATCGAACACCTGTTCGTATCCAGTACTCACGATTTTCTGTTGTTTTTTACTGACCGTGGCAAGGTGCATTGGTTGAAAGTCTACGATTTGCCACTCCAAAGCCGCACAGCTCGTGGCCGCTCGCTCGCCAATGTGATCACGCTTAATGAAGGCGAGGGTATTGCCAATTGCTTCAATGTGCGGGAGTTTCCCGAAGACAAGTTTCTGATGATTGCCACACGCAAAGGAATCGTCAAAAAGACGGCTTTGTCCGCCTATGGGCGCCCGATGAAAGGCGGCATAATTGCGATCCGCCTGGACGAGGATGACGAGCTCATCGACGTCCGCATTCTCGAAGGTGATCAGGACGTTGTGCTCAGTACGTCCGGTGGCATGTCCATTCGATTCAGTCACGAAGATGCTCGTCCGATGGGTCGAGCTACCCGCGGCGTCAAAGGAATCAGTCTTGGCTCTGACGAGTACGTTGTCGGGATGGTCGTCGCCGAGGCTGAGCGGACTTTGTTGACCGTTTGTGAGCTGGGCTACGGAAAGCGAACTCCATTCGGCACTGGAGTCAGTTTTGGAGACGAAGAAGAAACGAACGCTGATCTGACCGTAAGCAGCAGTGCTCAGTATCGTCGTCAGAAGCGGGGCGGCAAGGGCCTGCGCGACATCAAGACCACCAGTCGCAACGGCAAGGTCGTTGACGTACTTTCAGTCATCGACGATGACGAAGTGCTGATGATCACAGCCATGGGCAAGATTCAGCGATTGAAGGCGTCTGATATCAGTACAATCGGCCGAAATACACAGGGCGTTCGAGTCATCCGCCTTGGCGATGGCGATTCACTGGTTTCCTGTGCGGTAATTGCCAAAGACATCGTTGCTGAGCAGGTAGCTGCGGCTCTCAACACCGGCGCAAACAGCGCTGCAGAGGGCAGTTCGGACGTGACGAACGAACCGAAACCATTCGACCCTCCGACGGAGGAACCAGACGTTCAGGAGTAACCTGCCCAACATTCTGTAGGTAATTGCACCGCCACTGATTGGCACAGGTTCGTAAAACCTGTGCGAGCATTGACACTCGTTCTGATGTTGATGGCGTCGCTCAGCAAACTGCTCCGGACAACACCTCCTGAACGGTCCTTGCTGGTATGTACCAGCGAGACAGCTCGTCGCAAAGTAGTGTAACTGACTAACTGTGTGATTCATTCGAGAGTTGCACGCTGCCAGATCGGGCTGCATTCGGCCGGAACGGCCAGCGAAGTGGCATCTGTTTTATCACGTGGCTTCGTTTGGTTTTGCCTCAGACCGCAGCAGGGGAAAAAAGATAATATCCCGAATACTGCGGCTGTCCGTCAGGAGCATGACCAGTCGATCAATGCCAATTCCCAGGCCGCCTGCCGGAGGCATGCCGACTTTCAGTGCTTTGAGGAAGTCGGGGTCCATCCTTGCCATCGAGTCTTCTTCCGATAAACCTTCAAGCTGTATCTGAAATAACTCCTCCTGCAGACGAGGATCATTCAGTTCCGTATATGCATTTGCCAGTTCCATTCCCGTCACAAACAGTTCAAATCTTTCGGCGATACCTGGATCGTTGTGTTTGCGCTTTGTCAGCGGGCAAATAGAAGCAGGGTAATCGACCACAAAAACGGGTCCCAGCAGATGATCTTCAACTGTCGCTTCAAAGATCTCGTTAATCAGCACATCAGGGTGTTTACCTGTTGTGTCGATGTCGAGTGACCGAGCCTTGGCTTCGACAGCCACATCATCCTGCATGTCACAGCCAGCGTGCTGGGCAAACAGATCAGCATAAGGGCGTCGTGGCCATGGTGGAGTGAAGTTGATCGTCTCGTCGCCCCACGCAATCACCAATGAACCGCAGACGGCCTGGGCTGCGTCTACCACAATCTGCTCCGTCAGATCCATCATGCTGCGGTAGTCACCATAGGCCTGATAGATTTCGATCATGGTGAATTCGGGGTTGTGAGTAGCATCGACGCCCTCGTTCCGAAACACACGCCCAATCTCAAATACGCGTTCAATGCCACCCACCATTAACTGTTTGAGATGCAGCTCGAGAGCAATTCTCAGGTAAAGCCCCATATTCAGAGTATTGTGATGAGTCACGAAAGGTCGTGCCGCTGCTCCTCCGGCAATCGAATGCAGGACAGGTGTTTCGACTTCATGAAACCGCTGGCTTTTCAGTGTTTGTCGCACCGAATCAATAATTGCGGAGCGTTTCAGCAAGCGGTCCAGGACACCGTCGTTGTAGATCAAATCGAGGTAACGCTGTCTGAGGAGTGTTTCGACGTCCTTTACGGTGTGAAATTTCTCCGGGGGCTGGGACAGTGATTTACACAGAATCGTAAGCTGCGTCACTTTCACTGATGGTTCGCCGGAATCAGTGCGCCATGTGATTCCGTCGATACCAATCAGGTCGCCCAGATCAAGAGCTCCCATGAGAGCCCATTGGTCAACGTTCAGGTCACCTCGGGAAAACAGCAGCTGGATCTGACCAGTCTGGTCTCTGATGTCATAGAACCTTAACTTGCCCGCCTTACGCCGCAACATGATCCGGCCGGCCAGTCGGACGTTGCGGCCGGACTCGCCAGACATTTCAGGAACCACATCCCGCACGTCACTGATGGAAGTGTGATCATCAAATCGCCGGCCCCACGGGTCCTGCCCCAGTGATTGAATTTTTTCGAGCTTTTCCAGGCGCGCTTTTTCAAAGCGATCGGCCATGATCGTGGTCCGTAGGGGTGCGACGGTCGAATCTGCAGTTTGCGGTCAGCGTCTTACAGATCCCGAGAAGGCGAGGCAAGGCAGCAGGCGGGGGACGTCAGGAGAATCAGTTATTCCGCGGTGAACGGCGACTCTCGGTGCTCGACAGCCAGTAGCAAGCCGGTGTCATGGCACGCTGATCTGAGCAAGCCGGGAATCTGATCAGGTGCAGAGGACTGGGAGTGAGACGTGGCTGGGGAATACCGGGGCTGCCGCCCTGCTTCAAATGACTGGCCCCCACCAAGCCGTTGGCAGCCAACAAAAAAAGCCGAGGAATTCCTCGGCTGAACAGACAATGTGGTGTCGCAAACCCTCCACATTTAACAAATCAAAGAGACAGTGCCTCGTTCGATTCAGATTTCTGGTTTGTATCGCCGAAGTTACACAGTTCTTCACGAACGATGTTCGTGGAACGTGGTGCTTCAATTCCCAAACGGACCACATTTGGGCCGATCCTGACCACTGTAACAGCCACATCGTCCCCGACGAGAATCCGCTCTCCCTTTTTACGTGAAAGTACCAACATTCTGTTCCACCGTTTCCTTCCGTTCCGGACTTCCCTGTACCGATCGAAATCACCAGCCCACTGCTGGTGTCCCGCAAACCCTCCTTGCCGTGCCTCCTTCCGGCACAATGCAGCCGATATCAGCTTGATCACGACATCAGAACGATAGCAGTGGCCTGCCGGATTGCCAACCCCAATTTATCACAATTACAGGGTGCACAAAATGAAGGCATTGTTGGCCATTCGCAGGTGCCTAAATTTCATGCAGTGCCACAACAGCTGCCACACTGGCAGTTGTTGACTTGTGTTTTCTTTGGCGACATGGTCTTCTGCTACCATAAACGCATGGCTTCGGAAGGAGTGAACTGGAAGCCAGCCCTGCTATTCAGTGCATCACCCGGGATTGAGATTTGGGGAATAGCAGCAGCTGCAGATCAGCGTTCAGCAAGTGCGTTTCGATTGTCTCATCAAACAAGGTCGGTCCGCCAAAAGAAAGGGGCCCTGCAAGGACACTGGGAAATGCTTCGATCAGGAATCGTGGGGATTGGATTCATGGGTTACACGCATTTTGAGGCAATGCGTGGACTGGACGAAATTCAAGTGGCGGCTATTTGCAGTCGCAGTGAACAAAAACTGGCTGGAGACTGGAGCGGTATTCAGGGCAATTTTGGCCCCCCAGGCGGACAGGTGGATGTGTCAGGGCTGGCGCGCTATACAGACTACAATGATCTGATTGCCGACCCGAACGTAAACTTCATCGATGTCTGCACGCCCACCGAAAGGCATAAAGAGGTGGTGTTGGCAGCGATTTCGGCCGGTAAACCGGTACTGGTTGAAAAACCGATTGCGGTCAACCTGGATGATGCTCGGGAGATGGTGGAGGCCGCCGCGGTTGCTGAGGTTCCGTTGTTCGTGGCCCATGTGCTGCCATTTATGCCGGAGTTTCAGTATGCCGCGGAGATGATTCGGAGTCTGTCTCACGGCAGGTTATTGGGGGGGCATTTGCGGCGAGTTATCTGTCCGCCCGACTGGTCAGAGGATATGACTGACTTCAGAAAACTGGGTGGCTGGGGAATCGATCTGCACATTCACGACAATCATTTCATCACTTACTCCTGCGGACGGCCTCAGACAGTCTACTCCCGGGGACTGCTGCAGGACGGTCTGGTCAATCATATCCACACTTCTTATTCGTGGGATGGAGGCGGTCCGGCTCTGACGTGTGTCAGCGGCGGGATAGCGGCTAATGGATTGCAGTTTGGACATGCATTTGAATTCTACTTTGAGAAAGCTACGTTGTTGTTTGAAGCCGGCACCTACAGTGGTGAATGGGTCGTCGACCGACCACTTTCACTGGTATTGAACGACGGGACGATCAGCAAACCGGAGTTGAATGCCAGTGACAGCTGGTGTGCGGCATTCACCGAAGAGTTACGGGCGGCAGCAAACAGTGTACGAACGGGCAAAAAGGATGAGGCACTGGACGCCCGCGCGGCGCTGGACGCTCTGGACATCTGTTATGCAGAAGCCCGCAGCATCAAATCGGGGACTGTGACGGTCGTCTGAATGGTTTCATTGAAGGGACCGACTTTCTCCTGTCGCTGCTGCATGGGAATTGTTACAGCAATCAAACATGGATCAGTTTCAGAATTTGGTCAGTGATAGCCGGAACATCGGTTCTCGGCCAAACGTCTTGCTGGACACAAGTGGGCACATCAGAAATTACGGCGTGAATACTGGCGTCAAACCGGGCATACGGAGGTTCACCGAGGTCGGGACGCCAGACTTCAAGCTTGAGACCGTCGGCATGCAGGTCACCTTCGATCAACAGCAGATTGCAGTCGGAAAACATTCCGCACAGCCGTTCATACCTGTCGAGCGAGACGTCGGAACGCTCTGACGGTACAAATGCGGCGATCAGGTGAGGTGAAAGAATGCCGACTCCAGCCGCGCCGGCCTCCCGGTGTTTCCATGAGTCTTTTCCGGGAGTATCCAGTTCATGTTCATGATGCGTGTGCTTAATGGTGGCGACCCGCAAGCCTCGCTCCGAGAAATTTCCCAGAAGTTCGCACACGAGTGTCGTTTTCCCCGCGTTTCGTCGACCAACAATGTGGACGCGAGGAATCGGTTCAATGGAGTCATTCACGATATTTTCGGCGTTGCAGGACTAACGGAAAATGGTAATTCCGCTGGATTAGCAGCGGAAGGGTGCTGGCCTGTGGTTCCCGCGAAGTGAAACCGCGGCAGAAACGGTAGCTGGCGCACGTCGGAGAATGCAGCGGCGACACAAAAATTCCATGGGATTCCGCCAGGGTGACGCTCCGGAGTAGGTTGGCTGAGGATACCACCTGGTGTGCTGAAATTCATTTCCTTGCCGTGTCCCCGTGGCTGGAATGTGAAACCCTGCGGGTTACACCGACCGGGTTGGGGAATGGGGCACGCCATGTTCATCATGTACGGAAGCGATTGACACAAATGATTTGTCTGTGCTGAATAGTCGGCTGGTTCCGATAGGTACAGACACGGACTAATTTTTCCGGAAGCAGAAATAATTTCCGCTGAGTCAGGGATGAACTCACCGGCAACACCGGCCAAAGGAAATGCCGTCAGTTTGCAGTCCGACGCACTCCACGACAACCTGTTCCGCACGGATGTTGGCCAGGTTGTCGCGGGTCGTTTTATCTTTCGCGGAATTCATATCACGGAGCCGGGCGACATGAGGTCCCCATCGCTGTTGTATGCTGCATGTTTTGTCATTGCCATCCCGGTCTTTTTCAGTCAGGCTCGTGCTCAGCTCGTGCCGGGCACAGGAATCAAACTGGGGAAAGTGGGTGATAATTTTGAAGATCCAGACTGGAAATGGATCCCCAATGGCGCCAAGTCCAGTCGCGAGCAGGATGGGGCTGTCCGCAGACCCACAGGCTATTCGGCAAACCGCCGCTGGTTTGAGAGTCCAAAGAGGGGCATGCCGGATGTGATAGAGCGTGTGGCAACTCCGGCGAATGGATTGCCCGGAAGCGAAGGCGCGCTGCGGCTGCAGACGCTGAATACCGGCACTCCCGGGCGGCCCAGCCATCAGATGGAACAGGACGATTTCATCATGTCCTGTTCATCTCGGGTGGGTGTTGTAAGTGTCAGTCGAAACCCCAGCTGCACCGTGAGAGTCTGGCTGCCGCCATTCGAGAATTGGGAGAATCGTTCGGGGTCCCACTTTGGTTATCGAGCAGACCTCAAGACGACCATTTTTACCAAGGAAAAACGCCTGTTCTTCACGAAATCCGTGAAGAAGCCGGAATCTTACTGGCCGGGATACTTTATTGAATTCCACAGCAGTCATGACCCACGTTTTCCGCAGGATGAAGCAATACTGCTCATTCGCGGCAACAACGGTGGTCACGAAGTACGCAGTCTTCAGTTAACGCCCGGCTGGTGGACTTTGGGAATGTCATTCACGTCTGACGGCCGAGTTCACTATTACGGCCGGCAGGGTGTCAAAAATCTGCGGGCTCAAGACCATTTGTATTCAAGTTTTCCATATGACTTCAGAGCTGAACGGTTCGCGACTCACTTTTTCAACTCAGTGAATCATAATGATGGACGCACATGGTCGACGCCGATCATCATTGACGACCCGGCTGTGTATGTTTTGCGGTAGCTGCTGTTTGGATCATGCTGCAGAAGAACCAGGACAAGCCCCGGCTATAGCGCAGCCGGGGCTTTCATGATCTGCAATGCTTCATTACGGTGAGTTAATCCAGATATTCAGGTGGTATGGGAACGTCACCTTCATCATCTGACTCGGCAGAAGCATTCAGGCCGCTGATCCGGATCAGCGGCCGAATCACCACCTGAGCAATCCGCCCGACATTGCTGTCCATGACAGCCAGTTCCAGGATTGCCCGGCGAAGACTGGCCAGGCCGGAAAGAGGGCCCGACAATTCCGTTGGAAACGCGTCCATAAATTCCAGGTTTTGTATTGCCACTGCCAGCTGTTCTGTGTGCTGAACGAGAGCTCGCTGCAAACCCAGAATACCGTCGAGGTTGCCGTGAGCCAACTCAATGTTCCTGGACTGCTCTGCGAGTATCTGGTCCATGGTGACCAGAACACGGGCATTCTGTTCAGCTCGCTCAACGCGATTGTCGACCGCCAGGAGCTGGTCCTTCAATGAAGCCAGTTTGCCTACCGCGTATCGGGCTTCTTCCAGTCCGGAGGCACTGGCTGATACGGAATCACGCAGTCCAATGAACTCATCGAACTGGCGCGAGGCCACCTCAATGCTGACTGACTCCTCCGACAGTCGAGCAGTCAGGTCATCGAGTGCAGCGAGGCTGTGACTGGCCGAATCCAGGTTCTCGCCAGCTGCGACGATCTGATCCTGCAGAGCCAGCATGTTGTCGAATTGCTCAGCGGCAATCCGCAGCTCCGCGGAACCATCGACCAGTCGGTGAGTCAGATCTGCCAGACTGGCAATACTTGCGCTCGCTTTTTCGTAGCCGTTGGACGCTGCAATGACACGATTCTGCAGAGCAACGATACCGGATAACGTGTTGTCGGCCACGTGAGTCTGAACGCCCGTACTGATGATCTGCGATCTCAGATCATCAATTCGCGCAATTTCAGACAACGCACTGGCTGTGCGTTCCTGACTGCTGGTCAGCTGGTGGTTGACTGCTTCGATTTGATCCAGCGATGCCAGAGACTGGTGTGCTGCTGCCGACTCATGTGCGATCCGAGTTCTCACTGATTCAATGCTGGCGATGGCAGCATCAACTTCCGACAGATGACCGGCCTGTTCTTCCAGACTGGTGAGCAGGTCGTTCGTTCGCCAGACAGATTCTCTTGCAGACACAAGACGTTTCATACTCTGGTCAGAAAGGTCGAGCCTGCTTTGGATCTGATCGAGCCGTCCCTTCAAGGGACCAACCATCATGAGTTGCATTCCGAAAAACAATACCGCCAGTGACATCAGTATGGTCACTGACATGAACCTGCGGAACCCCTGCACCTGCTCAGTGCTCCTGCGAAAAGTTGTGTGATTGCTCACCAGTTGCCTCCGGAAGAATATGTTCAGACGTTGAGATAGTCTGTCGCCAAACGGGCCGCAAACTCTCCGTATTCCTCGCGGGTTGAGCAGACCCACGATCCTGTATCGCCATTCGCAGACTTTGCGATTTGTCCAATCGTTAAACTTCGGTAGAAGATGCCGGAACAGGCCCGGCAGCGCAGGTGGAGTCACTCGATGGAGCTGTAGCGGTTATAGGATAATTCATGGGCCCGATGTGGCATGTCCAGGGACATGAGAGGCGGCGCCGGACTACACATCGCTTCCCCAGGGCTGGGAGAGCTGATGCGTGACCTCAAGTTGATCGCAGATGCGGGCGACAACAAAATCAATGAGATCTCCGATGGTCCGGGGCTGATTGTAGAAGCCCGGCATTGCTGGAAGGATGACAGCTCCTGCGTCCGTTACTGTCAGCATATTGCTGACAGTGGTGCGGCTCAGCGGCATTTCGCGGGGAACAAGAATCAATTTGCGTCGTTCCTTCAGGTGTACTTCTGCCGCCCGCTGGATCAGGTTTGTGGACGCCCCCGCAGCGATCGCGGATAGCGTTCCGGTCGAACATGGACAGACCACCATCCCGCGAGTTTTCACGGAACCACTGGCGATACCCGCCGAAAAATCGTGGAGTTGATGGACACGCAAGATGCCACTCAATCGAGTACTGTCTACCGGCTGGAGACCCAGTGTCACTGCAAACCGACTGCTCAGACAGTCTGCAATCAGCGATTTCCATTCCGCATCCGGTGCCGTTGCGGGAGGGAACGGCGTGCCCATTTCCTGCAGCATGACCTGGCATCCCGCATCGCTGACCAGCAGATCGACAGTTTGAGATTGTTCCAGCAGCACGCTCAGCAGCCGGACCACGTACGGAGACCCGCTGGCCCCTGTGACAGCTACAACGATGGATTGATCCGTGTTCATGCGACAGTCCTGATGAGAATGGCCGCCACAGATCTCATTGTCTCTCCACGACGGAACAGGTTAGGATATCATTGGAAATCCTGGTTGAGTAGCAAATTAGTCATTTGCGTCATGACTGGCGGCGTGGCGTTTCCGACATCTGGCGGCTGATTCGTGGCAACATACCGAAGTTTTAAGAAACTTCTGGGCGAGACCAGCCTGGAACGCAAGTGTCGATACCTCTTTGGTGCCGCATTGCTGGGACTAATTACCGGGAGTTTTTGGCTGCACGCGGCCAGAACACGGCAGCTCGTTCGCAACCAGCAGGTGATTGGCGCCCAAACGCTCCTGTCCAGTTTGTTTACCAGGCGGCATCTCAGTTTCTACCACAAACACGTGGAGCAGCACACAGCGCCGGTCCCCGAGTCCGTACCCGACGTGCAAGACCAGCCGGACATGCAGGACTTTGCCACCTATGAGACGGCGCTGAATGCTTCGGAAACGCTGATACCGTCCAAAGGCCCGGGGTCAGAGATTCGGTGGTCTTTCAGTCCTATCACCGACGATCCCCTGGATGATGACGACTCCGAGGCTCGCCGTCGCTTCGAGACTGGTCAGGAGGACGACTACAATGAATTCATCACAGAACCCGATGGTTCTCGCACGTTGCGCTATTTTGCCGCGATCCGCGCATCGAGCCACTGCCTGAAGTGTCACTCACGCGAAAACCAGTACAACTCGTCAGTGTACACAGCGAATGAGTTTGTGGCGGTGGCTGCCGTTACTATTCCCATGGCCAGGGTCGATGAAGAGCTGAGTTTCAGTAACGCGGTATTCGTGGGATCCGCAATCATCACCACAGGCCTGGCGATGCTGGCGGCCTATATCATCGTGCGTTACATCATCGTCAAACCGGTGTTGCATCTCAAAGATGTGAGCGACGCAATTGCGATGGGAAATCTCACACAGCGTGCGGAAATCACAACAGGTGACGAGTTTGAAGAACTGAGCCATGCATTCAATCGGATGCTGCGCCATATGACGACTGTCAATACCGAATTAAGGACAGTCAACGACAATCTGGATGCAAAGGTCGATTTGCTGGCACAGGCGAATATGGAGCTGTTCAACAGTAACAGTTTGAAGAACGATTTTCTGGCCACAGTGAGTCACGAATTGCGAACACCACTGAACAGTATCTTGGGGTTCAGTGACATTCTTGCCAGCGCCTCGAATCTGGATGAGAGGCAGCACCGCTACGTCGCTAATATTCAGACATCCGGGCAGAGACTGATGATTCAGATCAATGATCTGCTGGATCTGGCCAAGATTGAAAGCGGTCAGATCGAGATTCAGGCCGGCAGCGTCGATGTTCAGGAACTGATTGATCGCCTGGTGCAGCAGGTGACTCCGCTGGCGGAACAAAAGAATATCGACATGCGGGTGACTCATCCCTGGCCGGCTCTGCCCAGGTTACAGCAGGATGGAGATAAGCTGAGACAGATTCTGACCAACCTGCTGTCGAACGCGATCAAGTTCACTCCCGAGGGCGGTCGAGTTCGTGTCAGCTCCCGTCAGTTCAGAACGGACAACCGTACCACCCGGAACGGCCTTGACAACCCTGCGACAGAGCCGTCTCCGGACGACGAACAGATTGAAATCGCTGTGGAAGACACCGGCATTGGCATTCCAATGCAGCAGCAGGAAGACATTTTTGAGAAGTTTCGCCAAGGAGCCACTCTGCCTGGTCAGCGCGATCATGCCAACCGGGAATACGGTGGTACCGGACTGGGATTGTCGATCGTTCGTGAACTGTCGCGTCTCCTCGGTGGTGATGTTTGCCTGGAAAGTGAGTTTGGCAAAGGCAGCGTCTTCACCGTGACACTGCCGGTTGTCGTGCGTCTGGCGAAAAAGGAGGAGCCAGCACCAACACTTGACAGGCCATCGATGGTTTTGAGCGGAATCACATCCATTGATTTGATGAATCCACCTGGCCTGCAGGAATCTCCTGCGGAGATTGCCGAAAAAGACAAATCATGATCGATTGAGTCGTATCCCAGGTGCCAAATCGAAAGTGTGGATCGGCCGAATCTGCCGATATGTGAGTGAGCGCTGGGTGGTATGTGCCCGCACAGACTGCGTGACCCGCAAATCTAGCCCTTTCGGCAAAACTGATTCAAGTGACAGACTCACCTCAATCGATACGAACGATACGAGGTATCATGATTCAGTGGTCCTCCCTCTATGCTGCGCATTTAACGTACCTGGCGGCCGACGAACGGCAGCCCCCATGATTTTACGGAGGAATTCGGAATGGGAATTCTGCGAACCGCATCGAAGACCCTGTTCATTGTCGCCCTTGTGATCGCTCCCGCGACCGCTGACGACAGTACGTTTTCCGGGACTCCGGCAGGTTCGTCGAACCTCACTATCTTTAAAACAGATCAACATGATCGTGCCGGCGGCAGCGCCAGACAACGGACCGTTCGTTCGAAGCCCGGCCGAACACCGGTGGGCGCCCGCTCACCACGGAGTTCGAACACAATGTTCTTCTCCCCCAACCGCGATGCCCGGATTCCGTCCTTGCAAGCAGATGGTACCCCACCGGACACGAAACAGGCAGACGGTACCCGACAGGACATGAAACAAGCAGACGGTTCCCCACTCGAGACGAAACGTCAGCGGATGCAGGTCACACTGAAGCGAGCAGGTGAGGAACCTGGTCAGTTAAGTCTCGAGCAGGTACCGCGTTCGGTGCCGCCAGCGGCTGGTGGTGTCACACAGGCGGTTGCGGAGTCACACGAAACCGAACTGCCACCGCTGCAGCCCGTCGCCGCGGAGGGTGACAACCCGTTTCTTGATTCTGCCGGGGCGGAGGAAATCCAAAAATTGACATATGATGACGTCGAGATTCCGGAGCTTTCGGAACCTGATTCTTCATCACGATCAACATCGGAAAGTGACGGCGGTCTGTCCTCAGAATCTGCCGCTTCAGCTTTCCACTTTGAACCCGTCACACCGGAATTTGAGGAAATTGAAATTCCAGCAGATGAAGCTGCCGACAGCGTTGATACGTCTGCAGTCGCGGTGGTCCCAAATACCGATGGGAGCGGCCTTCCATCAGAGCATACTGGCGCCCAGCGACCGTCCGTTGAAGTTCAGTGGACTCGGCAGGGAAAACTGAACATTGGACAGAAGAGTCGATGTTCGCTGATTGTGACAAACACAGGAGCTAGTCTGGTACGCAGTGTTACCGTTGAAGCTGCAATTCCGGACGGTATTGATGTTGTGAGCGCCGTCCCTGCACCTCAGTCGGGTACGTCGCGATGGTCCTTTGGTGACCTGGCATCTGGTGAATCACGTTCGATCGATATGATCATCATCCCTGGCCGGCGTGGCGATGTCGCCATGAATGCCTTCGTACGATTTACCGGCTACTCCACGTCGGTCCTGACGATTCAGGAACCAATGCTGCGGACGACTGTTGAGGGACCGGAATCAGTAACCGTCGGTGAATTGGCTGGTTACAAGGTGCGAGTAGAGAATCCTGGCACCGGAATAGCTCATAATGTTGTCATTGAGGCTCAGGTCCCGGAAGGCATGCAGCATCGAAGCGGCAGTGTCCCCAAGATTCACGTGGGTACACTCAATCCGGGTGAATCACGTCAGGTGCTGCTGAATCTGACTGCACTGGACGGTGGACAGTATCGACTGGCCGTTCGAGCCGTAGCGGACGGAGGCGTCAGAGACGAAGCGGAAGCGGAAATCCTGATCTCCAAGCCACGCCTCGAGGTGTCTATTTCCGGACCGGATACCGCCGCGGTCGGTATACCTTCGGATTACGAGGTCATTGTGAGGAACACCGGAAACATTCCATCCATCAACGTCCGTGCGAAGTATCAGCTGCCGGTGGATGCTCGCTTTATACAGGCAGACCGCGGTGGTGTGTATCAGAAAAAGGAACGACTGATTGATTGGTTTGTGGGAACGATCCAGCCGGGGGAATCAGCCAGCTACCATGTCACACTTGAAGCGGGACTGCCCGGATCCGACCTGCATCGCGCCGGGGTAAAATCAGAACATACAGACATCACGATGGTCAGCCATTCCACCATAGTGCACGGCGTGCCTGAGCTGGTTCTTGATATCGCCACGGCTGAACCGGGATCGGCTGCTGGTGAAGAAACAGTGGTCCGCATCCTTGTGAAAAATGAAGGCAATGTGGATGCCATGAATGTCGGATTGATCTGTGAATTACCGTCTGGCTGGGAATTCATTGCCGCCGAGGGACCGTCCGGTTTTTTGGCCGAAAGCGGCGTGGTGATTTTCCGATCGATTGACGCAGTCAAAGCCGGGAGTGAAGCGACCTACCTCATCCGGGGCCGGTGTGAGCGAGCTGGTCGTCACCGAATCCGTGTGCGCGTGGGCAGCTCATCGCTGTCAGAACCACTCATCGGTGAAGGTACGGTGACAAGGTGATAACCGGAGACGCTCATTAAGGTCGATATTCGGGATTTGCGGCAACAGACAATCTCCTCTGCGGTCCTGCTGCTATGGTCGCCTGAGGAATAGAGGGCTGTCGCAAAAGTAATATTGTTGAGGCCGGGGCTTTCTGCGACGATTTATGCGGTGTTCTCTGCAGAAAGTCAGAGAATTCCAACCTGTTTCCCTTTCCTGCAGCAGACGCCACCGCATGTCGTTCCAGAGTTGTCCGCCTCAGCGGAAAGGAATGCGCGGCCAAATTCAGCTGACCGCGCTGCCTCGTTTGCAGACTCAATCGAACATTGCCGCCACTGTGGTGGCAATGCTCCTGCTGGCGGGCTGCAGAAGCACAGGGAACGTCTGGAAGGACAGTCGCCCGCTCTCCCACAGTGTTCGCGCTGGTGATTTTGTCATCAGCAGTAATTTTGTGATTGCTGACGAGGCGCCGATAATCCTGGAGCTGAAACAGCTCCAGGTCGATATCACAAAGACACTGCAGCTGCCGTTGCCGCGCGACCCGGTCGTCGTCTATTTATTTTCGGGAGAATCGGCGTATCGTCGATACATGCGGAACACATGGCCGTCGCTGCCGGCGCGGCGTGCGTACTTCATCGGTACATCTCGCGAACTGGCAGTGTACTCATTCCATGGCCCGCGTGTTGAAGAGGATTTGCGTCACGAGCTTACGCACGGCCTGCTGCACGCAACTCTCAGCACAGTTCCGCTTTGGCTGGACGAAGGTCTTGCCGAGTACTTCGAGGTTCGCGGATCGGCCTCCGGTCACGCTCATCCTGAACACCTGCAGACATTAGAGCGTTCACTGAAAAGGAACTGGCATCCATCCATTGAACGGCTGGAAGGTATCGTGGACTTTCAGCAGTTTGATCGAAAGGACTACGCCGAGGCCTGGGGTTGGGTACATTTCCTGTTACACGACAACCCGGACGTTAAACAGGTTTTGCTTGATTACATCGGGGATCTCAGGGACTCAGAACCCGCTGGTTCATTTCGAGCAAGGCTTCGGCCGGCCGACCAGCGACTGGCAGCCTATCTGACCAGTCTGGACAGTGCGGCCGGACGACCGTTCCTTCCACTATAGTGTGGAATCCAGTCAACTTCCCTGTGTGATTCCTTCCTGTGAACGGATAGTGTTTTTGCTGCAGCCCGTATGACCGGCGAATGTGACAGTACAGGAACCGAAACGTTGCAGATCCCTTTTTGACCGGTGATTCTCTCACGGGTATGATAGTCACGGTCTTCCATGGAGCTGATGTTTCTTACAGTGTGATGTGCGGGAGTCCGGGATTAGTCGCTGTCCTGAACCGAGTTCAGTGCACCATGCTGCTGTTGGAGTCTCCCTTCCTGCTGCCTTGCTTTTCATCGACTTCTCGGGCTTCAATGGCAGACAGACGCCGTCTGACTCGAAACACTTCTTCCCAACTATTATGACTATTCCGTCTGGCTCAGAAATCGATCGATCTGTGACACCGGATGCACTTCCGGACGTGCCAGGCGTTCCATTGGCAAAGCTGCCACTGGTTGCAGATCACCAGCATACGGTAGTGACATCGCAGTCTGATGGCAGCAATTCCAACCCCGCGGACATCCGTGTTGCGGATGAGGAGAAGATTGATCCGTCCGAGGCACTTTTTTCCACGGATGCCTCAGACTTCGTACCTGGTTCGGTCCGGCTGGAACATTTTGAGGTCCGACGACGAATCGGTTCGGGAGGAATGGGCAGAGTCTTCCTTGGTGAAGACATGGCCCTCCGGCGGCTCGTCGCGTTGAAGGTCCTGAATCCAGGCTCAGCCGGTGTTCCGGCGCTGCTGGCTCGATTTCAGAACGAAGCCCGGTCGGCCGCTCTGCTCCGGCACGACAATATTGCTCAGGTGTATTTTACGGGTGCCAGTAATGGTGTTCATTTCATCGCGTGTGAATACATCGCCGGCAGGACAGTCCGGGAGTTGATTGAAGAATACGAAACACTGCCAGCAGATTTGGCAGTTAATTATGCGGTCCAGGCCACATTGGCCCTGAATCACATGTACGCGCGCGGAGTGGTTCATCGGGATATCAAGCCATCCAACATCATCGTGAGCAATGAAGGTCGCGTGAAAATCGTTGACCTTGGACTGGCCCGCCGGGACAGCCCCGATTCCGTTTGTGATATTACGGTGGCGGGAAGCACACTGGGGACGTTCGACTATCTTGCACCTGAACAGGCCCGTGATCCTCGCGAAGCAGATGTTCGAAGCGACATTTATTCGCTGGGATGCACCCTGTACCACATGCTGACCGGACAACCTCCATATCCTGAAGGCACCGCACTGCAGAAACTGCTTGACCACCAGGGTAAGCAGGCACCGGACCCGGCTCAGATTAATAATCGCGTCCCCGACGAGATCGCGGACATTGTGTTGACAATGATGAAAACCGATCCTGGTGACCGTTATCAGACGCCTGGAGAACTGCTGTCTGATCTTATTGAAGTCGCCACTGAGATAGGACTGCAGGGTGTTCCTGCAGACGGGATCGTCTGGCAGCAGGTTGAAGAACCTGCCGCCCGACAGCTCTCCGGAGTCATAGTCCTTCTGACCGCGGTCGTCATTTTTTGTACCACAGCCATCACGTTGCATTTCATTGACTCGAATTCAGCCGTCCCCACTTACACGCTCGACGGTCCGCGAACCGAACCAGCCGAACGGAATCCGGCGAACGCCAGCACGGAGTCAGAGGCCGCTCCGAGTGTAACGGTGGACCGGCCGAGCGAAGATCCGAATGGCGTGGAGTCTCAGCTGCATGTTCCCGATTTTCGGGATCCATTCGTTGTGCATTCGCCGGACGGCGTCAAGAGAGGTTTCCCGACGCTCAGCGAAGCCCTGTATTCGCCACGGGATGGTGACCAGATTGAGCTGACGTTCACGGGTCTCGCACCGATTCCGATCAAACAACTGCCAAGGCTGGACCACCAGACAGTGCATCTCTTTGCATCGGATGGAGCTCGTCCGATTCTTGAGTTTCACGGGGTTCGGGATGATGTCGATGTCACGAGCATGTTTACGCTGATTCACTCCAATTTGTCGCTCGAAGGAATAGGTCTTCGACTGGTCCCGGACAGCTCTGTGTCGGAGTTCACATGGAGTGTGTTCGACTGTTCGGGATCAACTCACCTGGAACTCCGGCGATGTTCGATTGATGTCGCGGTCGCTGACGGGGCGACGGTAGAAGTTTGCCGTCTCAGAGAATCGACGTCCGATATTGAAACAGGACACACAACTGATGTCCGACTGACGAATGTCGTCGTCCGTGGTACAGCGGACATGTTTCATGTTGAGGCCCGGACAGATGGTCAGATCCGACTGGACAATTGTGGCTTCGGTCTCAATGGTCATCTGGTGAACAATACGGGCGGTGCCTCAATGCACAGTCCCGGGAGTTTAAGCCTGGTTCTGGAACACGTTACATGCCTCCTGGGTGCTCCACTCATAGGTATTTTCGAGGTCGATTATTCTGTGACGGGACGGATGATTTCGGAGATTCAGGTCACGAGTCGCGCCAGCGTCTTCTGCAGCAGCGTCGATGAAGGGATTCTGATTGAATCCCACGGAACGGGACTTTTGGATGAATTGCGTGAACTGCTGAACTGGAACGGTGATACTAATCTGTACTGCGGATACGAATTCTTCTGGACATTGCAGATTCCAAATTCAAACCTGGCTGATCTTGCTGACCTGGACTACAAACTGGATGAATGGAAATCTTACTGGCCGCGGCGAGGAACGGAGGCACAGGCAAGAAATGTGGTGGTGTTCGACTGGCCGGAAGCATTCTGGCATTCAGCGACGGACGATCCGGACGAATCTTCCGGGCTCCATCGTTTGCAGCCGGACTGGTTCCAAATCAATGGCGATCGATTCCACGGAACTCAGCAGGAACTGCCACGGTATCGGGAGCGCGAAGTTCCTGGCGTCGTGTTCCGCCGCCTGCCCGAATTCATCGAATTGCCGAGCAACGACTCGACTGTGCCGATTCCTCCGGAAACATCTGTTTCCGAATAATCGGTGTTGATTCGACGGGTTCACAGGCGTGATCCGGACAGATTCTGCAACGGCAGGAAGAATTGTTGGGGTTACCGGTTCACCGTTGTTCCAAATTGACACGTGGCTGCCAATGAAGACAGGCTGAATCACCTGATAACACTGGAAAGTGAAGTACTGGGATAGGTGGTGCATCGACTGTTCAGTGGCGAAATCGCTGCTGAACCTGGTGTGAGTACCAGGACGGTGCAAGCGCATCGTGGTCAAATCGACGGTCAGACGGCTACGGACAGTGTGGACCGGCTGATCCGCATGTGTTTTTCAATTACTGCAATGACAACACAGCCGTCCAACTTGCAGCCTGATCGATTCACATCACGTGCCACCATACAGGTGGCAGGCACCGGGGACTGCGGTTGCGATGTAAGCGGGTCAGCGATTAACTTTAGCAGAGATTTCTCTGCTAAAGTGTCTCGACAAGCAAGTCTTTGTCGATAGACTTCCTCACCCTGTTGTGAGGTCAGATTTCGCAGGACGTAAGCCCAGTGAGTCAGTGATGTGTGGCCATCGTAGCCAGTGCAACAACATTGTCGCGGGGTGGAGCAGTCTGGTAGCTCGCGAGGCTCATAACCTCGAGGTCGTCGGTTCAAATCCGGCCCCCGCCACTTAAACCCCACGGTCGCGAAATTTGCGACCGTGGGGTTTTCTCTTGCGCTGTATCAGAGACAACCGCGAATCCGTCGCGATATCGCCAGCCCGCATTGCCGGCCAGAAACAGAGACAACCGTGGAACGCTCACCACGTCCCGATTGACCGCTCCGGGGCCCAAAGTCTCTCTTCGCCGGCAGAGAGAATCCGTTCGGGTTATCAGCCCGTCCGGTTCGCTCAGCCAGTTTTGGGTTTTCGAAGAAGGGTTAGAAGAACCCAACCTGCCGGCTTATCGAAACGGCGGACATCGAGAGTGATTGTGGCATAGGTATCGAGGGACGCGGTGGCATGTGGTCATCGCATTCTTACACCCTCGCGAATGACACAGCGAGGCCAACTGAAGACACGTGCCGAGACGTATATCGAAAGCGTCTTGCGAGCGATTTGTTGCAGCGACCACGCTGGCCCGCCGGCATTTGCCAAAGCGCGGATTCGATTTCACCTTCCGGACCGCTCGGCATGTTGCGTTTGTGAAATGGTTCTGTTTGAATCTCGAAGTCCGTGGCGGCGTCGACAGATGAGACCGCCCGCTCGGGAAACCTGTGCAATGTCGCGACAGCTATTATGCTCCGAATTCAACTCAAGAAATGTTGAGGGACATACGTGATGCGCGCACCCAGGAATCTCGCCATGTGGTCTGAGGCTTCGGCACCGGCCAATTGGTCACCGACCACACTCGCTGAACTTGAGAAATCTGAAGAGTTCTTTGAGAACGTCTTAGCAGAATCACCCGGGCTGCTAAATCTCGACTCTCGCCGCAGCGGCATACATGGCCCGTACAAGATATTCCGACAACTGCCGCTGAATACGCCCTTCGGACGAACGATTTATCCTGACATCGTACTTCTGTCCGACAGCGGCCACATCATTGTCGTGGAAGTAAAACGCAGCGTGAATCAGGAGTTGCGTGATCGAAGTGTCATTGCGCAGATCGTGGACTACGCAGCGTCGTTTGCGGACGGTTCGGAGGACGATTTTCTGCTGCTGTTCGGCAAAGAGTCCCGCGCGGACACATGGGGGGACTTCATCGCTGAACTGTTCCCCACAGCAACGGATCAACGTGATCTGGCGGCAACTCTTCATGAGCGCATCAATGACGGCGCCCTGAATCCTGTAATTGCGTGCGACCGAATTCCGCCTGAACTACCCGAGGTTGTCCGTGGCATCGCAAACCAGAGTTCGCTCGGCTTCGAGCTCGATCTCGTGGAGGTGGTGCCGTATGTGAACTCGTCCACTCCTTCCGATGATATTTTGTTTGTTCCGTCAACACATTTGACCACTGAAATCGTCGCACGCACAGCCGTCACTGTGATCTACCGTCAGGGGGATAAAAAACCATCGACGCGGGTTGAGACCACGTCAATGGAGGAGATAGAGGAGAATATTCGCACTGTAAGCGAGAGCGGGGTGTGGATTGTGGAAGAGACGGAGGAAGCGTTCGAACAGGAAGGAAGTAATGTCCTGATCGATCTGTTGGAGTTTTCGAAGCAGCACAGCTATCAAGGCCAGATTATCGCCAACAATCTCAAGAAATTTTCCACGTTCGGATTCTATGTTCCTCTCGTGATCGATGACGGTTCTCGGAAGACGAGAATGGTGTTCTCATGCACGCAGGGATGGTCGGCGATCAACGTGTATTTGAGTCGAATCAAAAATTTTGTCTCACCAGAACTGAAATCTGAGTTTGTTCGCAGAATGGAAAAAGCGTTGGGCAATCACATCGATTCTACTCAGTCCGAGTTGTTCCTGGCGTTGAGTGATTTTGAGACGAAGCTCGATGCCTTTAAGAATGTGGTGCTTTGGCTCAAGAACAGTCTCGAGAGCGCCAAATGACCTGATGCCGCATACTCTGGGATAGGACACGTATGCAACGTTCGGACACTGGTTTGGTATTCGCGGCGACAGACCTCGCCAATCACCTGCCATGTCGGCACCTGACACAGCTGAGCCGAAAAGTCGCCGACGGTGAGATGAAACGGCCGTACCGGGACGACCCGGTACTCAAGACCCTCATCGAACGCGGCATTGAGCATGAACGTGAATTCGTTGAACATCTGAAGTCAGAGGGCAAGTCTGTCGTTGATTTGACGGTTGGCAGCGAACGTGCACAGCGAACGCTGGATGCGATGCGGAGAGGTTACGACGTCATCGTTCAGGCAGAGTTGCGTGATGGCCAGTGGATGGGGTACGCAGACTTATTGCTCAAAGTCGAACGTTCCAGCGATCTGGGAGACTGGTCTTACGAAGTTGCCGATACGAAACTCACCCTAACAACTCGCGCCGGAACGGTGCTTCAGCTGTGTCTCTATTCCGACCTGCTCGGCACCTTGCAGGGGACAATCCCCGAACGCATGGCAGTTGTGAAGCCGGGTGAGCCGTTCCGGATAGAGTATTTCAGGGTTGATGACTTTCTCGCCTATTTCAATCTCGTTAAACACGGGCTCGAGGATGCTGCGTCGGCAAGCCGTGACACCTATCCGGATCCTGTTCCGCATTGTGAAGTCTGCCAATGGTGGAGCGCCTGCAACCAACAACGGCGCGACGACGACCATCTCACGTTTGTTGCCGGCATCCAAAAGCATCAGACAATTGAATTGACGGAACAGGGACTCGGTTCTCTGGAGTTGTTTGCCACATCAGATACACCACTCAGACAGCCCCCGATTCGTGGTTCGGTCGATTCGTTCGACCGAGTCCACCGCCAGGTGAAGATCCAGCATGAATCGCGCACCAAAAAGACTCTGATTTGGGAGCATCTGGAGCCTGAAGATGAAAGGGGGTTATTCAAACTGCCTGAACCCGACGCGGGCGATGTCTTTTTCGACATTGAGGGAGCACGCCACGCTCCGGACGGGGGACTTGAGTACCTTCTTGGTTTCGTCCTGCCGAACGAGAAAGGCGACTCTGAATACAAGGTCATTTGGGCGATGACTCGCTTACAAGAAAAGATCGCATTCGAAGAATTCATAGATTTTCTGATGGCGCAGTGGGAAACCCACCCCGGCATGCACGTTTATCACTACGCCCATTATGAACCTACGGCGATGAAGAAGCTGGCCATGCGCCATGCAACGCGGGAAGACGAAGTTGACCGACTGTTGCGAGCAGAGCGGTTTATTGATCTTTATACGGTCGTACGACAGTCCGTGATTGCCGGTGTTGAGAGTTATTCCATTAAGAAGCTTGAGCCGTTCTACGGCTATGAGCGAAAAGCCGAGCTTGCCGATGCGCGGCACGCCCTGCAGCGATTCGAGCGTGCGATGGATCTGGGTTTGGATGGCGACATTCTGGACAGTGATCGAGGGGTCGTACTCGCCTACAACGAGGATGACTGCGTCTCGACGCTGAATCTCAGGAACTGGCTGGAGGAGATTCGCCAGCGGCAAATCGAGTCCGGCAATGACATTCCTCGCCCGGAATTACTTGACGGGACCGCGAGCGAGCCGATGCAGCAAAGGAACGACGAAGTCTCGCGTGTCTTCAACCGTCTCGTTGCTGGATTGCCCGAAACCGACCGCACCTCAAATGAGAATGCGCGTTGGCTGATGGCACATCTGCTGGAGTATTTCCGGCGCGAGGACAAGTGTGTCTGGTGGGAATACTTTCGCATGCATGAACTCGAGCCCGATGAACTGCTGGCGGAACGAAAAGGTCTGGCGGGACTGGAGTTCGTGGGAGAAGTTCCCGGAAAACCCGGCGTTAGACTTCCGACGCACCGCTATCGGTTTCCATTTCAGGAAGCCAGTTTCGATTTTGGCAGCAGCCTTGAGGAGGTTACTGGCGGCGCGATTGGCAGTGTTGCTCATTTCGATCCGGGGCAGAGAACCATCGATATCAAAAAGCGTGGGGATTCAATCGATATCCATCCGTCAGAGATATTCGCCTTTGACCGCATTGCGCCGCATCCAATGCCCGAGTCGATATTGCTGTTCGCCGACGCTGTAGCCGCGAGCAGCGTGGATGTTCCACCGCGAAACGCTCGATATGCACTGCTGGCAAAGGAACCACCGCGGTTTCACAGCAAAGCGTTGCCCATGAGTGGCCCTCTGACAGAAACGGCGATCCTGTTGGCTGCCGACTTAGACAACAGTGTGTTGCCGATTCAGGGGCCCCCAGGCGCCGGAAAAACGTTTCTTGGAAGCCGCATGATTGCCGAACTGGCCAGACAGGGCAAACGCATCGGTGTAACGGCCGTCAGTCATAAGGTCATCACCAACCTGCTGAAGGCCGTCAGCGACTACGCCGGGGATTCCGTGCGTCTGGCGCAGAAGCTTTCGTCGCCCGATGACGAACACCCACCGTCGATCAACATTCTGAAGGCTGGCAGTGCCGCGTTGGGAGCACTTGATGACGGCTGCGTGACTGGCGGTACAGCCTGGCTGTGGTCTAACGACGTAATGAAGGATCACCTGGACTACTTGTTCATCGACGAAGCCGGTCAGATGTCGCTGGCAATGGCAGTGGCCGCCGGCCAGGCAGCGAAGAACATCGTCCTGTTGGGCGATCCGCAGCAGCTCGAACAACCACAGCAAGGTTCGCATCCGGAAGGAGCAGAAGTGGCGGCCCTCAATCATCTACTCGATGGCCACCAGACGATTCCGGAAGACAGAGGTATATTCATACCGAGCACATGGAGACTGCATCCGACAATTTGTGACTTCACTTCAGAACAGTACTACGAACGTCGCCTTTCGAGCCGGGACGGCCTCGACTGCCAGATCGTTGTGGGGGACTCCGGCGTTCCCCAGTGCGGATTGGTTTTCGTGCCGGTTCCGCACGATGGAAACCAGAACCAAAGCCCGGAAGAGGCTGAAGCGATACGGCACATCTTCGAGCTTCTTCTGAATGGATCGCACAGTTGGTGCAATCAGGACAACGAGGAAATCTCACTTACCTCGCGTGACATCCTCGTTGTGGCCCCGTACAATGCGCAGGTGGCGTTACTGCAAAATTCACTGCCGCATGGAGCCAGAGTTGGCACGGTCGACAAGTTCCAGGGGCAGGAGGCAGCAATCGTGATTTACTCGATGACAAGTTCGTCTGTGGCGGACGCGCCTCGGGGAATGGAATTCCTGTACAGCCCGAACCGCATGAATGTGGCCACGAGCCGAGCCCGTTGCCTGGACCTCTTGATCGGCACGCCAGCGTTGTTTAATCCCGAGTGCACAACACCACAGCAGATGAAGCTGGCAAATGGGTTCTGCAGGTATCTCGAGATGGCTCAGGTGTGGGAGATCCCGGCATAAGTGATTCCGGATAGCTTTCAGACGATTCGTAAAGCGTGTCACCGACAGGTCAATTCAGACTACGCTTCCATTAATCCGGCGATGGAAAAGACTACGGAATGCCTGCGGGGGGACGGATCGAACAATTCTCAAACCGCAAGTTGGGCGATGTCCCTGATCTCATCGAAGACGAGACCCCGGACGTATCAGGCTGAGAGTTGTGTTCCATCCCATAACATTACCAACGGCATCTCAGGACGTGACCCGGAGCTCTTGCCCTTTGTCAATAAGAAGACGGAATCCGGACGTTTATCAGGCCAAAGTGCGTTGAGGATTTTAACGAGCCATCCTTCTCGACTTGAGAGCTGAGACTCAAACCACTCGGCCTCCTTCTTGTGGGAAGAGGGCCCCGCAGAAGGTACGAAGTTGCCAAACGAAAGGCAGGCATCGTCGACGTTGTCTGCAATCGCTATATCGTGGAAGTGTCGTACCCGTTGAATGGCAAACTCCCGCCATCCACCGGTGTGATCGACACCACCATGCTTATCTGGACAAACTCCGATATGTGAAGACGTCAATTTCACACGGTGCTTTCTAATTCGACTCAGGATTCCTTCGGGGGATTTTCCAGATGAAGCTGCAATCCCAACGTAGAATGCAGGAAATGGGACGTCAAACATGAGCAGATAGACTCCGAACTAGCTCTTCAGGGATTCCCCTTCCGGTGTGGTCGGTCGCAAAGCCTGCGAGAGAGTGGAGAAAGTAGCTTGGCTTCTATCTGGCGTGTGATAACTCTTTCCTCGCGAGTCTGGTGGTGTGCGGATGTATTTCCCAACCGTACCGCGCCACGCCGATTGATCAGTCGGTATATCGAAATGCCTGCACAGTCGAATCGGTCGCCGAAGTGTCAGTGTTGTCATGTCGGATCCGACCTGTTGCAGATGTTGAATAACGAACCGCCGAGAAAGCGAGACGGGTCTAGCTACTCAAAGAAAGGGAGCCTGACGGTCAATGACCACGGCCCGCTTCGAACGTCTGGCGAAACCGCAGTCCACTTCGCAGCTTAATGGATTTTCTATCTTGGCCTCGCGAGTAGGGTCTGCGGGATCCCCTTGATCGCAACCGCCGAGGATAGTCACATTGTGGGCTCCGTGACGTAGACGGTATGTCCCTGCGTTATGAGCTTGGTTTCACGTTTCCGCCTGACCATCTTGGTTATCATTCCGGGTCCCGGGCGTCGATCAGGAGTACTGTGATCTGCTATCGGATCATCCACCGCTCATGCCATTCCGCGATCCCGGTGATCAACTCAGGTTGGTCATGTGGGTACTTGTCTAACCTGTGCATGACTGCCCACTTTCGTGTGGGAGAGTCGCCCGGCGGCTCTTTCCACTACTTCCATCCCTGCGGGATCGAAACATCCATGCCTTCTCTCTGCTTCGCGAACAGGAGGTTCAGCGTGAATCCGTCACGCCAACAAATGTCAGCAGAGTTCTGCTCAATCGCCGGAAACGTGAAGTTGATGACAGGTCTTCCAGGACGCTCACCGGAGTACCCCCAGACAAATCCAGTACTAGCCACAACGCCTTTGTTGACAACGTAAAGGTCATACCGGTTACCAGATGGTTTAATACACTCAACGTCTCCCCCGAGCAGACATCTTCTCAGGTTCAAGTAGCCCTCCACGAGCCCGATGACAAACTTCGGCTGAAGCTCATGCCCGACGGGATCTTCGTCCTTCTTTTTACGTCCCGTGCAGAAGCAGTCCAAGGCCTCAAACTCTGTTGGAGCAAGCATGTCGTCAACTCACGATCTGATTCGTCAACCCTACCGGCAACAGGTTCTGACAAGGGCTCATCAATCTCTGCGATAATAGCGACGATACACGTCTTATGCCAACCCTTCGAGTGGATGTCGCGTCTGCTGTTAACCCAGTCCAGAAAAGTTCCAGGAGAGTTCGTTACCTCCGAGCCACCGTAGAGGACTCGAACTTTTGTAAGGCGTGCTGCTTCATGACTTGCGAAATCGGGTCGCGCGCGAGTCGTTACGAAGAGAGTTGTCTACGGGGAGCCTTTACTTTGCGAACTCATCCACAAACCCGCCAAAAACACTGTGTTTCTGGCGGGTTTTGTTTTTGGTGGGTTCCTCTGTTTGTTCCATTTCGCGTCCCTTCTGGGCCACCTGAGTGGCCACCACTGTCTCGGCAGCCTTTTCGAAGTGTCCGGCGGTGACCTGCAGGTAGTGTTTCCTGGCGACTGCTTCGCTGTTGCCAATCCACGCAACGACGACATGGGCAGGGTACGTTTCCATCAGTTCGGTTTCACGAGTGCTCCTGCAGTTTTGAAACGGCTTTGACCACGGCTTTGACCACGGCTGCAAACCCGCACGTCGCACAATGCAGTTGAACTGTGTTCGTAGATTACTGTTCTGGCAGCGGTAACGAGTGATAACGCTGACCGACCCGGTTTCTGCCTGTTCAAAAACTTCCCGCAGCGGTTCCATCGTTCGGCAGGATGACCGCATCGACGACGTGAATGATCCCGTTGCTGCAGGCGATGTCCGTCTTCACAACATTGGCGTCGTCAATCGTGACTCCACTTTTCGAGACAGCGATCGCCACTTCCTGCCCCTGGAGCGTCTTGGCAGAGGACAGCTTCACCACCTGCCCGGTGGTAACTTTTCCGGGCACAACATGGTACGTGAGGATCGCTTGCAAAGTTTTCTTATTCTCCGGCTTCAGCAGATTGGCCACAGTTGAATCGGAGATGTGATAACCGACGTTGGCCAGGGCCCCCTGAATGCGATCGTAACCCCACGTTGGATTCTCCTTTGCAAATCTCACGATGGAATCGACGATGACCTTGCGGATGCGTGGACGGCCGATCGCCTTTCGGTTCTCGCTGTGGTCCCATTTCTTTGCCACCAGCTCGCAGTGCCCGACGACCGCTACGGTTCCCCACCCACCCTGGTGTAAAGTTCGTCCATTATTCGAACCAAGATAGCAAAGCCCGCCAGAAAACACTGACGGGCTTTGTTGATTCCTGGCCCCGTTGCGAGTCCTTACCATTCCGCTGAGATCAGGCAAGGTCGAAGCGATCAAGATTCATCACCTTGTCCCACGCGGCCACAAAGTCACGTACAAATGCCTGCTGCGAGTCATCACATCCGTAGGCTTCCGCGATGGCTCGGAGCTGGGAGTTTGAACCGAAGACGAGGTCGACGGCGGTGCCGGTCCACTTGAGCTCGTCGGTCCCGTAATCACGTCCCTCGAACACGTGCTCGCACTTGGAAGACCTCTGCCACTTCGTGTCATTATCGAGCAACTTCACAAAGAAATCATTGGTCAACGTCTCTGGGATGCTGGTGAAGACGCCGAGTTCGGACTGTCCGACGTTTGCATTCAGTACCCGCATGCCGCCGACGAGAACTGTCATCTCCGGAGCAGTCAACGTCAGCAGGTGCGCTCGATCCACCAGCAGCTCTTCCGCCGGTCTGTCGTGCCCGTTTCCAACGTAGTTTCGGAATCCGTCTGAGGTCGGTTCGAGCACGGCAAAAGATTCTACGTCGGTTTGCTCCTGCGAGGCGTCCGTGCGCCCCGGGGTGAAGGGAACCTGTACATCGTGCCCGGCATTCTTCGCAGCTGACTCAACGGCTGCGCACCCGCCCAGAACGATCACGTCAGCGAGCGAGACCTTCTTGCCGTCGGACTGCGATCTGTTGAAGTCCTTCCGGACCTCCTCCAGGGTCTGCAGAACTGTCCTCAGTGCGGCCGGATTGTTCACTTTCCAGTCCTTCTGCGGCGCCAGGCGAATGCGCGCCCCGTTCGCCCCACCTCGCTTGTCGGTGCCACGGAACGTCGCAGCCGACGCCCAGGCGGTCGAGACCAGTTGGGAAATGGACAGCCCTGATGCGAGGATCTTGCCTTTGAGGTCCGCGATGTCTTGCTCCCGGATCAATTCATGATCCACATCGGGGACGGGGTCTTGCCACAATTGTGGCTCCGCAGGAACCAACGGGCCGAGACACCGCGAGCGAGGCCCCATGTCACGGTGCGTCAGCTTGTACCACGCCTTGGCGAAGGCATCTGCGAGCTCGTCCGGGTTCTCGTGGAAACGCTTCGAAATCGGCGCATAGATCGGGTCCATCTTCAGTGCGAGGTCCGTCGTGAACATCATGGGGGCGTGCTTCTTCGACGGATCGTGAGCATCCGGCACGGTACCCACCGCAGATGAATCTGTGGGAGTCCACTGCGTGGCGCCGGCAGGACTTTTCACTTGCTCCCAGTCGTAGCCGAACAGGTTGTCAAAGTAGTTGTTGTCCCACTTTGCCGGTTCGGTGGTCCATGCGCCCTCCAAACCGCTGGTGATCGTATCGCCGGCTTTGCCGCTGCCAAAGCTGTTCCTCCAGCCGAGGCCTTGCTCCTCGAGGCTGGCACCCTCAGGTTCGGAACCGACGTACTGGTCCGCATCGGCGGCGCCATGAGCTTTGCCGAATGTATGTCCGCCGGCAATGAGCGCAACGGTCTCCTCGTCATTCATCGCCATGCGACGGAACGTTTCCCGAATGTCCCTGGCTGCAGCGACCGGATCCGGGTTGCCGTTCGGCCCCTCCGGATTCACGTAGATCAGACCCATCTGAACAGCACCGAGAGGATTCTCGAGATCCCTGTCACCGCTGTAGCGCTCGTCTCCCAGCCACTCACTCTCAGGCCCCCAGTAAATATCTCCTTCTGGCTCCCAGACGTCCTCCCGCCCACCAGCAAAACCGAGCGTCTTGAATCCCATCGACTCCAGAGCACAGTTACCGGTGAAGACCATCAGGTCGGCCCACGAGAGTTTCTGGCCGTACTTTTGCTTGATCGGCCAGAGCAACCGCCGCGCCTTGTCGAGGCTCACGTTGTCGGGCCAACTGTTGAGGGGCGCAAAGCGGAGTGTGCCGGATGATGCTCCGCCACGGCCGTCATGGATGCGGTACGTACCTGCGCTGTGCCACGCCATCCGAATAAAGAGCGGCCCATAGTGGCCGTAATCAGCCGGCCACCAGTCCTTCGACGTCGTCATCACCGCTTCAATGTCCTGTTTCAGGGCACCCAGGTCGAGCTTCTTGAACTCCTCGGCGTAGTTGAAATCCTTGCCCATAGGATCGGACAGAGGCGAGTTCTGGTGGAGAATCTGCAGTTTCAACTGATTCGGCCACCAGTCTTGGTTCGACAGGGCCCCAGCCGCCGTGTGTCTGCGAGACGCATCGCTCATCACCGGGCACTTGCTTTCGGTATTCATATTCTCTCCAATCGGGTTCTACATTTTTTCAATCTGATATGTATACAAGGAACAGGAATCCTTGCAAAGTATTGACGCACACGCCGTACATTTCCCGGAGATGGTAGTTTGACGTGAGTCTCGCCATTCTGAGCCTTTTGGCGAGTTGAGCGCTTCGGTTTTTACAATTAATCGACCGAGTGAGTCCCGCGATTGATCGATTCGACGAAGCGAACCTTCAACAGAAATCGCCGGTAAATCGGCAGATGATCCCCGTATTTCGCCGTGACGATTTCTGCCGGCGATGGTCATGTCTGTGGCGATTCGACGGAAGGTGGTCAGACTACTAACGGGTAGTGTGGCGAGAACTCGCGCGGTAGAATCCTGAATGTCGTGGCAAACAGCACGGCGGGATTTCGCGCGCAAAATCCGGGAATGTCGTGAGAGACTGCCTGGCGAGAACGAACCCGAATCGGCATCGCAGAACGTACTATGAAAACACACATCCTGTTGCTGGCTGTCTCGGCCGGCAGTTTTACGCTGGGTGCCGATCCCGCTGTCCATCGCGATGACACGCTGAGCGCACGGGTTGCGGCCGCACTGCCGACAGTTGACGCGCTGACCAGGGCCGTGATGGGCGAGCTGACGTATCTCGAAGTTGCCGGTCGGCCTGCGTTTCTGATCCGGCCTCAAGGGGAGAAACCGCCGACTCCCATGCCGTGGGTGTGGTACGCCCCGACGATCGGCGGGCAGCCGAGGCCGGCTCACGCCTGGATGTTCCGGCAGTTTCTGGCCGGGGGCATCGCCATCGTCGGCATCGACGTCGGCGAATCAATGGGCAACCCCAGGGGCCAGGCTGCGTATAGCGCGTTTCACAAGCTGCTCACGGAGAACCACGGATTTGCGAAGCGGGCGACCCTGATGCCCCAGAGTCGCGGCGGGCTGATGCTCTACAACTGGGCGGCCGAGCATCCCGACCACGTCACCTGTATCGCCGGCATCTACACGGTTTGCGACATCAGCAGCTGGCCGGGCCTCAGGCGTGCCAGCGCCGCCTACGAAATGAGTGAGAAGCAACTCGCCGCGGTCCTGCCGAAGCACAATCCCATCGACCGCCTGGCGCCTCTGGCCGAGGCCGGCATCCCGATCCTGCACATCCACGGAGACAGCGACAAGGCCGTCCCCCTCGAACGAAACGCAGGCGAGCTGGCCCGACGCTACCGAAAGCTCGGCGGCAAGATCAACCTCATCGTCGTCCCCGGCAAAGGACACGAAGAGGTACCGGAGTTCTTCCAGTGCCAGCAGGTGGCCGACTTCGTGATCAGGAATGCACGTCCGGGCAACAAGAAACCATGAGCGGAAGTGGTATTTCGTGAATCGACCTGCCCTCAATTTTGGTACCAGGGACTCTGTTAGTCCACTGACGACTTTCGGCGCTGAACTGGTCTGTCGATCCGATACGACCACGACCTGTCTTCCGGTGGCCACATGGACCGCCCGGGGGTCGGACAGCTGCTCGCCGACATCGGAGCGGGCCAGGTGGACTGCGTGGTGATCGTACCACAATATCGTCAGCGAGTGTTGTTTCGGAAACGGAGGTGCAGGTCGACAACATTCCTCAAAATTTGTGCCGACGGAAAGGAATCAGTTTTGTGAAGGCCAACCTGAAATGTGGCGCGGCCTTGGGGGCCCTGACATCCGTGGCGGGAATCGCCCGTTGACAAATTCCAAACCCGGCATTGCCGAAGGAACTCAATCATGCGCATCGCCATCGGCGGGATTTCCCACGAATCGAGTACATTCGTAAAATCGCCCACCAGGTTAGCTGACTTTGAAAATGACTTCGGTCTGTATCGCGGCGAACAGTTGCTGGACCGGTTTCGCGGCTCCAATACCTGCACTGGCGGATTCCTGGACGGCGCTGAACGTCACGATTTCCAGGTTGTCCCGTTGTTGTGGACGTTTGCATACCCCGGTGGTCCGGTGGCCCGCGAAGACTATGAATCGCTGAAAGCTGAGCTCCTTGAGCGACTGCGACAGGCAGAGAAATCGGATGACCCTGTGGACGGCGTGTTGCTTGACTTGCATGGGGCGATGGTGGTCGAAGGCATCGACGACGGCGATGGCGACTTGATCGAGAGCGTACGAACTGCCGTTGGTGCGGACCGCCCGATTGTGGTGACTCAGGATTTGCACGGGAATCACACGCAGCGTCGCGTGGAAGCGTGCGACGCGCTGGTCGGATTCGACACCTACCCGCATGTCGACATGGCTGAACGGGGCAGGGAAGCGGCCGATTTGATTGTGCAAATCGTTCGAGGTGAGGTTCGTCCCGTCATGGCACTGCGAAAAATTCCTCTTCTCTGGAGCGCCGCATGCCAGGTCACGGCTCATCCACCCATGGACGATGCCATCGCGAAAATCCATGAAGCGGAGCGGCGGCCGGGAATCCTCTCGATCACGCTTGCCACAGGTTTTCCCTGGGCCGACATCCCCGAAATGGGACCGTCGGTGATCGTGGTGGCCGATGGCGACCGGGCACTGGCAAACGCGACCGCCGATGAGATGTGTGATTGGGTGTGGGAGCATCGCCAGCGCTGGTATCGCGACCTGCCCTCTGTGCGCGAAGCGCTCGACGAGGGCCGGCAGGCGGGGAAGTACCCCATCATCCTGGCCGACCAGGCCGACAATACCGGCGGCGGAGCACCGGGCGATTCGACGGAGGTGTTGCGTACGTTTCTCGACCTGCAACTCGAAGACGCGTTGATCCTGTACGTCGTGGACCCCGAAGTGGCAGCGCAAGCCTGCCAGTCCGGTGTCGGTGCGAAGATCTCTGTAGAAGTGGGCGGCAAGTCGGATCCGATACAAGGCCCACCGGTGGCCATGAGTGCTGAGGTGGTCGCAGTCAGTTCCGGTGAGTTTGCCTACGACGGACCGATGTACGCAGGTTTGACCGGAAACATGGGCAATTCGGCCTGGTTGCGCCAGGACGGGGTTTCGGTCGTGGTGGTGAGAGCCCGTGAACAGCCGCTGGACCCCGCGTTTGCTCGTACACTGGGTATTGACTGTGCTGCGATGAAGTACATTGCCGTTAAGTCCGCAGCCCACTTCCGTTCGGGATTCGAGAAAATTGCCGGTTCGATCCACAGCATCAATGCCCGCGCCATCCATTCGCCCAATTTTTCTCAGCAGACCTACCACCGTTGCACGACGAAGATGTATCCCCTGCACCTGGATTAAGCGGAAAACGCAAATGGTCACAGGATTTATCCAGTGAGTACATTGGCCAACTGGCTCACGAGAGACCTGGCGATGGACGCACAGCAGTCGGGAGCTCCTGCGAAATTCGGATCAGCGAATCAATACGGCAAGACGTGGAGCAAACCTCGCCGCGTGACACTTAATCGGAAACAACCACGAACCTGATTCAGCTTTCCGACGGTCGGATCATCATGACCCACGGCGAGCGTAACCGACCCATGGGAATCCAGGCAATGATAAGCCACGATGGAGGCAAGACCTGGATCCGAAAGGACAAGCTGGCGCTTGCCTGGCAGTCACCGAATTGCGACACCGGCTACCCCGGTTCCCTGCTGCACCGTGACGGCAAGATCCTCACCGTTTACTATCAGGTTGAAGATCCGGACAACGCTTCCCAGAGTCGTTCGTGCTCGGCCGTCATCTGGCCGCCGCCGGGATGGTAAGGTCGTAGGGGGCACCACAGGCGTGTCAGTCTTCCGGACGTGGAATGCCCACCGGTCGATTCTTGAATCAGAGCCAGAAAATGACTGCACGCAGTCCCGTTTGAGGTCGAAACTCTCCATTGGTGCGACCAGGACGTGATTGGCATCGGTAACCCGCGCCGCCCGTATTGGAGTCCTTCTTAGCTTCGGCACCTTTTGGTAACTGCCGTGCAATCACACTTCCGACAATCGTTCCGTTGAGTCACCGAACTCCTTCAGGTGGATATCGTACTTGTCGAGCAGCGACAGAAAGAGGCTGCACATCTTTCGGTTGGGCTTGTCGAGGTAGTCGAGTACGCGGCCACCCCGAAGCCGCCCGCCGCCACCGCCAAGCAGGACGACAGGGAGTTGCGTAGCGTCGTGCCGGCCCGTCAGCATGCTGGAGCAGAACAATAGCGTTGAGTTGTCGAGCGCGGTTCGTTCGCCTTCCTGGATCGCGTCCAGCTTGCGCGCAACATAGCCTAGTTGCTCCACAAAGAACTGATTCACTTTTAACCAGTCGTCGTTGCTGCGATGCGACAGGTCGTGGTGTCCGATATCGATGCCGAGATGCGGAAACCGCAGGTAGCTGATATCGTTGTTGAGCTTCAGCGTGCAGACGCGCGACGCATCGGTTTGAAACGCCAGCACGAGAATGTCACACATCAGCCGCATATGCTCGGCGATGTCCTGCGGCATGCCGTCCGGCGGCCGCGGCACGTTTGGCTTATCGAGTGTCGGCCGCCAGCCCTGCAACTCGCCCAGTTTATCGGCATTTTCAATGCGATTTTCGACTTCACGCACCGAGTTGAGGTACTCGTCGAGTTTGCGCTGATCGGTTGAACTAATGTTCTGCCGAAAGCGTTTTCCTGCGGTGAGCACCGTGTCGAGCACGCTCTTGTGCCCACTCCCGGCTTCATCCCTGAAAAGCTGATCGAACGCGAGAGCGGGATAGAGTTCCAGCGGCGTTGGACAGTTCGGAGAACTCCACGAAATATGCGAGCTGTATAACAGTGAATAGTTCTTGTGAATCCCAGGAATCGATTTATCGCAGCCGAGTACGAGGCTCGGTACCTTCGTCGATTGTCCATAACGCTGAGCAACGAGCTGGTCGAAGCTGGTGCCCGAACGAATCCGGCCACCTGATGCGAGAGGGGCTCCGGAAAGCAGATTGCCGGTCTGGGAACTGTGGATATTTCCTTTGAGCGCTTCCGCGTTGTACAACCCGCGGATAAAGAGCATCTTCTCGCGGAAATCGGTCAGCGGTGCAAGCACCTGTCCGAGTTCCATCTTGTTTCCATCCCCCTTCGCCCACCACTCGGTGGGGTGAAAACCATTTCCCGCAAACAGGACTGCCAAACGTCTTGGGGCCTGGCTGTCCGGCTGCGTGGTTTCATCCCCCCATACAGCCAGCGACTCCATCCACGGCAGCGCTAGGGTGACACCGGGGCCACGCAGGAATGTTCGACGGGAATTGCGATAGTTCATTGCCCAGCTCCATTCATGTTGTTTAGCCGGTTGCCGCAGTTCGGATCTATGATACCCGTATTTTCCACCCGTTCGCAATCTCGCCTTCGGCTACGGGTGAAACGTCTTTCCTCGAATCATCCGAAATTGCTTGCTCAACACAATCGTCTCCACCGCCACGCCGAAGCGGTGCCCGTGTTCTGCCAGCAGCTGCTCGATTTCCGCCAGTAACGGTTCATCGGAAAGCTGCACCGCACGGCCCAGTGAATACCCGAGTAACTTGCGACAAAACTGCTGCACAATCTCGTGCCGGCGCTCGTTCAACAAATATCCGCGTAGTCCCTCAATTCCTTCGATGACCCTGCCGTCGACGAGCATCGTCCTGGTGTCCGATTGTGTTTCGCGCAACCGCCCGATCGCATCATACTGTTCCAGGGCAAATCCATAGGGGTCAATTCGCGCGTGGCACCTGGCACATTCCGGCATGGAACTGTGCCGCTCAATTAACTGCCTCGCTGTCAATCCCGTGGGTACGCTCTCAGGGAGTTGCGGGACATTCACTGGCGGCCTGGGCAGACGCTCGCCCAGCAGTGTTTCGAAAATCCAGTTGCCGCGGAGGATCGGGCTGGTACGTGATGCACCAGACTGCTTGGCCAATACTGACGCCATCCCCAGCACACCACCGCGCCCCAGCCGGCGAACGCCCGTCACCCGCCGCCATTCCGGTCCACTCACGCCACCGATACCGTAGTGCTTTGCCAACAATTCGTTCAGGAACATGTGGTTGGCATCGAGCAGGCCCAGGATCGAGCCATCGTTGCGAAACATATCCTCAAAAAATCGCACGGATTCCTCGTACATCTCCCCCCGCAGTTGGGCAAACTCCGGATAACGTGTCTCGCTCTTTTCGTCATTCTGGTCGAATTCATGGATATCCAGCCACTGGCAGGTGAACTCAGTGGCCAATCGTCGCACACGTGAGTCGGTCAGCATCCGCCGGGTCTGTTTCAGGAGTTCGGCTTCGTTGAACCTGTGTCCGAAGGCAACGCTTTCCTCACCATTCACCACCGTACTGCCTTGTTCTGGCACGCCGGTCAAACGCCCCGCCGCCGCCGCACGGAGTTCTTCATCCGGCAGCGACGACCAGAGGAAATAGCTCAGCCGGCTGGCAAGTTCCCAATCGGAGACCGCGGCGGCGCCGGTACCCTCGGGCGCATTTTCGAGCCGAAATAAAAACGGCGTGGCCACGAAGATTTGGGCGAGTGTCAACCGAAACGCCTCGTCGTGTGGCAGCTCTTGTTCCCGCAATTGGCGATACAGCCCACGCAATTCGCTGGCTTCCAACTTGGTCAGCGGGCGGCGATAGGCACGGTTGGCAAATTCGACCAGCGCATCCACATGCCTTGGCTCGGTGTCAACATGCGCCTTGCGAAACGCAGCAGCTTGCTGGTTGATCGGCGCCAGCAGCGGTTCGAGATTTTTGTAATGCGATACCTTTTTCGGATCGTCACCGCTCATCGTTCTCAACAGGTCCTCCAGCATGACGACACGCTTCAACGCACTCTGGCTGACATAGTGCAACTCTTCCCAAAGCCGGTCGAGCTGAGACTTCTGTGCATCGTCGAGCATCAGCCGTGCGAGATGGTCGTCCTCCCGATAGAACGGCGTGGTCGTGTGGAGTACATCGACAGGCACGATCTGCATATAACATGCCGCAGCCGGAAACAGGCTGCGATGCTCGTTCATGGCTGACTGCAGCGCCACTCGCGCCTCGCTGTTTTCGCCAACGAGAATCGGTCGCGCGATGGAAACGCTGTGATGTTCCGAGAACACCTGGGTCACCGTTGAATACGTTACGGTGACCTCGCTTGGAAAAAGCCGCGACTCACTGGGCGGCGTGCCCGCAACCACATCGACTTGCACGCTCCCCTCGCGTCCCGTTTCCTCGTCGAGCGCAGCAGTCGTGAGGAAGTCGCGGTCAGCCGCCAAATGGGCGGGCAGACGAATCGTGACCACCGACGGGGCGCGAACACAAAGGGAGGCAGCATCGATCGCGTTGCCGTTAGGGTGCTTGCCGAACATTGCCGGGTCGAGGCCCCACTCGGCTGCCGCGGTCGAATCACTGTCCAACTCGACATTTCTTACGTCGCGGAGCAGAATGTCCGCTTGGCCATCTTTTACGAGTCGCGGCTGTTGCCATACAACGTAGTCGTGCTCATGGCCATCTCCTGCATCGGTAACGACAAGCGAGACGACGACGTCCTTTTCTTCTTCGCCTTCCGCCAACGCTGGAATCTTGAAACGCAGCTCCTGGTGTGTCGCCAACGGATCGATGGGTTCGAGCCAGCCGGATGAACTTCCCCGCCTCCCGATCAGTCCGACGGGGCTGAACGTCCACAGCCCCCGTTGCCAGGTCGCAACATCGGCAGCCAGAGCAGCGGCGTCCTGCGACTTCGCACTCCGCCAACGGGCACGCAAACCATCCAAAAGAAGCGAACCATCGGACCGGGAAAGGATTGACCAGAGAGTACCGAGGTACCTGGAATTGAGCCCGTGCTCACGAGCGACGTCTTCGATCGTCTTGCCACCCGCCGTAAGCGCATCCCGCCCGGCGAGCGTCGCGGCAAAATATTTCTCCAGCGGCAATCGACCAGCAAGTCCAAGTCGAGTATCGGTGTGGCCAGTAATGTAGCCCACCGACTCGCCAAGTCCCAGATCCACAGACTCTACGAAACCCTGGTAAAACTCACGAATTTCCTCAAGAATCTCGTCCGTCTTGGCGCGGCGTCTGATGTGAGGTGAAAAGCGAAATCCATCCGGTACGAGCACTGCATGTTGGGCGATCCTGGTGCCAGCGTCGAGATATTTTTTCAACAGGCCCGGCGACATCACCAGCGCGTCGCCCGTGTTGGTGAATCCTTCTCCGGCGGAACTATCGGCAGGAAACTCGCGCGTCGGATCCAGCGCGACACCCGTCAGGTCACGAACGGTATGCGTGTACTCAGCATTATTGAGCCGCCGCAGCACAACAGGTCCTGGGTCGCCGTCGCGGGCGCGGGCTTCGGCATCGAGGTAGCTCCGTAGCCAGCCGCGAAGCTGCTTTCCCTGCTCAGCAGGGAGTTGCTCACTGTCCTCTGGAGGCATCTCGCCACTGCCAAGCATCTGGTCGACCATCTGCCAGGCCTGGGGATTGAACCGCACAATGTGGAAGCTGGCAAACTGCTCGAGGTCAAGTTCGCCTTCTTTCCGCTCCGTCGAATGGCATTCCAGACAGAAGCGTTTCAGCAGTGGCTGCACGTTTCGTTCGTACTCCGCACCAAGCACATCGAACGATACTGGTTCTTCACCGACGAGGATGGCAGGACCGCCGAGAACTGCCAGCACAATGCAAATCAGTGTCTCGGTCAGGCGGAGCATTACCAAAGGACAATCGTCCTGACTCCGTTCCCGGCAGTCTTCTCTCTTCTTGTTGTAAACGAGCGGTTTCATCCCCGAAGCTCCGCAAAATTGCAACCTTTTAACCAAGTACGTGATCAATGTCTCTTGCCGGCCTGGGTGGCAATTCTGCCTTCAATGTCCAAAACGGATATTGTACGAAACCTTGACACCGTATCACATCAAGAAGACGGCGTGGGCAACAATATCATCTTCATGAAGAGCAAAAATGGCGTGCATTCATCGGCAGCATACTCACAGATACACCAGGGCTGTCGACAACGGTTTCATGGTCAGCCAGGAGAGCGGCGGTGCCTGAGCCGACCGTGTCATCATCGAGTCGCCTCCCGAAGGCGAGGCGTACATTCCGGTGTCGCGTTTCACCGGCAGCCCCGACACAGGCCCTCCGTGGCCATGTGGCACAAACTCGCACGTCACGGTGACCAGATCACAACAGAGACGTGCCCCATGAACCGGATGGGACCCTGATCCGGATCATCGTTCGCCCACGGAAAGTCCGTGTGATACATGAATGAGGTCAGGATCCGTCCATCGGACAACAGGACAGATTGCGGGCCGTGCATGTACCCGCTCGACCAGCGGAACAGGATGTAGCGGCGGGCCCAGTCCCACGTTTCGCCGTGGTCGTAGCTCATCACCGCCTCGATGCCGTGATAGTTCCGCCCTTCCAGCTCTCCAATTCGGGATGCGTAGGTCATCAGGGTGCGCCCGTCGGGAAATGGCAGCAGGCTCTGGTGAACATGGCCGTACTTCAAATGAACGGACGGCTCGGACCAGGTCTTCCCGTCGTCCTTCGATATGGTGGTGAACTGACCGCACCAGTGATCCGACGGTTGCGGAATTCCGGGCATGACGAAGCGGAAGGCGGCGACAAGATTACCGTTCTTTGCCCGTGTGATCGATCCTTCATTGCTGTTCCACGTCCGGGGAAAGAATTGTGGATCGCTCCAGGTACGGCTCCCCACGTTGTATCGCCGGATAAATGAAACATCCCGTTTCGTGTCCCCAACCCGTGTGAAGAAGATGAATGTCACGGTGTCGCCTTCGACCAGTCCGTTGAGGGCCAGGTCCGTGTAGGTCTTTAGCCCCCCGGAAAGGGGCGGGATAGGTTCCGGGTCGGACCAGGTGTGTCCTGCGTCATCGCTGAACAGCAGGTTGCCTGCGTTGCCACGCAGCATGAGCCTGGTGCCGCCAAGATTCACCGGTGTGGACCGCTCGATCGGAACCGGCTGTGGCCCGGCTCCAGGACATTCCCTCGTCTTCTGAGAACAGAATGCGGTTCCCATACTCAGTACGCATCGTCAGCACGAGCTTGCCATCGTCCATTCGGGTGAGGGCGGGGAAGCCGGCCCGCTCAATCAGAAAGGTGTAACCCAGCGCTTCCTGATACTTCGGGCTGTGGGGATCGTCCTGCCGCACGACCACAGGTGCGATCAGCGAGATCGGGGACTCCGTGCGGTGCTTCGTCGTGCGGTGATTCTTAAAGACTTTGTCGATCGGCAGTGTCTGAATCGAGTTGGTGATTGCTGGCTGACCATCCGCGTTGTTTGCGGGCTGTGCGAAGGCATTTTTTGCCATTGTGAATACGCCGCTGATGATCACTAAGACCAGCAGCTCGACCAGTGCAAAACGTTGTTGATCTTTCCAGTGCACTGCAGTTCTCGTGAAAAGAGAGATCAAAGGATCGGGAGTCTGTAACCTTCGGTCCGGCTTCGTTTTCATCCCATCCCTGACTTGATAATACATGCCATTGTTCACCATGCATGGCATCAACTATGGTCAGGTCATGTCTGTCTTAGCACTATACGCCTTCCGGCAACCACCAGCGGACGACTTCGATACGGGGCGAGTTGTCCGTGCCTCGAAACGAGAGCGCCGTAACCAGAGTGCCATCGGGAAGCTGAATGGTGGGGCCGAAACCGCCCCCACTTCTTTGACCGATCGGTGTCTTGTCGTCGATTACTATGCGATCACTGGCGAAGTCAAATTGAAACCCATTCTCCAGTTCTTCGCTCAGTACGGCCTGCACTCCCAGTGGCGGACGAAAACTCCGGACCGTGAATGTTAGCAAAAGTTTCCCACTGGCCAGACGCAGCACGTTGGGATACATCCTCCCATAATAGCTTCCCAGAGGCCGATCCAGTTTCCAGCGGCGACCTCCATCCTGCGAGCGAAAAACGACCATTCGATTGGCATGGTCGATGTTCTCCTGAGGGATTTCGGTTCCGGGGATCGGGGGAAGGATCTTCTGGTCCACCCGTACAATGGCCTGCAAATCTCCGTTGGAAGCTTCCCAGAAAAACGTTTCCGCCATGAAGAGCCAGTTTTCCAGGCCTTCCTCCGAGACTTTCTCAACGCCTTCAAGTTCACACTTAATCGACCGATCCCAGGTCTTGCCCCCGTCGGCGGACCGCCACAGGAAGTGACGTCCATGCTCCTGACAAACACCGAGGAGGAGGGTGCCGTCGCGCAGTTCAAGCACGTTGCGGCTGAGCCATACGGGTTTTGCGGGCAGGTCATCCCACGGCAATACCGGCGTCGATTCCCAGCTTTCACCATGATCGGTGGAGCGATGGAGAAAACTAACTGTGTCATCGTATGGGCTACGGCCGTCGCCGCCCCACAGGCTGCTGGTAAGAAACAGCGTTCCGTCTCCGGTGATCGAAAAATAGGGTTCCCGCCCCAACAGCGGTAGCGTTTCCCGCTCAGACCACGTCCGTCCATCGTCGGTGGACCGCCACAGAACTACGGGCTCCTGGAGCTTACCCCAAAGTTTGTGCTTATTGGGTCCACCTGGTTTGGTCCCCGTTTTTCCCTCTACCTTGACCTGGTAAAAAGCAATGACCAGAAGCTCACCTCTGGCGGTCCGCACTACGTTTGCCTTGTAACCATCTCCTGGACCGCCCAGCAGAGTCCGTTGTGCCTTCAGACGCGGAGGCAGAGACTTCGGGTTACGTACTTCCAAAAAATCATTGGCCGCAGCGTCGGCCCCATCGTCGGCCGCAGCGTACCCCGGCTGGATCGCGGGAAGTCCCATCCCTGTCACCAGGGTTGCAGCCCCCGATGTCTTCAAAAATTCACGCCGGCCGTGTTGAAATTTCATCGAATGCTCTCCGTGAATCAGGAACGGTTACCCACCGGCAGCAGGAAATTCCCCGGCTGCCTTCAGAACATCAATATCAGGACTGCCAGCTGTTTTGCATAATGCATCGGTATCAAATCAGCGCTTTCGGCCTTTTGAACGGGCCCCTTTTATTTTTCTCTCTTGCGGACTTCAACGCAGCGAACGCGGTCGCAGGCTGTCACCCGATGCGGTCGAAACGTTGTTATCTGTGCTTGATGTCGCGCAATATTGGGAGCAGACGCCACTCGGCTTCTGCGCCAAAGCGCTGATGGTATCCGGCATGTCCGGCGAAATGATTGCTATAGACCATCCGAACAACACCCGTAAACGCGAAGGTCGCAAATGTGACTGCAGCGAGCATCCCGACCAGACTCCGTTTGAACAGAGGGCCATAGTTGGACGGCGATTCCAGGGGTATAGAGCCATCTTCACGTTCTCGCGCGAAGTAATTGATCATCACCGTAACAATGACGGCATTGACAAAGAGGACACCTTCGGTGGCCAGACGGGATGCAGTGAACCCTCCGAGTGCCTTTTCAAAGTTGAAGATGATGATAATCCACAGCAGGATGAGATAGAGCAACTGTCCCTTACCCAGCCATGTGGACGGAACGATTGCCAGCTTGCGCCGCGCGTGCACAACCAGCAGAGCGACGATGCAAATCGACAACAGGAGAAAGGCGAGCTGGAACCAGGTCCGCGTCGAGAATTCGATGCTCTCGATCAGCGGCATCTTCATGCGTTCGGGAACCATCTGGAATTCGCCCGCGCGCTGTTTCGTCCATTCGGTGACATTCTTGATCATGCTGACATACATCAGCACCGTCATCAGAAAGGCCACAGAAAACACCTGTGTCCACCGTCGCTCAGGTGGGATCGCATCAGCAGGTTTCAGACGTGTCGCGAGCACGGCCATCGCCACACCCAGACCAAGTCCATAGAGCAATCCCACGCCTTGCTCGATGACGATGCTGTGCCAGTTGGCGCTTTGCCAGTGTGCCCAGCGTTCCACGATGGGATCCCGCACTTCCGGAGGAAGATCGGCCAGCCGGCCGGGATTGCCGGGCGCAATGAGCAACAGCTTAAGGCATTGAGTGAAGGCGATCCCCAGCCCGCCGATGGTGCCGCAAATCACGGACGCAACGGCAACGGGCAACAGCTTGTTGCGCCACATATAGAGCAGGAGGCCAAGGAAAACGCCCAGTCCACCGGCCCAGTTGTCGTTGCGCGGCGGAGTAATGCGAACCCCGAGCAGGACGGGGAACAGCAGAAAGACGATGAACCAGCCCAGCGCCAAATGCAGCAGCAGGGATGAACCGGAACGCCACTTCCCATATCGCACAAAGTAGATGGCGGTGCCAATCGTCAGTCCGAACAGCAACCCAACACAGCCGGAGTGTGTTGAAAAGATGGTTGGCCAGTTGGTGACCATGTTTGCCGGGTCAAAAGGCTGTTGGGTGTCGGGATTATTAATCGTGAGATCACCCTGAACACGAACGAACCACGGCAAAACCATGGCAAGAAACCCGGTCTTCGTCAGTACCCATTGCGCCGCCCAACCCGCGAAACCGACGCCGCCGGCATAGAGCGGGAGCAGCGCGATGTCACGGGAGCGACGATTCCACAGGTCAAAGGCGCAGATCGCCACCAACGCGAACAGAGCCTGGAGCCAGTCCGTATCAAGCCAGTAAAAGGGATCGTTTTGGCGCATCTCGCGCTCGAGTCCCTTCTCCACGATGATGGACACCCTGCCGCCGGTGAACTGCACGACCGGCTGCAGATTCATCACCTGGTCCCAGAAGAAATAGAAGGCCGCCCACGCCGTGAACACCCAGCAAAGAGGCTTGAAGATCTCGGCGAGGCGAACTTTATCCTCCACCGCGGCGTACGCGGTGCACGCTGCTCCGAGCGCGGCCCAGAGGAAGCTGCCCAGAAACAACCCGAAAAATCCGAACAGGACGGACGGGAAATGGCCCGAGTGGGTATATCCCACCACCTTCATGTAGGAGAACGAGCCACCGAATCCCCAGCCCAACGCGCCAAAGAATCCGAAGTAGGCCACGCGTTGTCGCCAGTCCTCGCGACCGGACATCAGACATGCGACGATGCCCGCTAACACGCCAGGCAGCATGGCCCCGTACTCGTGCCCGAAATTTCCGCGAACGCCCCAGCCAATCGACAAGCTGATGCTGACGAGTATCAGCGTCGACATGCGCCAACTCGGATGTCTTTCCGTCTTCGGCATGGTCCCCTCCTGCGATATGGTATGCGGCACCATTGCCCCTGATTCGCGGCACGCAGGAAATCACGATAGTCGGACACGCACACCCGGTCAACGGCGGTACCAGCCGAACGGTGAAGCTCAGCGACGGGCGTAGGCCGTCCACGGCAGCATGAAGTTAGGCCCCTGAATGATGATCAGGAGCGACTCATTTTCTGACGCGAAACGACTGCTGAAAACGCCGGAGTTCTTCACCTTCCAATCAGGCCAGGATGCTTTTCGCAATCAGTCGATAATTCTCATCAGAAGCGTGAATGAGTGGAGCCCTTTCGTTTCTTTGATTCAACCCTCGCGAAGCCAGACGATGATTCTGAATGGCAAACGCCTCCCATTTGGCTGGGTTATTCGTCAAGTAATATGCGAAGTAGGAGGTCGTGTGGTCGTTGCCCGGCGGACCAGGCCAGCTTCCGTCCTCGGAAGTACAGTTTGATCCACTTGTTATGGCACGTCGGTCTACCGTATGTCTCGAGTCGGTTTTGAACGCTGGACTTAGCCTTCCCCACGTAAATCACGCGCCCTTCGGCGCAGGAAAAGGGCATAGACACCTGGCTTCTTAGGCACCTCGCTGATTTCACTGGTGTTGTAGGGCAGCCACCCTGCTTCATTGTGTCGAAAAATTTCCGTTTGCTGTCCCTCCCGAGTTTGGGGCCTGGTTTCTGCTTAACCATCCTGCTCATATGTCCCGACAGCCAACCCTCCGGAGCAATGGCAGGATGCCAGGCACATGCAGACCAGTCTCTCCACAGCTGGCAGGGCCGGTTGCGGGGGTGACGGTTCGAGCTACCCGGACTCTCTGGAGAGGAACAGAAACAGTCCCACACTGAATCTGAACAAGAACAGACTGCCCCGCCGATCAATGCCCAGCATCCGCAGGGCGACGCCATTGCTTCCTGTTATGGCAATTTCGTACAGTCCCATTTTGCCTGCCGCCGGTCAGGTCCAGTACAACGAATCATGATTTCAATCCCTGGATTACGAGGCCAATCAAGCCCGCAACTCACGTGCCGGTTGACGGGAAAAGCATTTGCTGACGGGTTAAGCCTTTTACAGATGCAAGTTTAAGGTGGAATTCTTAGAATCGCACTGCAGCGTAACCACAGAGACTAACGTCCGGATTTGGTACGACTGACTCGGTCTGAGACAGCTTCCTTGGCCCGGGAAGCATGTCTACTGCGAGAAACCACTCGCGCATTCAATTCATGAAGTTCGCACAATGGCGAAGGCCGCACGCGAGCACAAAGTCATCACGCAGCTGGGCAATCAGGGACACTCGGCTGATGACATCCGGCTGTTCTGCGAATGGATCTGGGATGGAGCGATCGGCAATGTGACCGAAATTCACGCGGGGTGTGATGCGTTGAAGGCACTCTATTGCCGGATCCATAACCTGCCAAGCCTCACCGAAAACCATGAGATCCCGGCAGAACTGGACTGGGACCTTTGGCTGGGACCCAGCGGGTGCCGGAAATTCCACCCGACGTATCTGCCATTCCAGTGGCGTGGCTGGATGCCATTCAGTACCGGATGCATCGGCGACTGGATTTGCCACATTGTCGACCCGTCCATGTGGGCACTCGATCTGGGTGCACCGAGCACGGTCCGGACAGAAGTCGATGGCGATTACGACCCGGAAAAACACGGCGACTTCTATCCGTCTGCCAGCACGGTCACGTTTCAATTCCCTGCCAGGAATGATCGTGGACCAGTCAAGCTCGTCTGGCATGACAGCAACAGCAGGATTCCGCATACCGAATTGCTCAGTGACGAACAGAAAGTGCCAGGTGTCGGAGCGATTGTCTACGGCGACAAGGGCGCATCATGCACGGCTCTCACGGCGCGCGAAATTGTCACATTCTTCCCGAGTCCCTGGGCAGGGATTGTCCCGCGCCGGAGCAGAGCATTCCGTGCGTCAGGAACCATTTCTCGCACTGGCTGAAAGCCATTCGAAACGGGCGCCAGGCAGGTTCGAATTTTGATTACGGTGGTCCACTGACGGAACTTGGATTACTCGGAGCAATCGCGATCCGCTTTCCGACACAGACACTGGAACGGGACGCCGCCACGACGCAATTCACAAATGTTTCCGAAGCAAACGCCTGGATTGACCAGCCGTACCGGTCGGGCTGGAGGCTTTGAAGACGGCGTGAAAAAACTTTGCTGTCGGTCAGTTTTGCACGCATGTCTGTATTTCGATCCCAACGAACTTGAATCAGCGACAACGTAGATTCCGGACAGCATCACTGTCGAGAACACGGACGGAAAACGTCAGGATTTCGTTACAAGCAGCACGGCAGATTTTGTGAGCATCTGACTGTCGAAAGTTTGCTGACTCGAACCAGCACAGTTTCGGTGCAGTGGGCAACTGGTGAGTGTACAACTGCACGCTCCACGGCTAAACGGGATGCTGCGTCAGAAAGTCAGCCACTTTGTCGGAATCGGGCCCGATCGGATGAACTGGACCGAAATGGCCACCAAGTCGCTATACTGGCGCCAGTGTTTTGACTTCAACAATGGGAATGTCTATGCGGCGGAATGCGACCGTTCTCTTTTGCCTCCTGTGGTTGTCCGCGATGTCGGTGCGCGGCGCAGAACCCGCAGATGAAAAAGGGTTCGACTTCTTTGAAACCAAAATCCGACCGGTACTTGTTCAGCACTGTTATGAGTGCCACTCCGCCGAGGCACAAAAGGCCGGAAAACTGAAAGGTGCGTTGCTACTGGACAGTCGCACTGGCATACACAGGGGAGGCAAAACGGGTCCGGCGGTCGTGCCGGGCGAGGTTGAGGCCAGCCTGCTGGTCGAGGCGATGCGCTATAAAGGCCTGGAGATGCCGCCCAAAGGCAAATTGTCCGATTACGTAGTGAGCGATTTTGTGAAGTGGATTCGCAAAGGTGCACCGGACCCAAGGCACGACGCAGCCACACCTCACCAACCCGACGGCATCGACGTGTCAGCGGGCCGCCGCCACTGGGCCTTCCTGCCACTATCCGACCCGGTCGTTCCCCGGGTTGATGATAAAGCCTGGCCGATATGCGATGTGGACCGTTTTATACTAGCACGCCTGGAAGTGGCCGGGCTGCGTCCGGCTTCTGAGGCAGATCGGTATGCGCTCCTGCGGCGCTTGTCTTTCGACCTGACCGGCCTGCCACCCGCGCCCGAACAAATTCAGACATTTGTCGACGACCAATCCCAGTACGCGTACGAATCGGTTGTCGACCAATTGCTGGCATCGCCCGCCTTCGGAGACCGCTGGGGGCGGCACTGGCTGGACGTCACCCTGTACGCGGACACGATCGGAGACGATCGCCTGGTACCGGAAAAAAGTGCCTGGAGATATCGCGATTACGTGATTGCCGCTTTCAATGTGGACAAACCATTCGACCAGTTCCTGCGAGAACAGATCGCCGGCGACCTGCTGCCGGCCAAAGATGACCGGCGGCGCGCGGAGCAATTGGTGGCCACCGCATTTCTTACGCAGGGCCCGATCCAGACCGTCAATATGTTTAAGGCACAATTGCGGTGGGACGTCGTCGACATCCAGGTTGGCAAAGTCGGACAGGCTTTCCTGGGGCTGACGATGCAGTGCGCGAGGTGTCACGACCACAAGTTCGATCCCATCTCGCAGCACGACTACTATGCCATGGCGGGCATCTTTCAGAACCTGGAAGTGCTCACCGGGTTCAAGGGACACTCGAAGACCCTCAGCGACACGGTTCGCGTGCCGCTGCCGGAATCGGACGCCGACCGTGCAACTTTTCAGAGCGTCATGAAAGCCATCGGAGGCGAGTCGGAAAAATTCAAAAAGGCGAATGGTCCTGAGCGGCCCTACATCTTTGGCGCCCAGGAAATCAGTGCGACAAACGCCCGCATCACGATCCGTGGAAACGCTCTCCGACTGGGAGAGGAAATTCCGCGTGGCTTTATTCAGGTATTGCTGGGGGAAAAGCGGCTCCGGATCCCCGTGGGGTCAAGCGGCCGGCTACAACTTGCCCGAATGATGACTGATCGACAGACGGTGACGTGTGCGTTGACTGCGCGGGTCGCCGTCAACCGCATCTGGCACCATGTGTTCGGCGCGGGTCTGGTAACAACAGCGGACAACTTCGGCATTCGTGGCACCAGGCCATCTCATCCGGAACTGTTGGATTACCTGGCGCAGCAGTTCATGCAGAAGGGTTGGTCGGTCAAGCAACTGATTCGCGAACTGGTGCTCAGCCGGACCTACCGCATGACTTCCCTCGCGGGTTCGAAAGCCGACACGCAGGCTGTCGACCCGGAAAACCGGCTGTTGTGGCGGATGAACCGTCGGCGTCTTGAGGCCGAAGCGATCCGCGACACGATCCTGCTGGTCAGTGGGGATTTGGACCCGACGCGCGGCGGACCGTCGCTGCCCCCAGCCATCTGGCAATCCGGCCCGGTCAGGGAATTCGCGATACTCGAAGGGGAGCCTCCACCGCCGCCCCACATTGCCAAACGCCGCTCGGTATATCTGCCGGTCTATCGGCGCACACCTGCCTGGGCAGACGGGCTCGTCCTGTTTGACTTCGCCGCTTCATCAACGATCACCGGTGTCAGGCCGGCGACGACCGTTCCGACGCAGTCGCTTTACCTGATGAATTCACCCTTCATGATCGAACATGGAAAAATGGCCGCCAGGCGTGTGCTGGATCAGAATTCGCTTTCACAACAGGAGCAAATCGCAGAATTTTATCTGCGGGCGATGAGTCGGCCGCCAGGTCGCCGGGAAGTGCAGCGAGCGCTCGCCACACTGGATCGGCTAACCGAACAGGGCATGTCGGACGCAGACGCCTGGGGAATGTTATGCCATGCGATTTTCGCGTCGAATGAATTTCTGATGAGGTTTTGATGGTTGTCTATCCCGGATCACAGGCATCCCGGCTGCCCGCTTTGGAGACGGAATCACCGCATTTAATCAGAACCGGACGTGATGACGACAGCGGAGGTGCGCATCCGCGGGTGGACAGACTATCATTAAGACAATTATGAACCAGCCATCTTTTTCTCGTCGCAACTTTCTACGCACGTCCGCCTGCGGATTTGGTTCGCTTGCGCTGGCCGGGTTGCTGGATGACGAGCTGCGTGGCGACAACAGCCTGGCGGTACGTCCACCGCATTTTGTGGCACGTGCCAAAAATGTCATCTTTCTGCTAATGGATGGTGGCCCTTCGCAAATGGACCTGTTCCAGCATAAGCCCCGTTTGGTCAAAGGTCACGGCGGGCCAATTCCATTTGAGCGACCCGAAGGAATGACGGCCGACGGCATGGAAAACAGCAAACTGCTCAAACCCGTCGCAGGAATCAGCCGGCACGGCGAGTCGGGGATGTGGTGGAGTGACCTGCTGCCGCACACTGGAGCGTTGGTTGACGACATCTGTTTGCTGAATGGCATGCATACCGACAACCCGGCCCATCCTCTGGCCCACCTGCAGTTGCACACCGGCTACACGCAGGGCCAGCATCCGTCCATGGGTGCCTGGATCAGCTATGGACTGGGCACCCAGAATCGCAATTTGCCAGGCTTTGTCACGATCAACCCGGTCATGGGCGGGAGCGGCGGACCGCACCTGTTCGGCAGCGCGTACCTGCCCGCTACTCATCAGGGTATGGCGATTCGCCGTGACAACAAGATCGGCTATCTGGGCCGCTCGGATGTTCCTCAGGCCGCCCAACGCGAACAACTGGCACTGGTGGAGGCGATGAACCGCTCGCTGATTTTACAGAACAGCGGCGACAATCAGCTGGAGGGCATGATCGAATCGATGGAATTGGCCTTTCGGATGCAGAGCGAGGCCCCACAGCTGATGGACCTGTCCAGCGAGTCGCAATCCATTCAGAAGCTATATGGCATCGGCGACAAAGCGACTGATGAGTTTGGCCGGCGTTGCCTGCTGGCTCGCCGGTTTGTCCAGTCGGGTGTGCGGTTCGTGCAAGTCACCAATAGTGGCTGGGACCACCACAGTTCGATCCTTCAAGGTTTGCGAGCAAGGTGCCTGGGTGTTGATAAGCCGATCGCCGGCTTGATCGCCGATCTTAAGTCCCGCGGCATGCTGGACCAGACACTGATCGTGTGGACCGGCGAATTTGGCCGCACGTCCTACGATCAGGATATATCGGTCGGCAGGAACGGTCCGGAAACCTATGGCCGTGGCCACAACCACCTGGGCTATTCCGCCTGGCTGGCCGGTGGCGGTGTGAAGAGAGGACTCACCTACGGCCACACGGACGAATTCGGCTTCCGCGCGATTGACGGCAAGGTCCATCTGCACGATCTGCATGCCACGATGCTGCACCTGCTGGGCCTGGATCACCGGCACCTCACCTACCGTTATCGCGGTCGGGACTTCCGCCTGACCGACGTCGAAGGCAACGTCGTCCACGAGATTCTGGCATAGAGCGAGACATGACTCAGCCGCAACTCCAGGTCGCGACTGAGAGGACGTTTACTTCTCCGCAGCCGTACCGGGCCAGCTGACCCACCGAGGGTGATCGCAGCCGCGCGGCGCCTGGACCGGCCCGGCCGTGAGTCGGCGCTGGCCGCTGCCGTCGGCGGACATCACCCAGAGCTCCGCGTGCCGGCCCACCATGCAGCGGACGAACGCGATCGAGCGGCCGGAGGGCGACCAGCGCGGCCGGAAGTCCCAGCGGTGCTCGACGGCCTCAGTCAGCTCCACCACTTCTCCGGTCTCCGGCGCCAGCAGGCAGATCTGCGTGCCGCCCTTCGCACGCTCGGGAGCGAAGACGTTCTCCTGGTGGCTGGGCCGCGTTCGGTCGAAGTAACAGTCCATGTGCGCGTCGGGCGTCAGTCGAGTGTAGGTGACGAACTTGCTGTCAGGGGACCAGCTTGAGGTGTTCGATCCGCCGCCGCGTGCATCTGCCGGCCCGTAGGCCGTCCCAAACCACTGCCGCTGATCAGTGGTCAGTCGGCGGGTGCGCCAGCCACCCGGTGCTTCAGCGACGGCGGTCGCCAGTACGAGGTCGGCCCGGGTGTGGCCTGGGTCGGTCTGCGGGAGGCAGTCGAGATAAACCAGGGAGCGGGCGTCGGGTGACCACTCAGGGTCGAAGAAGAGGTGGCCCTCCTCACCATGCACCAGCGTCCGCGGTCGGCCGTTCAGTCCCATCACGTTGACCGCATAGTAGCCCACGCGGAAAGGCGAGTCGACGAGACCGCTCTTGGGGTACCGCACGCCGCCGGTGAGGTGACAGGAGAGACGGCTGCCATCGGGGCTGAGGTGGGTGCCGTAGTGGAAGCCTTCGCCCGCGGACGTGATCGCTCGCGTGTCGCCGCCACTCAGATCCATGTCGTAGAGCTGACGCTGTCCATGATCACCGATCACGCCAGCCAGCAGTCGTCCGCTCGGCAGCACAAGATCGATGCTGACTTCACTGTCGCCGGCGTCGAAGTCCGCGAGGAGTTCACGTTCGACTTTGCCAGACACGGGGTTGAAGAGCCAGATCGAGCCGTTGCGCCTGCCGGCGACGGCGGCGGCCATCGTGGTGTCCACGAAACTCCTTGCGACAAATTTCCCGTTGGCGAACTGCGGGCCCAGCTGCCACCCATTCTGCCCCGCGACCCCGAAGTCCGGGTACTGCTCGGCGCTGCCGTCGGTGCGGATGATGCCGACGACGGCCGTGCTGTTAGAGCCGTCCGGCGCGCGCTCACCCTTTGCGGAAAACAGCAGCCATTCGTCCGCGCCCTCTGCTGCTGCGGCCGTCGGAATTCGGCCCGGAAATGCGTGGTCGGATGGGCACAGTGCGAACAACAGAACCAGGCACCAGACTCTTTTTTTTTTCGCTGATTTTATTCATAACGGCATCCCGATGGTCAGTGGACAATGATTCGAAATCAAACATGTCTCGGTTGATGACACCATGGCTGCGCCATGTCATCTGTCGGCTTAGTTTAATGCGATCACGTCTGCTACTTTAACCATTCCCGAAAATACCGCAGCCAGTTCGCGTGAAAGATGTTGTCCACATCCTCGTCGGAATAGCCGCGTTCGCGCAGCATCGTGTCCATCTTGTGCAGGTCGACCGTCGTGAGGAAATCGCCCGGCATGTGATTGGTGCCGCCGGTATCGGTGCCGATCGCTGCGTGGCGTGTGTTGCCTGCAAGTTGGCAGATGTGGTCGATGTGATCCACGACTGCCGTCAGGCTCACTGTTTTGGGATCTGATTTGCCGTGAATCCAGCCCGGCACGAGCATCCACGCATCCAGCGCTTCGCCGATCACTCCGTCGCGAGCGATCATCATTCTGATCTGTTCGTCGGTAAACTGGCGGTCACCGGGCACGAGCGCGCGGCAATTCGTATGGCTGGCGATCACCGGGCCGGAGAAGCGATCGTAGGCGTCGTAGAAGCTCTCTTCCGACAGATGCGTGAGGTCGAGAATCATGCCAAGTCGCTCGAATTCCTTGAGGATGGCCCGGCCTTTTTCGGTCAGCGGGCCGTAGGCGAGAGTGCCTGCTGCGTAGTGACTCGGTCCAAAGTGCGCCAGCATCACACTGCGTACACCATCTGCCCACCAGGCTTCCGCCTGCGCCGGCTCAACGATGGGGTCTGCGCATTCCATGGAAACCATAATGCCCACAGGGAGGCTGTCATCGGTCTGGTTCTCCCAACGCTGCCAATGCGCGTCGAGCTCCGCAGCAGTACGGATGAGCGTCACTTCTCCCTGCTCTTCGAGAATCCGGTAGTATGCCAGTTGTCCCTGCGCAGCGGCGTAGGCTATGGCCTGGGTCCCAAAGTCTAAATCAAAGCGGCTTGTCGGTCGCGCCTCACGGTTCGCCCGCACGGCCACTGTCGACTGACACACCGCCACGCGCGCTCGCCGCATCTCAGGCAGACATACAGCGGCGTGCCCGCGATTGGGCGCGTCTGTGAGCCCGAACTCACGTGCATTCATCGTTGCCAGCTCTTCGGTCTGGTCACGATTCTCCCCCAGTGCGAAGAGAGCCAGATCCACGTGACCATCGAATATAAGACGCATGGCTTAAATCCTCGTATGAATTTCCGGGTTCGACAGCACCGCACCTCAGTTTTGGAAACAATACCACGCGTCATCCATGCACACGTGAATCCGCCGTGCTTTTTACCAGGAGATTCCACAGTCTTCTGCGAGAAGTTTCGCTGCTCTGAAACCCGCTGATGTCGCATCTGCCATTAACCAGCTTCAGAAAAGTTCCAAGAGAATTCGTTACCTCCGAGTCGCCGTCAAAGACCTTGGATTTTGTAATGTATTTCAGAAACACGGCTTCAGAAATCAGGTTGAGCGGCCACACATTCGAAAAGCAAAGTAAGGGACTGAGCCGGTTACAGCTGCTTACCGAACGAAAAGTCAATAAATGAATAAGAAGCCGATCAGAAAAATTCACAGAATGTGGTGATAAACAGTCGCAGTAAACAGCAGTGCATGATTCCACTCCCTGGACTGGTTCCTGACACTTCAAACACCAACCCGGCAACGCTGCCGCATCAACGACAGGTGATTTGTGCGACGACAGTCAAGAGACGTTTGAAACGGTAGTGCATCAGCTTTTGTCTGACTTACGGAAGCAGCACAGTTGCACCTGTGGTCTTGCGACTCTCCAGATCACTGTGCGCCTGCGCCGCGTCCTGCAGGGCATACGTCTGATTGATTTCAATCTTCACAGCCCCGCTTTCAACGACGGCAAACAGTTCTGCGGCATTAGCTGTCAGCTGGTCACGGGTCGCGTTATAGGTCGCCAGCGTTGGACGAGTCAAAAACAAAGAACCGTGAGATGTCAGTTCGTGGATGGCCAGAGGAGCAACTGAACCTGACGACTGGCCGAACGTGACCATCAGACCGAGCGGACGAAGGCAATCGAGCGAGCCGTCGAATGTATCGCGGCCAACCGAATCGTAGACAACCGGTACGCCCTCACCGTTGGTCAGTTCGCGGACTCGATCGACAAAGTTTTCTTCCCGATACAGGATGGTGTGACTGCAACCGTGTGAAGCGGCGAGTTCCGCTTTTTCCGGCGTGCTGACTGTTCCGATCACCGTCGCGCCCAGATGTCTGGCCCACTGGCAGACCAGCAGTCCAACTCCGCCCGCCGCCGCGTGAATCAGGATCGTGTCGCCGGACTTGACGGGATAGCAGCATCTGATCAGGTATTGCGTGGTGAGACCCTTAAGCATTAACGCGGCGCCCTGCCGGTCGTTCACACCGTCGGGCAACCTGACCAGAAGTGCAGCGGCCATTGTTCGTTCTTCGGCGTAGCTGCCGGGCGATCCACCGGCATAGGCGACACGGTCGCCAACCTGAAGATCCGCCACATTTCCGCCGGTTTCTTCAACGACACCTGCTGCTTCCATGCCGATTCCGGTCGGCAGCGATCCGACCGGATACAGCCCAGTACGATGGTAAGTGTCGATGAAGTTGAGCCCCACTGCGGTTTGTCGGAGACGGACTTCGCCCGCAGCCGGTTTTGCAACATCAACTTCTTCCCAGCGTAAAACTTCAGGACCACCGGTTTCGTGGATTCGGATTGATTTGTTCATTGGTCGTCACTTCGATTCTGAGGGTGTACAGTGCGCGGTGCGCGATCGACTGCCTGATTGGCGCAAGCAATTGTTGACCGTCCGGCACAAAAGGGCAACACATGGCTCGTATTGGTTTCATCGGTTTGGGAACGATGGGCGCCCCAATGGCTCGCAATCTGCTGGCGACAGGGCATCAGCTGTACTTCTTTGCCCGACGTGCGGAGGTGATCAGTGAGTTTCGTAAAGTCGGCGCGACGGCCTGCTCGACCTGTGCTGACGTGGCCCGGTCGTCTGATTTCGTGTTCACGATCGTTACGGCCGATGAACAGGTGGAACAGGTGGTCCTGGGCCCGAATGGCGTGATCGAAGGGGGCCAGGAAGGATCGTTGCTGATCGAGATGAGTACCATCAGCCCGGACACGGCACGCAGCATTGCGTCCCGGCTGGCGACGGTCGGCATGTCGATGCTCGACGCGCCCGTGTCGGGAGGACCGTCGGGAGCACGCAAAGGTACGTTAGCCATCATGGTTGGCGGTGATACCGCCGATGCCGAACGAGCGTACGGCCTGTTGCAGACGCTTGGCAGGAATATTATTCACGTTGGTCCGCTCGGTGCAGGTCAGACGACGAAACTTGTCAATCAGCTTATGGCTGGTGGAGTGATGACGCTCATCGGCGAAGCCATGGCGATCGCGAAATCGGCGGGACTCGATCTCAGCCGGACGGCGGAAGCCGTGGCTGTTTCGAGCGGCAACTCCAGAATCTTTGAGGCGCGCCATCGGTTCATCATCGAAGATCGATATGATCCTGGATTCACGAGCGCGTTGATGCGGAAGGACGTTGCACTGGCGATCGATCTGGCCAGACAACTTGGTATTGCAGCACCGGTCGCATCCGCCGCGCTTCGACAGTACGACGCGGCGATTCAGGGTGGTAACGCTGAACGGGATTTTTCTGTTGTGGCAAAAGACAACCCGACTTTGTTTTAGAACGCCGGCTTTCCACCGGCAGCGGCAGGGCAAGCTTTCGGTTGCCTTGCAGGAACAAACCTCGAAGCCGTATGGTCAAAATATGTAGCTCCGGTCATGCTCGATCAGTCACTGCGTCTGCAGCGTGTTCCGGATACAGGTGCCCGTGACATTATGACTCAGGTCCCGGAAAACATGCGGTGCTGATTAAGTCGGCAGCTGCGTTTTACGGGACTGCACAGCAACGAACTCAGCAGGTGCTAAACGGATATCTGAGGAAGGCGAGTTTTCGCTGTTCGGTGACAGTATTTTCGCAGGCCGCCAGGACAGTCACGGCCCGCAACTGATCCGAAAGAGTCATCGTGTTCAGTTGACAGATTGTGCGGACGGTGATCGTTGCGCTTAGCGCGGAAATGAGTGGCATATTCGCTGATGCTCCGGTTACGTGATCGGCGATTAAACAGGATCATACGGTCCTGACAGATTGACTTCACTCCTGGGCAGCAGCGGCCTATATGCGCGTTCAGGTTTGGTTTGTTTGGGTGGCAGCAGCATAACTTCGATGTCCGTGTACTCGGTGACGTCATTCCGCAATACCATGAAACCGGTATCGTCCCGCGTTAGAACGCCGAAGCGAGTCCTCAGCGACGCATCCCTCAGCGTTGTCGCTGCGTCAGACACCAAACTCTCAGTGTACTCCGGCGAGTCACTACGAATTTGTCGTCTTACAGCCGTATTGATATTATGGTTGTTATGTTTCCACAGACGAGAAGTCACTGCTTGCTGCCGGTTCTGTTACTCACCTACATTTCGTACTGCGACGTCGTCAGGGGACAGGAAGATTCGGCCCATTGGTCGTTTCAACCCATTCAGAATCCACCGGTTCCAGTGGTGATAAATTCTGAGCGGGTGACTGCACCGATTGATCGTTTCATAATCGCTCGTCTGGAAGCCGAGGGACTTGCACCCGCTGACCGAGCGAGGCCGACGAAACTCATCCGGCGGCTCTATTTGGATTTGACCGGGCTCCCGCCGCGGCCTGCGGACATTGACGAGTTTGTCACGGACGAGTCGCCGGATGCCTACAGTCGTTTAGTGGACCGGATTCTGACCTCGCCTTCGTACGGTGAGCGGTGGGCGCGACACTGGCTGGACGTGGCTCGGTACGCGGATTCGAACGGGATGGATGAGAATCGGGCGTATGTGAATGCTTTCAATTATCGGGACTACGTGATCCGATCGTTCAACCGCAACAACGCGTTTGATCAGTTTCTCAGGGAGCAGCTGGCGGGGGACTTGCTGCCAGTTGATGCAACAGACCCGGTTGAGCGACTGGCCATCATGACCGACCGCATGGTCGCCACGGGGTTTCTCGCCATCGGTCCCAAAGGACTTCGGGAAGTCGACGGGACCAAAATGGAAATGGACATCATCGATGACCAGGTCGCAACGGTCAGCAAAGCGTTCATGTCGTTGACTTTTGAATGTGCAAGGTGTCACGACCATAAATTTGATCCGATTTCGACACGCGACTATTACGCTCTGGCCGGCATCTTTAAGAGCACGCGGACGATGACGCAGATCATCGACAGTCGCGGCAAGGGAAATGGCTTCTGGATGGAACAGCCAATTCCTCGCGATCCGGCGGCGCAGATCCAGTTTGACAAAGAAGTGACGGTTCACGAAAAATCACTGGAAGCAGCTCGCTCGGAGTTACCGTCCGGCATTGTGAAGATCGTCGACATTGACGAGACGAAACTTTCACCCGATCAGAAGTCGGAGTTGGTGATCTATAAAGCAACGCGGGAAAACGCCGTTCGCCTGGTGGCTTACCTCAAACTCCGGGATGAACGTCCCAGGCCGCCGCCAAGCGGGATGGCGATGTCCGTGGCCGAAGGGACGATTCAGAACGTGCCAGTTCATGTTCGCGGCAGCCATCTCAACCTGGGCGACCAGGTGGCTCGCGGTGTACCGTGGTTTCTGACGCGGGAAAGCGAGACACCCGAAGAGAAGTCAAGTGGTCGGCTGGAACTTGCCGAGTGGCTGGTTTCGCCTGAACACCCGCTGACCAGCCGAGTGATCGTCAACCGGATTTGGCAATGGCACTTTGGGGACGGGCTGGTGAGAACGCCGGACAATTTCGGAATCAACGGCGAAACGCCAAGTCATCCGCAGTTGCTGGACTGGCTGGCGGTGGATTTCATGCAGTCCGGCTGGTCCATAAAACGGCTGCACCGGATGATTGTTCTGTCCGGCACTTACCAGCAGGCTTGTCGCGCATCCACAGAGTCGCGAGTGAATCCGACAGATGTTGACCCTGAAAACCGCTTGCTGTGGCATTTCCCGCGGCTGCGGATGGACGCGGAACAGGTGCGGGACTCGATATTGTTTGCAGGTGGTCGACTCGACCAATCGATGGGTGGATCATTGTTGACGCTGAAGCCGCGGGATTACGTTACGGATGCGAAATCGTTTCAGCATCTGGTGAAGTACCACAATCGGCGGCGGGCGGTGTATCAGCCGGTGATTCGGAACAAGGTCTACAGTTTATTCCGCATATTTGATTTCCCGACGCCGAGTCTTGTTAACGGTGACCGATCGTCGACGAATATCCCGGCACAGGCTTTGCTGTTGATGAACAGCCCCCTGGTGATCCGATCGGCGGCTGTTTTGGCGGAATCGTCGTTGAGTGATTCACAACTGAATGACGAGCAGCGTGTGGCTGACGGTTACCTAACCATTTTGGGACGAAGGCCAAACGACAATGAAGTGCGTGCTGCGTTGTCGTACGTACGATCGTATGCGGAAGACGCAGAGAGACCGGCATCGGGTTGGCAGAGTTTTTTGCACGCGCTGATGGTGTCCAACGAGTTTCTGTATATCGAATAACAGATCGCCCTGCGGTCGATAAAGTGCAACCAGGTTCGCTCCATGAACATGTCGCGCCGTCAAATGCTGCAACGCTGCAATATCGGTTTCGGTTCGCTGGCATTGCGCGCACTGCTTTCGCAGGAAACGCGAGCTGATACCAGGGCTCAGCCGGTTGCGCCCAAGTCGCCCCACCATCGCGCCCGTGTCAAACGGATTATCTTTCTGTTCATGAAGGGTGGTCCGTCTCAAATCGACACATTCGACCCCAAGCCGCGACTGACTCGCGATCATGGAAAGACCCTGCCCATCGAAAGACCGCGGTTGCTGTTCCATGCTGTCGGCGAATCCAACAACAAACTGTTTGGCAGCCCGTGGAAATTCCGGCGTTACGGCGAAAGCGGTATTCCCGTCAGCGAACTTTTTCCTCATATCGCGAAATGTGTCGACGACTTATGCATCCTGCGATCGCTGCACGGCACAAACCCTGCGCACGGCGGAGCAACACTGAAACTGCATACCGGCAGCGACACCCTGATCCGGCCCAGTATGGGATCCTGGCTGTCGTATGGGCTGGGCACCGAGAATCAGAATTTACCCGCGTTCATGACGATCTCCCCGACGTTGTTTCATGGCGGTGCGAACAACTACGGATCAGCGTTTCTCCCCGCAGTGTATCAAGGAACTCCGATCGGATATGCCGGTCTGCCCGCAACTGAGGCCAGGATTGATCACATCCAGTCCGCCGGACCCAGGAATCGTCAGCGGCGACAGCTGGATTTCGTACAGCGTCTCAACAATCGCCACCGTGACCAGTCCGAGTTCGTCGATGAACTTGATTCGCGCATTAATACGCTGGAGCTGGCGTTCCGTATGCAGGTGTCGGTTCCTGACCTGCAGGATGTCTCCGACGAAACTGAGGCAACTCAACAGCTTTACGGATTGCACAAAAAGGAAACACAGGACTTTGGCTATCAGTGTTTGCAGGCGCGACGTTTCATCGAGAACGGTGTGAGAATGGTTCAGGTAACACACCAGAACGGGAGCGGTCATTGGGATCAACACGCCGATTTGGTGAGTCGTCATCCGGAAAATGCGCGGCAGGTGGATCAGCCCATTGCGGCGTTACTGACCGATCTGAAGCGTCGCGGGCTGTTGAACGACACGCTGGTCCTGTGGGGCGGTGAGTTCGGGCGAACGCCAACGGCGGAACAAAAGGGTTCCGCCGCGAAGAACGGCCGCGACCACAACCCGGACGGATTCACGATGTGGATGGCAGGCGGCGGTGTGAAGCCGGGTTTCATTTACGGTGCAACGGATGAGTTCGGATACTATGCCGTCGAAGACAGGATGCACATTCACGATTTGCATGCAACGATTCTGCATCTGATGGGACTCGATCACACCGAGCTGACCTATCATTTCGGGGGCCGCGATTTTCGACTGACCGACGTGCATGGTGCAGTTGCGAGGAAGATTCTGGTCCAGGCGTTGGGATGACAGCCCTTCTGGCTGCCCGAACATCGGCTGAGGCCACTAATCCTGATCGCAGCGGCCAAATGAAGAGTGTGGCGGAAACATTATTCTTCTGTTCGTAACCCATGCCTGTGGGGCAAATACTCGACCATCACCTCGACATCCGCCAAGCTGATTGGCTGAACAAGCCTGGCATCCTTTTTCAAAACGTCAACTCGCAGGGTATTTGTTCCAACTTGAGGAAGCAGGGTGCCCTGCAGATCCACGTGCAGGCGGTAGCCCCGATAGGACCTTGGTCGCCTTCGCAGCTGATAAGTCCAGTCGGCTTTCCGCTGTGCTTTCGCGGGGATCAGATGTCCGTTCCACCACAGACGCACCTGGTCGGTGTACATCATGTCCCGCATCATGACGCGCAATTCGCAGTGCCATAACTCACCTGCTCGATCTTTTGCTGCGATATCGTCCGCAACTTCAAGATAAATCTCCGGCCCCTCCTTACCTTCCTCCAGTATTGCAGGGATTTGCCAGGGGATGCCATACCCGGGTGGAGTCCCCGGTTTGGGGTTGCTGCCGGCGCGGAAAACTTTATTTTTATGGGCCAGAATATCGGGATATCCCATGAAGCGAATAGCTGCGGTCGCCGCATCACTGTACGGATAACGGTCCGGGTCGGGATAATAGGTATGGAAGAGTACGCCCTGAGCCCCGGCCGCATAAGCGTTTACGGCGGCAGCGTAATTCACCTCACGAGTATTTTCCGGAGAAGTGTCCAGTCCGGCCAGAACAGAAACCCTGGTCCCTTCTGCGGCCTGGACCACCTTTCGCAGTTCCGGTGTGCCCGCTTCATAACCATGAGTCACCGGCATGGCGATCACGGTGTCCATGAGTTCTTCCTGAATCCAGGTTTGCAGATCCAGTCCGATAGACTTGTTTCCTTCAAGTGTTCCGGCAATCCGAATGACAAGCCGTTTCTTCCGTCCCTGACCGGCTGCAGCACGGTCACAGACAGCCCGGATTTCTTTCATCCAGTCCGTCATTGTCTGCGTGTGTTCTGTAACCTCACGCCGGGCAATAAACGGAGCATAATCGTGAAAGTTGATTTCGATACCGTCGGTGGGATAGTCGGTCACCAGTTCCCGAATGACTGCCAGGCGGTTGGCTCTCACTTCGGGAACGGCATAGGAAAGACGGTTCGGCTGGTCGTGAACGGACTCGGGGAAATCGGGCTCCTCTCCAACCTGCCATTCGGGATGCCGGGTCGTGAAATCCGCCACGCGGCTGCTAGTGACTCGGTTGGGAGCCGTATGCAGCATGTTGAGCAGCAGGTGAGGCATGAATGAGAACCCGCGTTTGTGGGCATGGTCACAAACGACCCGAAGCGGGTCCATTCCCCGCTCGATTAGTGACCGGGCATTTTGACCGGCACGGTACCAGACGATGTGATCCACCAGGTCAAGGTTGTGTCCCCAGTGTTCACCGACCTTGGTATCATAGAGGAGAACACTGCAGTCTCCCACGGCATAGCTGATGGTGTCGATTCCGAGATCGAGTAACTCGTCGACGGGCTCCACATAGTGGCGAACACTCATTGGAGGCTCGTACAGATAGACGCTGGAGTGTCGGCCATCGGAATAGAAGAATACCTCTTTGGGCGAGACCGAAGGATTCTGCCCCTGCAAGTCAGGTGAGGCGGACAAGGTACACAAAAGAATGCCCAGCAGGGCATGTCGAACGCACATAGGTCGAACCTCCTCAAATCAGCTGAAATTTGTCACCCGTTCTGCTGGCACCCGTTTTACTCGTGAGGGGACCAGAAGTGAAACTGTCTCGGTTCGTAATCCTGGTAACAGCAATTGGGCACTCACAGCCAGGCTCTGAACGGGGCCAGATCAAGCTGATCACTCACAAGGGGTTCGGCTTCATCGGCAACGGCGGCAGCAAGGACCTGTTCTTTCACCGTTCGGCCGTCGAGAGCACCCGCCTGGAAGACCTCAGTCAGGGTCAACAGGTGTCATTCACCGTCGGACAGAGTCCGCGTGGCCCCTGTGCCACCAACGTGCAAGTGATCTGAAGCGGTCATGGCTTCCAGCGAATCAGCGTCACGCCCATCGTCAGGTAGTTGTTGTGGACGGTCAGGATCGACCCGTCATCGAGCAGGGTCGAGAACAGGTGGCCGGCCTGGCCGTGGCCGGGAACATGGTGATCGTAGAACTGCCATTCGTCCAGGATGATCTTCCGGTCCAGGTCCCAGGTCAGCCCGTTGTCGCGGCTGATGACCGCTTCGCAGCCCTTGCGATGACTGACCCGTCGGCCGTCCTCGAGGTCATGACGCACGACCAGTGTCATCACGAGGTCACCATTGGGCATCCGCAGCAGGTTCGGGTGCATCCGTCCGTCGGCCAGTGGCCTGGGCTCGGTCCATGTCTGCCCCTCGTCCTTGGAAATCGAGACGCGAAGGCAACGGTACTCGTCACCCTCCGCCCCAGGGTACTCGACGGAAACCTGGGTTCTCAGGGCCGCGACGAGCCATCCGTTTTTCGCCCGTACCAGCGACCCCTCGCTGGCCCGCCAGTTGGCCGGGCGAACCTCGTCCCGCCAGGTCTTGCCGCCATCATCTGACCAGCGGATGAAGTTCAACCCAGGATAGAAGGTCGGAGACCCCGGCGGCTTGCCGGCCCGGCTGAGTCCGATCATCGCCATCCGCTTGGCCCGACCGTCCGACCCCAGGTCCACCCACGGGTTCCCCTCGGCCTCCACTCTGCCACCTCGCGTGCACGGCTGCCTGACCACATCGATCCACGTCCGCCCGTAATCGCTGCTGATGTATCGCTTGTTCATGCCCCCGATGTAGGACAGGCGACCCCGGCCGAGATTGGCCAGCATGATCGGACGTCCGACCTGGTGTCCGGCTCCGTCGACCACCCGATCCAGTGACGTCCAGGTGCTTCCCCGGTCCTTGCTGAAAGCGATGAACGTCTGCTCGCCTGTTCCGGCCCCGTACCACAGGCTCTTGCGGACATCGCACATCCCCAGCAACACGAGTTCGCCATTGTCCATCTGTGTCACGCCGAACCCGACCGACCAACCCCGCTGGTGGAACCTCAGTTGCTGGCACTCGGCCCGCTTCACCGCCCACCCCCCCTGGCCGTCGCCCTGCCGCATGAAGTGCGGACGGAACCCTGGACGCTGTTCCGGGTCGGGGGGCGCAGCCTGCGTGGAGAGAGCCGAGAGGAGACCGACCAGGCAGATCCCGGGCAGGACGGTTCGCATGTTCGTGCTTCTTGTTTTCATGAGATTGTTCTCGATTCGGACGACACAGCACGGTCGACGACCGCTCAATTCTATGACGCCGGATCCCATGGTACTCTCGGACGCCAGTGGCTGCATCGAAGCATTTTGTGAAATTCACTTTAGCGAACGACCTCAGAAGTGCGTTTTCAGTGCTTTGAGCCGGCCTTAGACACCGGAGTTGAGAGCGTGCTCGAAGTTGTGGACCACTGACCATGGCGTTCGTTCGAGCATCGAAGCGTGAGCGTGCAGGTGATCAGACGGGAATCAAACGTGTCGATTGTGTTCTGCGGCTCCCAACAGAGGTGTTATTCATCCGAGATATCACCGACCTGTTGACCTGCGCCGAACAGGATCCACCCAAGGATCACAACCATCACGAGGATCACGCCCCCCAGAACGAGCTTGTTCTCCAGAAGCTTACCGAAAGTAAAATCGGCCGTTCGGTCAAACACCGGGTTGCCGGTCTCTTCCCCTAGTGCTACGTCAATCGTTCGATACTCCTCCTGCATCGATGTCAGCACGGTGGCTGTATCGTATTTGGGAGAGGTGGCAGTTTCTGAACCATAAAGGACACGGTACTTTTCGTCACTGGACACCAGAAACTTTGTACGGTAAATATTTCCTGCTGCCGTGACGCCGGTCACTGTCAGTGGCTGGTTGTCCTCGTTCGCTATGGTGATGCGGTACTTCTCGTGTCGCTGTTCGGGGAACTTGATCGTCAATTCCTCGCGCTCAAAATCATGGAAGTCAATGGCGGCGATCGTCGCCCTGCCCACTTCGTTCCATTTGGTTCGAACTCCCTGGATTACGGGAGTTTCCACCACCGCGCGGCGGCTGAAATTACTGCTGTCAGTCAACAGTGTGAATTTCGTCAGCGGCTCCCGTCGCGTATGAACATGAATGATGGTGCTCTTTGCTTCGGTGTCTTCTTCGGTCTGAAACTTCGATATCGGATACGCAGTTTCCCGGGCGCTCTTCATCTGCTTACTTGTGATCTCATGCCAGAAGCTCAGGCGATTGATACGGAACGAATATTGATTGACTACGGTCGTTTCAATCCTTGTAGCTTCCGCATCGCCGCTGAACTTTCGCATGAGCAGCCGATGAGGCGATTCCTGTTCCTGCGTGACGTTGTCGATCGCGACTTTGAACTGACGCTGAGAATTTACGGGCAGTCGGACGTCGTTGTTGCTGACATCCATATAGCGGGAGTAATCAAAGATCAGTGCGTTGTCGACCAGAGGCACCCAGCTCCGGCCGTCGCTGCTGCCAAGCACGCGGACTTTTTGTTCGTAGTTTTTCAGTGGCGTGAATACGGTGAAACCGCCCGCTGCAGGAGCAGCCTTGTCCAGCTGGACAAGGACTTCGATCTGGTTGTCTTGCGCCTCGTGCAGAGAAATCACTTCGGTTGTGACCATCCTGCGGACCGTTGTGTCCTGAATCTCAGTTAATTTTTCAAGGACGTAGGAAATTTCCTGTCCGTTGCTGTCTACGACACGGACGTCGGGAAAGTTCTCACGGGTCGAAGCATAGATGTCACTGTCGAGCCTGACGCCCAGGATTGCTTCATCATGAACCGCATTCCCAGCGACTTCTTTGACAAAACGGTATGCCGCAGGCTGACTGGCGGCGTGTACGACGGTCGAGGCTGTCAGCAGGAACAAGAGGGCAAGACAAGTACCGCCGGAGCCGCTGGCAGGCCTGCCTTCGCATGGATTCCTGCGACGCCCTTCGTTGTATCCGGCAATCAGCAGGTACCTGTCAGAATTGAAAACGTTCATTCTTTCAGCTCATTGCTGTCGTCGGAATCAATTGTGAAAGATTCGCGATATTTGAGATAAACAAAGGATCCGCTGAGGATCAGCATGCCCAGCACGATGAAGGCGATGATTCGGTATATCTGATTGAGTTGATTCAGGTCGACAAAGAAAACCTTCCACGTGACGATGGCAAACAGGGCCAGCCCGATCCAGCGCAGCGACGAGATTTGTTTCCGGATACCTGCTAAGACCAGGCTGAGCGCAAACAGCGACCAGAGAACTGAAATCCCCCCGGCACGCAAACCAGGGACGTAACGGTGCAGGCACGTGTTCAGCTCAAGGGTGAGAAAGAGAAATAACGATACCAGAGCAGTTGCACCCAGGATGCCCGAGATCTTCTGTGCCGACATATCGCCTCGAAGCAGATAAGAGGCAAGTACGAAGAAGGCAATAATTGCCCCAAAGTCAAGCAAACGCGTTCCTGCGCGCATAAAAATATCTGTATCACCGTCGTAGAACATGACTCCGAAAAAGCTGAACGTGTGGCTCAGTTTGATATGCAGGCATATGAACAACACTGCCAAGAAGCCCGCAATCCACGCGCGGACAGCCCATCGATCGCGGATCCATTCGCCGATATCATTTGACGGCTGGACGGCAGTACCTGAGACCTTCAGCGGCTGCTTCAGCAGGCGGCAGGCTCCGGCTATCGAGGTAATCGGAACACCGAAGATGATCAGCCGCTCCACCATCTTCTGCAGATAGTCTGCCACCGACATATCGCCGGGGTGTATTCCTCGCGCGTACTGGGATGGCAGATCCAGAAAACAGAACCGGGCAAACACAATTGCATACAGCAAAAAAGCAATGTGACGCAGGAACTTGCTGTTCAGTTTTCCGCCAATCCACAGCATGATAAAGGCTTGGATCGCCCAGCCCACAGTCGTCCATTCACCCGACAAAATCAGCGGGATGGTTACAGCCAGGAAGAATGCGGCCAAACCGGTGAAGCTCAGCAACAACTCACGATCCAGCAGCTTGCGCCGCAGGAAGTAGTGGATGTGTCCGATGTAGAAAGCCGTCAGGCCCAGGGTGACTGCTGTCATCCACTGCCTGCCATAGAGTTCTTCAACCATCCTGTAGCTTGCCACAAAGAATATGCCGGCGTTGAGCAGCAGAGCCATAACCTCCACCAATGTCGACTTCCGGCGATTCACCAGGTTGAATATGAATATCATCGTGGAGAACAGTCCAAAGAACGCGACCAGAAACGGCATGGCCTGCCAGAACTGGTCGGGCTGATATTCCTGCATCGCCCGGAAGAACAGCCCGTAAGTACACAGGAAGCTCAGGACATTCAGGATGTACCAGTTCTTTCGGTAGCTAATACCAAAGACACCAATTCCCAGGATCAATATGTAGCTAAAGAGCCTGACAAAGCTCACGGCTTCGACTGTTGGCAGTATCAGCGGTGTGCCGTAGCCACCGATGATTCCCAGAACGGCCACCAGCGCAGAATCAAACCGGACCGCGACTGCACCGGCACACAGAGTCACAAAGACCATCAGTGCGAAAGCCTCAGAAAAGCCAATCAACTGATAGAAATTGGCGGCAGCAAAGATGGCGAAATAAAGTGTCGCGATACCGGCACCCATCAACCCCTGACCCAGCAGCCGATATCGTCCGCTCAATATCCGCATCCCGATGACCAGCATGGATACGCCGCCCAGCAGGGAAACGGACACGCGGCCAATGGGTCCAATCAACCCGTGTTCGACGGAATATTTCAGGAAGAAACCGATTCCCACGATCAGCACCAGCACTCCGATCCGCAGCAGCCAGTTGGTAGCGATGGCATATTCCATGGACACGCCAGTCGGCCGATGTTCCTCGCCAACAATGATCCAGTTCCAGGCTTTCGCAAGGATCTCTTTGGCACCCTGCTCGAACTGGCTGGGTTGACGAGGTTCCGACGTTTTCGGGGCAACAACACGCGGCGCAGCCGGTGGCAATACAACGCTGTCCGGTATGGTGACTTCCTGTTTCGGTTCTCGGAATTCTTTCACTGCCGGTCCGTGCGCAACGTCAGGAGTTGAGTCGACTGTCAGTTCCGGCTCAGGCGTTGGAGTCTCTTCAGCGGACGCACCAATGACCTGTCGGACCAGGTCGCCGAGTATCTTGTCGTGCCTGGACAATTGCTGCCTGAGTTCGCTGAGGCGAGACGTCACCTGGTCATGGTTTGTCTTCTGGCGGCGCACCAGAACGATCGGAAGCACAATCAGGGTCAGGAAGAGGGCGAGGCTGATGCCGATGCTGGTAAGAATTGCAATCCAGTCGAACATACGCGGTTCCTGCCTCCGATGATCGTTCTCCCGCAACGTGTGCCAGCATATCGTAGTTCAGCCGACAGGTCAAAAATCTGAGGTCCCTGACTTCGCGATCGTGATATTGTCTTTGGTGCAATCCGAGATGCTGTGCCAAACGACGTGCCGTGTTCAGGCGGCACTGAATACGTGTGCCATCACCCTGCCCCACCGTTATGTCCCGGAGAAATGCGATAGAGCTATACCTGTTCAATTGCTGTGCCAATGACAGATGCGAAGTCGGTGATGACGATCTAAATACCTGTAATCCGGGACTTTAGGAATTATATTTTGGTCGGTGTGTGGGGTTGTGCAGTCGGTGAACTGCGGGTCGCTGCAGTCAGATGACTGCACTGCCAGTTTCAGCACGGAGTCAGCAATGAGGCGCTGATGCCACTGCATATCTGCAGTGGAACCTCGTCATTGCCTGCGAACAAAATGGCTGCAAGCGTGAGATTGCAGTTCAGAGAGTCATTTAAGCGGCAGGGATGAAACGTCGTCCGGACATAACCGCAAGATATACGCAGGTGGCAGAGTGGATCTGCGGCACCGGATACGGATTCAGGTTCCACAGAATGTTGCCTGCACAACTTCATCCGGAGTTGGCGCAGCTTCGTACGCAACGAACTGCGGCTGTGCAGTAAAAGGATGCTGCAATACCTGGTTCAGGAGACGGAAGGGTTGAAAGTCACCTGCGTTTCCGGCCTGAATTACCTCCTCGACACGATGGTTGCGCGGGATGAACACTGGATTCGTGTTACGCATCACATCAAGGGTTTTGCTGCGGTCAACGGGGTTCAGACGTTCGCGCCATGCCTTGAGCCACTCAGCGATTGCTGTGGGTTGTTTAAACAGGCTGGTGACAATCTCGTCGTCACCGCTTTCGAGCGCATCAGAAAGATGGCGAAACACCAGTGTGAAATCAGCCTCACCGTCTGCCATTGCCTTCAGCAGGGTTTGTACCATGTTCCAGTCATCGGAACTGCCGTCGTTCAGTCCAATCTTCGCAGTAAACTGCTTTTGCAGCGCACGGCTGTGCAGTTCGGGAAAGGCTTCCAGAGCGGCCCTGGCTTCATCGAGAGATTTCTCCTGGTCGTCGTTAAGCAGAGGGAGAAGTGTTTCGGCAAAGCGACTCAGATTCCAGAGGCCAATGGGAGCCTGATTTGCAAAGGCATAACGTCCCTGCTGATCGATCGAACTGAATTTTTTTTCCGGATGGTAAGTGTCGAGAAAAGCACATGGTCCGTAGTCAATCGTCTCGCCGGAGACGGTCATATTATCGGTGTTCATCACGCCGTGGATAAATCCGATCTGCATCCAGTGAGCAATCAGTTCGGCCTGCCGCCTGATAACTTCGTCGAGCAGAACACGGTAAGGGTTGGGTTCGTCCCGCGCGTGGGGATAGTGGCGGTCAATGACGTAGTCTGCCAGCACCCGCAGATTGAGTGTGTCCTGCCGGGCGGCGAACCACTGAAAGGTCCCGATGCGGATATGTGACTGAGCGACCCGAGTAAATATTCCACCAGGCAGCATGCTTTCGCGGACCACCTGTTCACCAGTGCCTACTGCAGCGAGTGCTCGGGTCGTTGGCAGGCCAAGAGCAGCCATGGCTTCTGAGACAATGTATTCTCGAAGGACCGGGCCCAGTGCCGAGCGTCCGTCACCCCGCCGCGAAAACGGTGTCGGACCGGAACCTTTCAGCTGGATGTCGTGGCGGATACTGTCCGTGCTGATAACTTCACCCAGCAGTATGGCGCGACCGTCTCCCAGTTGCGGTACAAATCCGCCGAACTGGTGCCCGGAGTAGGCCATGGCCAGTGGTTCCGATCCCCTTGCGTGATTACAGCCTGAAAGGATCGTGAGACCTTCCGGGGACTCAAGTTTGTCGATGTTGATACCGAGAGTTTTAGCCAGTGGGTGGTTCAGTTGGACCAGTTCAGGTGCGCTGACCGGAGTGGGGTTGATCCGTTTAAAGAACACATCCGGCAGACGGATATATGTATTGTCGAACTGGAACGGCATGGCAGGCAGCGTGAGAGGTGGTTAGTCAGAAAGTCGATATTTAACAGAGTTCAATCGATGAGAAAACAGACCACTCAACTGCCCTGTTGCCGCTAATCCCTGATGGTCGCAATCACTTTGGCTGCCAAATGGCGTCCAAAATCGTCAGGAAAATGGTCGGACGTGGCGTCTCCCACACGCACAAAAACAAGATCTTTGTCGGGGACGACATAGCCGTTGTTCTTGCGGGCGCCGCGGGTCCAGACGACCCGTTCCGGTACGTGATAGATCCACCACATGCCTCCATACTCCGGATCCGCATCGGTCGGTTCCCACGCAAAGTCATAGTATTCCTCGGGTACGATTCGGTGGCCGTCCCACTGGCCGCGGTGGAGTGCAAGATGACAGAATCGAGCGTGTTCCCGGGCCGTCGTAAGCACACCGCTGTATCCCTGGCTGTACGGGCCGAGATCTCCGTTGCCGCCAATTTGCAGCCACCGGATGTTATGAAGTCCGATTGGGCCGAACATGCGCTCATTCAGGAAGGGAAACAGGTCACGTCCGGTGATTCTGTGAAACAGTGGCAAAAGGTGCGCAGCACCGCCGTTACTGTAGTAGAACTGTGCTCCAGGGTCCGCAGCGAGTTGCGCCATCGACGAATCAGAACCTCGACCGAATACCCATTTGAAAGGCGCTTCTTTCGGCGGTGATTCCGCTGCGAAACCTGCCGTCATGGAGAGCAGATGTCTCAGGGTGATGTCCGCTTTACGCGGATCGGTCAGTGGCATTGCTTCGGGCAAATATTTTTTACTGAAGACCTTTGTTTCGAGACTGAGATCACGATGCTCAGGTAAGTGTCCGGCTTTGACATCACCCAGCAGCATGCCGAATGCTGCGGTCGTATACGACTTCGAACTGGAGTAAATGTTGTACGTTGTCGAATGGTTACAGCCGTGATACCACTCACCGACGATGTAGCCACGCCGAATCACGAGGAACCCTGAATTGCCACCGGCTGTGCGCGTATATTCCCAGACTGATTGCAGCGCATCCCAGTCGATGCCGCATTTTTGCTGAATCACCTGTTTCTGAGATGCGTTCGGAATGCCATTTGGGGGGAGAAGACTGCGCCAGTCACCCTGCGATTCCGGCGGGGGAAAATATTCTGTGGGCATCACGATTTTTGACGCGACCGGTGGTGCCGCGACAACCTTTAGATGATCCGGAATCAGAGTGACGAGGCCGGAGAGCACAAGGAACGGCACGAGCAATTGTTCACGCAGCAACTGACCTCTGCAGTAACGACGTTGTGAAATGGTACTGTTGTCCATGACCTTCGGTGTTCCTTCCTGACATTTCAGTTCGCCTGTGTCTTGTGTGGGTACGACCATCAATTATTGGTGGTGTGTGCCGTATTGTCCACGATGCGGGAAGACACTTGGAAAGGATTTCCGGCAGTTGCGGCGAAACTGTAAAGTGATCATCCGGGATGAGACATCCGGCCATGGCAGCGAATCATCGAAATTCATCCTCTGCCGGCAACACAGGAAGGATAAGACCCACACCTCTGTTCAATCCGTGTTGAACGGTTTTAAATGCGTTGCCTGCACGGCAGCGGTTGCTCTGCATTGGTCTGGTCGTTGAAAAAAAAGTCACACGGTCTCGTGTTAGCGACTCGAATTTCATTGATATCGAAAGAAGCCGTTGTGATCAGATACCTGGTTTCAGCAGCCTGGTCAGCACTTACGGGATAAGCCATCTGCCGGTGCAGACCCTCCGGTGACCAGGGAACGATGCCGGTGGCACCGACTCTGCAGCACCACCGCGGCGCTCCTCCGGATATTGCTGAGTGACTACGAATGCTCTTCCATCGAGAAGAAATCCGTTCGAACCGTTCTTATACTTCCGGTACCAAATCAAACCAGTAACTTTGTCGCAGCAGGTCGTCCGGTAAAATGACGACCTGCAAACGATGTGGTGAAGCCGGAGATATTTCAGTGATTAAAATGTCCACCGTGTTATGGAGTGTGCTGTTAACATTGACAGGCAGTACACCTGGACTCTGCGGTCAACGGGGCAACTCGAACACTCAAAACGCGTCTGGTGGAGAAATTTCGTCACCAGATACCAGGCAACACAATCCTCATTTTTCTCGTCGTAAACCTTATCGGATTATCTATCAGCAGGACAGCAGCTGGGGCCTGGCCAACGCCGTAGATGTGAAAGACTACCTGCATGGGATGTGTGGTTTTCTGCGGGATACTCATGTCGACGCGTTGTTCTGGCATGACGGCGCGGGCGGGAACACGGCGAATTACGACAGTGACGTGCTGGAACTGACCGGTGAACGCATTGGTAAGGTTCATCCCTTCCTGCAGCAATTGATTCGGACTGGCAACGATCCTGCAAAAATAATCGTTCAGGAGGCACATCGACACGGTGTCGATATCTTTTACTCGTTCCGCATCAATGATCTGCACGACAGTCTTGGAGGTGGCAAAAGTCATCCGCAACTGATCGCCTCGTTCAAGCTCGAACATCCTGATTGGACTATCGGTGAGGGACAGGCCTACGGCGGAGTGCACCAACTTGACTTTGCAGTACCAGAAGTGCGAGAACTAAAATTTTCCGTCATCGAAGAGGTATTTCACAAATACGACTTTGACGGGCTGGAAATTGACTTCATGCGCAGTCCGCCGCACTTCATGCCCGGCAGCGAGCCGGAAAACGCGCCGCTGCTGACTCAATTTTTGCGCCGCGTGCGGAAACACCTTGCACAACGCGCAAAACAGCGGGGAAAACACATTCCGCTGGCCGTTCGAGTTTCAGAGACTCGGGAAGCCTGCCGGCTGGATGGGTTTGATGTGGCAACCTGGGTCAAAGAGCAACTGATCGACATCCTCATCCTGGGATCCGGTGCTATCGACATTGAAGTCGAGTCTTTCAAAGAGCTTGCCGCCGGCACGAACGTTTTGATCTATCCATGTCTCTACGGGTGGCCGAGCGGGTATATGCCGATCACACCCGAAATGACACGTG